>CALGNZ010000127.1 GCA_937957915.1 uncultured Granulosicoccaceae bacterium | reverse complement strand
GGCAGCGCTGTTGGTAGCGGTAAGATAAATCGGGCAACTCGGGCCGGGTAATGGCTCCAGAGACCATGGCGAGAGAAACTCTATTGATGCTGGCCAGTGAAACGGAACCGGCTCGTTCATTCCGCCGAATAACTTACGTGCGGCATCGTTGATAATCAATACCCGACAGTCGCGGTCCAGCGCTACAATCGCGCTACTCGCCACATTCATCACCATTTCCTGTCGGCGATTGCCGGCCGCCAATGACAGCTGCTGCCGTCGAGACATTTGCCTTAGCAACTCATTGGCATGTAACTGTAGCTTCTGTTCCAACAGGCTTTCCAGGCAATCTGCGAGTCTGAAAAACTCGACCCTGTCGATGCGCTCCTGTGCCTCGGTCGCCGCTGATTCAGAGAGTACCCATAGTGATCCAATGACCGTCGACCTGCTTGCAGAGGCAGTTTGCCTGACACTGGCCTGCGTGGTTACCGGAGTAACTTGCGATTTGATTTCACACCCCTCTGCTGTGTGATAGACAGCAGAAACCGGTAACTCAACGTTGAAGGATTGACGATTGATACGTGACTGTTTGCCCGACTGCCCGGCAGTCAACAGAGGAACTAACGAACGAGCCTCTGACGTGTTAATGCCTGCTGACGACCTTAAATAGTGCTCTTGTCCACCGGTAGTTTTCAACAGCAAAACAAGCGCACACCCGTTGAAAATAGAGCATCCCAGTTGCAACACCTGTTCGATCGGTTTGTCGGAAAATTTACTGGCAGCAAGTGTCGCCAGTTGTTGATCAACGCCAGTGCGCGAGTAGACGATCGGTGTTTTATACCGGCTGCTTTGTTGAAACTGCTGCATCAACCCGATGATTCCGTCAACAACACTCAAATCAGCCAGGCGGTCATGATAGGCTCGGGCAATCTGGCTTGCCATGGCAGTATCCTCTATATGACTGGTTGCCATTGACCAGCCAGGAAACAGGGCCTCTGCCAGATCGGTCCGCAGTAAAACGATGGGGTCGATATGACGCGTATCACGTGCAATACGCGACATGGTCTCCTCTACTGCAGGTTTTGCCCCCTGTAGAATCTGACAGAAATAGTCATGGCTCCAGAGCAACAACCCGGTAAGTCCGCACGCCTGATTACGCTCAATTGACTGTTCCCGGATTGCAGCTAACTCTTCAGCGTTGTCAGCGTTTACTACCCGGCTTATGTAGAGCAGTGAGTAATGCATTGATCAGTCAGTAGCCGCAATCAGACGTTGAATTTCCTGACCCAGCGCTTCCAACCTGATCGGTTTGTGTAATATGCCATCGGACAAATTCTTAATGCTGTCCGCTGCGCTGAATTTTCCGCCCGTACGTGCCGGTGCTCCTGTAACCGCAAGCACCGCTATTGGATGCGGATGGGCCTTGCAAAAGTTACCGTTCAATCTGACGCGATTTATCAGTGTTACCCCACCTTCCTCCAGAATGCGTCCGTCTTCGCGTAAAAACAAATCGACAATGATCAATCGATACCGATTACTCTGAAGCAGAATTTCGGCATCTCCAACGGTGCCGCAACAGTCTACGCGGTAACCCAGTCTTTGCAGGTAGGTTTGCCACAACCCGGCCAGCACATTGTCATCGTCGACCAGCAGCAAAGAAGCAGCGCCGTCCCCGGGTTCGGGCTCAGCGTCGCCTGATTGCGAATATGATGACTTTATTTCCATAATTGAGCGGGGCTTTCGTGATTGTACGCAACTACTTTTCAGGCTTGTCTGCCCGCAAACAGGATAGCTACGCTATTTTGGTGTTCTCCCGTACCGTCATTACAACGCCATTGACGGTTTTATCAGATGAGATGTAAGGCGCCATATGTATCGACAAAATCGAGCCTTTGTCCAGGGTAGCGGCGTCTTTTTCAACAGATTCTCCGGTGCCTAAAACCCGAGTGAGATCATCTACCATTTCAGGGTAGCGAATATTTAATTTAAAATCAGTTATTGGTCGTTCAATGTCACCCGGTAACAGGTTAATAAACCTTGCCATCTTCGGCGTAAATCGTCTTATTGCCAGCGTACTGTCAAGAAATATGATCCCGTAGCCTGTGGAATTGAGCAGGTTGTCAAGATCAGTGTTGAGCTCCATCAGTTCAGATATTTTTTCCTGATACTCTGTGTTTACCGAGTACAGTTCTTCATTGACAGACTGCAGTTCCTCGTTGGTGGATTGTAACTCCTCGTTTGCGGCCATCAATTCTTCGTTGGTGGCCTGCAACTCCTCGCTTGTTGTGTCCAGTTCTGCGTAGGCGTTTCTCAACTCGTGCTGCGAGTCTATGAGTTGCAGGTCGAGTTCACGCAAACGCTCACGCGTATGTGTATCAGCGCTGTACTGTTCGTCGTTGTCGTGATGCTGATTACCGGGCCTGACTTCAGTGTCCTGAGTACCCTCTACCGTGGAGAAAAGCACCAGGTAATAAACTTCGTCCGTGCGCGACAGGTCAGTTAGCCTGCGCACGGTAATATCTACCAGGCGCGTGAATGTTTTCTCGTCGGCAGTATTGCTTTTTTGATCTGAATTAACCTGGCTTGTTAATGGCACTCCCCCAAGTCGATAGGTCGCACGGTTCGGTTCCGCCAGACGCGACAGACAGGTTGAAACCGGAACCACAAGTTCAGGAGACAACAGAGTGTCGATATGCGTGGTTACCCGACCCGCGCTATGCAGGCCCAGAAAGTCGAGGCAGTCTCCAAACACATGTAACGCCAGGTGATTGCTATTCAGGAGAATGCCGTCCGGTCCATACTCTTCCAGCAATCGATCACGCACACTTTGATAGATATTTCTTTGATCACGAGGGAAGCGCTGGGAAAGCCCAAGACCGGCCTGGTTACCCGTGGCCGATGCCCTGGCAGATGCGCGTCTTACGTAGTCCGGATTGATATGCTTGATCGGAAGTCTTGTTGATCGAGCTTTCCTCCAGATCTTCGATGAACTGCTAAATTCACTGAAACTATCAGCCTGACTACCCAGGGACTCGGAGCTGCCCAGCCAAAGAAAACCATTGTCGCGCAAGGCAAAGTTGAATAGCGCAATGGTTCGCTCCTGCGCCTCGGTTTGGAAATAAATCAGCATATTGCGACAAACGACCAGGTCCATTTGTGAAAACGGTGGATCTTCGAGCACATTGTGCGTGGCAAATACAATCATATTGCGAAGCTGTTTACTGACCACATAGTTTCCGGATTCATCTGCCTTGAAGAACCGGCTCAAGCGCTGTGGGCTGATATCGTTTTGTATATTAGGGGGATAAACCCCGGCAGATGCGTAGTCGATGGCATCGCTGTCTGCGTCACTGGCAAATATCTTTATCGGAATGGAGCTATTGTCTCTTTCCATCAGCTCGGTGATCAGCATAGCAAGAGAGTATGGCTCCTCACCACTCGACACCCCCACCATCCATACACGTATGGCGGATTCAGGTGATTTACTCTCCAGAATCGAAGGTAATACAGATTTTGCAACCTCGAGGTATGGTTCCTTGTCTCTGAAAAATTGCGTAACACCGATTAACAGGTCAGATTTTAGTAAATCAAATTCTTCCGGTCTGCTGCTGAGGAGCTCCGCATAGACCGGTAGCGTTTCTATGTTGTTTATGCCCATCCTGTGTTCGATACGGCGCGCGATTGTGGTGGGCTTATAGAGCGAGAAATCGATAGCTGTGGTCGCTTTCAGCTTTACAAATATTTCCTGCAACAGATCGTGGTTGCTCGCTAAATGCTCGCGAAAGGCC
>CALGNZ010000126.1 GCA_937957915.1 uncultured Granulosicoccaceae bacterium | reverse complement strand
ACACAGAGTTGATCGCAAGCGCATGGCGGTCACTGGAGCCGGCAAGGTCGCTGTGACGCACTATCGTGTTGCCGAGAAATTCGAGCGTCACAGCCACATAAAGGTAAAGCTCGAAACGGGGCGAACCCATCAGATCAGAGTGCACATGGCGCATATCAGACACGCGCTGGTTGGCGATACGGTTTACGGTGGGCGAAGGCAAATTCCCGCTGTTAGCGAAACCGCCAGGCACGCGGTGCTGGCTTTTCCGAGACAGGCGCTTAATGCCTCCGAACTTGGTATCAGGCATCCGAAAACAGGTGATGACATGCGCTGGCAGGTTTCTTTACCACAGGATATGCAGACTTTGATCGAGGCGTTGCGCGTTGCAAAAACCTGAAATCACTTCAACAGTCGCCCCGACAATTATCACACCGAAGTGGCCTGCACCGTCCAATGTGTTGGCGGCCAGTACCACCAGAATCGGTGGGGGTAGCCTGGGTGCTTTTGCCGGTTTCAACCTTGGCACCCATGTTGGTGATAGTCTTGAGCAGGTTGAGGTAAACCGAAGTCTGTTGGTAAAGCATCTTGAATTGCCGGCAGTACCCGTCTGGCTCGAACAGGTTCATGGTAATGAAGTCCTCTATGTAGACGCCGTCACAAACGACTCCGGTACCCTCGGTATCGAAAACCAATCGGCCCCACCCGTGGCGGATGCTTGCTGGACCGATCAGCCCGATACAGTGCTGGCAATAATGACTGCGGATTGTTTACCTGTTTTGCTGGCATCACGCTGTGGCACTGTGGTTGCCGCAATTCACGGAGGATGGCGCGGACTCGCCACCGGCATATTGCAAAAGACTGTTGCAATGTTGCCAGTATCTGCAAACGAACTAATAGCCTGGATGGGGCCTGCTATTGGTCCTGTTAACTTCGAGGTAGGTAATGAGGTCCGTGAGGCTTTTGTTAATAAAAGCCCGGTTTTTTCAGGCTGTTTTAATGCTTCGGCAGTTGATCGAGAAAAATGTTACGCGGATATCTTTGCGATCGCAGAACTGAGTTTGCAGGAAGTGGGGGTCTCGAACATCGAGTCAGATCGAGTATGCACGGTCAGTGACGAGCATTTGTTTTTTTCGCATCGTCGCGATAATGGTAAGAGCGGCAGAATGGCAACTCTTGTCTGGCGCACCTGAGTGCTTACGTACTGACTGGTATTACGGCAAGCCGTTGAATTGCGCAAAAAAAGTCCACATATCCAGCCTCATTAGACAATTACATAAGAGGTGGAAACCATGAGAATGGACAAACTCACCAGCAAGTTTCAGCAGGCACTTCAGGATGCTCAATCGCTGGCACTGGGTCGTGAACATCAATTTATAGAACCTGCACATTTGCTGATTGCTTTTCTTGATCAGCAGGGCGGTAGTGTGCGTCATCTATTGACCCAGGCGTCGGTAGACGTGAATGGTCTGCGATCAGCGCTGGGTAAGCAGATTGATCGAATAGCGCAGGTATCCGGCGCGGCAGGCGAGATGCATATTGCGAAAGATCTTGCCAAATTACTCAATACAACCGATCAGCTATCGCAGAAAAAGAAAGATCAGTTTATCTCCAGCGAGTTATTTCTGGTTGCATTGATGCAGGACAAAAATAGTGAACTCGCCAAACTGATCCAACAGTTCGGTGGCACGCTCGAACGCATAGAAGAAGTGGTAGAGACCGTTCGTGGGGGGCAGACTGTGTCTGACCAAAATGCAGAAGAGCATCGGCAGGCGCTGGAGAAATTCACCATCGATCTGACTGAACGTGCCGAGCAGGGAAAACTTGATCCGGTTATTGGCCGTGACGACGAAATTCGACGGGCTATTCAGATATTGCAGCGACGAACAAAAAATAACCCGGTTCTGATTGGGGAGCCTGGCGTTGGGAAAACCGCCATCATCGAGGGTTTGGCGCAACGCATAATAAAGGGCGAAGTGCCTGAAGGTGTTAAAGGCAAGAGATTGTTGTCTCTTGATTTAGCGGGACTAATAGCGGGAACAAAGTTTCGTGGTGAGTTTGAAGAGCGCCTGAAAGCGCTGCTCAATGACCTTTCAAAACAGGAAGGCCAGGTGATTTTGTTTATCGACGAAATCCATATGATGGTCGGGGCAGGTAAAGCAGAAGGATCTATGGACGCAGGCAATATGCTAAAGCCTGCTCTTGCGCGCGGTGAATTACATTGCATAGGTGCGACCACGCTTGATGAGTACCGTGAATACATAGAAGAAGATGCAGCGCTGGAACGGCGCTTTCAGAAGATACTCGTCGATGAGCCCAGCGTAGAAGACACCATTGCTATTTTGCGTGGGTTAAAAGAGCGTTACGAAGTTCATCACGGGGTAGATATAACCGACCCGGCAATCATTGCAGCGGCCACACTTTCACATCGTTACATTGCCGATCGTCAGTTGCCTGATAAGGCGATTGATCTGATTGACGAGGCTGCCAGCCGAATCCGCATGGAAATCGACTCAAAGCCCGAGGCGCTCGATAAACTCGAACGTCGACTTATTCAATTGAAGATTGAGCGTCAGGCGCTGTCGCAGGAGGAAGACGAAGGTTCCAGACAGCGGTTGGCCGAGCTTGAGGAAAAAATCAACTCGCGGGAAAAAGAGTACGCAGACCTTGAAGAAATCTGGAATGCAGAAAAAGCTGTGGTGCAGGGTGCCAGCCATATAAAAGAAGAGCTTGAACGGGCGCGCGTGGAACTGGAAACGGCAACCCGTGCACGTGATTTCGAACGCATGTCAGAATTGCAGTATGGAAGAATTCCCGCGTTGGAAAAGCAATTGGAGCAAGCGGCTGATCAGGATCAAATGGATTTGCAACTGTTGCGAAATAGCGTATCGGTTGATGAGATTGCCGAGGTCGTTGCGCGCTGGACCGGCATTCCGGTTAACAGGATGCTCGAAGGAGAGCGCGAAAAACTACTGCGCATGGAGCAGGAGCTTGGCAAGCGTGTGATAGGTCAACACGAAGCGGTCACCGTGGTGTCTGATGCTGTCAGGCGTTCGCGAGCCGGGTTGGCGCCGCCAGAACGGCCGAATGGCTCGTTTCTGTTTCTTGGGCCAACCGGTGTGGGTAAAACCGAGCTGACAAAAGCGCTGGCCAATTTTCTGTTCGACAGCTCTGATGCAATGATTCGACTCGACATGTCCGAGTTCATGGAAAAGCATTCTGTTGCGCGACTGATCGGCGCGCCTCCGGGCTATGTGGGGCACGATGAAGGCGGGTTTCTGACTGAGGCCGTGCGGCGGCGACCGTATTCAGTAATTTTATTGGACGAAGTCGAAAAAGCGCATCCCGACGTGTTCAACATTCTGCTGCAAGTGCTCGACGATGGTCGGTTAACAGACGGGCAGGGCAGAACGGTCGACTTCCGCCATACCGTAATCGTGATGACATCCAACCTTGGCAGTCACGTGATTCAGGAGAAGGCGGGTGCTGCTAACTATGACGATATGAAAGCATCTGTACTTGAAATTGTTGGCAGTCATTTTCGACCGGAGTTCATCAATCGAATTGACGATGTCGTTGTTTTCCATCCGCTGGAGCGTGATCATATTCGCCAGATTACAGCGATTCAGGTGGCATCGCTGGCCAGGCGTCTGGAGACTAACGGCATAACAATAGAGGTATCCGAAAGCGCGCTTGATATGCTGGGTGAAGCCGGATTTGATCCGGTGTACGGGGCACGACCGTTACGCCGCGCAATTCAGCAGCATCTTGAGAATCGGCTTGCCAGGGAAATATTGCAGGGGGAGTTTGCTGCGGGTGACACAATTTCCATTGACTTTCAGGATGGCGAATTACGCTTCACAGAAACTACAGTGGCCGAGGATGACAGGCTGGAGTCAGCATAGCGCTTGTTGCTGATGTTCGGTCAGGCGTTCGCTGCCTGAACGACGATGGCGGTGGTGTTATCTCTGCCGCCACGTTCGAGTGCCAGGTCAACCATGGTTTTAAGCGCATCATCTATTGAGATTCGATTCATCGCTTCTGCTATTTCGTCTTCTGTTACGTCCTTGTATAAGCCATCGCTGCAAATCAGGTAGCGATCACCGGGTTCTGCCAGAGCGTGGTCTATCGCGAGCTGCAGGTCGTCATGAACACCAACTGCCCTGGTAATAATGTGCGAGGAAGGGTGTTGCTCCATGTCTTCTTTGCGCAGCTCACCCAGTGTCACCAGTTCCTGCACAAAGCTGTGGTCTTCTGTCAGTTGCTCGAGGGTGTCACCGCGCAGGCGATAAATGCGGCTGTCTCCCACCCACAGGAAAAAGCAGTAGGGGTCGTGAACATACAGAGCCGCAACGGTGCTTCCCATCACCTGACCCTGACCGCGTTGGCGGCAGATGGTGTTGGCTTGCACGAGCCGGTCCCGAATATCATGGACGCTGCTTTTCGGATGCTCTGACGGGTTGAAACTGATCAGCTGGTCGACGATGGTGCGGCTGGCCTCGTCACCATAACTGTGCCCGCCCATGCCATCAGCGACCACCCAGATATTCTTTTCTCTGGCGTCGAGATGGGCGTCCTCGTTGACACTGCGTACGAAGCCTAATTCGGTTGCCGCGACCGAGCGCCATTGCAGATGACGTTTGTCCTCGGTAAAGGATTGGTGCTCGAAAGTATCGGAAGCCTCGTTAGCCATTTATAGTTTTCATTTTCGTTGTGACTGTTTGCGGGCTTTTATCTGGCACAGGCCGCGTGGGTTGCTCTTGTTAACCGTTATTTGCTCT
>CALGNZ010000125.1 GCA_937957915.1 uncultured Granulosicoccaceae bacterium | reverse complement strand
GCACTGGTTATCATCATATCAATGCTGCTGTCAGACCTTGTGCACAATACACCGACGGCGGTATTAATGGCGCCAATCGCCTACTCCCTTGCTATAAATCTGAACCTGCCCCCGGATGCATTATTGATGGCGGTCGCCATCGGAGCCGCTTCACCGTTTCTAACCCCCATTGGTCATCAGTCCAATACACTGGTTATGGGGCCGGGCGGCTATAGCTTTGGTGATTACTGGCGACTTGGTCTGCCACTCGACATTATTATTGTCACGATCGCCGTACCGGTCATTCTACTCATCTGGACATAGAAGAGTCCGCACCGGCAAGCAGTGCGCTGTCGCGCTGCTAACAAGGTTTCTCAAGCAGGACATCCCCTACGAGGGGGCTTCATTTTTGAAAAGACCAAAAACAAAGCAAAAAGGACATGCCCTTCAGGCAGAGTCACTCTTTACTAACCACGGGCGAAAAGTAACCAAAAGTCTTGTTGCGACCAATCAGCCCAAGGGTGCCTGCGGCATTTTTAGAGTGATTAAACGCGGAAAGAGCAAGAGCAGGAGCGCAAGTTCGTAGTGGATTGATGATTTCTTGTATCGAAATTCTTTAAACCACTTACAAGCTGGTGCGCTTCGCACCACTCAGCACACCCTACCCTCTGTTTATTCCTGTATTTACCTTTTACGATATTGTCGAATTGCTTTTTCACGTAGGGTGTGGTGAGGGAAACGAACCGCACCAAACCATCAACTCATAATACGCTCACTCTGCTCGAAGTGCCTGTCGCCACTACTTTCATGCCTTCGTTAGCTGCGCGACAGCGCACCGCTCGCCGGGGCCTAACCTCCCAGACCCCGCCTCGACAACGAACATTTATTGCTAAACGCAGAAATTCCCGCTGTGTACATGCTGTATATTGCACTCACCATTTTCATCATCAACCAGCCTGGCAACATGCAACTAATCGATACCCACACACACCTGTTTTCCGACAAATTCAACGAAGACCGAACAGCGGTTATTCAGCGCGCCATCGACGCCGGTGTTGACCGCATGTATCTGCCAAATATCAGCAAAGACACGACCGACGCCATGAATGAACTGGTTGCTGAATTTCCGCAACATTGTTTCCCGATGATTGGCCTTCACCCTTGTCATGTAGACGCCGATGGCTATCAGGCAGAGGTTGACCATGTCGAAGAGGAACTCGCAACCGGTCGCTACGTTGCCGTTGGAGAAACCGGGCTCGACTATCACTGGGATCTCACCTTCAAAGAGCAACAGCACGATGCGTTAAGACAGCAGATCAGTCTGGCAAAAAAACATCAGCTACCCATTGTGCTGCACACCAGAGAATCATTCGACGACACCTATGCACTTATTGCCGAACAGAACGATGAATCGCTAACCGGTGTCTTCCACTGCTTCAGCGGCACCGCGGACGAGGCCAGTCGTGTGGCCGAGCTGGGTGGTTTCTATATTGGCATTGGCGGCGTTGCCACCTTCAAAAAAACCAGTCACATTGAAGTACTGCCACAAGTGCCCCTTGACCTTATCGTGCTCGAAACCGACTCGCCCTATCTGGCCCCGACACCGCACCGGGGCAAACGCAATGAAAGCGCCTATCTCGTGCAGGTCGCGGAACGGGTGGCAGAGATAATGGGTATACCTGTAGCAGAGCTGGCCGAACGGACTACGGCTAATGCCTTGGCGCTATACAAGGGATAATGCCAGTTAACAGTCTCAAACTATAGCCGGTGCCAGCAACATTTATGGCAATGACTCCGGATCATAAGTCTAACTCGCTAGATGCCCTCCAGTGGCAGGCAATTCAATTTCCCCAACTGATTTACTCGGCGTTAAACACCACTGCCAAGAAGGCCAGTACATCATTAAAACTTTGCTCGACGACGGTCGTGTGATCAGCACTGGGATACTCGATGATCCTTGGTGTTGTGGCATTGAGGCCAGTCAGGAGATTGTTGAGCGCTGCAGTAGATTGGGGAAACACGGTCTCATCCAATAGCCCCTGCATCAGCCAAATCGGCGCGTCAGTTGATTTACCACCGGGCTCCAGTTCATTCAGATATTGCTGAATCGCCGGATCCTCACTGGCCTGTGTGGAGATGATACTGTCGACGCTGCCTGAGACAAGCAACGCGCCCGCCGTTGCAGACACCAGGCTGTTGATTAGCCCATCGATGCAGCTGAACTCCAGACTGTTCAGCAACTCGTCACCTCTACTGCCAAATATGCTCTCGATATTAAATTCCGCGTTCACTGCCTCAACGCCCTTTGACATCAGCGCCGAGTTAATTAAATACACACCCGCCGCCTGAACCCGATCAGCCGGGCTGCGACTGGAATCGGCAATGATGGCATTGAGGGCGAGCGCCTGATCTGCAACCTGTGATGGTGGCGCGATCGCCGCGACGCCGGTCAACTCTATATTTCGCAGCTCGTCGGCCAGCTCACCGGCACCAAGTGCCGCATGACCACCCTGTGAGTGACCCAGCACAGCATATCTGCTGGACAGAGTTTCATACTCCGCTACTGCGGCATTGACTGCGTACAAGATAGAACGACCGCCACTGGCCAGGTGCAGATACGGATGTGCATCGTCGGTGCCCAGCCCTTCAAAGTCCGCAGCCACCACCGCATAGCCATTTTCGACCAGTTGATTCAGATAGGCTGAGGTACCACGCAAATTGGCACTAACAGAGGGTGCGCATGAGTCGGCGACACCTGCGGCCTTGTGCCCCCAGCCGATGACAGGAAAGCCCCCTTCCGGCGCGTCACCCTGTGGAATCAGGACCACGGCATTGGCGATGGTAATGTCGCCGTCAACAGAGGGCATCCGGTACTTCAACAGCTCCGTGATACCGGCGGCATCAGCCTCGTCTATTGATAGCGCTGCGGTACTGACGACCGGCTCGGGAATTAAATCCTCCGGCTCCTCGGGCACAACGGGGTTTTCCGTACCGCCTCCGTTAACGCCGCTGCTGCCACCACAGGCAGTAAGTGAAAGGGCTGCCAGAACCGCAAACGCTGCGATTGAATGCGTTAAGTTTGCTACGGTTTTTACACGCGTCGCCATGATAAATCCGGGATAAATAAAGGTTCCCGAATTCTACGCCGACTATCCGCCGAGGAATAGCTCACCCACTTTGGGGTTAGCCAGCAATTCGTTGCCAGAGCCCGCTATAGCGACCTCACCACTAACCAGAACGTAACCTATGTCGGCAAACTCAAGACCCTTTTTGGCGTTTTGCTCGACCATGATGATGGTTTTGCCTTCGTTATGTTGCAGGTCGTGCAAAATTTCAAACACCATATCAATGAAGCGCGGCTCCAGACCGATGGACGGCTCGTCAACCAGAAGCACTTCCGGGTTCATCACCAGCGCCCGCGAAATTTCGAGTAACCGGCGCTCGCCGCCAGACAGTACTTTGGCCAGGTGCTTACGACGGGCTGCCAGGCGCGGGTACTTGTCAAAGATGCGCTCGGCCTCGGCCTTTGCCTCCGCAGGCTGCTCCTTTAAAAAGCCGCCCATCCACAGATTTTCCTCGACTGTCATACCCGGGAAGATCGATTTATCCTGCAGAATATAGGCGATTCCCGCCTGCGCCAGCTTTTCATTTGGCGATAATTTAGTGACGTCAGCGCCGCCAATGGTGATAGAACCTGAAAAGATATTGTTGAAGCCAAAGATGGCGTGCAGCACGGTTGACTTGCCCGCACCATTGGGTCCGATCAGGCACAGCGACTGCCGTTTGCCAACCCGTAAACTGACATCGTGCAGAATTTCCATTTGGCCGTAACCAGCATGCAGATTATTGATCGAAACAAAGGCCTCGTTGCCTGCCAGCGCATCGAGCTGATCGATACTGATGTCTTCTGCAATGGCCGCGGCCTGACGTGTTACCTCCTCGACCGAGATTACTGCGTCGACATCACCACCGCCGTAGCCTCGAATGTTTTTTTCAGAACCGCCATTCTTGCTATCACCGGTATTGCTATCTCGGGTATCAGAATCGCTCATGTCTAATGCGCTCCCAGGTAGGCGTCAATCACGCGCTGATCATTCTGAATTTGCTCCGGCGCGCCTTCAGCCAGCATTTCACCATGCGCCAGACAATAAATATGGTCAGCCATGTTCATGATCACACGCATGTTGTGCTCAATGATAAACAGCGTAATACCAAATTCAGAGTTAGCTCGCTTCAGGCGATCAATCAAGCCGTTGATTAATGTCGGATTGATGCCCGCTGTTGGCTCATCGAGTAGCAAACAGGATGGCTCGTTCATTAACGCCATTGCAAACTCGAGCAGCTTTTGCTGTCCGAACGACAGTGAGCCTGAACGCAAAAAGCGCTTTTCATACAGACCAACAAACTCGAGCAACTGATCCGCACGGTCATAGTCTGCTCTGGTATTGCGGTTAAACGAGTCCATCAGGCTCATTTTGCGATGCGGCAGTGAGATCAGCATATTTTCAACGCAGTTCATCGCACCATAGATGCGTGTTTGCTGAAACGTACGCAACAGACCAAGCCGTGCAATTTCCTGCACGTTCATCTTTGAAATTTCGCGGTCTTCAAACTTTATGGAGCCGGAATCGATCGGATGGTAGCCGACTATCGAGTTAAACAGCGTTGTTTTACCAGAACCATTCGGTCCGATGAGGCCTGTTATTCCACCGCTCTTTACATCGAGTGAAATATCTTTATTGGCGACAACTCCGCCGTAGGACTTACCGACGTTTCGCACTTCAATAACGGTACTCATTTGCGCGCTCCGTCAGAACCTTCATCTATACGTATACCAAACCAGCCCGGCTTGCGATGCATGAGCCACCCCATTAAACCGTCCTGAAAGTACACCACGGTAACAACAATAAGCGCACCGAGCGCCACCCATTGCCAGCCGAGTAAATAGTTCCAGGTAATTTCTTTAAACAGGTGGAACAGTATCGCGCCGACCACCGGCCCCCAGAGCGTACCCTTGCCACCCAACAATACGCAGACAACCATAAAGATGCCCAGGTTAATGGTTTGGTATGCGGTTTCAAGAGGCTCAAAGCTGATCAGCTGGAAAGCGGAAATTGCACCGACCAAACCAACAAAAAACGCAGCCAGCGCCCACGCTGTGAGCTTGTAGCGCATGGTGTGGATACCCATCGCCTCGGCTTTTTCTTCGTCGTCACGGATGGCGTTGATCGCAGCACCAAAACGCGTGCTGTAGAGCCACTTCAGGAAAATAAACAGAACAACACCAATAATCGCAAACACGTAGTAGAAGAACAGCTTGCCTTCGTCGAGGTCAGCCGGATAGACAGGCAGGGTGATACCCTGACCACCACCAACCCAGTCCCAGTTGGACACCAGTTCGCCGGCGGCAATTGCAACCCCCAGCGTTCCAATCGCGAAGTAAGGACCACGCAGACCAAAGGTAATATAGCCAATGACGATGGCGCAGGCGGCACAGAACAACCCCGCACCCAGCATACCCAGCCCGATACCGGCAAAGTACTGCACCGGCGTAAATTCGTTAATGCCACCACCAGAAGCACTGGTGTACACGCCCACATCGTAAACCAGCCCGATAGCAATGACTGCCGCCACGTACATACCGGTACCGTAGAAGAAGATATTACCCAACGAGTTATAACCCATTTGCCCGCCCGTCATATCCCACGTTAGTGCGACAATAATCATGAGCCACAAAGTAGCCAACTGGGTTCTAAAATCCGGAAATATAAATGGCGCCAGTACGGTTATTACCAGCAGCACTGCGTACAAAAGATATCTTAAGGCTGTCATTGTCAATCCCCTATTGCAGGCTTTGGCGCTTGCGGCGCTGCTGTATTAATCGTATTACCAACACCAGCAACAGCAGCAAAACGGCGATTGCCTGTTGATAGCCAATGCCGAATATATGTGCGCCATATTGCTCGAGAGCACCAATACCCAACCCCGCTGCAATAACACCTGGCAGGTTGCCGAGCCCGGCTGCTGTCACAATGACAAAAGACCGTATTGCGTAGGTGATGCCATAAAAAGGCTGGATCAGCCACACCATGACAATGATTGCCCCGGCTGCTCCACAAATTGCCGAGTTCAGTGAGAACGTAAATGCATACACTTTTTCTGTGTCTATGCCCATCACTCTGGCCGCTCGCGCGTCTTGTGCTGTCGCCCGAATAGCCTGCCCCATACGACTGCGTTTCATAAAGATAATGACACCTGTCGCCAACACAGCCGCCATGCAGACACCAATGAGTTTGGCGATGGGTATATCAATAAAACCGTCGGCCAAATAAATTGTGTCGTACGGCAACTTGATACTCTGAGTATCAGAGCCGAACAACAGATTGAGTATTTGCGCAATCATGATGGCCAATCCGAAGGTGGCCAGCAAGGAGGTAAAAAGATCGCGCTCGATCACCCGTGATATAACCAGCTTGTAGCAGACCCAGCCAATACCCCACATCACAATAAATGCTGCTGGCACACCCAGTAGTGGTGGTAAACCCAAACCAGCCAGCCACCAGGCGACGTATCCTCCGGCGATAACGAAGTCACCTTGCGCCAGGTTCTTAACATTCATCACTCCCCACACCAGTGCCAGTCCGTAAGCGGCCAACGCAAACAGCGCACCGATCATCAGGCCATCAATCAGAATTTTCAGATTGACCACCGGAAACTCAAAGAGCAGAGAAATATTGCTTACAATTTGATCCATCTATATCGATCCTCCGGAACTACCGGCTTGCCGAAACACTATGATTATTTTAATTAACAGCAGGCTCTGTACTGACAGAACTCGCTGTAAAACGAGCTGCTGACTACCAGCAGAAACTGCAACGAACCAGTACGCGTGAACTATCTACCCGCGTGTGCACGGGCTGCACTGAATGTAACGTTTTTAAAGTACCGCGCTAAAAACACAAGAGGCCGGAAATTCCGGCCTCTATTCTTGGAGCTTTTTATAAGAACATTTTTATAGAAGCATTGCTGCTAAAGAAGCTTACTGGGCCTCACGCGGCCAGTTGAGCTCGTGAGAGGCAAACTTGGACGGGGCTACAACATTGTAGGCGCCATTCTGAATTTGCCGCAACACCATTGGCTTGGCAATATTGTTACCTGCTTCAGAGAACTTGATTGCACCGTAAAAGGTTTGCAAATCAGTGGCTGCAATTGCATCGCGAACCGCTTCTTTGTCGAGTGTGCCTGCACGCTCAAACGCATCTGCGAAGACATAGACCGCGGCTGAAGCCTGTGCAGTCTGGTAAGGTACTTTTTTGTCACCGTATTCCGGATACGCGCTTTTGAACTCAGTTTCGTAGTTAGCTGCAGAACCAAAGAGTTCATCTTCATAAGACAGCGTCTCTGCCCACTGAGTAGAACACAGAATATCGTTGGCGGTATCACCAAACTTGCCGGTAACATCAGCCGCTTCGCAGTGAGTGATGGCAATCATTGGTACGTTGATTCTCATCTCGCCAATCTGTCGAACCGCTGTAGCCGCGCCCTTGGAGTGACCACTGACTATCAGCAAATCAGGCTTGAGCAGCTTTACCTTGGTCAAAATGGCGCTCATGTCAGACAGATCGCGCGGGAGTTTTTCGTCGATGACTGCCTTCATACCGAACTTTGCGGCATCTTCAAGCACACCCGCACGGATATCCAGTGAGAACGGATCATTTTCTACTGCAACAGCGATTTTAACCGATGAAGGGTCTTTACCGGCTTCTTCTGCTTTTTCTGCTGCAAGCGCTACTGCCGAAGCCAGGTATTGCTCTGATGTAGACAATACGGCGAACAGATACTTGTAACCCTTGTTAAACAGAGACCGGGACGCACCTTCGGCCTCAACCATGGGGATTTTGTACTTTTCAGTCACCGGCGCAATAGCCTTGGTCAGACCTGAAGAGTACGGCCCGAGCATGTACTGAATTTTATCCTGATTGATCAGGCGCTCGGCGAGAGTGGCACCACGATCGCCCTTTGACTCATCGTCGTAGTATGTGACGTCGAAGTTGTAACACTTGTCGCCAATGTTGACGCCACCTGCCTCATCTATTTTTTTAATCGCGAACTCATAACCGTTTTTGGCGTGTATTCCGTTAGTTGCGTATTTTCCGGTTAGAGAAATTGCCGCCCCCAGTCTCAATGGCTCACAGTCACTGGCATTTGCAACACTGGCCCAGCCAGATGCCAGCAGCGCCGCTCCTGACAGACATGAAGCGATTGCTGTTGATAGTTTCATCAAGTACCTTCCTCCAGAAAATTGTAGTTGCGCGACAGTCGCCGCGATGACGGGTCGTGGTAGTCGAACCCCTGGCGCAATGCACCCGCCCCGCTAATACAAGATTACCGCGGACAGAACCCGACTACAACGATAACACGCCCGCCGCTCCACATCGGCCTCTCAAACGACCGGATTCAGACAAATAGGTACAGAAGCGGGTTCGGCACGGCCGCACGTGCTGGTCAGCAAGAGCCTGCGGCTCATCGCCCTGTGAGCATGCTATTGTATTCATATTGAAACCAATGTCGTCAAAAGCAGTCTGAATTCGATTCACGAATTCCCAGTCAAGGATACAGACCCATGAAAAAGAGACACAGCATCCTGACCGCGGCCTGTTTTATTGCCGGATGCCTGTTGCACTCACAGGTGGCAATTGCCGGCTGCACGTCCAAACCCGCACCGGCGGTCGATTGGTCCGGCTGTAAAAAAACCAACAAAATTCTGAAAGACAGGAAATTGACAGGCTCCGAGCTTATTTCGACCGATTTCAGTTCATCGAATCTGCAGCGCGCTGACTTGTCGCAGGCGAACCTGAGCCGCGCGATTCTGGTTCGCAGCAAAATGCAGGGCGCTAATCTGGCGGGCGCCAATTTTACCAAAGCGCTGGGCTACCGAGCTGATTTTTCAGGCGCCAACCTGACTGGTGCCAACCTGACTAAAGCGGAGTTCTCGCGGGCCAACCTCAGCGATGCCCTGTTAATAGACACAAAAATGGACAAATCCGAGTTTGGCAGAGTCAAATTTACCGGCGCCACCCTGAAAAGAATCTCGCTAACCTACTCTTATATGGCAAGGGCAGACTTTCGGGGTGCCACACTGGAGGATGTCGAGCTAACTGGAGCCTATTTGTACCTCACCAATGTAAAGTCGGTGGATCTGTCACGAGTAACAGGCTTGTCATTCGACCAGCTGTCACTTGCCTGCGGTGATGATGAAACGATCCTTCCTGAATCGATTAGCGAGCGACCCGGCTGGCGCTGCATCGATTAACATCGGTCATGGACAAACTGGCATTGGATTAGCCACACCTGCACACCCATCCAATACCGACCATTTCTTACCTGTCAGGCACAACACCAACCGGATCGCAATGACTACTCGACGGGTTAATCGCCCGCAAACCTTACAACTTTACGTTTGTTTCCACATTTACCTACCAACTTTACGTCACTATGCAAAGCAATAGTCTGCGCGGAGATAATCTGGTGCGCCTGAGAGCTGTCGACCAGCTATTACAGTCTATACCCGTAAAAAAGCAGCTATTCACTGTCGTTGATCGAATATCTGCCACGAAACATCACAATCATCACTGCTTATTTTTCCGGTGCCTGCAGACCGCTGCAAACGCGACCTTAATGGCGCAACCTGGCAATGGGATTCTTGTCAGTGACGTGTACTCAAACCAGTATGAACATCAGGCACGGTTTTAGCTTTCAGACGCAGGCGGTATGGTTTGTAAATTACAAATATCGAGCGCTCATTCTATCGGTCATTAGCAGTCGACCAACGCATAGACAGGTGCTGGACAGAAGTCCAGATAGTAAGAAGTAACAGGTAGCTGTATCAGTAATACGTAGTAATAGAATGAAGCGCTAATGGCGATTCCCCGCATACGACCCGGATGAACAGGGAGTTATAATGTTAATTTTAACAAGAAGAGTTGGTGAAACGTTGATGATAGGTGATGAAGTATCAGTCACCGTTCTCAGCGCGAAAGGCAACAATATTCGTATTGGTATCAATGCACCGAAAGAAGTTTCAGTACACAGGGAGGAGGTATACCAGCGAATTGCTCATCAAAACACCGAAGAAAAAAACGCTGACAAAGAAACCAAAAGCACCGAATTGCCAGAAGCAGTAAACGAATAGGCGAGACCACACTCGCCCTCACTATCTAGAGAACCAAATTACCGCATCCGGTAAGTTGCCAGTAACCACTCTAGCTTTCTCGTTATAGAGTTACCGCAGCCCTTCTACCTGGAAGGGCATCGCACCAAAGCCCCGACACTTTCAATGATGCTTTTTTGTCGCACTGTAGCGGCATTATTTTCATATCGCTTTGAATCAAAGTAAAACCCGGTCGCACTCCTGAATTGTCGCTCCAGATAGTTCGCCAGAAATTCAACGCGCCTTTGCTCGCAGTCAGTACTGCCACCAGGGGTTGAACACTCCCTCCAACCATTATGAACCTCCAACCCTGCGCACGATGCCTGCGAAAACTGGCTTAACCCGCGCGAACAACAGCGGCTTGTACGCGATCTGCCAATCAGGGATATGCAAGCCGCCGACAGCGGGTGTTATGCCGAATTCGCAAGCGAAGACAACAATCTGGCGCGCCCGCCGGTATTCTTACTGGTGCTGATTATCTGCACGCCGCCATTCCAAGGGTTTCGATACAGTGATACCCTGCAAAAAATGCCCGATCAACTCAGGAGCAAAACATGCCTCAATCAGCCGCCAATCAGCAAATCAGCACTGAACTCAGTCACTATGAGTTAAGAACCGACCTTGCCGCCGCTTTGCGCTGGGCCGCCCGGGAGAATTTCAATGAAGGTGTGGATAATCATTTTTCACTGGCTGTACCCAACGACAAAGGGGAAATCACCGGCGAACTGTTTTTAATCAACCCGTATGGCTGGCACTGGTCCGAGGTCACCGCATCATCAATGGTATTGTGCGACGCAGAGGGCACCGTGCTGGAAGGCGACAACACCGTTGAAGACACTGCGTTTTACATCCACAGCCGTATTCATGTAAACGTGCCGAGTGCCACTGTTGTTTTGCATACCCATCAGCCCTATGTCACAGCGCTGACCTTACTGGCGGACACCGAATTAAAAATGTGCGAGCAAAACGCACTTCAATTTCATAACCGCATAGCCTACGACAACGCCTATAACGGACTAGCGCTGGGCAGCAATGAAGGCAACCGTCTGGCTAAAATGATGGATGACAAATCTATCCTGATGATGGCCGGCCACGGCGTCACCGTAACCGGCCCCACGATGAAAGAGGCTTTCAATGATCTCTACTATCTGGAACGCGCAGCAATGTTTCAGGTACTCGCGATGTCTACCGGCAGAGAGTTGCTCGACATACCGGCAGATGTCATCGACAAGACAGCGGACCAGCAAAAACAGGAATCAAAGCAAGTGGCCGATCGGCATTTCAAGGCCATTAAGCGAATACTGGCGCAGCAGGAACCCGAATACCTGCAGTAACATCAG
>CALGNZ010000124.1 GCA_937957915.1 uncultured Granulosicoccaceae bacterium | reverse complement strand
AAAAAAGCCGGCTATTGCCGGCTTTTTTGTTTGATGAGCACGCTTTGGTTTACCGGCGCTGGGTGATTGTCCAGTTGTAGATGTCGAGATTTCCGGCACCCCAGAATATTTCTGTCCCAACGAGGATGTTGGCAACACACCAGTCGTCCTGAATCTGGTCGGAGTTGCTGCGGGCGCCGAAGCGCTCTTGCACCCGGTGCGCATTGTCTTTGGCCCAGTCGACGAAGTCGTTCCAGAAGACAGTGCCGGAGTTTTGCGGGTTTTGAGCGACGAAAGCGATGTAGCGCGGGTCTGCCCCTTTCGTGTAAACCTTGTAGGGTTCGCCTCGAATAGTCAGGTCGGTGACGAAGTCAGCCGGGCCGGCAGGCAGGCGCTCGGCACCTGCGTCGAGCCACACCATGATCTCATAGGTATGGTTGGAGCCACCGTTTCGGGTCACGATGCCTTCAGAGCACTCGCCGGCGGCGTCTTTATTATACAAGAAAGATTCTATAGCGATATTTCGTTCGCCAGAGATGCTGGTACCGTTCGGGAAGCGTGGATTGTTCGACGCATCGACAGTCCTTGCTTCACCGTATTCTGGACCATCGAACGAGTAGTCAATTGTAATATTTGGCAGACTGGCTAACTCTACGGGTAATCCGGTGACTGACTTTGGTGCGCTGGTTCGAAATTCGTCTTTAACTCCGTAGATTAACTCAGGGTATGAGCGAACATAGAAGTCACCGGAAGCTGTGGTACTGCCGTTGATTCCGGTTTGTCCCGGGCCCCAGTCGTAGTTCCAGCCGACAACGGCGCCATTGGTATTGGTGTAAATGCACTGCGTCCACTCGTAATTGGGAAATGCACGGAAAGGACGCCATGCGTTGTTGTGCAGAATGAAGTCGCCCGCTTGCGTGTCAGAGAAATTTTGCTGATTGCTTGCAGTTGTGCAAATGTTCTCCTGTGATGGTGCGCTTAGTGTGGAGGTGCGAAGCACTGAGCCACCGGCATTGTCAGATTGGAAGTCACCTGCATCAGTTACCCTGTCTGGTTCGGAGCCCTGATCGTCGGAAGCGGATTGGTCAGGTGAGTCGTTTGCAGTGTCATTGGCAGATTCGTTTGATGTGTCATCGTCATTGGTTACTCCGCCGTCGGAGGAACTACTACCGGCGTCGTCGCTTACCTGTCCGTCGTTGCTTACCTGCCCGTCGTCGCTTACCTGCCCGCCATCGGGGTTACTGCCTTCGTCGCTGGTCTGTTCTTCATTGCTCTGACCGCCATCGTCCTGACCGTTATCGTTGTTATTGGCATCGTTACTGGCATCGTCGCCGGTCTGTCCGCCATCAGAGGTGCTGCTTCCGGCATCGTCGCTAACTTGATCACCATTGCTTTGCTCGCCGTTACTTTGCTCGTCTCGGTCGGAGTTGTCGCCGGTATCATCAGTTTGTTGTTGTGCATCTGTATCCGCGCCTGCATCGTCAGACGCCGGTGCTTCGCTTTCCGGAGCCGGGACTGGCACGGTTTCCGGCACAGTATTGTTGTCGGCAGCGGCGTCGTTGTTAGCGACGGGATCATTTGCATCGTTTGATTGATTGTTTGTGACGGGATCATTGGCGACAGCGGGCTGTGTGGTTACTGGTTGATTGTCGATCGGATTTACACGATCAATACCTTCGCTGTCGCAGGCGGCTATACCCAGCGCCATCAGGCAGATGGCTGTTGGAACTCGTATCATTAACTGGACCTTGTGTGATGGTTACTAATTGGATGGACTTCTCGGGCCGAATTGTACAAGTTATATGAAGCGAAGTTTTCCGTGTGCCGTTTCATATCCGTATTTTTAACCGGTGGTTAACAACTTGTCATCACTGTTTATCAGTGAAGTATGTTCTTTGAATCAAATAGTAAATTAATCGATACACTCTGTCGTTGAGTCATGCGTTTCCGCGACTCGCTTCCTAAGATCAAGGAACCCCCTTTTGCCTCATCGCTCAGATAATTCCATCGCGCTTGGTATGTGGTGGATGTTTCTCACCGGACTGTGTTTTGTCGGGGTGACCATCACGGTTCGCTATGTCGGAACCGGCGTGCCTGCAGCGGAAGCGGCGTTTATTCGCTATCTGATTGGAACCTTGTTGTTGCTGCCCGTGTTCCTGCAGGGCTATTCCCGGTTTCGTTCGACAGGTGCCGTTCAGGTGATGTTGTGGCGTGGCATAGCGCACGGGTTTGGCGTCATCCTGTGGTTCTACGCGATGGCGCATATACCCATCGCGGAGGTGACCGCGCTCGGTTATCTGACGCCGGTTGTTGTCACCGTGCTGGCAGTGATCTTTCTGGGTGAAGTGGTGCAAATGCGCCGAATTTTGGCGGTGGTCGCGGGCTTTGTTGGTGTTTTGATTATTGTGCGGCCCGGGTTTTCGGAAATATCCATTGGGCAGTTAGCGCAACTGGCAACAACGCCTTTGTTTGCGGTGTCTCTTATACTGGCGAAGAAACTCAGTGATCACGTAGAACCGTTACTGATTGTTGCGAGTCTGTCGCTGGTCTGCACGTTAACGTTGTTGCCGATAGCACTGCTCAACTGGGTTCAGCCGACTGCTTCGGAATTGGCGCTATTATCCTTCACCGCGATACTTGCAACACTGGGCCACTATACGATGACACGGGCTTTTATGTATGCGCCGATTGGTGCGTTGCAGCCTGTGTCTTTTTTACAGCTGGTCTGGGCAACGCTGGCGGGCATTGTTTTATTCGGTGAGCCAGTTGATCAGTTTGTGTTGATTGGCGGAACCATTCTGGTTGGGTCAGCTGGGTATATCGCACATCGTGAATCGGTCATTGCCCGTCGCCAGAAAGTGGAGGACGCCAAAAGTCACGAGGCGTCTGTTCAGAAACCGCATGAATAATTTCGGCAGGTACAAGTGAAACTGCTTTTAGTCGGGTGTAGATGTAAGTAATGGAGAGCTGGTAGTACGAGTAGTACCAGTGCGGATCAGGCAAATATTCCATGGATAAACAATGAATCCGGTTTGCCACGATCGCGAAAAACCCAATACCGGGTGCCGTGTCGATCTTTAGCGACAAAGTAATCGCGACGTACATCGTTGCTATCCCACCAGCCGGTTTCTATGCGTTCGGCATCTCCCAGCAGTTGCAGGGCTTTGTTTGCAGGTTTGGGGGTTTCCAGTAACCAGAGCGGACGCTGTGGCCAGTTGCCGACAGGCGCTTCCCTGATCTCGGGGAATGATTTCTTCCATGCTTTTTCAGGGCGGTGTTCATCGACTACAGCGAGGGTATAGATGGCGTCATCTCCGAGACGGGATGTTAATTTGTCAATCACCTCGCCGAGGCTGTTTTGCTGGCTGCGGCTTTTCAGAAAGAAGTCGCTGGCATCGCGTTCTATCTCGCAAAAGGCACTGGCTGACAGGTGCAGGGCGCTGATCGGGGCCGGTAACTGAGTCTGGGAAAGTCGTTCGCTCAGTACTCGGTGCAGATGTTTTGTCTGACTGGTCGCTTGTAGAAAGCGCAGTTCCAGTCGGGTATTTTCATGGCGTTCATGTACTAGTTCGAAGGTGAAGTGATTGACGCCGCGATCACAGGCAATTAAAAACGCTGCCAGCTCATTGATCATTCTTTGCGTGGCAAACTGCAGGGCGTTAGTGTCGTGAACTTCGATTGGCAGCGTGGTGCTTCTGCTGAATGTATCGCTCAGACGCAGCGGGGTGCGAGGATCAGGATGGCGACCCATTAGCCGATCAAGATAATTGCAGCAGGCCGGGCCAAAACGTCGTGTCAGTGAGGCGGGTGATATTTCCAGTAGCTGGCCGATGCTGCGAATTCCGGAACGCGACAGACCTTCCAGTATGTCAGGGGCGAGCTCAAGATAACTGATAGACAGTGGCCTGATGATAGTGGCAAGTCTTTTGGTGTTGAGTATGCCGCGTCGAATATTGGCTCGTGCCAGCAGGTTAGCAGCCAGAGGTGTTGGCGCTATGCCCATTAATCCGGTATAGCCGAGTTTTTTTAGCTCGGTTTCTATGGTGGCAAGCAAGCATTCGTAGCTATCGAAAAGGCGCTTGCTGCCACCAATTTCGATCAGTATATGATTGCTTCCATGCGGGCAGACGATGGATGAAAATTGCATGGCCCATTCGCCCGCCTGTTGTAGTAAAAGCGCTTCTCTGTCGGCGTCGTATTCAACCGCTGTTAATGAAGGCAGTATGGCGTATGCGCTGTTCAATGCCATGCCTGTAAAAATTCCGGCCGCCTGTGCGGTTGCATTGCAGCTGCGTATTTGTTGCCGGTTACTGACGCGTTCGACAATGGCTATGGCATCTGCGGTGATTTTGTTATTTGTGTTTGCGTTGTTGTTGTTGTTGTTGTTGTTGTTGTTGTTGTCTGGCTCAGGGCTGCTATTCGGCTCAGTGCTGTTTTCTGGCTCAGCGCTGGTGCCATGCATGTTGTCGAGCAGTAAATCAGGCAGGTAAAGGCTTGCCCATATTTGCTGACGTGTTTCACTGCGTTTTTTATGACTGGCGCTGTGACATTTGTCGCGATTGTTGGAGTCGTTGTCTGTTTTGGGAGATTTTTTTTTCAATGCTGTAGCTGTAGGGTGGATAAGCTTGCGCATCCACCGATGCTGTCGTTACGGTGGATGCGCAGGCTTATCCACCCTGCACATTCTTTGATTGAGTGCTATCAGATTGTCTGTCTTGCGATGACAGGCATCACCAAGGTTCAGGCACTTCAGACGCCCCCCGCGATTTTTAATGATGTCTATTTGTAACCCGTGAGTCTGTAACCCGTGAGCCTTTAAATCGCCGGACTGTAAATCGCTGGGCTGTAAATCATGGGTTTGCAAATCGCCTTGTGGATGACGGGTCTGTCCTTGTCGGGTGCCGCTTTGAGTGTCGGCATGCCGCAGTACCATGCGCAACCCGGCTGGCGATGATGTTTGTGCTGTGCGAGAAGGGCGATAACACACCGCCCATGATTTGCCTTGCTCTGCCGCCAGTTGCAGGCGGCGTTGTTGTCGCTCGTCGCCATTGGTGGATGACCATAGAATGACAGCAGAGAATACGCCGCTTCTTAATATTTGTTCGGCCGCCCAGAAATCATTCTTGTGTTCGCTCTGCGAATCAATAACCAATGTGTATTCAAGTGCAATACCGGCATTGGCCAGAGCTGGTGCGTAGGGGACGTAGGGCGGGGCAACCAGGGCAATCCACTGTTGATTAGACGTCAGCGCTCCAAGGGCGGGTAACAGTAGAGAGAGTTCTCCAATGCCGGCATCAGTGGTCATGATTTCGGTCAGGGCGCCGACTGGCCAGCCTTGTGAGGGGAGAGCGGCATCGAGGGCGTCATAGCCTGTGGCGAGCGTGTCTTTCCCGTCATGTTGCTGTCGACCCTTCCACAGAGCCGGGTGTTTTAGCAGCGCTTCGAGAGTCATTATGTTTTCAGTACATTATAGTTTTATTAAAGGGCACACTTGTCTTTGTATGCTTGTTATTTACGCATGTTTTGCATGCGCTGTTTTGTGTCTGTTGTCTGTGTGAGTGATACGTTTTTAAGGTGCCCGTGTTGTTCGTCCCGTGTTGTTTGACCCGTATTGTTCAGCTGCTGATGAAGTATCCAGGTTAAGCTGTATGTTGAAGCTCAATGGTACCTGGTTGATGCGCCAGCTTATCCACCCTGCATTTCAGGAATACTTTGAATCACCGTAGGGTGGATAAGCCTGCGCATCCACCAACAGTGCACAAAGCACTCATAACGTCAAACAATTCATCCCGAAACGCCAAACAACTCAGTTGCTGCCTCTGTGTGAAGGCTAT
Source organism: uncultured Granulosicoccaceae bacterium (assembly GCA_937957915.1). GTDB lineage: Bacteria > Pseudomonadota > Gammaproteobacteria > Granulosicoccales > Granulosicoccaceae. Next base: position 72,192 of record CALGNZ010000124.1, on the reverse strand, counting down.
GCAGGCTAATGCCCTAACGCCGTTTCTTGCTGATGTCGTATCTTAGTACGCCAACATAAATCCCTTCGATAGCAAAATCCTGTTGCTTTAAGTCTACTTCTATTGGCTCAAAATCATCGTTTTCAGGATGCAGGGTGACTTTGTTACGTGCGCGATGAAAGCGCTTTACTGTTACTTCATCGTCGACACGGGCAACTACAATCTGTTTGTTGCGGGCCTCTTTGGTGCTGTGTACGACCAACAGGTCACCGTCGAGAATACCGACGTTGCACATGCTCATGCCCTTGACCCTGAGCAGGTAGTTAGCTGGCGGGCTAAATAACTGTGGGTCTATCAGGTGATGATCTTCGATGTTTTCGACGGCCATAATAGGCTCGCCGGCGGCGACGCGGCCAATAACCGGCAGTGGTACTGCCTCTTCTTCAGTGGTGAGGATGCGGCATTCTTCAACATACTCTGCTGCCTCCGGAAGAATGACAATGCCACGTGATGCGCCGGGCAGGATTTCTATCATGCCCTTGCGTTCCAGAGCTCGCAGATGCGACTCCGCAGCATTGGCCGAGCTGAACCCGAGTGTGTAGGCAATTTCTGCGCGAGTGGGCGGCATGCCGTCAATGCGAATGCCCTGGCAAATGAGTTCAAGTATTTCTTTTTGTCTGTCTGTCAGCATGGCTGTTTTCGCAACGGTTCAGTTGTCAAAGTGTTCGATAGGAGGTATATATTTCCATACTGTGTTTATATACAATAACTTTCAGATACTCAACTAAATTCATACATTTTATGTCGATCAGGGATGAAAGCGGCTTGTGCGGCTTTGTTAATTTCTGCAACGAAGCCAAAATAGACGGCAGCTTGCGTGTATGGTTGTTATATTCAATAAAAACAGTGTTTTATACAACGCAAACCCTGGAGTATGCAATGACTCAACTTTCACCGAATCTAACGCCCGGCCAGCAAAAGCGACGTACGGCACTAAAGCTCTTGTCAGCCGGTGCGGCCGGTGTGCTATTGCCATCGACTGCCGCTTTCGCCGGGCACTCGGCCGATAGAGCAAACAACCCGCTAGCGTCGGTGCTCTCGACACAAGCACATTCACACCAGTTCTCAGGTGCGCCGCTGACGGTTGAGGTTTTTACGGGAAGTTCGATGCCTGAGGATACTGTATTACTATCCAGCACCGATGCCCGTCCGGTAACGCTCAGGCAGTTTATGCCCGGCTTGCTGGCAATCGATGGTCAAACGCTGGATCTGAATCAGGCGCTGGTTTCCGGGGCGCTGACGATTAGCGCTGGCACAGTGCGTTCTGTTTCGCTGCCTGCTATGCAAGCCCGGTCTGATCCTGCGATGCGGGAGTATCTGTTTGCAGAATCTGCAGCACAGAGTATCGGAGAGGGCACGAAGGTAATTACTCTGCATGCGCTGGTAAATGTCGATGGTCTGGCAGTGCTCTACATTCCGCAGGTCGGGAATGCAATCGCCATTGCGTGATGTGCTGGCATGGCGTGATGCGCTGGCGTGGTGACGAAAGAGGGGGGCAGGGCGCTATTGACTCACCGGTTTTTAAGTCAAAGCCGCTTCACTACGAGTATCCCTGTATCAAAGCTTTCTGAGCTTAACCCCGTCAATCGCGTGGTCCTGGTTTTTATGCAGGATCAAATCAGCCCGTTGTCGGGTTGGCAGTATGTTTTCATGCAGGTTGACCAGGTTAATACTGTCCCAGATCTCCGAGGCGGTGGCGATCGCTTCTTTTTCATTGAGTTCGGCAAAATGCGAGAAGTATGCGTCGGGCTGCTTAAAGACACTGCGTCTGAAGGTTAGAAATCGCGATACATACCATTGCTTGACCACTTCTTCGTCTGCGTCGACATAAATAGAGAAATCGAAGTAGTCAGACACAAACGTGCGTGGCTCGCCAGGAGCTGTGGCGCTGGCCTGAAGTACGTTGAGCCCTTCAACTATCAGTACGTCTGGCTGATCTACCACATTAAATTCACCGGGTACGATGTCGTAGCGCAGGTGTGAGTAGACCGGTGCCTTAACGTTGCGTCGGCCACTTTTGATATCCGATAAAAAGGTCAGCAGTGCGTGTCTGTCGTAGCTCTCCGGGAAGCCTTTCTTGCGCATAAGGTCGCGCTTTTCAAGATCCGCGGTAGACATCAGGAAGCCGTCTGTGTTGATCAGATCAACTCTCGGGTGTCCTTCCCAGCGCGCAAGCAGGGTTTGCAGAATTCTCGAGCTGGTACTTTTACCGACAGCAACACTGCCGGCAACACCGATGATAAACGGTACTTTCGGGGTGTCGTCGTGCAGGAAGGCGGCGGTTTGACTATTCAGCGTCTGTGCTGAGGCCACGTAGTAGCTGAGCAGCCGCGACAAAGGCAAATAGACGTTTTCAACTTCGGTAATTGAAGCTCTTTCGTTGATGCCACGCAACTCGTCCAGCTCTTTTTCGGACAGTGGAATAGGGGTGCTGTCTTTCAGCTTTGCCCATTGCTGGACACTGAAGTTGCGGAACGGTGAATGTGGCACGAATATCAGGTATCTGCCAGGGCGCGGGGCTGTGGCTGGAAGACTCTGGCTGCTGGAGTGTGGACTGTAAGGTTGGCGCGTTGAAATAGCAAATATGACTTGCCCGGCATTGAAATCTACATTGGGCGGAATCACCAGAGCGTGTATTTTCGTAACGCTGCATTAGTGTTGGCTATACTTACAGGCTGAAGTATTGAATAAGTGCAGCAGTTGGATCAAAATGGCGGGAAACACAGATAAGTTGTGAATAAGCACCTGTTGTAACGGACCAGATTCCCACCCCCGACCTATTCCCAGTGACCAAATTTTCACAAACAAGCGTAACTACATCCAGGCAGGGCATTCATGCCTTTGCAGTCGCTCCGATGATGGAGATGACGGACCGCTATTGTCGTTACTTTCATCACCAGCTGACTCGCAGGGCGTTGCTTTACAGTGAGATGGTGACGACGAACGCGATAATGTTTGGTGACAGGGAGCACTTACTCGGATTTGATTTGCCGGACGACGTCGAGCCGCCGGTATTGCAACTGGGTGGCAGCGAACCTGACGCGCTGGCGAAGTGCGCGGTTATTGGTGAACAATTTGGTTATCAACAAATCAACATGAATGTAGGTTGTCCCAGCGATCGCGTACAAAGCGGGCGCTTCGGTGCGTGCCTGATGGCGGAGCCTGCACTGGTTGCAGATTGCGTTCGTGCGATGCGCGATGCGGTCGACCTGCCAGTGACGGTCAAGTGTCGGGTGGGCATTGATCGAGATGATTCCTACGAGTTGTTCGCCGAATTTATTAACACAGTTGCCGCTGCCGGTTGCGACACTTTTGTCGTTCATGCTCGCAAGGCCTGGCTCGACGGGTTGAGCCCGAAAGAGAACCGCGAACTGCCACCCTTGCGGTATGAGTTTGTGCAGCGCATCAAGGCGGAGCTCCCTGAGTTGACGTTCGTGCTCAACGGCGGCTTGCGTACGCATGACCAGTCAATGCCTTTTCTCGATGATGCGAGCAATCAGGTTGATGTGGAGCCAGGTATTGATCCGGGCGATCAGCGGCGCGAGAATCGAGCCGACGTGCAGAGCGAAAGTGAAGGCAGCGTGCACAGCAAACCCCGAGGCAATAACGAGCAGCCGCTTGACGGCGTCATGTGGGGGCGCGAGGCGTACCGCAACCCGTGGTTGCTGAGTGAGGTGGATTCGCTGTACTACGGTGAGCCCGCGCGAAACAGGTCAAGATTTGAGTTGGTGGAAGTTATGTATCCGTATATTGAGTCCAGAACAGCAGGCGGAGTGCCGCTGGGTCGCATCACCCGACATATGCTCGGGCTGTTTCAGGCGCAGCCCGGTGGTCGATTATGGCGTCGGCACCTGAGTGAGAATGCGTGGAAAAAAGGCGCCGGGGTTGAGGTGGTTGCAGACGCACTTCGCCATGTTGAGAGGGCGGTCAGCAAAGCAGCATGACTGAAAATCCAGACACAAACGAATATCTGACCACCAGAGAAGTGGCTGAGCTGTTAAGGCTGAAAGAGCGCAAGGTGTACGATCTTGCGGCTGAAAAGTTGATTCCCTGTACCCGTGCGACTGGCAAGCTGCTTTTCTCGAGAGAAGCGGTTAATCGCTGGCTGGCCAGACATTCAACCGGAGATACCGTCCCCCTCGGGAGTGTGTCGGCCCTGATCGCGGGCTCACATGATCCTCTGCTCGAGTGGGCAGTGCGCGAGTCGCAATGTGGCATTCCGTCGATGTTTGACGGTAGCCTTGATGGGCTCAAGAAACTTGAAAAGGGCAAAGCCACAATTATTGCCGTGCATCTTTACGACGCCGAAACGCATGAGTGGAATGTGCCGCTCGTGGCTAACAATTTTTCGGGTGAATCAGTCGTGCTGGTCAGGTGGGTGAGACGGCAGCGTGGCCTGGTGTTTCGACCGGGTACAAAGATCAAACAGCTGAAAGATATGTTGAAACATCGCGTGGTGGCGCGGCAGAGCGGCGCGGGCAGTCAGTTGTTACTGGAGCATTTGCTGCAGGAACAGCGTATCGATCCGGCAAAGATTAACTTCAGTGCCACAGCCCGAAGCGAAATGGATGCTGTGCTTGCAGTCGCAGAGGAGCAGGCTGATTGCGTGCTCGGCTTGCAATCACTGGCGATACAGCACCAGCTCAACTTTGTGCCAATCGTAGAAGAGCCACTGGATCTGCTGGTAGATCGCCGGTTCTTTTTTGAAACGCAAATGCAGTGCTTCATGAGCTTTTGCCGCTCAGAGGTGTTTACGTCGCGTGTCGAGGCGCTTGAAGGGTATCGCGTTGATCGACTGTTTGCTGTGCGATTTAACGGTTAACTTAACGGTTAGATGCGGGCCAAAATATCGAGTTGGCACTCAATCTTTTTTTAAAGACAGGCTCTGTAAGGCTGTTCTGTAAGTGCAGCTCTGTAAGTGTAGCTCTATAGACGTGTAAGCACAGTCGCAGCGATTCCGCAGCTAAGAACTTCGGTTAGTCAATTGGCGTTGGGATAGAACAGCTGCTTGCCATTGAGCGTGTATGACGCTATTAACTGCTGGCCCGGGGTGCCGGTTAACCAATCGATGAACGCCTGGCCGGTGGCTGATTTCACGCGCGGGCATTTCGCCGGGTTGACGAGTATTACCCCGTACTGATTAAACAGCGTTTGATCACCTTCAAAAACAATCCGGTGGTGTTGTCTGTTTTTAAAGTTCAGCCAGGTTGCCCGATCAGTCAGCGTGTAGGCGCCCATACCAACGGCGGTGTTGAGTGTGGCGCCCATGCCTGCGCCGGTTTCCCGATACCATGAGCCGCTGACGACCTCGGTGTTGACGCTGGCTGCTTGCCACAGTTGTAGTTCCTTCTTGTGGGTGCCGGAGTTGTCACCGCGTGACGCGAAAATCGCTTTGGATTCAGCAATTCTTGTAAGGGCCTGAGTGACGTTGTCAGCTGCTAGCAGGCCAGCCGGGTCCATTTGCGGGCCAACCACGACGAAGTCGTTGTACATCAGATCGTGCCTTTCAACCCCAAATCCTTCAGCTACAAATTTTTCCTCAGCCGCTGTTGCATGTACCAGCAGAACATCGCCATCACAGTTGGACGCATTGCGGATGGCCTGTCCGGTACCGACGGCAACAACGTTAACCTGTACGCCGGAGTGTTGTTTGTATTGAGGTAACAGAAACTCATACAGGCCCGAGTTAGCGGTCGATGTGGTTGACTGCAGTAACAGTGATTCGCCAGCGAGGCCAGGTGCTGAAAACAACAGCGCCAGGGTTGTACTGATCGTCGCCAGAAGTCTGCGTTGTGGCTCGGATCGTTGTTCCTGGGATCGTTGTGGCTCGGATCGGTGTGCCTCTAATAAGGACAGTTGCATTCGACTCATAGTTGTCCGTCAAGATAGTGTTGTGCTGCGGTGGAGTGTGCACGTGCGAAGAACTCTTCAGCCGGCGTATGTTCGGCAATCGCGCCCTGGTGCAGGAACACAATGTCATCCGCCAGACGGCGCGCCTGCGCGATATCGTGGGTCACTAATATGATCTTAATACCCTGTCGGTTCACAGACTGTAACTGCTGCTCGATTGCGGCTGTGGCGGCCGGGTCCATGCTGGCGGTAGGCTCATCGAGAAAGATCACAGACGGATCGGTGGCGAGTGCCCGAGCGATGGCCAGGCGTTGTTGCTCTCCGCCTGACAGCGACGTGGCAGACTGCTTTGCTTTGTCTAATAGATTGGCGTCCCTGAGCAGTTTGTCTCGTGTGTCGCGGCTGGCGGCATGTCTTAGCGCCAGGACGTAATCTATGTTTGCAGCCACGCTGCGCCTGAGAACGAACGGCTTCTGAAAGACCATGGCCTGTTTTTTACGTACCTCGAGTTCGGCCACGGCGCGGTCATGCCACAGGACGGTGCCGCTTGTCGGCGCAATGAGCCCGTGCAGTAGCCGCAGCAACAGACTTTTACCGGCTCCGTTGTGACCGAGTATCGCCGTAATTCCGCTGATCGTCAGCTCGAGATCAATATTATGAAGCAGCGCTCTTTGACGAATGGAGTAGCTCAGTGAGCTGACTTTAAGTGGCAATAAAGATTGAGCGCGATTGTGCATGGGGTGATCGATGATTCGGCTTTGTTCGATGGCAGTGGCGTCACTCATGACTGGAGTCGCTGTCGTGTGCCTAACACCACGGCGTTGACGATGAGTGCAATGGTCATCAGGATTGATCCCAGCGCCAGTGCCAGTGCCAAATCACCCTTCGATGTCTCCAACGCGATGGCGGTGGTCATTACCCGGGTTAAATGATTGATGTTGCCGCCCACTACAATGACCGCCCCAACCTCGGAAATTGCTCTGGCGAAGCCGGCTGCGCCTACGGTGAACAAGCTGGTTTGACAGTCACGCAGCAGGGTAAATACACAGCGGTGCCAGGGAATGCACAGTGATTGAAATTGCTCGCGACATTCTGACCATCGATCATCAATGACCTGTCGAGATAACGCCGCGACAATCGGCATTATCAGTACAGTTTGCGCCAGTATCATCGCTCCGGGCGTGTATAGCCATTGCAGCCAGCCCAGCGGCCCGGCGTTCGACAGCATCATGTACACGATTAATCCCAGCACTACGGGAGGCATTCCCATCAGTGTGTTGACGAGCAGGTTAACCAGCCACTTGCCACGAAAATTTTGTGTGGCGAGCAAGGCGCCAAGCGGCAGCCCCAGTGCGCAGGCGATCAGCGTTGCGGTGACGCTGACACGCAATGAGAGCAGAACGATTTCCAGCAGCGTGGCGTCACCGGTCACCACAAGGTGCCAGGCGTGCGCGAAGGATTGCTGGAAAGTCTGCATAATTTTCTAAATGGCGCCCGAATAATCGGTGCGAGAAAAATTTTGCCTAATTATGCAGTTTTTAGCAATGAATAATGCACTGATCAGGTCCATTCATGCGTCCGGGTTGTGATGCTGCGGTCAGATGTGCTGCCACCACGATAATCCGGATTCTTTACGCAGATCTGTTGTTGAGGGGAAGTTTGTTAACCGGAACGGCCAGGGCCGCTGTGCAGCCTCTGGCTGATCGGTAGTCCCTTTTTGAGCGGATGTGTTCTGACTGCCCGGGCCGCGGTGCCCGGCAGGCGGGATGCAGATGTCTGGAGGAAGCTCAGCAGGCTACCGCAGCAGGCTTAGGAATTCATTGCGCGTATTGATGTCTTTTTTGAATCGGCCAAGCATCATTGACGTGGTCATGGTGGAGTTCTGCTTCTGCACGCCACGCATCATCATGCAAAGGTGTCGAGACTCCACAACCACGCCGACGCCCTGGCCATCAGTTACCTGCAGCACTGCATCTGCTATTTGTTTGGTGAGATTTTCCTGGATTTGCAGGCGGCGGGCGTACATGTCGACAATACGCGCCACTTTCGACAGGCCAATTACCTTGCCGCGTGGTAAGTAGGCAACGTGGCATTGTCCTATAAATGGCAGCATGTGATGCTCACACATCGAATATAGTTCGATGTTCTTGACGATAACCATTTCATCGCTGTCTGATTCGAAGACGGCGTTGTTTACAATTTCGTCGAGCGTCTGGTGATAGCCCTGGGTCAGGAAGTCGAGCGCTTTGGCCGCGCGCTCAGGTGTCTTAACCAGGCCTTCGCGGGTCGGGTCTTCACCGATGAGTTCGATTAGTTTTTTGAATTCGTTTTGCAAAAGATTGTCCGAGCTTAAACTGAAGGGCCAGTTACCGAGGCACCAGGCGCGGCTACGCAGGCAGGTGGGCTAAAGGCCTGCGCAAGCTAGTATGCCATGAGGCTCGCGCCAGTGTGAGGGTTGAATAGCCCCAAATGTTGTTTAGATGCGTAGTCCGCTAACGTATATTTCATGCACAGGCCAACCGACTTTACATTGCCCGCGTAACAATAACTGATTCTGAATAGTGAATAGAGCGGTCCTGTTGTGATCGCCAAACCCTGGATTGTACTAATGATCATATTGCTTAGTTGGATTGCGATTGTGCTGGTGGCGATCTTCGTGCTCGCCAAGTTTTCCCAAAACCTGCAAACCATGTCTGCGGTGTTCGGTGTAGCGCTGGTGGCGCTGACCCTGACCGGATTGGTGAGCGGTATTGTCGGGTTGGTTGTGTGGTTGCTGTTTATAGCCGCAGCGGTGATTCTGAATGTCGATTCAGTGCGCCTGAAAGTGCTCAGCACCCCGTTGCTTGGCTATGTCAAAGCGGTATTGCCGCCAATGTCTCAGACCGAAAGAGATGCCATCGAGGCGGGTACGGTCTGGTGGGAATCTGAACTTTTCCGCGGCAACCCTGACTGGTCGAAGCTGATGTCCACGCCGGCTGCATCATTGAGTGCCGCCGAGCAGGCATTTCTTGAGGGCCCGACCAACGAGTTGTGCGCCATGCTGGATGATTGGGAAATCACCTATGAGCACAATGACTTACCGCCTCATATCTGGGATTTCATCAAGAAAAACAAATTTTTCGGCATGGTGATACCCGAAGAGTACGGCGGGCTGGGTTTTAGTGCCTACGGACACTCTGCTGTTGTGACACGTATTTCCGCGCGCAGCGTTACAGCCGGTTCAACGGTCATGGTGCCAAACTCGCTGGGCCCGGCAGAGTTGTTATTGCACTACGGCACGGACGAACAAAGAAATTACTATCTGCCGCGACTGGCTGTTGGCGAGGAGTTACCCTGTTTTGCGCTGACTGGCCCAACCGCGGGTTCCGACGCAGCCTCAATTCCGGATATGGGAGTGGTGTGCAAGCAGATGGTCGACGGCGTTGAGACGCTTGGTATGCGGGTGACCTGGAATAAGCGCTACATAACGCTCGGGCCGGTAGCAACACTGCTCGGTCTTGCCTTCAAGGCATTCGATCCGGATCATTTACTGGGCAAAAAAGAAGATCTGGGCATCACCTGCGCATTGATTCCAACCGATACGCCCGGCGTTGAAATCGGCCGCCGGCATTTTCCGCTGAACCAGGGATTTATGAACGGGCCCAATAGTGGCACGGACGTGTTTGTGCCGATGTCGTGGATTATTGGCGGGCAGGACAACATCGGCAAAGGCTGGCGCATGCTAATGGAGTCGTTGTCGACAGGCCGTGGCATATCGCTGCCTTCTTCCGGTGCGGCTGCGGGCATGGCGGCAGCTCGCTACACCGGCGCGTATGCGCGTGTACGCAAGCAGTTCAACATACCAATTGGCCAGTTTGAGGGGGTAGAAGAGGCGCTGGCCAGAATTGGCGGTCTGACTTACCTGATGGACTCGGGCAGACAGCTGACCTGCGCAGCGCTTGATCAGGGCGAAAGGCCATCGGTGGCAAGTGGAATACTGAAGTATTTCAACACCCATCATATGCGTGAGGTGATCAACGATGCGATGGATGTACACGGTGGCAAGGGCATCTGCATGGGGCCGAGCAACTATCTGGCTCGTGCCTATCAGGGTGTGCCAGTCGGCATTACCGTGGAAGGTGCGAACATACTGACCAGAAGCATGATCGTGTTTGGACAGGGTGCGATGCGTTGTCACCCGCATCTGGTCGCAGAAATAGAGGCGGCGTCAATGGACGCTTCGACCAGGGAAAAGGCAGATGTTGCGCTGGCGAAGTTCGATGAGGCGCTGGTTGGGCATATCACCTATGCGATCAAAAGCGGTGCCGAGGCCATGTTTCATGGTCTGACGCGAGGGCGCTTCGCTGCGTCGCCGGTCAAAGGGCCCACTGCCAAGTATTTTCGCCGGCTTGCGCGTATGAGCGCTGGTTATTCGTTCCTGGCAGATTTCACGCTTCTTTTCTTGGGTGGCGAGCTAAAGCGTAAAGAGAAGCTGTCAGGCCGCTTTGCGGATGGCCTGATCTACATGTACATGGCGTCAGCCGTGCTCAAGCGCTACGAAGATGACGGCCGGCCCGAAGCCGATCTACCATTGGTTGAATGGGGTGCCAAGCACTGTATCTACCAAACCCAGGTGGCGCTCGATCAGATTCTGCGCAATTTTCCCAACAAATGGGTTGGTATCATTTTGCGCGGTGTGATTTTTCCGCTGGGACGTCGTTTCCGCACGCCGAATGATCGGCTGGGCCGCAAAGTAGCCAAGTTGCTTTTACAACCAGGGGAGTCGAGAGACCGATTAACCCATGGTATTTACAACAACGAAGATGCTGACGACGTAACCGGCTGCCTCGAGGTTGCAATGAAACTCGTCATCGATGCTGATGAAGTGGAAAAGATGCTGAGAGACAAAGGCCACAGAAAACCTGACACAGTCGACTACGATACCTGGGTAGCAGAGTTGCTCGGCGACGGCCAGGTGACCGGTGAGCAGGCAGATTTGTTGCGCCAATCGTGGGCTGCGACGTATAAAGTCATTATGGTTGATGATTTTCCAAACGACTTTTTACAGGCCGCTGTGCCCGGCAAAAACACCGACTCGCAGCTGGCAGCCGCCGTATGAGGGCAGTCTTTGGACAAATAGGCTTTAATTGCCCGTTTCTACATTGAAACCTGCATCACAGTCGCCATAATTAGTTTGCGTTGTGAGAGTAGCCAGTGAACCGTCATCGCCTGTTGAATCAATACCATACGAGAGTTTGTGTGGTTTTTTTCCGGTTGCAGTCATTGGCTTCGCTATTCAGGTGTTAAACATAATGTCGAAAGTATTAACGTAAGGTTATATGTCTGACAAAGAGTTTTCCGAAGATACCGGAACGGCAGTTGAAGTTGCCAAGCCGGCACTCAAGAAACCACCCATGTATAAGGTGGTTCTCTTGAACGATGATTATACTCCGATGGAGTTCGTCGTAACGGTGCTGGAAAGCTTTTTCTCTATGGATCGAGAGAAGGCGACACAGGTAATGCTCCATGTCCACAGTCGGGGGAAGGGTGTTTGCGGTGTGTTTACGCGAGAAGTCGCGGAGACAAAAGTTGTCCATGTGAATCAGTTTTCACGTGACAATCAGCATCCGTTAATGTGTGATATGGAAGAGGCGTGACCTGTGTTTTTAAAGATAATAAAAAATAAATAACCAGAGAGAGAACTGTGGGATGTTGAGTAAAGAACTCGAATTCACACTAAACAACGCATTTAAAGAAGCTCGTGAAAAGCGTTACGAGTTTATGACGGTCGAGCATCTATTGCTTGCGTTGCTGGACAACCCGACTGCAGCGCAGGTTCTGAGAAGCTGTGGTGGTGATCTGGAAGCTTTGCGTGTCGAATTGGTCGAATTTATCGATGAAAACACGCCATTGCTGGACGACTCGGACAACCGTGAAACCCAGCCAACACTGGGCTTCCAGCGCGTGTTGCAGCGTGCGGTTTTTCACGTGCAATCTTCTGGCAAAAAAGAAGTTACCGGCGCCAACGTGCTGGTGGCGATCTTCGGCGAGCAGGATTCTCACACGGTTTACCTGCTCAACAAGCAGAACGTAACCCGCCTTGATGTGGTTAATTACATCTCTCACGGAATATCCAAGATTCCGGACGATGACAAAAATGACATTGAGGATCTGTCCAGCGAAGCTGGTGGCGAGGAAGCGGAAACCGAAGCTTCTCCGTTAGACAAGTACTCGACCAATTTAAATATCAAGGCCAAAGAAGGCAAAATCGATCCGCTCATCGGGCGTGAGAAAGAGATCGAGCGATCTGCTCAAATTTTGTGCAGACGTCGCAAGAACAACCCCTTGCTGGTTGGTGAAGCCGGTGTAGGTAAAACGGCGATTGCAGAAGGGCTTGCCCTCAAGATCGTCGAAGGCGACATGCCTGAAGTGCTGCTTGAGAGCACTATTTATTCACTCGATTTAGGCGCATTGGTCGCTGGCACCAAGTACCGCGGTGATTTTGAAAAACGCCTGAAAGCAGTTCTGGGTCAACTTCAGAAGGAAGACGGCGCCATACTGTTTATTGATGAAATCCATACGATTATCGGCGCAGGAGCCGCTTCCGGTGGTGTAATGGATGCGTCCAATCTGATTAAGCCGATGCTCGCATCTGGCGAGCTAAAGTGCATCGGATCAACGACTTACCAGGAATATCGCGGCATATTTGAGAAAGACCGTGCACTGTCACGACGCTTTCAGAAAGTGGATGTCACCGAACCGACCGTTTCAGAGACCGTTGAGATCCTCAAGGGGCTGAAAGGTAACTTCGAATCATTCCACGATGTGAAGTACTCCAGCAATGCGCTTAAAGCAGCGGCAGAGCTGGCAGACCGTTACGTCAACGACCGATTTCTGCCAGACAAAGCGATCGACATCATTGATGAAGCCGGTGCCAGCCGGCGCTTGCAGGCCAAGCAGTGCAAAAAGACGATCGGCGTAAAGGAAATCGAAACGATCGTTGCGAAGATTGCCCGTATCCCCGAGAAGAGCGTTTCCTCAACAGATATGGAAAAGCTGCGCAATCTGGGGCGTGACCTCAGCATGCTGGTCTTTGGTCAGGATCCGGCGATCGAGCAACTGTCGTCCGCTATCAAGATGTCTCGCAGCGGACTGGGGCCGGAAGATCGCCCGATTGGAAGCTTCCTGTTTGCCGGCCCAACCGGAGTTGGTAAGACTGAAGTCACCAAACAGTTGGCCAAAGTGCTCGGTATTGAGTTTCTGCGCTTCGACATGTCTGAGTACATGGAGCGCCACACCGTGTCGCGTTTGATTGGTGCGCCTCCGGGCTACGTCGGTTATGACCAGGGCGGATTGTTGACAGATGCTGTCATTCAGAACCCGCATTGTGTGTTACTGCTCGACGAAATCGAGAAGGCTCATCCGGATGTGTTCAACCTGCTGCTGCAGGTGATGGACCATGGCACGCTGACTGACAACAATGGTCGTAAAGCTGATTTTCGTAACGTGATTCTGGTGATGACTACGAATGCCGGTGCTGAGTCTATCAGCAGGCCAAGTCTTGGCTTTACCATTCAGGATCACTCCAGCGATGGAATGGAGGCAATCAACAAGTTCTTCACTCCTGAATTCCGTAATCGTATCGACAGCATCATTCAGTTTGCGCCTCTCAACAAGAGCACGATTCTCAATGTGGTTGACAAGTTCCTGTTTGAACTGGAGTCGCAGTTGAATGAGAAGAATGTGATGATCGATATCGCTGATTCAGCCAAAGGCTGGCTCGCGGAGCATGGCTTTGATGTCAAAATGGGTGCAAGGCCAATGAGCCGCGTGATCCGGGAAAACATCAAAAAGCCGCTCGCTGACGAGATTCTGTTCGGTACTTTGTCGAAAGGCGGGAAGGTCAGGGTTGAACTCGATGAGTTTGGTGAGTTGACCTTCGATATCGAGAACGCTGAAGAGACTGTTTAGGGATACCAGTACCTGTTGCGGTTCGACTGACGGATCGCAACGATCAAGACTGGCATCTGATCAGGTATGTGTGTTCAGGTGCGGTAAAGACAGGTAAGAAATAAACAGGCAGGAAATAAAAAAAGGCACAACAATGAGTTGTGCCTTTTTTGTGTAAGTCTTTGTTTACTCAATCGCCCGAAGATCGGGCATACAGGCAGCGCCGGTCCTGTTAACGGCTGCGATAGGTGATTCTGCCCTTAGTCAGGTCGTAAGGTGTCATTTCCACCGTTACCTTGTCACCGGTTAGAATTCTAATGTAGTGCTTGCGCATCTTGCCGGAAATATGAGCAGTTACGACGTGCCCGTTCTCCAATTCTACTCGGAACATGGTGTTTGGCAGTGTGTCGACCACAGTGCCTTCCATTTCAATTGCTTCTTCTTTTGCCATCCAATATCTTCTTTAAAGTGCGTCAGTCGATAAAAAACGACTCCGCACGGTTCTTTAGAAACTCGCCTGTAAGCGCGAGCATTATCAACATATATGCCAATTGTGCAAGTTTAAAGTCCAGTGCCTGTTATTGGAAACAATTTGTTGCAATTATCCACGATTAACGTCACGGTCTCATGGCTCGGCGTGTGAAGCGGGCCTATCCGGTCGGGCTTTTTGACAGAATTAGCGTGGCCGATACTCTACAATACATACTCGTTTAAACATCGAAGAGGTAACATCGATACCATGCATTGCTCGGTACAGCACAAGTCCAGGACCACAGATCGCTTTGGCAATCTGATGGAGCTGTACGAGCGCAACTATGTTCAGCTGAGATTGTTGATTCCTGACTTAAAGCGCGGCCCCATTGCCACAACCGTGTCGAATGTGCCGGGTTGTCTGACGTTGTACCTGCAGCTGACTGAACAGAGTCCTTACACGTCTACCCTGCGTCTGACCTATCGATTTATCGAGCAGGCATCACCCTCTGCCACCGAGGCGCAAAAGACGATGCTTCGTGCCACAGCCGAGCCTGATCTCACCATACGCGTGTACCACGATGCGAGGTCAGCCGAGGTCATGAGCGGGTTGTTGCATGGTCAGCAGCATCCGCGAAAAACCCGAGGCCTGGATGGCTCGTGGCGGCTAAACCGTTTTTTGTACAAGTGGCTGCGGTACCTTCTCTATCGAGGCCACGGTTTCAGGCTATGCGATCAATCCGGCCAGTGGGACGATCGGGCAGTCGTGCCCGGTGCGTGACATGACCTGGCCGTGTGGTTTCGTTGTACTTAATTGATCTTGCACGCTGCCTTAAAAGCGGGTTTGTGCTCTCGCAGCTGTAAAATTGCGGCATCCATCTGCTCGTCGGTAACTGACTGAGCGAACTGACCTTCGAGTAAAGCCATTTTTTGTCTTGCGCTGGCGCAGGCAGGGCTGTTTCTGGCAATGCTGACCGGATCCGGGGCGTTAGCTGCAGACGTCCGGACTTGTGCCTTTTTTGCAGGGTTTGGATCGTTCGCATATCTGACAGGTTTCCAGGGCACTATCGGCTTTTTCGGCGCTTGCTGTGCTGGTTGTTGCGCTGGTTCTTGAGTCGCCAGTTGCGCTGCTTGCTGCATCAGTGAGGGATTTTGGCCGGCATTTTCTGCTGACTGGCCCTGAGGGGGGGCAACCGGTGCTTTTGGCGCTCTGCTAACCGTTGTGGCTGTCGCCGTCTGTGTTGCTTTGGTGGCATCGGTATTTTTTGGTAATGGCTGAAGATCTGCCCCCACCAGCTCGTAATTTACGCCTGCTGGTGGTGGATCAGGCGAATACGTAGGGGTGCCGTCTTTTCCAGTCCATTGATAAAGTGTTCCGGCGATTGTCGATGTGCTGAGGCTGGCACTCATGGCGATACCAGTCACCAGAGCAAAAACAGCCGAAAATCGTCGCATGTCCTGTATCCTTTTGTTTATAAATGTCGCCGACGCTTCAAAGCATTCACTGTGCCGATCGGCTAACGATAAACCTGCTAGTGGATCGATAGAGTGGATTTGAGTCGTTTTGAGCCACCTGTAAGCGCCCGCAACGAGCTTGGGGCAATAGCCTGGTGAGTAGTTTTGTTCCCGCTTTGGTCTGGGTAGGGCTAGGCGGCTCGGTCGGTGCGATGCTGCGTTATCTGGTTGTCAGCCTTGCATCAGTCACCGGTATGGTTTTCCCGCTGGGGACGCTGCTGGTGAATGTTGCCGGGTCTATGCTTATCGGTATTTTTGCCGGGTACTCCCTGTTGCAGGGTGAAGTTCCGCAGGGCGCCAGATTGTTCTTTCAAACGGGGCTGCTGGGCGCATTCACCACGTTTTCGGCATTTTCGCTCGATAGCCTGTTGCTATGGCAGCAGGGGCTGTGGCGAGTTGCTTTGGCCAGCGTAGCGCTCAATATACTGTTGTGTTTGGCAGCAGTAGCGGCTGGCTTCGGTATTTCGGGCTATTTGGCGCGATAACCGACGCCCGTCTCGGCGTTTTCGAGGCAGGTTTGCGCCAGTCATACGCTACTCTCGCCGATGGGCGATATTGTATGCTGCTATTAGGTGGGTCCTTGCTATAATCCACGCTTTGAAAACAGGCTATCCAAACCTACATGCTAGACGCAAAACTGTTTCGCGCAGACCTTCAATCGCTGGCTAATGAACTGGCGCGACGCGACTACGTGCTGGATATCGACGTCGTCAATTCGCTGGAGGACCGAAGACGAGATCTGCAGACGAAAACCCAGGAGCTGCAAAACCAGCGAAATCAGCGCTCAAAGGAAATCGGGGCTGCCAAGGCTCGTGGTGACGACATAGAGCCGTTATTGGCTGAAGTCAACGACATGGGCGATGAGCTTAAGCGATGCGAGCACGATCTGGCAGAGCTGCAGGGCAAGTTGCAGGCCATCAGCCTTTCCGTGCCGAACCTGCTTGATGCGTCCGTTCCCAATGGTAAAAGTGAAGATAACAATGTTGAAGTGCGTAAGTGGGGTGAGCCGCGTCAGTTCGATTTTGACGTGCGAGACCACGTCGATTTAACCAGCGACCTGTCTCGCGATGGTGCTCTGGACTTCGATAGCGGTGCGCTGATAACGGGTTCCCGATTCACTGTCATGCGCAACGAAATAGCCCGCTTACATCGTGCGCTTGCACAGTTTATGTTGAATTTGCACACCGCAGAGCACGGTTATACGGAACTCAACGTGCCTTTTATCGTCAACAGTGACTCACTGACCGGCACCTCTCAATTACCCAAATTTGCTGAAGATCTGTTTGCGCTGGAGGGTGATAGCGGCTACTACCTGATTCCGACTTCCGAGGTTCCGTTGACGAATCTTGTTCGAGACAAAATTCTGAGCCCCGATGATTTACCAATCAAGATGACGGCACATACACCGTGTTTTCGATCTGAAGCCGGGTCATACGGCAAAGACACGCGCGGCATGATTCGACAGCACCAGTTCGAGAAGGTAGAGATGGTGCACATTGTCCACCCGGAAAAATCCTGGGATGCGCTGGAAGAGTTAACCGGGCATGCAGAGGCTGTGCTGCAAAAGCTCGAACTGCCATACCGGGTAATGACGCTATGCAGTGGCGATACCGGCTTTGCGGCGTCCAAGACCTACGATATTGAAGTGTGGCTGCCCGGGCAGGATGCCTATCGGGAGATATCATCGTGCAGCAATTGTACTGATTTTCAGGCACGCAGAATGAAATCGCGTTTCCGCAACGAAGACGGGAAAACCGAGCTTGTACATACGCTCAATGGCTCGGGTCTGGCCGTGGGACGAACGCTGGTCGCTGTGCTGGAAAACAATCAGCAACAAGATGGCAGTATTAGTATACCGACCGTGTTGCAGCCGCTGGTTGGCGCCGACACCATTCTCAAACCCACCAATGGTTAAACCGGCAGATCTCGCATCGCGCGGCGGGGCACCTCGCGTCGTGGCAGCATTATCTTGTATCCAACAAAACTATAAACATCTTGTTGTTGTTTAGGAGTCGCCGGGCACATACAAAAGCGGTGACCCGGTGATAACGATGAACAGACGGGGAAACGCAGAGCATTTGCTCTTGCGCTTGCTCTTGCCGTTGGAGCGCTTCGTTTTTGTTTTTCAAAAATGCAGACCTCGGCTGGAATCTTCTATTTGCAATACCCACTGCTGTGAACCAATCTCACATTCAGTTTGTTAGCAGCACACCAGCACACCAGTGCGTGATGTCCGGAATTGAGCCAGCCCTTTCGGGTATCTGGATCGACAGCGGGTATCTATCCAGTATCGCCTCGAATAAGCACTTCCCCCGCTCGGTCACCGTTTGATTCGACCAAAAACGCCACCGGTAACGACAAAATTAGTGCATCATTAAATGATATTGCGATCACGGACATGTATGGTTACAGAGATACATGTACTGTAAGGCTACAAGCCGCAGTTTTTAGTTGACGTTAACGTAAACGTCAATATAATTTGCGCTTCGATCGACGCTGTTCCGGAGAGAAACCCCGTTTATGCCCAACGCTTCTGCTCGTCAACTTGATACGTTTCCAAAGTACCTGATCAGTAATGCCGAGCGACTAGGGTCGCGCGCGGCCATGCGGCACAAGGAATTTGGGGTTTGGCAAACCTGGACCTGGGCAGACTTACTCTCGGAGGTTCGTAACTACTCGATCGGCCTCGCAAGTCTCGGCGTCAAAGAAGGCACCAAGGTAGCACTGGTCGGAAGCAATCGGCCCAAACTCTACTGGACCTTCGGTGCAGTTCAGGCCCTTGGCGGTGTACCGGTTCCTGTTTACGCCGAATCGGTAGCAGACGAGATGCAGTTTGTACTCGAGCATGCAGAAGTCGAGTATGCCGTTTGTCAGGATCAGGAGCAGGTGGACAAATTGCTGTCCCTGAGTGATCAGCTACCCAATCTTAAGCAGGTGCTGTACGACGAGCATCGCGGATTGCTTGATTACGATCATACGCGTCTTCACTCGATCGACAGTGTCATCGCGCGCGGTGCCGAAGAGTTGAAAGCGTCATCCGATCGAGAAGCAGCATGGCTACAGGGCATCGAATCTGGCAAAGGTGCAGATCTGTGTGTCATGTTGTATACGTCGGGTACGACGGGCAGGCCAAAAGGCGTAATGCTTTCGTACGATAACCTGCTGATCTCTTCCCTGAATGGCAACGCCTTCGACAAGCTCGATAGCAGTGAAGAGATCATTGCCTATCTGCCGCTCGCCTGGGTCGGGGATCACGTCTTTTCCTACGGTCAGTTTTTAACGGCCGGCTACTGCGTGTGTTGTCCGGAGAGTAGCGAAACTATTGAAGTCGATCGTCGTGAAATCGCGCCGACGTATTTTTTTGCACCACCTCGGGTATTTGAAATACTGCTGACCGAGATCATGGTTCGGATGGAAGACGCGGGCAGCGTTAAGCGGCGGATGTTCCATTACTTTATGGGAGTTGCGGATCGGGTTGGTGAGAAAATACTCAACGGCGAATCTGTCGGCTTGAAAGACCGGGCTCTCTATGCAGTAGGTGGTGCGCTCGTTTACGGGCCGTTGCGTAACCGCATGGGTATGACGCGCATAAAAGTTGGCTACACCGCTGGCGAGGCCATTGGTCCGGAGATCTTTCGCTTTTATCGCTCGCTGGGTATCAACCTCAAGCAGCTCTACGGACAGACCGAGGCGAGTGTTTATGTTACGGCGCAACCGAACGGTGAAATCTACCCCGATACTGTCGGTAAACCTTCAATTGATGTTGAGCTTTCAGTCTCAGACAGCGGTGAGGTAATGTATCGATCGCCCGGTGTTTTTATGGGCTATTACAAGAATGATGAAGCAACAGCTTCAACAAAAACAGCTGATGGCTGGGTGCATACCGGAGACGCGGGTTTCATTGATGACAACGGTCATTTGCACATTATTGACAGAGCCAAAGATGTAGGCAAGTTGCGCGATGGCAGCATGTTTCCGCCAAAGTATGTTGAAAACAAGCTGAAGTTTTTTCCAAATATTAAAGAGGTGGTTGCGTTTGGTGACAACAGAGATTTCTGTGCTGTGTTCGTGAACATCGACTTGACCTCTGTCGGTAACTGGGCCGAGCGCAACAATATCGCCTATGCGTCATACCAGGAGCTTGCTGGACACGAAGAAGTCTATAAGATGGTTCAGGGACATATTGATCAGGTCAATCAGGACCTGAGCAAAGAGCCATTGATGGCCGGTGCACAGATCAAACGTTTTTTGATTTTGCACAAGGAGCTCGATGCAGATGATGGCGAATTAACTCGCACGCAGAAAGTGCGGCGTTCTTTCATAGCAGAGCGTTATGAACCGTTGATCAGTGCCCTTTACAATGGGTCAACGGAGCAATACATCACAACCGAAGTCGTATTTGAGGATGGTCGCCGTGGTGAGATATCAGCCACCGTGAATATTCGAGATATGCAGACCTACAGTGCTGAACCTATGAGAAAAAGTGCATGACTCCATGCAGTGATCCCGTGCCGTGTGACCCGGTACAGCCACACCGGTTGCGTCAAACAGCGTACTACCAGGCAGGCCGAGAGGTTTTGCGATGAAAAATCACGGTACATCGCTGGTCAGTAACATTGAGCCTGGTCAAGAGGTCCTCAGTGTGCAAAATATCTCTCTGTCGTTTGGAGGTGTAAAGGCATTAACTGATATCTCGTTTGATTTGGTGAAAGGCGAAGTGAGGGCCATTATCGGGCCGAACGGTGCCGGCAAGTCATCCATGTTGAATGTAATTAACGGCTTTTATCACCCGCAGGAGGGTGAAGTGTTTTATTGTGGTCAGAAGCGCAACGCAATGAAACCCCATCAGATAGCCCATCAGGGAATTGCCCGAACCTTTCAGAATATTGCGTTGTTCAAGGGTATGTCTACTCTTGACAATATAATGACCGGTCGATTTACCCACATGAAAACGAATGTCCTTCAGCATGCATTCTGGCGTGGGCCGGCTGAGCAGGAGGAAATTGAAAATCGATTGAAGGTTGAGGAGATTATCGATTTTCTTGAAATTCAAACCATTCGTAAAACGCCGGTAGGTCGCTTGCCTTATGGCCTGCAAAAGCGTGTTGAACTCGGTCGGGCACTGGCGGCCGAACCGGTGTTATTGCTGCTTGATGAGCCGATGGCGGGAATGAACATCGAGGAAAAAGAGGATATGTCGCGTTTTATTCTCGATGTGCAGGAAGAGTTCGGAACAACCATAGCGCTTATTGAACACGACATGGGTGTGGTCATGGATATCTCCGATCGCGTGGTCGTACTCGACTATGGAAAAAAGATCGGTGATGGCACTCCGGATGAAGTCAGAAACAACCAGGCAGTCATTGATGCCTACCTTGGTGTCCCACATGAGTAGCAAACATGTCGCCTGATTTTCTAAATACGATTGAAGTTATTCTCAACGGGTTGATGGCCGGAGTCATGTACTCGCTGGTCGCGCTGGGCTTTGTTTTGATTTTCAAAGCATCCGGTATATTCAACTACGCGCAAGGTGTAATGGCCTTGTTTGCAGCCATGACACTGGTTGGGTTTCAAACCGGCCAGGTACCTTTTTCACACCTTATTAATGCAGTTTTTGGTACCAGTATTCACAGCTTTGGGTGGACGTTGCCGGCTGTGGTGGCGGTGTTGCTGACGGTGGTGGTGATGATACTTTTTGCCATCCTTGTCGAGCGTTTGGTGCTGAAACACCTTGTCAATCAGGAGCCTATTATTTTGTTCATGGCCACTATCGGGCTTGCCTACTTTATGGAAGGTATGGGCGATCTGATGTGGGGTTCTGAAATGAAGATCCTCGATGTTGGTGTACCCCAGGGTGGCTCTCTATGGCTGGAAGAGTTTACCGCTGGCTGGGCTACCGAGGGCTCAACCTACTATGGCATGTATATCGACAGACTGGATATCGTGGCGACTGTCGTTGCGATTGTTCTGGTTATTTCACTCACTCTGTTCAGCCAGTACACTCGCACGGGCAGGGCGCTGCGTGCCGTTGCTGATGATCACCAGGCGGCACTGTCAGTGGGTATCAGCTTACGTAAGATCTGGGTTATCGTTTGGGCGATAGCCGGCATTGTGGCCATGGTTGCCGGCATCATGTGGGGTGCGAAGTCAGGTGTTCAATTCTCCCTGTCGTTGATTGCCCTTAAAGCGTTACCTGTGCTTATTCTTGGTGGGTTTACATCAATCCCCGGTGCCATTATCGGAGGTCTCATTATCGGTGTTGGTGAGAAACTGTTTGAATACGGGGTTGGTCCTTTAATTGGCGGGGCAACCGAAAACTGGTTTGCCTATGTTCTCGCGCTTATTTTCCTTGTGTTTAGACCACAAGGTTTGTTCGGCGACAAAATCATTGAACGCGTGTAGCGGGGGCTAGATTAAATGTTTTATCGCCAGGCAGGTGACTTTAAAAGCAGTTACCGTGAAGACCTACAGACCTTTGCACTGAAACAGGATCGCTGGGCGTACTACGCGCTGTTGGTGGTCGCGTTTTTGGTGGTGCCATTTATTATTAACGACTATTGGGCCAGTGCAGTTTTGCTGCCCTTTCTGATTCTTGCCATTGCCGCACTGGGTCTGAATATCTTAACCGGTTATTGTGGCCAGGTTTCTCTGGGTACCGGAGGATTTATGGCTGTCGGTGCCTATGCCTGTTACAAGATTATGACCTCGGCACCTGACCTCAGTATTTTCTTTGTGGTGTTGCTGTCGGGTGCAGTGACTGCATTGGTCGGGTTGATCTTTGGTATTCCGTCGCTGCGGATTAAAGGTTTCTATCTGGCAGTTGCAACCCTTGCCGCACAGTTTTTCCTGGTCTGGTTATTCAACAAAGTGCCATGGTTCTACAACTATTCGGCATCAGGCCAGATCAGTGCGCCGGAAAGAACCATGTTCGGCTGGGCGATCACCGGTCCCAATGCCGAGGCACCCGTGCGTTATCTGTTTTGTATTACGATTGTTGTATTGCTCGCATGGATTGCGCGAAACCTGACGCGAGGCCGTATCGGGCGCAGCTGGATGGCGATTCGTGATATGGACATCGCTGCAGAAATTATCGGTGTTGATCCGCTAAAAACCAAGTTACTGGCCTTCGCTGTGTCTTCTTTTTATATTGGTGTTTCGGGGGCGTTGTTTTTCTCCGTGTATCTTGGTGCGGTTGAAGTGGGTGAGGTATTCGGAATTACTTTGTCGTTCCTTATTTTGTTCATGATAATTATTGGCGGCCTGGGGTCTATTCTTGGCAGTTTTATTGGTGCCGGCTTTCTTGTGCTGGTGCCGGTGCTGCTGAAAAATGTGATGGTAAACGGACTTGGCTGGCCGACAGATATTGCCGCTCACATAGAGTTTGTTATTGTAGGTGGCCTGATAATGGGGTTTTTGATTGTTGAGCCGCATGGACTGGCTCAGTTGTGGCGGTTGGCCAAAGAAAAGTTGTTGTTATGGCCTTTCCCGCATTAGAGTGATGTGGCGCGTTATAAATGATAAATCTGATCGGACGGCATCGGTAAAGCTGGCACCCTGAATACAAGTGGTCAGTGCGTCTGGAAGATCGGTAAATTTAACCTGTAAAGAGGAATGTATATGAAAGGCTTAAAAGCAGCTGGTATCGCAATGGTTGCGGCGCTAACGTCGACAACGGCCGTTGCGGATCTGGTTTTCCCGTCACTCAGCTACCGAACCGGCCCCTATGCGGTCAACGGTATTCCCTATGCGGATGGCTACGAAGACTACCTGACTCTCGTCAACGAGCGCGACGGAGGCATCGGCGGCGTAAAAGCGAAGGTGCTTGAGTGCGAAACGGGTTACAACACGCAAAAGGGTGTCGAGTGCTACGAGGCAACTAAAGGCGAAGGTGCGTTGGTCTACCAGCCATTGTCTACGGGTATTACTTATCAGCTGATTCCAAAGGCTACTGCTGATGGTATTCCGGTCCACTCAATGGGTTATGGCCGTACCTCTGCCAAGAATGGCAAAGTGTTCAGCCACATATTCAACTACCCGGTCAACTACTGGGATGGTGCGTCGCATGCGGTTAACCATATTCTCGACGTAAATGGTGGTGATATCGCAGGCAAGACTATTGCGCTGGTCTATCACAATTCAGCTTATGGCAAAGAGCCAATCCGCACACTGGAAGAGCTCTCAAAGAAACACGGGTACAAATTCACACCCATCGCCGTTGACCATCCAGGGCAAGAGCAAAAGTCTCAGTGGCTGCAAATTCGCCGTGAACGGCCCGACTATGTACTGATGTGGGGTTGGGGAGTCATGAATCAGGTGGCGATACAGGAAGCTGCAAACATTCGATTCCCAATGGAAAATTTCATTGGTATCTGGTGGTCCGGGTCAGAAAATGACGTTTTACCAGCTGGTATAAAAGCGAACGGCTACAAAGCCCTGACCTTTCATGGTGTTGGCAGCGATTTCCCGATATTTGACGATATCAAAAAGTACGTTGTTGATGCGGGCAAGGCAGCAGGCGCAGGCGATCAGGTTGGCACGGTACTTTACAACCGTGGCCTGTACGCAGCGTTGCTGGCTGTAGAAGCGGCTAAAGTTGCACAGGAAATTCATGGCACTAAAGATATCAATGCTGCTCAAATGAGAGATGGTATGGAAGCACTGGTTATCGACAATGCAAAGATGGAAGCGCTTGGCATTCCGGGCTTTGGTCCTGAGTTCTCTGTCGATTGTGGCAATCATGGTGGTCCTGGTCTTGGCGCCGTTCAGCAATGGGATGCTGAAGCAGGTACATGGTCTTTGATCTCTGACTTTGCTCCTTCTGACATGGACGTGATTCAGCCTCTGATCGACGAAGACAGCTCTGCTTTCGCCACAGAGAACAAGATCGAAATGAAAGAGTGTGCGTAGCTCTTGAGGGTGGCTCTTTTTGGCTGCTTCTCGAAAGCAGCCATTTGAACTAACCACGCGGAAGAAACACCCTCCGTACCAGGAGGGTGTTGATTCACCTGATTCCGTATCACTGAACATTAGCGATGACCCGTAGCATATGAATAGCCCCGCAGTTGCTGATACACCGGATAGCGCTAGTGCTGTGAGCAACAGCTTGCTTAGCGTTAACAACATTGAAGTAATATATAACCACGTAATACTGGTTTTAAAAGGTGTCAGTTTGTCGGTACCCGAAGGTGGCATCACGGCACTGCTTGGTGGTAACGGCGCCGGTAAAACAACCACACTAAAAGCGATTTCAAATCTGCTGCACTCAGAACGAGGTATTGTCAGCAAAGGCAGTATTTCCTACCGTGGACAACCGATTGCGGATCTCAGTCCGGAGGCTTTGGTTAAAAAGGGCGTTATCCAGGTGATGGAAGGGCGCCACTGTTTTGAACATCTGACGGTTGAAGAGAATCTTCTTACAGGCGCGTACACCCGCGGTGATGGCAAGGCCGCTGTACAGCGTGATCTGGAAATGGTGTATGGCTACTTCCCGCGATTAAAGGACCGTCGGAAATCACAAGCGGGCTATACGTCAGGCGGTGAGCAGCAAATGTGCGCAATCGGCAGAGCCCTGATGGCCAGTCCGGAAACCATTCTGCTCGATGAACCTTCGATGGGTTTAGCACCGCAACTGGTTGAAGAGATCTTCGAGATTGTTAAACAACTGAACGAAGAAGAGGGTGTGTCTTTTCTGCTGGCTGAGCAAAATACCAACATTGCATTGCGCTATGCACACTATGGTTACATCCTGGAGTCCGGTCGTGTGGTCATGGATGGTAAGGCTTCTGATCTGCGTGACAACTCCGATGTCAAAGAGTTTTATCTTGGTGTCAGCGAAGGTTCCAAAAGAAGCTTTCGCGAAGTGAAGCATTACAAGCGAAGAAAGCGCTGGTTGTCCTGATTTTGCTGCACCTCCAGGCGACAAAAACATAGAGTAAAAGCGACCCGTTGATCGGGTGCCAGTCCGCAGCAGCACTCTCGGTAACTCCGTGGTGGTCCACTGGTGGCAACAACAGGGCGCCGCTGTTCATGCTCTTGCCGGGTTCACTGAATAGTAGCCACCACCATCGCTGTTGGGTGAAATGCAACGACCAACGGCTCCCTTCGCCTGGCAGTAGCTTTGTCATACCTACCGAGCGCCCTTGGGTGTCAGCCATTTTGCAACAGATGTGCGTTGGACGAAGGTGCGGTGCAATCACGGTTTTGCAGAACACTCGGCTACGGATACCCGCTTGGCGGTCAATAAGGCATAATTTATTGTATACATTGACTACCCAAAGGCATTGTCATGATGGATGAATATTTCGATAAACTGGAAACCCGTGATGCGATGACGCGTAGTCTTGCTCTGCAGATGGAGCTGCCAAAGCAAATTGCACACGCAAAAGCGTTGTCGTCGGCCTATGCGGAGATACTTGCAGACGTTGACCCCGGATCAGTTACCTCATTAACGGAGTTGGCCGCTTTGCCGGTGACGCGCAAGAGCGATCTTATCGAACGGCAGGGGGCGTTGAAACCATTTGGCGGCCTGGCAACAGCCGCACCAGGGCAAATGAGGCGAGTCTATTCATCGCCCGGACCAATCTACGAGCCGGAAGATCATAGTGAAGATTACTGGCGCATGGGCCGAGCGCTTTTTGCGGCTGGCATACGCAAGGGCGATCTGGTCCACAACACCTTCTCATATCACTTTACGCCGGCCGGGTTTATGTTTGAATCAGGGGCCGCGGCGGTTGGCTGTGGCGTTTTCCCTGCCGGTGTCGGACAGACTGAGCTTCAGGTAGCGGCGATCACAGATTTGCAACCCACAGCTTATGCGGGAACACCGTCTTTCCTCAAAATTATCCTCGACAAGGCAAAGGAAGTTGGTGGCGATATCAGTAGCCTGAAACGCGCTGCGGTCGGTGGAGAGGCATTGCCGCCATCGCTGCGTGCTGATCTGGAGTCTTCGGGGATTACTGTACGCCAGAGCTTTGGTACTGCGGATGTCGGTCTGATCGCCTATGAGTCCGATGCGCTGGATGGCCTGATTATCGATGAAAAAATTGTGGTTGAACTGGTCCACCCGGGTACCGGTGATCCAGTGCCGGAGGGTGAGGTTGGCGAGATCATCGTGACGAGTTTTTCCGGCGCGTATCCCCTGGTTCGGTTTGCTACCGGGGATTTAACAAAATTCCTACCAGGAGAAAGCGCCTGCGGCAGAACCAACGCGCGAATTGCCGGCTGGATGGGGCGCGCTGATCAAACCACCAAGGTCAAGGGTATGTTCGTACGCCCGGAGCAGGTTGCTGACGTAGTCCGCAGACACCCGGAAGTCACAAAGGCTCGGCTGGTCGTTGATCGGGAAGGCGTTGTTGATTCAATGACACTGCTATGTGAAACGACATCATCAGACGAGTCACTGCTTGCAGGGCTGGCCACAAGTTTGAAGGAAGTCTGCAAGCTGCGTGGTGAAGCCAGACTGGTGTCCGTCGGTGAACTGCCAAATGATGGCAAAGTGATCGACGATATACGCACCTATGAGTAGTGCTTGTGAATAGTGCTGGGAATAGCTCTGGGAATAACGCTGGTCTGACATTAGTTTAATCGTACAGTGTTCGATACCGTCGCCATAAAATTTGTCAAACAGGAACAACAATGACCCAACCTACTGATGTGCCTTGTGCATGGCCACTGCCGGAACTTGCAGACTTACCGGAGGATATTCGTGCGCGCATAACTGAAGTTAACGATAAAGCCGGCTTTATACCCAACGTTTTTATTTCGCTGGCGCGCAGGCCAGCGGAGTTTCGAGCGTTTTTCGACTACCACGATGCACTAATGCTCAAGGAAGAAGGGAGCCTATCCAAAGCTGATCGAGAGATGATTGTCGTGGCGACCAGTGCCGCCAACAATTGCCAGTATTGTGTTATTGCACACGGCGCGTTGTTGCGAATCTATTCGAAGAACCCGTTGATAGCAGATCAGGTTGCCACCAATTACCGCAAGGCTGATATAACGGCGCGTGAAATGGCAATGTTAAAGTATGCAGTGAAGGTAGCATTACAGGCGGATCAACTGGGTGATGCAGACAAACAGACTTTGCGAGATGTCGGCTTTGACGACGAGGACATTTGGGATATAGCAAGTATCTCTGCCTTTTTTGGTATGTCTAACCGATTGGCTAACGCTTTTGATATGAAGCCGAATACCGAGTTCTATGCCATGGCCAGGTAACAGTAACTGGTTCACAGGCGTTGTGTTAGTTCACTATCGGTTTTGATGAAGACCGCTTTTTTAACAACTTAAACGACAAACTAGCAAGCGAAACAGTTATGTCCGAAATGCTTTGGCAACCCACACCAGCGGCTATTCAGGCCGCAAATATGACTCGCTTTCGGGAAAAGGTAAGTGACGACTATGACGTTGAACTTGCCGACTACGAGGCGCTGTATCACTGGTCGCTGGCAGAGCCGGAAAAGTTCTGGTTGTCGGTGTGGGACTGGTGCGGTGTTGTATCCAGTGCACGCGGCGATAAGGTGCTGGTAAACCCCGAAAAAATGCCTGGAGCGAGCTGGTTTCCGCAAGCGCGTTTGAACTTTGCAGAAAACCTGTTGCAAAAACATGGGCCTGAACCGGCGCTGATTTTCCGCTCCGAGAGCAACACCAGCCGCACGCTCTGTTGGGATGAACTCCACCAGCAGGTAGCGCATGTGGCCAACTACCTTCGCAGCATCGGAATTACCGCGGGCGATCGGGTCGCTGCCTTTATGCCAAACATACCTGAAACCATTGTGGCCATGCTTGCAGCCACGAGTATTGGTGCGGTGTGGTCATCGAGCTCCCCTGACTTTGGCGTGCGCGGGGTTGTAGATCGCTTCGGGCAGATAGAACCCAAAGTTCTGTTTACAACAGATGGCTATTTCTATAACGGAAAATTTCATGACTCGCTTGGAAAGGTTGCAGAGTTTCTAAAAGAAATTACCAGCGTTGAGCACGTGGTGATTGTGCCCTTTGAAAACCCTGCGTCATCGCTGCAAGGATCACTTCATCCGTCGGCGCGGGGGGACATACCGAACGCTATAGATTACGCTACCGTTTGTGCAGACTACAGTGCGCAGATGCCGGCCTTTGAGCAATTGCCTTTTGCTCACCCGCTGTATGTTATGTATTCGTCAGGCACTACCGGTGTCCCGAAGTGCATTGTGCATAGCGCTGGCGGGTCATTGCTGCAGCACTTAAAAGAGCAGAATTTACACTGCAATCTCAACAGCGGCGAACGCTTTTTCTACTTTACAACCTGTGGCTGGATGATGTGGAACTGGCTTGTGACCGGGCTCGCCAGCGGGGCAACACTAATGTTGTACGACGGCAGCCCGTTCTATCCCGACGCCAATGTGATCTTTGATTTCGCAGAACAAGAGCAAATAAACATACTTGGCACATCTGCCAAATATATTGATGCACTGGGCAAAGAAGGGTTACAGCCTGCGGACACTCATGATCTCTCCAGTGTCAGATCAATACTCTCCACCGGCTCGCCCTTGTCACCGGAAAGCTTCAGCTATGTTTATGAGAACATCAAACAGGATGTTTGTCTGTCGTCGATCAGTGGTGGTACCGATATACTTGCCTGTTTCATCGGCGGTAACCCGGTGTTGCCTGTTTACCATGGTGAAATACAGTGCCGGCTGTTGGGTATGGCGGTTGAGGTGTTTGATGACAGCGGCAACCCGGTTCGTGGCGACAAAGGGGAGCTGGTTTGTACCGACGTGTTTCCCAGTATGCCAATAGGTTTTTGGAACGATGAAGACGGTAGTAAATATCACAAAGCCTATTTTGATCGCTTTGACAATGTCTGGTGTCACGGTGACTTTGTAGCGCTGACTGATACCGGTGGTATGGTGGTATATGGTCGATCAGATGCCGTTCTCAATCCAGGTGGTGTGCGTATAGGTACCGCGGAAATCTATCGACAGGTAGAGCAGCTTGATGAAATTGTAGAATCACTGGTAGTTGGCCAACAATGGGAGTCCGACACCAGAGTGGTGTTGTTTGTTCGATTGCGTGAAGGCATTACGCTTGACGACAGCCTGCGTCAGAAGATAAAAGACAAGGTTCGGGCTAACTGTACACCTCGGCATGTGCCCTCCAGAATTGCTGCAGTAGCGGATATACCACGCACCAAGAGTGGCAAGATAGTTGAGCTGGCGGTTCGCAATGTCGTACACGGTGAGCCGGTAAAAAATAAAGAGGCGCTTGCGAACCCTGAAG
Organism: uncultured Granulosicoccaceae bacterium; assembly: GCA_937957915.1. Lineage (GTDB taxonomy): Bacteria > Pseudomonadota > Gammaproteobacteria > Granulosicoccales > Granulosicoccaceae. The sequence goes on along the minus strand of CALGNZ010000124.1, from coordinate 42,138 downwards.
CACTCGACTTGTTTGACAATGTTCCGGAATTGCAGAGTTAGGAGTTTACGCCCCGGCATACAATTGCGCTGTCGCATTGAGGGGGGCGAGAGATCTATAGAAAGCAGTTAGTAGTGAGGATCAAGTGTAGTGGGTGCGATAGGGTGATCAAACGCCTCTCAATTTTTACCTATGCTCTCTTTTCCATTGCCGCGTGTTCAAATGTCGCGTGTTCCATCGCCGCGTGCAGTTTGGAAATGATGCCGTCGATGCAGGCGTAGCGCGTGGTTTCCCTGCTCGCGGATCGTGCATCACCGCTATCCGGATCGGTGATGTCGACGAGGTCAGGGGGTGATCTGCTTTTGCTCTCAACTATCCAGTTGATACCCCTTAAGCGTTTCCCAGAGTCTTGCTGCCTCTATATCTCCGAGCAGCTTGTCGATTTTTTTCTGAGAGACGTACGAGATGTCGTGTACCGACTGTAATTTAATTTTCTCGGTTATTTTGTCCACCTGAAATGTCGTGAGTAAATCGGCGAGTGGCTTGTCGAGATAGGCGTCTTTCCAGCCGACCCGGTCGTAGAAGCTGATCGCGTTTTCGAGTTTGACTACGGCAATGCCCTGGAGGGTAGACTTCAGGCCTTCGAAGAAAACGCCGCTCATCACATCTTTGTCGAAGTCTACACCTGTCGCGAGGTCCGGCTTGACGCGTGTGATGGCCTCGAACATATCGTGTTTCAGGCGACGTTCCAGAGCCGGGTGGTCAGTTCCGGCTATTCTCTTCGCGGTCTGTTGAATCGGGTCATTGGCCATAAGCTGGTGAGTTGCATGCCTAAAACTCAATTATGGCTAGAAGAAGTAGCTAAAGTCCAGTTTGATAAAGCTCTCGTCGCGGAAAGCGGCAAAACTCGCATCGTCGCTTGTATTGGCAAAGTGCCGTGCTTCCAGGGAAAGGCGGTGTGCGTCAAACACGCGGGTGCTGGCTTCGAGCGACAGGGTGGTTGCCCCGCCATCCAGATCCTGAATAATGCCCAGCAGCGCATCAGTTGATCTTTCATCGTTCAGGGCAAATCTGAAACCGGCGAGTAAATCATTCTGAAAGGGATGTGTGGCTTCATCACCGCGTTCGTCCCATAGGTACTCAGCTACAATACCCAAATCGATGCGTTCATAGACACCAACTAACGTGTATTCGATACCACTGACCAACTCAACGTGGTTATCGATCTCATCGCCATACCTGCCAACTATCTCTGCCTTGACACTGAGATCGCCGTACAGGCCCTGTGCGTCCAGGCCTACCTGCTCCATCTGAATGTAACGGGGTGCCAATACAACAACGCCATCCTGCGTAAGAAGAGCGCCATTGCTGACAACCGGAGTCAGTAGCGGGTCGCGTGCCGTACCGTTAAAGTAGTGCAAACCGACGTCCCAGTAGTCATAACTCTGTGACCATCTGACAGCGCCATCTATGTTTCTGTCTCCGCGATCAGATTCGAACTGTGCCCGGCCTTCATCGACCAGTGCCCCGACAAACGGTCTGCCGTCGATTCCGGCGAATGTTCTTTCGCGAAAGTGCGGAAGCAAATAAAACTGAAACTCGCCGACGTCGCGAAACAGATTCAGGTTCAACATCAGCTGGCCGAGTTTGTCCTCGCCATCGACACTGTCTACACCATCGGTCTGATTGATTACGTCGACCAGATGGCGTGACTCGGTGACACCCCAAAACACCGTACCCAGTCCGCCGCTAAACTCCCAGTTATCGCCGGTGGTGGTTAGAATCAGCTCTCGAAAGTCGGTGTGTGTGCGTTCGTCATCTCGCTGGTCGATGCGCGCGAACGGGTGCACGGTCAGTGTTACTTCGTCACTGAAGTCGTGAAAAATTTCGACATCCGCTGCAATGGATGCACGCGACTTCCAGTTCTCGCGATCTGCTGAATATTCGGGAAAATAGGTCAGCTCGGTTGATACGTTGCCGCGCCAGTCTACAGCGTGGGAATCGGTAGCAAGTATGAGAGGCAGTGCAGCCAGGCCGAGAACGGTGCTCAGTACTGTACCCAGGGTAGCTGTCACAGGCGCGAGTAACGCTCGCGCTGTGGTCATTGAACCATGAGCAGTTGCGGGCCTAGCGCAGCTTTTTAAGTGCATTCTTTGCAAAGTCTTTGTCCGACAAGCCAGTTTTAAAGGCATAGTTCTCAAACATCAATGTGGTTGATTTACCGCTTTGATGATTGAGCATGTCCATTTGCGTAGGGCGCCAGTGTTTGTCCAGAAACTGCTCGAAACCACTGGCAGAAAGCGTCTTTAGCAGTGCGCCTTTGCGATCATAGTATTCTACTTTATGAGCGATGTAGCGTTCTTTTTCTATCCACGCAATCTGCTTTGTGTAACCACTGTTTTTATCAGTGGGGAATCTCTCGAGGACGAAAGTATCTGTGCCATCTAAAGCTTCATCGCGAAGGTATTTATAGGTGTACTTGTCTATTTCCTGTGACCCTATGTCTTCAAAGGCGAATTCGCTGCCCATGAAGGGCCCGGACTTGTTCTTCGAGGAGATTCTTTTTACACGCTTCAAGGCAGGCAGGTATAGCCATTGTTCGTCGGGCTTTTGCGAGTGAGACCAGGTCAGACTCGCGGTTCCCTTGACGTCTGCCGGTTCATCAAAGATTGAAAGGCTTTTGTCACCGTCTCCGGTGACTTCCAGTGTCTTCACGCGGACATTGCGAATGCTCTCTTTTCCTGAGCGATTGCGAAGAATCATTTTCATGTTCGCTGTACTGTCGACGAAGCCCTGGTCACGCTGGTCTGCCTCGACGGCAATAGCCAGGCCTTTCTCCTCGTCAGTCTGTGCGGTGGCAGCGGGTACGTATAAACCAAGAGTACCTGCGGTAAGCAGTGTGATGGATAGCTTTGTAAGCTGTTTCATAACCTGTCTTGTCCTGTAAATGAAAATTGGGGAGGCTGGTTGCTATTGCTAGCCCGGAACCAACTCTGCGCTAGTGTCGATGTCTTCGCTTTTGTCTCGATCTACCAGCATTAACAGTGGTGGCAGGAATAGAAAGTCGACAAACAAGGCGATACAAATGGTGATCGCCGTCAATAGCCCCATGTTAGCGTTAACCAGGAAGGTTGACTGTGCGATGATCATAAATCCGGCAGTTAGGATAACAGTAGTGATAAACAGTGCTACGCCCACGGTGTTAAATGCATAGCGAATTGCATCCTCAGTGTTCATGCCCCGCTCGCGGCGGGCGCGCAGGTACTTGCTGAGAAAGTGTATTGTGTCGTCCACGACGATGCCAAGTGTCATTGCGGCAACCACAGAAACTGCCAGTCCGACTTGCCCTACAAATAACGCCCATGCTCCGAAAGCCATGCCTGCCGGCACCAGATTCGGCACAAGACTGAGTATACCGAACTTCACTGAACGCAAGGAGACCATCAGGATTCCCGATATCAGGATCAGCGCGAGAGTGGTACCTGTCAGCATACTGATGATATTACGTTTGGCGATGTGGGAAAACATAATGGTCGGACTGGAGCCCTCGGTAATCAGATCCGGGGTGTTGTCGGTCATCCAGTTTTGCACACGACTTTCAAAGTTAAATACCTGTTTCGATGAAAGGGTTTCGAGTGTTGCTGTGAGTCGAGACGCGGATTTATCAACATTGATCTGATTGTTCAGATCCAGTCCAAAAGGTAACGACATTTCGTACATCAGCAAATACTGTGCGGCCAGTTCCTGTTCTTCGGGTATTCGATAGTAGCTGCTATCGTCAGCGTGCATGTTCTTGTTCAGGCGACGATAGGTTTCTGACAGTGCGTTAACATGCTTTACCTCGGGCTGTTGTTGCAGCCACTTTTCAAACATTTCAAGTTGTGCGATGTAGTCAGGTTGGTTGATGCCGCTGGGGTCCTTGCCGTCCAAACTATAGTCAACGAAATACATGCCTGTCAGGTTTTCACTGATGTGGTCGGTATCAGCTCTGAATTGTATGCTTTTGTCGAAGTAGTTTACAAAAACGTCGTTCAATTCGTTTTTAGGGATAAGCGCAACAAGGCCAACGATGAGTATGCCGATGCTGATAAGCAGTGGTTTGTTGTACTTGATTACAAAGTTAGCCAGTCCATCCATTGAGCTTTTTGCCGAGCCGGATCGGGTTGCCATTTTTACCGGCAATACGGCCATAAGGGCTGGTAAAAAGAAGATCGACAAAAAGAATGCGTAGATAACGCCGATTGCGGTAATCGTCCCGAGGTCATGAAAGGGTGGTGAGTCACTGAAGTTCATACTCAGAAACCCGATGGCCGTGGTCAGGGATGTCAGAAAAATTGGATTGAAGTTCACTCGCACACTTTCCTTGATGGCGGTGTACTTGTCGCTGCCGCTTCTGAGGCCCTGGAAAAATGTGACGAGAAAATGCACGCAATCAGCGACAGCCAGGGTCAGAATCAGTGTTGGTGCCGACGCCGAAGGTGGTGTGAGTACGATACCCATCCAGCCTGCGGTTCCCATGGCAGCCATAATTGACATGATCATTACAATCAGTGAGCCCAGTGTTCCCCAGACACTGCGGGTGAAGATCAGAAACCCGAGCAGGATAATGCCAAAGGCGGCAGGTATAAGCGTGCTCATGTCTTTAAATGAAGCTTCCGGAAACGCCTTGTTCATGACAACAACACCGGTCTTGTAAGCACGGATGTCGGGGTGGTCCTGTTTTATTTGCTCAAGCGCACCGTCCAGAAAGGTCACCACTTCAATGGCTTCATTGGCAGCATCGAGGTTTGGCAATTCGAAAGTGATATTGATGCCGGTAACATGTGCCGAAGGCGACAGCAGGCGGTTGACAAGCAGTGGCTGCGCCAGTGCAATTTCCTGCAGTTTGTCGAGTGCTGGCTGATCGAGGTTTGCAGCGTCCTCAATCAGGTCTTCTACGATAAGATCGTCTTCCTCGGCATAGGTATACTGAAAGTTGCTGAGCGAGTCGACGCGGCTTGAATAGGGTGTTTGCCACGCCATTTCTGTCAGACTGACCACCGCTTGCAGAGTGTCCTGATTAAATACTTTGCCGTCAGCCGGCTCCAGCATGATCAGTACATTGTCATTCTTTGAGTAGGTATCCTGCAGATCGTTAAAAGCCGCAAGTTGCGGGTTGGTTTCACCGAAGAAAACCTGATAGTCGCTGGTAAATGACAGGAATCTGCCTCCGGAGGCAAGCGCTCCGATGACCACCAAGGTAATTAAAATCGCGATCCAGCGAAATTTTATAAGCCATTCCATGTATGAGCGCAGCATGCTGATTCCTGAGTATTTGAATAGGGGGTGCAGCGATCTCTAATGACTAACTGCAAAAGGATATTTGTTGATTGTAGACCTTTAAGCGATGGTATGGAGTGGGTATCGCGATGTCAATGACGTGGGGCATCGTAATAGCGTAAAGAATGTAACAGCATGTTTCACCAGCGCACACGGTAATCACCCTATTTGCCACCTATGCTGTTTGCAGAACAGGCTGCCGAAAAAGACTGTTAACCGCTTGTGCTGCAGACACTACGAATAACACACGGCATTTATCGTTACCTGCTGATGAATAGAATTTTATCGATATTTTGGAATAGATGATGAGGCGTGCTGTAGCAACGGCTCTGCGTCTGCAGTACCTCCTGCAGACTGGTTAACGTTAGTTACGAACACCGCTTTCTTTTGTATCATCAGCAGATCGCGTTTGGTACGCGATCGCTCTATGATTATTCAGGCAGCTTTATCGGTCAACTGAGAGTTAAACCGTTCTATCCACTGTTGCAGGTCGTCGGCTGGCTGCGGCCTGCTAATGAGAAACCCCTGAATTTCGTCACATCGGTTTGCGCGTAGAAAACCGAGTTGTTCAGTGTTCTCCACGCCCTCGGCAATAACGGTCAGGTCGAGGTTGTGCGCAAGCGTTATCATCGATGTGACGATTGCCGCATCACCCGGGTCAGTATTGAGGTCACGAATAAACGACTGATCAATTTTTAGCTTATCTACGGGCAGGCGCTTTAGATAACTGAGCGATGAAAACCCGGTACCAAAATCATCTATCGACACGTGCAGACCGAGTGACTTCAAGGCTTGCAGTATTGCAATGCCTTCTTCAACGTTCTGCAACAGAAGACTTTCAGTTAACTCGATTTCAAGGCAGGTTGGATCCAGACCCGTGGCGTCAAGTGCAGACTTAATAACGTTGGTCATGTCAGTGCGAACTAACTGGATCGATGAACAATTCACCGCCATGACAAAAGGCTGTATGCCACACTCTATCCACTCCGCCATTTGTTGGCAGGCTGTTCTCAGCACCCATTCACCTAATGGCAGAATGAGTCCTGTTTCTTCGGCCAATGGAATAAAGTCAGCCGGGCTTACTCTGCCGCGGGTAGGGTGTTCCCAACGTACCAATGCCTCGACACCGGTGATATCACCAGTCCGAATAGATATCTTGGGCTGGTATTCCAGGTGAAAGCCACCGGACTCCAGAGATTCTCTGAGGTCTCGCTCCAGTGCAAAACGTTCAAGCGACAGTTTATGGATACTCTGCGAGTAAAAATGGTAGCAGTTGCGTCCTTGTTCTTTGGCATGATACATCGCCACGTCAGCGTGCTTTAATAGCTCGTCAGGGGTTTTACCGTCAGCCGGGTAAATACTGATGCCAATGGTGGTGCTGATATGGACATCAGTTTCACTGAGCTGAAATGTCTTTGCCAGAGACTTACAGATTCGCCTGGCGACGTAGGCGGCATCCTCTACCCGTTCTATGCTGTCCAGTAATACGACAAACTCATCTCCACCCAGTCGGGCGATTTTGTCCGGGGGTCTGATGGCGGCTACCGAGTCGTCAATCTGGCCCACACAATCGGTTTCTCTGATCACTTCGCCCAGTCGCGTAGAGACACTGCGCAACAGTGCATCGCCTACATTGTGGCCAAAGCTGTCATTAACCTGTTTAAAGCGATCCAGATCCAGAAACAGCAGTGCGAACTTCTTGTTACCGATCCGTGCTTTGGTGATCGCGTTGTCGACCATGTCGTTCAGGTTTGCGCGGTTCGGCAAGCCTGTTACAAGGTCAAAGTAGGCGAGGTTGTGGATTTGCTCTTCGGCGTTAGCCCGCTCGGTAATGTCCTGGAGCGTGCCAACCATCGTGCCGGTTGAGTCTGGCTCAGCCTCGACCTGGATAATTCTCGACCGATCAGCATTGTCGGTTCTGGTTCTGAATTTTGTAGAGAACCGCTGCGAATCGATTTTGGTCCGCTCCAGCAGCGCATTAACCATTACCTGATCGTCTGCGTGAATGCACTCGATCAACGTATGTAGTGTATTACCGAGTTTCGACACGTTCAGGATGCGAGCGCATTCCGCACTCCACAGGCACTGGTCGTCCTGCGTTTGCCATTCCCAGTGCCCGAGTTTTGCAATGCGCTGCGCCTTATCAAGCTTGGCACGGCTTTCGCGCAGTTCGTCAGCGGTCGCCTTCGCACGTATCATGTAGTGAACACGATACGGTAGGGTGAAAAAGTTTATAGGCTTGGTAACAAAGTCGGTTGCGCCGAATTCATAGGCTTTCTTGATCGAGTCAATATCGTTTAAGCCGGTCACCATCAACACTGGCACATGCTTGCCAGCGGCGCTCTGTCTGATCTGGGCACAGGCGGCGAAACCATCCATGCGAGGCATCACGACGTCCATCACCACTATATCCGGCTTGTGTTGTGCAAACAGCTGAACGGCTTCTACACCATCAACAGCCTCGATTACATCAAACCCTTCTGCCTCAAGTGCTTCTGAAGCCATCAACTGACCGGTTGGGTCATCGTCAACCAGCAGCACCAGTGGATTGATGCGTAAGTCCGCAGTTGTGACGGGGCTGTCCACACGATTGGAGGGGAGTGCGCCCAACGAATTGATATGCACTAACCGTATTTTTGGATTTGATCGCTAACGGCTTCAAAACCGGTAGTAATCGTTTCGATATAGCTTCCTGCCTTGGAAAGATCGTTGTTTGCAGCTTTTTGCTCAAGCTTGTCGCACTGGTCTGCAAGGGATGTTGCGCCAAGATACGCGCTACTCGATTTGAGAGTGTGCGCTGCCATTTTCACTCGATCGGCATCGTTGGCGGAAACGCCGTCCCTGATGTCGGCAATGAGTACCGGAGTATTATCCAGATAGAGATTCACCAGACGAGCAAGGATATCGGGTCTGCCCGGTCGCTGTAGCGCACGAATTCCTTCTATGGCGCTCTGTTCCAGTTGAAAATTCATACCTTCTCCAATCAGTTTTGAATCGTTTACAGCTCCTTGCCGTTAGTGCTACCCGTTAAACAATGAAAGTGTTGTCGGAGGTGTCTGGCTGCAGCAGTGGTTCCATTTTCGTTTCTCCAGAACTCGTGGCTGCCCGTCGGAACAACTGAATTGCAATCTGAGCTCAGGTCTCTGAGTTGTTTTCGACTGCCAATGGAGCAGCTTGATAAGGATGATTGGTTTTATAATTTATTGTAACGATGTTGGCATTTTCAGATTAATGCTACTTATGGGTTATCAAAGGAATGCCAGAGCGGCCGAAAACCTTGCGGTTCCGGTATGCGAATGTGCGACGACGCGGTTGGAACCACCACAGACCCTGCGCTAAATGGTTACAAGAACCCTTTTGAAGCCGGTGGCCGAAACAGTCCAGGTCTGTCGTCTGAATTCTGCGGCGCGTAGATAAGTTTCTGCCTCGCCAGCAGCATGCCGATTATTGAATGTTGTTTTAGAGGCCATACGTAATGCCAATACCGAGTTCAGGTTACGATCGACCGCCTGTTGTACAGGGGAATAGAGTTGCCGGAGATGATGCCGTCAGTGGCATCGTGCACGTCATTCGAGATGAAGCCGAACTGGACAAATTTCGGGAAGGCGAAATTCTGGTAGCAACAGAGATTCCACCACACTGGAATTGCCTGTTTGACCTGGCCAGGGCGATTATTACTGAAACTGATGCTCTGCCAGCCTATGTAGCGGAAGTGGCAAATGCTCGTTCTTTGCCGGTAATTACCGGCGTGCGCGGTGGTACTAACGACTTGCGTTCAGGCGATATCGTAACCATGCACAACGACGGCTCTATCGAGCGGCTTCAGGAAAACCGTGCGCCGGACTCTCAAATGAGGGTGTCTGTACCGGCTGCGGTGCATGCCAGGCAATTCGCCGGGCAGGTCGAGCCTCATGCTAACGCCATTGAGGGTGCCTCCGTGGTCGCACTTAACGTAGCAGGTCGCTCGCGACCCGAGCAGGCAGAAAACCAGTCTGACGACGATGAAGCACGGAATACGGGTTAGGTGAACAGACTTTGCAATAAATCAGCTGGCACAAGCCTGTTCAAGGCTGCGGTTGTTGCCGCTTTGGTGATTGTGCTAACGGGATGCACGCAGCAGCTGGCGCAGCGATCGCAAAACAACTGGTTGAAAAGCATACAGGCCCAGGCGCTGCACAAAACCAGTGTGCAGGAGGCCGGTGGTCCGTTGCAGGGCGAGGTAACTACCGTACTCTCAGGCTATCTGGAATCTACATCGATCGGAGAGCTCAGCGGGCTTGCTGCTTCGCACAAGAACCCGGATGTGTTTTGGGCGATTAACGATAGTGGAAACCGCCCGGAGCTTTTTGCCGTCGATAAAACCGGCAGGCATCTGCAAACATTCAGCCTGCCCGAACGCAATATTGACTGGGAAGATCTGGCAAGTTTCCGACATGAAGGGAAATCATGGCTTGCGATTGCAGATACTGGCGATAACCTGCGGCGCCGCAGTTCTTCGTTTTTATACTTGCTTGAGGAGCCTGTGCTGGACCAACCTGTGTTGCAGAGAGGTTTCGCCAGTGCCGCTACCGTGCAACCGAGTAATTCTGCAAACGCAAAGCCTGTTGCAGCGGCAGCGCATGCTTCGCGTGAATTGAAGGTACAGGCCACAATCGAATTTGCCTACGTCGATGGCCCGCAGAACGTTGAGTCGATTGCCGTGTCTGCTGAAGACGGATCGATTTATCTGGTCGCCAAACGGGGGGCGAAGTCATCTTTATATGAATTGCCGCTGGTGTTCGAATCGCAGCCCGGGCAAATAACCGCGAAACTGATCGGCAACACGACTGGCTTGCACTGGGATGCCAGCGCCAGCTGGATAGAGCAGAGTCTGGGCTCGCGATTTCTACTTGGGCCGACAGCCATGGACATTAGCGCTGATAACCAACTCGCAGTTATAGCTAACTACCGCCATGTGTACCTGTACCGCAAACAGCCAGGCCAAGCCTGGTCGGCGGCGTTGCGCAGTAAACCGCAGATTATCTCTTCTCACCGGATGTCCCAGAGCGAGTCAGTTGCCTTTAGTGCCGGCGGTGACTTCATTATTGTTGGCAGTGAAGGAATCCATGCTCCGGTGCTGTTGGTGCAATAATCAATAACCCGTGGTGGATATTCGTGGCGCTGGAATAGCAATGCGCCTTACAAACTCCGGCCGCAGTGCGTCGCTCTCGCGACGCAGATTGCTGCCTATGCTCGTGCGGCGGCCGGTGTTTGACTGTCAATTCACGCGTAGTCAAGACACTCGCTGAGTCGCTGCAGTGTTTTCATCGCATCGATGCACTGGTGCACGCTCGAATTGGGCTCGCGATTTTCCGCGATGCTGTTAAAAAATTCCCGATCCTGCAGTTCGATGCCGTTCATCGACACAGCTACCTTTGATACATCGATCGCTTTTTCATGACCATCAACCAGATCATCGTAGCGAGCGATGTATGTGTTGCTGTCACCGATGTAGCGAAAGAAGGTGCCGAGTGGGCCATTGTTGTTGAATGAAAGGGACAAAGTGCACAAGGCGCCGGATGGTGTTTTCATACCAATAGACATATCCATTGCGATACCGAGATCGGGATGTTTCGGCCCCTGTAGTGCAAATACCTCACTGGCTATTTCGCCAGTTTGATACTGAAAAAGATCAACGGTGTGGCAGGCATGGTGCCAGAGCAGGTGGTCTGTCCAGCTGCGCGGGTTGCCCTCGGCATTCATATTGGTGCGACGAAAGAAATAGGTCTGAACATCCATTTGCTGGATGTTGAAATCGCCTTTATCAATCTGCTGGCGCACATACTGATGGCTGGGATTAAAGCGGCGGGTGTGCCCGGCCATGGCTATTTTCCCGGTTTCTTTTTGCGCATCACAGATTGACTGCGCGTCCTGCAGCGAGTCTGCCATCGGTATTTCAACCTCGACGTGCAAACCGGCGCGCATGCACTGGATAGCCTGTTCTGCATGCACTTGTGTTGGAGAGGTAATAATGGCTGCATCCAGACCCGGCACAGCAAGTGCGGCCTCCAGATTATCAAAAGCGTGTGCAATGCCGTACTGGTCAGCAATATCCTGGGTTGCGGACTGCCGTCGACCTACGATGGCTGCAACCGTTACACCATCAATGTTGCGAATGCCGTCAAGGTGCTTCTTGGCGAAAGCGCCATTGCCAATCATCAGTACGTTCATTGTAAAATTCACACGTGGTCGAAAGCTGGAAGGGAGCGAGTATAGCAAAAGCAAAGTCAGGATCACCCGCCAGAGGGATTGTTGCTGATGCCATACCCGGCAGCTCGACCTGATTATTGCATCGGCTTACGGCTGAGGTTGCCAGTCTACAGTACTAAAGTTGGCAACAACGAGCAGTACTAAAGTTGGCAACAACGAGGGTTAATTTCCAGTAGTATTAGCCGGCAAAATGCACTGGCGGCTCACCACCGTCTTGTCATTTAGCTTTTAGCCAATAAATACCGGTTGGATTACTTACTCTCTGACCAGAAAACACGTGAACTGAAATGCCAAAAATTACCTATGTTGACGCTGACGGCACCGAGCATCCAGTGGATGCAAAAACGGGTGTCAGCCTGATGGAAACTGCAATCGCCAATAACATCGACGGCATCGAGGCCGAGTGTGGTGGTTCATGTATGTGCGCTACCTGCCACTGCTTTATCGAAGGCGATTGGTCGGCAAAGCTGCCTGCAATGGAAAGCGAAGAAGACGAAATGCTTGGCTTTGCCGCCGAGGAGCGTCGTGATTCCAGTCGCCTGAGTTGCCAGATAAAGGTGACTGATGATATGGAAGGCATGGTTGTTCACTTACCCGCCGAGCAAAACTAGCCGATTCCGCGCTTAGTGAAACATAAATGACTGATCCTGTGGTGATTGTTGGTGGTGGACAGGCCGGTGTTCAGCTGTGTCTGTCATTGCGCAAGAGCAAGTTTGACGGCCCGATCGTGATGTACAGCGCTGAGGCCGATGCGCCCTATCATAGGCCACCCTTGTCCAAGTCATTTTTACTCGACAAAATTGGCGAAGATAAGCTGCCAATGCGCCCTGAGAGCTTTTATCCGGCCAAGTCAGTCGCATTGCACCTCAATCAAGCGGTTACCTCGATTGATCTCGACGCCAGACAGGTGTTGTCTGGTAATGATCGTCAACCTTACTCCTGGCTGCTAATGGCCACTGGCGCCGCGCCTCGGCAATTGCCGGTTGATGGTGCTGAACTCAGCGGTGTGCATTGCCTGCGAAGCCTCGACGATAGCCGTGCGATAAAAGCCCGCTTGAACGAAGTTGACAGTCTGGTGGTGATCGGAGCGGGCTTCATCGGGCTCGAAGTGGCGGCGGCTGCTCGCAGTCTGGGCAAGAACGTAACCGTCTTTGATACCGCAGATCGCGTTATGGCCAGAGCGGTAGCGCCGGCAATCTCGCAGTGGTACCAGGATATGCATTTGCAAAGCGGTGTCAGCTTGCGGCTTGGCGAGGCAATTTCGAGTATCGGTGGAAACAATGGTCAGGTCACGCATGTGAACTGTGCCGATGGCGAGGTGCTGGACGCGCAAATGGTAGTTGTTGGCATTGGCGTAATACCAGACGCGGGCTTGGCTGAAGCTGCCGGATTGCACTGCGATAACGGCGTGGTGGTCGATGAATTCTGCCGCACGTCCGATCCCTTTGTGTTCGCCGCTGGCGATTGTGCCAATCATCCGAATCCCTTTGCCGCCGTTGATCGACTGCGACTCGAGTCAATTCAGAACGCAACTGATCAGGCGAGGGTGGCAGCCGCTAATATTGCAGCACTGGCCAGCGGTGGTGCAGCAGAGTCATCATCTCTGACCAGCTACAAAGCGGTACCCTGGTTCTGGTCCGATCAGGGAGAGCACAGTCTGCAAATGGCAGGCTTATCATTCGATGCTGACGAATATGTCATGCGTGGCGAATCCACGGCAAACAGCTTTTCGATGTATCACTATCGATCGGGTAAATTGCTGGCGGTAGATTCCGTCAATATGCCGCGAGACCACATGCTGGCGAGAAAGCTGATTGAGGCAGGCGTTTCGCCAGGCGCCGAGCAGGCCGGTGACAGCGCATTTGATCTTAAGGCCTTGCTTCCGTCAAAAGCGTAGCCCCGGTGCGGTACCGCAAGCGATCACTGCCGTGTCAGTAACGGCAGGCAATTCGCCGCACAGTATCCTTGCGAGACCGCTGCGCGTCTAAACACATCCGTCACCAGCGGGCGTGCCAATGCCGCTGTCTTTAACACGGCCGATTACCACTATCGATCAAGCGACGCCCATCACGAATCTCACTGCAAACGCCCGTTTGCTGCGTGGATGCTCCCGATTATTGCTTTGCTCCTGATAAGTGTTTTGATGTGCCCGATCTTCGTTGCGAACGAGCAACAGGCCTCTGTGGGCAGCAATTAACCGGGCCCGAAAAAACATTGATAGTTGCGGCGTTTGAGCGAATGGTGAATAGTTCACATTTTCGCTGGCGAACTGGCCGGTGCAACAATGAGTACGAACATGATATCCACTATGAAACGATTTATCGGATTATCGCTCGCCGTGATGATGGGTATGAGCCAGTTGCTGGCAGGTATCGCATCCGCGCAGGTTGCGGATACCGAACCGCCGGTACTCATTCATCGCCAGGCTGACAGCGCCGGGGTGGCGGGCGAGTTGCAGACTTTTCTCGCACGCGTGTCAGACGATTTCGAGGTGGAATCGGTCACCCTGTACTACCGCCAAAGCGACCAGGGCGGCTTTACCCGAATATCCATGCGGGCATTGTTCGACTCCCTCGATGAATACATGATCGCCGTGGAAACGGTGGAAAGTGCCTATCAGGGGTTGCAGTACTACATAGAGGCCCGCGACTCATCCGGTAACATTACCAACCGTGGCTTCGACTACGCACCAATCGTGTTACCGCTGGAGCCGGCGCCGGTGATCGCGGACAACCGTCCGGTAACTGCGCCGGTTGCCACAGCGCCGCCGGCTTCGCAGTCCGGGAGTGGGTTTAACTCGAAAACTGTGCTGTTGGGCCTCGGAGCGCTGGTAGTACTCGGAGCGCTTGCCGGAGCCAGCAGTGGTGGTGGAGACTCCGGCCCGGTGAACGGCGGCGATCCGGATACCGTCACCCTTACCATCATCACTGACGGGCCTGCTAACTAGTGAAATTGAAGTCACTTTGCACAGGTATCGCCATGCGCCGACGCGCTCGTAGCAGGGTGGATTACACACGGATTGCGGCTGAGCAGAATGACTGAAACCTATTTAACAAAGAGTCGATCAGTGTCTTATCAATCTAGCCCGGCAAGCGCCGGTCTGACCAGAGCGCTGGTTGCTGCAACCGTAATTGCACTCGCCTCGTGCGACAGCTCGGTTGATCAGCTTGAAACGGACAGGTTGACTCTTTCCACTCCAGACAGAATACGAAACGCTCAGGCGATCAACCCTGCGGCAGTATCCGCTCTTGCTACGGTCAATGGCGTTGAGGTTTTCCTGAATCAGGCTGGTAACGGCACATTCAGTGGCAACGTCTCAGTGCCTGCCAACAGTGTCGTCTCGATGAGTATTCAGTTCACTGAACAGGTCAGCGGTGAAGCACTGGTGCTCGCCACTCAGACACAGCAAGTCCGGACTGGTAGTACCGACGATCAGGTAACCATACGTCGGTCTGCGTATAACTTTGACGCGCATGATGCCGATGGTGACTCCGTTAGCAACATTATTGAGCGCGAAGAGAACACCAATCCTCGTGATGAAAATGATGCGCCCCCAATGGTGAACATCAACGTGGTTGCTGCACACCCCGAAGGGGTTGGCAGTGATAGTAGCGGTAAGTATGCGGTGGAGGCCTCGATAGGTAACAGTGTCAGATTGCTGGAGCAATCGGGTAACCAGTTTCGAGGTACCTTTTATACGGTCGAAAAATCACCGGTAATGGTCTCGGCGGAATATATTGAAAATGTCACTGGTCAAAAATTGTCTGTGGCCAGTCAGAGTTATGAGCTGTCCTCAGTGTTTGATCAGCAAACCGTGACGTTTTCGCAGAACGGCTATCAACTGTCAGACCGTGACGGGGATAGCCAGTCAGACTTGTCAGAGCTGATTGCTGGCACCAGTATCTTTGAAGCTGGCGGCAACTCGGCACCTGGTGAGCTATCGTTCACGACGACGTTTGCTGTTCCGTCGGTCATTCAAAATCCGGGCTCGGTCTATGGAGAATTTCGGGTTGACGGGCAAACTGTCGGGCTCAGTCGCAACGCTAATACTTACACCGCCAATAGCAGTATTGCTGCTGGCACAATTGTCGTGCTCGATGTAACGTTAAAAGACAACTTCAACGGCACTGAATACATAGTGGCGCAGGCGCAAAAGACTGTCCCTATAGCCTCACCGCAGCAAGTGGTGCAATTTTCTCAATCTGATTTTAATCTGCAAATCGATACCGATCTGGATAATGTGCTCAACTATATTGAACGCGAGCAGGCGTCCAATCCACTCATTGCCGACTCTGATCCTAATGTTGACCCTGACCCGGATACAGACCCGGATGAGCCGGGCAATGGTGGTACTACGGTTAGCTGTACGGTTAGCGATGTACCTGCACAGGTTATCGCCGCAGGGACTCAGGCCACTCAGTCAATAGCCGGGTTTGTAGATTGTGCGGGTGGCAGCTATGAGCTCTTTTCCGGCGAATATCAGTTTAACTGGAATAGCAGCGACAATACGATTCAGTGGGTGCCACCTGCATCGGCGACACCGGGCAGTCAGTTATCCTTTACCGTTGATGTTCGCAATCCTGCCAACTCACTAGAGCTGTATGCGAGCTTTCAGGTGAACACTACTATAGCGTCCCCCGACAGTGGTTGTACCGCCACAACATCGATCAGTGACTTTGCAGCGATTCGGGATTTGCATGTACAGGATGATGAAGTATTTAACGATTTACAGCTGCGTGTCGATAGCGACGACCGACGAAGCCTGCTGGCGTTTTCAGTTCCTTCGGGGTTGGCTCTGACAGGCAACGCCACGCTCACGATCACCGTCGGTAACGATGAAGGTGACGGTACTATCAATGTGTCACAGCCTGATGCATTCCTGTGGTCTGAAACCGATAGCGAACTGGAAGTGCCACAAACCGGGTCCATAACAGGCAGCATCACCGGCAGTTGGTTAAGTGGTCAGCAATATCAATTCAGCCTAAGCGGGCTTAAGCAGGAAAATACCGGCGAGTTAGCATTGATGCTTTCGCAGGCCAGTGGCAATGATGTCGCGTTCCTTGCTCGTGAAAGCGGCACACCCGCCGTGCTCAGCGTTGAAGTGACCAATGACTGCAGTAGCTAGCCTGCAATCGGCACAAGGCTCCATACAGCGGATACTGCGTCGATGTTCGTCGAGATGTTCGCCGCGCAGCAGAACACGGCGCGTCGGACTTAATCGTCTGGAACAGTTTTTTTATCTAGCCTTCCAGGTCTGCATCAAGGGCATCAGCCACCAGTTTTTGAAAGTGATGCACTGCGTGCTCGGACAGCTCGCTGCGATCTGAATCAACGACGAATCGACCCTGGTTGTATCCTTTAGATTTGAGCCCTCGCTGAACGCTTTCGCACAGTGAAATATCTTCTGGCTGCAGGATGTCTTTTTGGTATTTCATCGCGTCGATGAGTTGCGGTGTTGGCGTGCCACCTGGCACAAACCAGTCCTGATACTCAATCGTGTTGCCGGCGCCGTCCGGTACCATTTGCAACACAGAAATATTCGGTTCTCCCGGGTAGGCCCAGATTGTCAGGTTTGGCCACAGGTACCAGCCCGCGTAACCAAAGTCGACGTCGCCTTTTTCAAACTGATAAGCGGAGTTCTCGGTCGATTTTGCAGCGTTTGAGATATGGCTGGAGTAAATCCCTTTTGCTTCCGAGCGGTAGCTTTCCATGTCCACCAGATCAACGAAGTCCCGGTGGGCGGTATGGCAGTGATAACACTCCAGGAAGTTGTCGATCATCACCTTCCAGTTGCAGGTGGCGTGGTAGGTATCGCGCTGTGCAAAGGCGAGCTGATCAACGTCCGGACAGTAGCTGCGAATCTCGCTTTCGAGATTGCCTGTCTGTACCGATAGCGGTGCTGCGGCGCTGTCCAGATTAATAAAAACCAGTCCGCAGAACACTTCGACCTGCACAGGCTTGAGGGAAAAATCACATTTGGAAAAACCGGCCATCTTCGCCGTGTTGCGTGCCCCGATCAGTGAGCCATCCAGGTCGTAGGACCAGGCATGATACGGGCAAACAATAACATTGGTGCGTCCTGCACCGTTGAGCAGTTCGTGCCCTCGGTGCTGGCACACATTGTAAAACGCACGTAACTCACCAGTGCGATCACGCACCACAAACACATTCTGATCACCAACGGCGCAAGTCAGGTAGTCGCCGTTGCCGGCAAGCTGGCTGGTGTGCCCGGCATACCACCAGTTGGCGTGGAAAATGGCGTCCTGCTCCTTTTGAAAGATGTCCTCATCGAGGTAGAAGCGTGCTGGCAAGGTGTACGAGTCGGCCGGATTTTCGCAAAAAGGAGCATCGTCATCGGTGCGGGTCAGGAGGTCGGGTTGCATTGAGTCTTCAGCTTTGTTTCCAGGTTGGGCATACGCTACGTTGATGTGAAAGCACATTCAATCAATAATCACTGGTCGAAATAGATAAGCAGTACTTATGCAAAAGTTGAAAAAAGGGTTGCCGCCGCTTGAGCCGTTGATTGCCTTTGAGGCGGCTGCAAGGCATTTGAGCTTTACCCGTGCCGCCGATGAGCTTGATCTGTCGCAAGCGGCAGTCAGTCAGCAAATTCGAAACCTCGAGCAGAATCTGGGCACTGCGCTCTTCATCCGCTCGCACCGCGCAGTCAGGTTGTCGAGCGCGGGTCGCAGTTATCAGCACACGGTTTCCAGTGCGTTGCGTCATTTGGCTGCTGCAACCACCGATCTGCGCAAGCCTGCTCGGAGTGAGCGCCTGACTATCGCGGCTGATCAATCGATAGCGGCGATGTGGCTGATGCCGCGTCTGCCCGAATTTCAGCAGGAACACGTCTCGGTCAGGCTGCGACTGCTGGCGTCAGATGACGAAAGTGACTGTCTTGGCGACGAGATTCAAATGGCGATCATTCACGGCGATGGTCACTGGCCCGGCTACCACACCCATCGGTTGTTTGCGGAAGAAGTTTTTGCGGTTTGCAGCCCGGAATATCTGCAATCCATGCCCTTAATTGGCAGTGCTACGGACCTGTTAAATGGACAGTTGCTTGAACTCGAAGATGAGCACTGGAACTGGATAAACTGGCAAACCTGGCTCAGCAGAAATGACACCCACTTGCCAGCGGGTCATGCCGCGCTGCAAATAAACAGTTACCCGTTGCTGATTGAGGCGGCAAAGAACGGGCAGGGTATTGCCCTTGGCTGGCGCTATCTGGTCGATGCCGATATGCAAAAAGGCTCGCTGGTCAAAGCGCTGGACGCCTGTGTCGAAACTCAGTACGGGTACTATCTTGTCTGGCCTGAACGATCTGAGCAGTCGTACGCGGCCAAACAATTTTTACGCTGGGCAATCGCTCAGCATTCACAGTAAACAGGCGCGGCAGCAGCGAGGAGGTTTGGCGCTTAAGGCCATTGTGGAAGGTGTGTGCCCGGAGGCGAAGACGGCACCTTCCAGTGCACGGGCGTGTTTGAAAATTCTGCGGCATGGGCAATCGCCTCGAGCTGACCATAAGCTGAGGGGAAAGTTTGCAAGTGCGCCTCAGTGTCTGGTCTTTGAACACCCAGGGCATCAGCAGATTGCCCCATGGAGCGCAGCCACGATCCGGTTTTAGCCAGCGATAACTGCGCATGCCAGCTGCCGCCTTCTATTGACTGTTTATACAGTGCTGCCTGTGTGGCAAAGGCCATCAGAAAACCTGTTGCGTAGTCGAGTATCTGCACTGGCAGCGCTTTTGGCGTCTGCTCGTTGAAAGCCTTTGCTTCGGCAACGTTAAATCCAGTGGCGGTTTGCACCAGTGAATCAAATCCACGACGTTCACGCCAGGGTCCGCTGCGGCCATAGGCGCTGAGGCTGGTAGTGATGATTCCCGGATATTTTTCAGCCAGTGCCTCAGCCGACAATCCGTAGTGGGCCAGTGCCCCCGGTCGGTAGCCCTGCACCAGCACGCGCGCGTCTTTGAGCAGGCTGTGGATGGCTGTGCTGCCTTCTGCGGTTTGCAAATCGATGAGTGCCGATAGCTTGCCTCGGCTTGTATCCATGATCGAATCGATATTTGGCAGCTGTGGAGAGTTGATGAGCATGACGTCGGCGCCGTATGCCGCCAGCGTACGGCCGCAAACGGGACCGGCAAGTATTCTTGTCATATCAAGAATGCGAACGCCATGCAGCGGTGCTGTATATCTATCCATCGGCGGTAGCGGAATCGGGTCGGCCTCACCAGTTTTTGTAATCTCTATTAACGGAAGTGACGCCAGTGCCTGCGCTTGCGGGTGGTTATCCCACTGCTCGAATGAACGTAATATCGCAGACACACCGCCGGCGTCTGTTATATCGGCGTCAAGTTCAGCACCGTTGAACTGCAGCACCCGTTCGATAACCTGATCACGGGTGGTGCCATTGCCCATAGGCAGATTCAGGCTGGCAAGTGCGGCATCTCTGTGATGTTCGAAATTAGCATGGATGCGGATGTAGCCATCAGCGCTTCGATACAAGCCTGACAATGGCGCCCATTGATCCGGAGTAACGCCATCCATTTTAAATACCGCCGTGCACTCAAGCGCACTCTTGATGCTGTCGACGGTTGCTGTTTGCGTTGTGCCACTTCTGGCTTTATAGATCAGCAATGCAGCAGCGGCTGCAGCTGCGATAGAAGCCTGGGCCGCCGGACCAATCCGGAACGACGATGGCATCGGCTGAATCGGACCTGTCAGGTCCAGCTGCGCTAGAGGGGTTGTGGGTAATTCGACCGCGTTCCAGATTTCTGCCAGCGCTTGCGAGGCAGGTGTGGAAGTAGATTCCATTGCTGTTGGTGTCCTTGTTTTTGGCCAGCGTATCTACGTCGCTGCTTCTCGCAGCGACGTCAGGCGCGATATCGCTGGCAGCCTGATTATCAGGCCAGGCAGAGTATCTGTTTTTCCGTGGCTACCACTCTATTTTTTGCCACTGATCGTCTGCTTTTTCAGAGCTCACCGTCACGCCATTCCAGCGGCCAGCTGAGTAATAGCTGCCGTCGTTGCGTTGATTAAACATTGACACGTTTAGATTGGCTGTCAGTTTGCCGGACTGATCGCGTATACGATCAATAACAACATCCAGTCGATCGTAGCGGCGGAACATCTGATTTAGAAAATCGACGCGTTCTCTAGGCAGGTTGTCGCTAATCTGCAGCACGCGGTCGATGTTCTTGGCCTCGATCGCCGTGCGCAAACGGTTAAGGTGGCGGGCACTTTCTCCGCGACCGTCAATGTAGCTTTTTCGTGGCGCAGAAACCGGGGCTGTCGGCGTTGCGGCCCTGGTGGAGTTTGTCGTACCGGTGTTTGCCGAGCTTGTGGCAGCGGCAGTAATGGCATCGGCGGGCGCATCATCCACGCTTGCATCCGTGTCGGCTGTTTCTGGGACAGGTGGCGTTACCGGGTCTTCAGTGATTGCGGCGCGAGCAGGTATCTCTGTGTTCGGGTAAGGCCTGTTTGCATCATCACTAATGCTGTTTGTGATTGGTGGAACGATGCCAGTGTTAACTGATTCGGTATCTGCGGCAGAGTCGTTAACGCTTGCCGTAGCCGACAGCACTGCAACAGACCGTTGCTCGCCATTGCTGGTGCTCGTGTCTTCAGTTGCCGTGTTCTGGGCAGTGTTTTGAGCGGTGTTTTGAGCAGTGTTTTGGGCAGTATTTTGAGCCAGGCTGCCGCTTGTTGACTGAACCTGCTCATCCCGCAGCGCCTGAATGCGTTGCTGTAAGCTGGATGATAGACTCGTGTCAGGCAGGTACTTATCGGTTTCTGCAAACAGAGCTTCGGCAGCGTTGGCATCGCCGCTTTCAATTTGCTGCTCTATTTCGGCTATTTGTCGTTTCAGATAGGGTGACAGGTTCTGGTCGATGGCAGTAACGCCATCAGTGGCTGTGTCGTTGCCCCGATCTGCAGCGGCTGCAACGCCGGCTGCGGGAATATTATCAACTCGCAGTCCGGCTTTATTTGCTCTGGACAGCAAGCGGTTCGCCTCTGACAGGCTGTTGTCTTCGACGCTTTGGACGATGTCTTCCCTGACCTGATTTTCGATAAGCTCAACGCCCGCCAGCGCCTCTGCATTATTTGGTTCGCTGCCGAGTACCAGTTGGTAGTAGTCCAGCGCGGATTCTCCGGCAGGGAAAATATACTGGCCACTGTCGACTTTGTCCTGTGCCTGTTCAAGTGCTGCGTCAACTGTGAGTTCCGGCAGGCTTAATCGGTTGAATTGAAAAAGATCCGGGCGATTCACGTACAGCAATGATGCGGCAAACACTGCGGCAAGGCCGGTGGCTGGTATCAGCCATTTCCATTTTGACGGGCTGTGCGGTGGTTCGTAGTCCCAGTCTGACTCATCGAACTGCATTGTATCGGCTCGTGGCCGCACCTCGAGCTCTCGCTCTGTGTCGCTCTGGTGAGTTTGCTCGGCTGCACTGCGTGTCAGGATTCGCCCTGGTCTGCGTGGAATTTCGGTGTGAGGTGAGTTGTCGTTGTGCGGTGTTTCCAGCAGTCTTGTATCGGTTTCTCCAGAAGGCGTGCTTTCGATATCGCGCTTCATGATGTCTCGGCGCACCACATCTCGAATCTCCTGAGTGTGGCTCTTGCCTGCGGGCATATCACTGGTGCTGGCAACTGCGGTGCTTGCCGGCGCGGCAAGTGTGTCGGCGTTCACCATGCCCGCAGCAGCACGAGAACTAATGCCTGAGCCGCCGTCAGGCTCTAGACGGGTTTGCAACAGAGTTGGTGGTTCAGCGGGTGCCGGGTGCGGTGGCACTGGTATCGTGGCGTCTGGCCTGGAATAGGTGTCAGCGGATGTCGTTTCCGGTGGCAACACCTGCTCATGTAGGGGCGCAGGTTGAGACGCAGGCCTGGACACGCGCACGGGGTCGCCATAGCTTTGTTCAAGAATCTGCTCTGAATCACCCAGATCAATTTCGTCAATTGACGCACTAAAACTTGGCTCTATGCGCGACGCCGGGTAGTGGTCGATATCGAAATCCTGCATGGCCAATTCAACGCTGGTGCGGTGATGCGAGTCAGCCTCAGTGGCGGCGAGTGATTTGGCCCGAGTGCGAAGCTTTGAAGGTCTGGCGGGGCGGTTTTGTCTTGCCGCAGGCTGGGCCTGTTCTGTGGATGCTTCCATCATGTTGCCGTCGAGCGCCTGTAGCCACTGGGCCACACTGCGTGGCCGTTCCAGTGCGTCCATTCTCAAGCCCCAGTCGATAGCGTCGTAGAAGTGCTCCGAGCAGGGGTGCAATGACTTGTCACGTACCGATACCAGTGGGTCAGCGGCGTTGGTCAGGGTGGTCGATGCGCGTGTCACCGAGTCCACCGGCATGGCGCCGGTGACAGCTTCGTATAGCACGGCCGACAACGCGTAGATATCGGTCCAGGGGCCCTGATCGGCATCGGACACATTGTATTGTTCAATCGGCGTGTAGCCGACAGTGACGACTGCGGTCAGGTGCTGGGTTGTTTCGCTCATTGTATATCGCGCTGCGCCAAAATCCAGCAGAACCGGAGCACCGTTGTCTCGCAGGTAAATGTTCGATGGCTTGATATCGCGATGAACGTAGCCTTGCTGGTGGATTTCTGCAACCGCATTCAGAACCGGCAGCATGATTGGTCGAAGTTCCTGCTCGGAAAGACTTTTCTGATTTTCGAGCACTTCGGCCAGTTCCTGGCCATGCTCGTAGTCCATAACCATGTAGGCGGTGTTGTTTTCATGCAACACCTGGTGCACACGCACAATGTTAGGGTGCTTAAAAAGCGCCAGGGTCTTTGCTTCCCGGGCAAAGCTTTCGAGTCCTGTCTGGTAGTCTTCGGCGAATTCCGGATCCCGCGGGTTGACCGTTCCCGACTCATGGCGGGTGATGATTTCCCTGGGCAGGAACTCCTTGATGGCAACGTAAACGTCGAGGTTACGATCTATCGCGAGATAGGTAACCGCAAAGCCGCCACGGCCCAGTACCTCTTCGATCTGGTAGCAGCCAATGGTGGCACCGTGTTGTAGAGTATCCTGGTAGCTGCTCACACAAACCCCAAATGCTTGTTTTACAAAAAGTTTACAGTGTCAACATGAACAGACGCTGACACGCAGAAGAAAATTGATTGTAATAGATATCGAGCGAGTTGGTAGGCTGAAAAGGTGAACTTCCACAAACTTGTGTGATTATGACCACCCGTGTTGAAGGTTTGTAGCAAAAATGCCACTTTTGTTGGCTGAATTCTGCCCGGAGAAGGCGGGCACTTATCTGCAGGCAGCCAATCCCAGGCGCAGATTGCCAGGGCGAGGCGGGCGGTAGAATCACCGCCCGAAAAAAATCAGCGCACCCATCTGCGTCGGTTCATCTGCGTCGGTTCGCCGAGAAGCCCTCAGATCGATATCTGGTTGACTAATCAGTTAATGGGGCATTGCTGCTCGCTAGTTCTTGAGATAAACCTCCATCGAATCGTCCATCGCTTCTGCCCACGGCGTGTGGTGTTTAGGTGACTGTGATTTTGTCATCAGCGATTTATACGCGTTGTTGCGAAACTCCATGATGTTGTCGTGCTTGTGGTGCTCCCATTCCATGAAGGTTTTGTTGACGCCTTCGATATCGAAATTCGGGTAATCGGTCTGGTCGATCAATTCCTGCACGTAATCGCCCTGAAACCAGATATATTGCTCGTCTGTTTCAAGTTTGGCCTCGCGGTCCAGCCATTTTTGTTCGTGCGCTTTTATTTCGGCGGCTGGCGGCATTTTGATTTTGCCAAGCACCAGGTCGCGTGCCCACCATGCCTGTGCGTCGAACATATTGAAAGTGTAGAACTGATCGTGCATCCCCAGATACATTACTTTCGGGTTTGGCTCGAAAGCAATGCCCTGGTACAGGTTGGGCAGCCACATTCTGTTGGTGCCCACCAGGCGTATGTCATCATCCATAAAAGGGAAGTGATGCAGGTACCCCGTACAGAGAATTATCGCATCGATCTCTTTGCTGGTACCATCTTTAAAGTGGCAGGTTTTTCCTTCTACCTTTGTGAGAAGCGGTTTTGTCTCCCAGTTGTCGGGCCAGTGAAAGCCCATCGGGTTAGTGCGGTAACAGGCCGTGAGCGACTTTGCTCCATACTTCCAGCACTGTGAACCAATATCCTCGGCCGAGTAACTGGAGCCGACGACCATTACATCTTTGCCTTTAAACTCCAGTGCATCGCGAAAGTCGTGAGCGTGCAGTACGCGGCCACCGAATTTATCCAGTCCATCGAAATACGGCACATTAGGTGTTGAAAAGTGGCCGTTGGCGACGATCACGTAGTCAAAGGTTTCTTTCACACTCTTGTCGTTAACGAGGTCGTGCGCGGTGACGGTAAAGTTGTCGGCGTCTTTGTGGTACTGAACATGTCTGACCGGGTGGCGAAAGCGGCACCAGTCACGAACGCCGGCTTTTTCAACACGCCCTTTAATGTAGTCTGCTAAAACTTCTCGCGGTGGATAGCTGGCAATGGGTTTACCGAAATGCTCGTCAAAGGAATAATCCGCGAACTCCAGGCACTCCTTTGGGCCATTAGACCAGAGGTAACGATACATTGAGCCATGTACGGGTTCGCCGTATTCATCGAGGCCGGTGCGCCAGGTGTAGTTCCAGAGTCCGCCCCAGTCTTCCTGTTTTTCAAAACAGACCACTTCGGGGATATCCTCACCGTTTTGTTTCGCAGACTGGAAGGCCCTGAGTGCTGCTGTACCGCATGGCCCGGCACCAATAATTGCCACTCTTTTATTCATTAATTTTCCCCGTTTGAATGTATAGCGAACAACAATGTTTTGTAGTATCTCAGATTACGCGGTGACTGAAAACGATCAGACGCGTTATCACATGTAATACAGCAATAATTCGACGGTATTGCTTCGAGAGCTATCACCTCGAGAGCTATCACCCTCGGGAGCTATCACCTCGGGAGCAGGGCCAGGCGGGGCTGGTGAGGTGCTCACTGCAATCTCATCCGTTAGCGCCGGCCCAGCCATTGTTGTACAACGAAGCTATTTTGTTCTATCCACAATCGGGCAGCGTCCACTGGCTGCATTTCGTCAATATCAACCATCTTCATCGCGCTTGCGATCTGCTCATTGGTGAAGTTGACTCTTTTTAAAATCTTCCATGCTGCCGGATACATCTGCGCGAGTCCGCTCCAGGCAGCCTTTTTTAACCAGTTGCTGCGACGCTCACCACAATCACCTGTTGCATCGGGGTTTGGACCCCACGATGCATCTGCTTCGCAGGCATCTGTTGGTTCCGGAAAATCGACAAAACGTCCATCGTACATGACGTCCGTAAAGTTGGGTGTCCAGTTAAACAGAACGACTGGCGCTCTATTTTTATAGGCATTTTGTAGTGTTGACCACAACTCCTGCGGTGTGTTGACATTGGTAATTGCGAAATTCATTTGCAGGGCGGTGATGAGCCGGGCGTAGTTCTTTCCCCAGTCGGCTGGCGGGCCGGTAAACTGACCTGTCATGTCGGCATCGTCTGGCGCAAACAGATGCGCACAGTCATTTAGCCCTTGCCAGTTTGCAGCATCGGGGCATTCGTTTAGCACATAGTGCGGTATCCACCAGCCTTCACGAGTGCTGGCTGCATGCGTGCCAGCGTCCACCATACCGATGCCAAGCGCTTGCTCATATGCTTCATACATTGGCCCCTGCCAAGCTGCGATCTGAAAATGCACAGCGCCATCAGCGAGCGCCTGAAACTGCAGTTGCGAGTCGAACGGAACAAACTTAACCGGAAAGCCCTCATCTTCCAGTATGTGGCCAACAATGTGTGCCAGCACAACCTGACTGGTCCAGTCATTTTGCACCAGCAAGACTGGCTGTGCCGGCGGTGATGTTGCCTGCGGGGCAGCTGTTTGTTTAGCGATAGCAAACGCTTCAGCCGCATAGCAGATTGCCAGCAGTATACAAACCAGCAGGTTTAATGCAGCGGGATACGGTTTCATGTACTTGCGGCGTTGCAGTAGTTTTCGGCAATCATAGAAACTCGCGCTGTTCGGCTGATTTTGAAATAGTTAAATTGAATCATGTGCGTCAATAATAAAAGCTTCGATTGTACAGCCCGGCCAAATCCGGCGTCAGGCGCGGTGATAAAAAAGCGAAAGTGCGGATAACAATGAGGCTATGGGCTTGTATTGGTACAACATTGGTCTGAAAAGAGTCGTTTGAATTTTTCGGTCAGTTTAATTGTCTGTCAGGGACAATAATGGTACGTTTCAATGGTACTTTTTGAACGCCCTGATTGTAAAATCAGAGTTGCGTTGTCGAACCCGCTAGATATGCCTGTGGGCGGGTCTTTCCAATCCTTCGGGGGAATAAACATATGAAGCTACAAACACCAAAAATGTTCCGGTCATTGCTGGTCGCCGGTTGCGTTTCTCTGCTTTCTGCAACAGGTGTTGCTAAAGCTGCGGACAGCACGTCACCCATTGTTATACCAATACATAACTGGTCGAGCCAGATTGTTATGGCCTATGTTATCGGCGGTATGTTCGAGAGCATGGGTAACAATGTTGAATACGTACCCGCGGATTCTCAAGCAGTTTATGAATCTATCCGTAATGGTGACGTTACACTATCTCACGAAGTCTGGCAGTCTACCTTCGGTAAATCCTTTTATAACGCAATGGCAAAAGGCGGCGTCATTGACGCTGGTACACATTCAGCAACTACGCTTGAAGAAATGGGTGTGCCTACCTGGGTGATCGAAAAAGATCTCTGCCCCGGTTTGCCAAACTGGGAAGCACTGAAAGATTGTCACGCCAACTTTACTACTCCCGATTCCGGTGGCAAGGGACGCTGGCTTGAAGGTCCGCAAAGCTGGCACGGTGACTTAATGCCTGAAAGACTGGAAGCACTGGGTTTGGCTGATAAGTGGACGGTTAAGTTTGCAGGTGGTGCCGATGCACTGTGGACCGAACTCGCCGCTGCAAAGAAAGAAGGCCGTGGTACCGTGGTATTCAACTGGACACCAAACTTCACTGATGCAGACGGTTTTACATTTATTGAATTCCCTCCCTATGAAGAAGGATGCCGTAAGGAAGACGGTGGCGACGGTAAATGTGGTTCACCTAAAGGCTGGTTAAAGAAAGCCGCGAACTACAAGTTCCCTAAAACTCACCCCGCTGCCTATACTGCGTTCACAAAGCTCGACTTCACAACCACGCAGATTGGTCAAATGGCCGCCCTGGTTGATACCGACAAAATGGACCATAAAGATGCAGCTGCCAAGTGGCTTAAAGACAACGAAAGTGTCTGGATGCCCTGGACCAAGTAAGGCTAACGCTTGAGATGCCTGCAATAGAACTTGTCGGGCATTAGCTTGGACCCAAGAGCTCCCTGGCGCGAAGTCGAACCAGGGGGCTTTTTTTTTGGCGGTAACAGATAACCCGTAAGCCGCAGATTCAAGAACCGAAAACAGAGCTAATCTAACCTCTATGTCTTCAGCAGCTTCAAACTCGAATGAACCCGTTATCCGTTGCGATTCCGTTTACAAAGTATTCGGTGACAATGCAAAGCGGATGATGCAGGAATCCAATGGTGTGGTTGACGCTGCGCGCTTCCAGGAGGCAGGGTGCATTGTTGGTGTAAACAATGCCTCGTTTGAAGTTCACCAGGGTGAATTGCTTATCATTATGGGTTTATCCGGTTCAGGTAAATCTACCTTGTTGCGCTGCATTTCAAGGCTGACTCGTGCAACAGCCGGCAAAGTCTTCATCGAAGGTGAAGATATCATGGCGATGAACAACAAGCAGTTGATTCAGTTGCGACGCAGTAAAATGGGTATGGTCTTTCAGAGCTTTGCGTTGTTGCCACATAAAACAGTACTGGAAAACATCGCGTTTCCGTTACAGGTTAAGGGCGTAAGTACCAAAGAGAGCATTCAACGTGCATCAGAAATGATTGACCTGGTGAGTCTCTCTGGTCGCGAAAATTACTTTCCACGTCAGCTATCCGGAGGGCAGCAACAAAGAGTCGGAATTGCACGGTCACTCGCCATCGAACCCGATATCTGGTTTCTTGATGAGCCATTCTCTGCACTTGATCCGCTAATCCGGAAAGAGATGCAGGATGAGTTTCTTCGCTTGCAGGGTGTCTTGAGTAAAACTATTTTATTTGTTACTCACGATTTCGACGAGGCCCTGCGCCTGGCTGATCGAATAGCGATCATGAAAGACGGAATTATCGAACAACTCGATACACCGGCCAACATCGTACTGAACCCGGCTACCGAGTACGTACGAAAGTTCACTGAAGAAGTACCACGTGAAAAGGTTTTGAAAATAGAATCAGTCATGGACGACTATAATCCCGAGGGGGCAGTGAGCGACCTGCGGGTGTCGAAAGACGCGATCATTGAAACGGTTGCTGAAGTTGTACTCAATGCTGACAAACCCGTGCCAGTGATAGATGAGAACGGGCAAATTGTTGGTGCAGTCCACGCATCACGCGTAGTTAAGGTGTTGTTTGGTGGGCGATCGCAACAGTCTGCAGGGCTGCCTGCAGAGCTGTCGTCAGGAGCAGGTTCATGATCGACCTGCTACGGGAGAAGAAATATCTGCAGTTTATTCTGCTGATTATCGTATTTCTCCTGATGTGTATGTTTATCGCGCCATCTGATGGCAACTGGCTGTGGCGCCTGCCACCGTTGCTCAAACAAATGCCTTTGGTAATCAATAACGGTGTCGACTACCTGATGTTCGAGTGGTGGCCTATCGAAGTGTACGATCCCGAGATTGAGGAGTACGAACAAAAACCGTTGCTACGAGAAATTACGCGGGGTATCTCGGGTGTGGTTCTTTTTCTGATTGAATTTGTGCGCGAAATAATGCTCGGTGGTGTAAAGACCATCGTCACCTTCAGCGGCTGGGACTGGGCAACCGAAAATAAGTGGGCTCGCTGGCCGGCATTGCCGTGGACGGTTGTGGCAGGTGGTGCAGCAATACTGGGTTATGCATTAAGCGGAATTGGTCTGGCGTTGTTTACCGGTGCTGCATTTGTCTATATCGCCGTGTTTGGACAGTGGGAGCCTTCCATGCAGACTCTGTCCTTTGTGTTGATCGCCGCACCGGTAGCAATTTTTCTTGGTCTGGTGCTCGGTGTGTGGGGGTATAAAAACAAAACTGTAGAAACAATACTCAATCCACTGCTTAATGTTGCGCAGATTATGCCGCACTTTGCCTACCTGATACCGGTTATGGTGTTTTTCGGTATCGGTGATCACGCTGGCGCTATTGCCACTATTATTTTTGCGACACCGCCGATGGTGCGCCTGACAATTCTCGGCCTTAAAAAAGTGCCGCCAGAGGTCGCCGAAGCCGGGTTGATGACAGGCTGCAGCGACTGGCAATTATTGCGGCAGGTGCTGATTCCAACAGCGCGACGCGACATACTCATCGGTGTTAACCAGGTCATTATGCAGTGCCTGGCCATGGTAGTTATTGCATCGCTGATCGGCGCTAAAGGTCTGGGCAATGATTTGCTGATTGCGTTGAATCGACTGCGCATCGGGCTGGCTTTGGAGATCGGTGTTTGCATCGTGTTGATAGCGATCGTTCTCGACAGGTTGTCACTTGCGTGGGCCAATAAACAGACCGACTATTTTGCTGATCAGTCATTCAAGGAACGACACAAGTATTCATTGATGTTTTTTATGGTGTTCTGCACGGGCACGGTAATCGCCTGGATAGGATCATTTATATTCAGGGACGGTTTTAACTATCTGTATCTGATTCCCCATAACAAAGGTATCACCACTGAGCCCTTCTGGCAGGCTGGTGTTGACTGGCTATGGGATACCTTTTTCTACACCTTAAAAGGTTTTAATGAGTGGTTTATTGTGGAAGTATTGGTGCCGGTTAAAACTGCTTATCTCAGTATGCCGGTGGCTGCGACTTTCACTTTGGCGATGGGCACCGGTTTTATTGTTGGTGGAATCAGGTCTGCGCTAATTGTGGGTGGGTTTCTGTTATTCATCGCGCTGACTGAATGGTGGGACAGAGCGTTGATCACCTCTTACCTGATGACAATGGCGGTGCTTATTTCTGGTTTTATAGGCATTGTCGTCGGTACCATATGCGCTCAACATCCGGCATCTTCGCGTTTCATATTGACTGTGTGCGATACCTTTCAAACGTTTCCGTCCTTTATCTATCTGATTCCAGTGATGATGCTGTTTGGTGTCACCGATACCTCGGTGCTTATCGCGATTGTCGTCTACGCAACAATACCGGCGGCTCGTTATACGGTAGAGGGTTTAAGAAGTGTGCCGGAGGCCTTGCAGGATGCCGGCTCCATGTCCGGCGTTAACCGCATACAGCGTTTGATGTCCATCGAATTTCCTCTGTCCTTTCCGCATATTGCACTGGGCATTAACCAGACGGTTGTGTTTGCTCTGTCGATGGTAATCATCGGAGCATTGATTGGCACGGATGACCTCGGGCAGCTTATTCTCAAATCATTGTCAGATAAAGCAGGTGTCGGAAATGGTCTGGTGCTTGGTCTTTGTGTTGCATTTATCGGCCTGGCAATTGATCAGATTCTGCGTACCTGGGCAAACCAAAGAAAAGCAGCGTTGGGCATGGACTAGGAGAATCCGCCCCTATCGAAAACAGCCAATACGAGTTCACAAAGGTAGAGTGCTCTGAGTGGTTCGAAGCGCACCGGCTCGTGCTGGTTTGAAATAAATATGGATCGTGATGGCTGACCAAAAGATCGCGTTGACGGTAGATCGACTATTGTCGGGCAGGCTCCGGGTGCGACGCGTGCTTTTTGTGTGTTGTGTGGCACTGGGTTTTTCCTTGTCGCCATTGGCCAAAGGGGATGATTCTATGGAATTGGAAATCGATCATGTCATGTTTCCGGTCTACGCCAACAATCAGTTTCTGGAATCGATAGAATCGATCTGGGAAGAAAAAGACGTGGGCAAGGTATACACCCAGCCACAAAACGATTTCTTTAAGGGCGTATACCTCGGTACAAAAAGTTTTTATGTGGAATACCTGTCCACCGTTGACACACAGCCATATTGGAGCAATGCGGTTTTTGTGGTTGTGCCGACGGAGTACTGGCCGGCATATGAAAACCCTGCGTTAAAGACCGAACATTTTCTGGTGCCGTGGTTTGGTAGCGGCTTTCAGCTGGTCAGTCCTGACTACCCTTATTTGAATAGTAAAATCTCTGGTGACGAGACTCGAGACGGCCTTACAATCCTCATTTCTAAAGCGCTGGAAAAAGAGTTGTTGAGCATTGGTGGTCAAACCTGGTCGTTACCTCAAAATAGTAAACTGAAAGTGCACGACGGGCTGGTCCACATGCACGATATAGTTGTTATTGACGAGAACGCGAAACTGGTCGCGCCATTGCTCGAGGCAAACCCTGTATTGAGGGATTTCTTCTAGCGAGTTGTGTGCTTCAAGTGCATCGATATGCTTCATGGTATTAACCTGATGATCGGGTCGTTGTTTGTCATTGCTGAATCACCTGTAACGCCTCGTCTATTTTTTTAAAACCCTATCGTTTATTCGCCAGTAACCGCAATTGCAGTCACCAGCAGTCTTTTGGTGCTGTGCATCACCAGCGGATCAAAGGGGTAGCAGGTGGTTAGCACGAGCGTAGGTTCGTCCACATTGTTCTGCAGGCTCACCGTGGCATCATCAATTATCTGCAGGTCACGTACCTTATAGTTGTGCCACCTACGGTCCTCTCCCTGTATTCTAATTTCCGTACCAACCTCGATATGCTGTAACGAGGCGAATTGCGTATCGCGATGAGCGCCTATCAAAGTAATGCCAGGTGCACCTGGTGCAACGGATGCATTGGTCAGGCCCGGGCCAAAAGCCAAAGCGTGATCGTTGCCACCGCCGAGCACCAGGGCATCGATGTCGTGGCTCTTGATTTGCAGGCGCGCTACCGGCTGCGTGTCAGCCCAGGGCCAGGGAAGTGCGTTTGGGTCACCGTTGATCCATGCACGTTTTATCAGCACCTGAGCAAGCTCTGCTTTGGCCATCCAGTAGCCGGCTTTTACGGCCGGAAAGAGCGCGACAGCAAATAGCAGCGCAAGGATGCTAGAGCGCAACATGCTTGCGCCTCCTGGTAAACCACGCGCCGACCGCTACAGACGAAGACATAAGCAGCGACAGTAGCAGGTGTAGCACTATACCCAGGTTGCCCTGCGGTATCGGCATCGGGCTGCCGTCGGGGTGTGTCTGCGGTACAGAGACAGACGGTTGTCTGGCTGTATGGGGCTGGCTCGATGCGGAGGATTGTGAGTGCCCCGTGTTGTTGTGTGAAGGGTTTTGCATGTTACTGCCAGCAGGCATTGCAAGCGGTACTTCTTTGCCTGTTAGCGAATCAATTGATACATCACGAGCAATCGTCTGTTCGATGGCAACCAGGCTGGTGTAGCGGCTAACCAGTCCGTACTCAAGTGCGGTTTCCGTGGCCTTGCGCTTAATGGTGCTGGCATCATTGTTGAACAACAGGCTGTTTTCGAGTTCGGTAATCTTTCGTCGCGCCCACAGTTTGTCTAAACCGGATTGTCTATTGTTCGTGTGGCTGTCGAGCTTCAGCGTTTGGCTCCAGGGCTGGCCGTTTTCGTCGCCGCTTATACGAAGTTCAGCTCCCTGCAGAGGCTCGATACTGCGCACATCAATGAGTACCGGTTCACCCGCATAGAGATCCGGCACAGTGACCGGGTAATACTCGGGGTTACTCACGCCACTGAATTGTAATTGCAGGTTGCTGAGCACCGGGCGTTCGAGTTTGTGGAACAGGGCCTGCATTTTTTCAGCGACTTCGGCGCTTTCCGGAATGTAGGTGTACGTACCCCTGCCAAGCTCGGCAGTCTTGCGCATAAACCATCGGTTCGGTGCCGAGCCAATGCCGACAGTAAAAATGCGGTTGTTCCCCAGCTTTTTTTGTACTTGTTTAAATATCTCTGCTTCGTTACCTACGCTGCCATCTGTAATAAACACAATCTGGCGGACTCTCTCGGAATAGGAACTGCTGGCAAGTGCCGCGTTTAATGCGCCCATGATTTCGGTTCCGCCTCCAGCTGTTATTCGACGCACGCTTGCAACAGCCCGATCTTTGTGCGACCGGGTAGCGGCTACGGGTTGGCTATACAGGGTTGAAGTTTGATCATTAAAGGTCACGATATTAAAAGTATCGTTGTCAGCCAATCCGCGTATACCCAGAACAAGTGCTTCTTTTGCAGCAACCAGCGAGTTTCCATCCATAGAACCTGATTTATCGATAACAAATATTACTTCACGTGATGGCACGGTGCCTTCGAACAGTTGTTGCGGTGGTACCAGCATTATCGACGCATAAGCAGCGCTGTTCTCTGTGGATGACTGAGCGTTAACTTCAGTACTGTCTTGCTGGGTAAATACTGCCGCCAGCGGGCTCGTTCCGGGTAACGGGCGCCAGTTTAGAATAAAGTCACGATCCATCGGCACCTGGTTGGCAGGAAACGCCACCCGGTACAGTAAGTGTTCCTCTGCGACAGTTATGTGGTGACTGGAGCTGTAGATCTTGTCCAGTGTCAGACCGCTGTTTATGGCTATATTCAGTGTTGCTAGAGGTGCAGTATCGGTCATGGGCGGGGTGATCTCATAGGCCTCTGGTACCCGATCAGTTGCGAGGCCCGGAAGTTGTCCCCAGCCACCTGTGGTTATTATTTGTTGTGTGTTTCCGGCCATCTTGCCGCCGTTGCTTTCAATAGCGTGTTCATCGACAAGCGCCTGCTGTCGAAGTTGATTGCCCGGTATATAGCGAGGCGTGATAGTCATTGGTAAAATTAAGCCAAACACACCATCGTCGTACCGAACATCAGCCTGAAAACCGATTTCGATCTGTATTTCTCCTTGCGGCGGTATGTTTGCAACGCGAGTGGTAAACAGGTTAGGCCGCTGTCGCTCAACCAGGCTCGCTCGTTGTCCGTTGTTTTTCGCTGCTGTGTAGTTTTGGCGTGCCTGGGCTCTGGTCTGAATCTCTCCTGTTATTCGCTGATCCCCGATAATCATCGACAACTCATCGACTGCCGCGGAGTCGGGCAGGGGGTACACGTAAACCGCTTCAATCCATTCGTCACTTGGATTGGTGAAGGTTTGATTGATAACGTGATGAGCGGACATGCCACTGACGTCAACTGTGATGACAGTGTCCAGTGCCGGAACCTGAGTATAGTGACCTGCCTTGTCAGCGGGTAGCAGCAGTGATCCCGCCTTAACATCGTCCAGAGTTAACTCGTTAAATGGTACGTGTGGAGCGGCGAATGCCATTGTTGTTAATAGGCCTGTCGTAATCCATAGCGATGACAACGCCATGCCTATGCGAGTCATTAGCGAAAGTCGGGTTCGGGTGTTGTTCAATTGATTGCTCCGTCTTTTTACGATCAGTATTTAAGGGGTGCAATTAGCTTTGCATAGCAAAGTTAATTGGCGTGGTGTGTCGGTGGTGGATAAATTCTGTTCTTTAACCCGCCACAAGATAATGGTATCTGGTTGTGTTTAATTTACTTTGTGATGCAAAGTGTAAGATTAAAAAAATGGCTTACCTTGCCTGCAACACTAAACCTCGCACGGCCATGCTTATCAAAACTGCTCTTAAACCAACTGTTCTTAAAACTCGCTGTTCTTAAAGCAAACTGTGCTTGGTACAGCCGTGTTAATACAACTATACTTTGTAATATAAAGTAATTTGATTTAAAAAGAAAAGCAACAGTTTTTAAGCAGCTTGCCTGAAAGTGTGATGGATGTTGGGTACATACGGGTAGGTGCAGCGCACATGAGAGGCTGGAGGAATGCGTAGTCGACAGCCGCACGCGCCAGCACTGTGGCCGGTTCTGAATAACCACAGCTGGTGGTGTTCAATGTGTGCGCTGGCAGTCGGCAGGGGCAGGCTCGGCAGTGCGCTTGTTTGTGGGCACTGGTCAGCGTGCACCCAAAACCAGGGGATTATAGAAGATCAGTCAATTGCTGTTGCTGCAACAGAAGCAAGCAGGGCTGCTACAGGTGGGTGTTGGACTCGTAGATCCAACAACCCCGCAGCCGGTGACGCGCTCCCGCCGCCATTGCGTCATTCCGGGTAAAGCTTTGCATTATCGAATCCGGAAAGCGCAATTGGCACCAGTCACATTCTGACGCGCGACTTATCCGGATCATAAAAAGGATAGCTAACGACAGTTGCAGGCAAGCGTTTTTGATGGCCATCGAGCTTGCCCACTTCTACCTGCGTACCTGGTTCTGCGTGTTCAACGGTTACCCGGCAAAGGGCAATGTTTTTGGATAGCTTGGGTGATCGGGTACCACTGGTTACAACACCAATCTGTTGTCTGCCAATATGCACGCAGTCACCGTGAGCGGCAGGTTCATCTCCCTGTAGCTCAAGGCCAACCAGTTTTTTCTGCGGATTGTCTTTACGCTTTTGCAGGGCTTCACGTCCGATAAAATCATCGGTTTTACTTTTCAGTGGCACAGTGAACGAGATACCTGCTTCATACGGGTCGGTTTCATCACTGAATTCGTAGTTTGCAAAAATAAGCCCGGCTTCAATACGAAGCATGTCGAGGGCCTCAAGACCCAGCGGGGTAATGTTATGTGGCTTGCCTGCAGCCATCACAGCATCCCACACTTCAGCGCAGTCTTTCGGGTGACACCAGACTTCGTAGCCGAGTTCACCGGTGTATCCTGTGCGCGAGACAAGGATAGGTGTGCCGTGCTCATGACCGAGACGAGCGACTGAAAATCTGAACCACGCAAGGTCTTCAAGAGGGGTTTGATCAGGCCGTGTCCAGACGATTTCTTTTAGCACATCGCGGCTTTTTGGTCCCTGAACCTGTAGGTTGTGCAGTTGGTCGGTGGATGATTTCACCCAGCAGTTGAGATTGCGAAGTTGTGCCTGTTGCCGCAACCACACGCCGCTGTAGTCAGAGCCGCCTATCCAGCGGAAATTTGTTTCGCACATGCGAAACACGGTACCGTCGTCGACCATCCCACCGTTTTCATAGCACATGGCGGTGTACACGACCTGGCCCGGTGATAATCGTCTGACATCTCTGGTCACACAGGTTTGCAGCAGT
The DNA here is from genome assembly GCA_937957915.1 of uncultured Granulosicoccaceae bacterium. GTDB lineage: Bacteria > Pseudomonadota > Gammaproteobacteria > Granulosicoccales > Granulosicoccaceae. The sequence continues at coordinate 5,456 of CALGNZ010000124.1, read as the reverse complement.
TCTTCCGCATCGGGCCCAAGGATTTCATACTTACGCAACGGTGACAGGTCAGTGACAATAACGCCTTCGCGGCATGCCCAGTACTCGTCAATGGGGCCGTGGTTGTTAAAGCGGTTGGCCAGCCAGTAGCCATTGTACTCAATGAAGTTACCCGTAAGCGTTGATGTTCTGCTGTGAAAGCCGGTTTCTTTGGTGAGTTGGGGTTCAGCGTCAGGAGTCATTCTGTAGGCCACCGCGGTAGAGAATTCGTTTTTGGCGGGGTAAACCCGGACATGTATATCAGTTGGATTCCAGCCATTGGCCGGATCAATATCATCAGGGCACGCAGACGACACGCAGACCAGGTCTTTCAGTGCCCGCATAAGCACATAATCACCAGGGCGTGACCATGGCTCATCTGAAAAAAGCTGATTGTGGTCGTCGTAGCCGGTATTGAAGAAAAAGTTCATGGCCATCCAGCCGGCCCGGGGTGCGATATTGTGCTGGCTTAATGCATAGTTAAAGTTGTCGCTGCAGTTAACGTGTCCCGGGTAGCCGGCATCGTCATAGAACTTTGCGGTGCAGGCTAAGCCAAAGGTATCGTGTCTGCCGCAGGTGTCGCGTATAACCTCGACCATGGCACTCATATCCTGGTCGTAGAATTTCGCATGCAAGCCGGGTTGAGGGTAGGCGTTTGCCATCAGTGTTCGGGTGGTGGTCGCATCGAGACAGCGTTCAATGCCCTGATCGAGTTTTTCCATATCAAAGCATTGAAAGTCACTGCACTCGCGACCTTCGACATCGATGATCTGTATGTAGTCACCGGCTTTAACGGTAAACGCACGCGAGGTGCAGCGTTCCACTCGCAAGTCCAGTGTCATGTCTGCCAGTGGTTCGGGTAGCACCGGTTCCGGGTTCTGTTCCGGATTAGCGCGGGTGATGTACACCAGCAGGTCAGTGGGCGGCACTTGCTCATCAACAGGCATGTCAATTGATGGTGCAGCAACAACACAGGTTAACTCTGCCTCGCATACCGCAGACGTGCTGTGACCAGGCTGTGTTTGTCCCTCAAGGAAGGCGAGGGCGGTAATGTTGCCGGTATCGATGTTGCGCTTTTTTAGCGCTGCATTGATTGACCTGATGTTCTCGGTTGGCGCGGTGAGTGACTGTGCAATGCTGTTGTTTTTTTTCTCACGGCAATTGCTATTCAATGCCGCAGGCTTACAAGCGCCGGTGCTGTCGAATACTGCAACTTCGCAGGCTTGTAAGCCCTCCGGGTCAATGACTTTGAGTTCGTCACCGGGCTTCAGATCTACCACAATCATTCCGCCCGCAAGCAGCGGGTAGCGCTCAAGTCCATTGGGAAGGCTGTTGATACCCGGTCTCATAATGCCGGATACGCCCGATGCCAGAAAGGTGTCGGCAAGGTATTGCTGGCCCAGCGGGCTTCTGATCGCGGGGTCTAACACATTCACCGTGATGCTCCAATCAAATCGTTGCGGGCTGTGTCGAGATGTTCGATCGTTATGCGTGCGGCTTCATCGATGTCGCGGCTGAAAATGGCTTCGTAGATTAGTCGGTGTTGCGTGTTATAGATTTCGATTTGTGCCGCCTTTAGTATTTTGTCTTTCATGGAGCTCCACTGTCGATGCGAGCGTACATCGTGAATATGCTGACACAGCCAGATCATCAGGGCATTGCCAGTGCACTCTGCAAGTGCGAGGTGATAGCTTTGGTCGGCCACGGTAAATGATTCGGGCGTGCAGTTGCTCGTGAGCTTTTCCAGTTCCAGTAACACGCTTTCAAGTTTGCGCAGGTTGACCGCCGTTGCGTTGATGACAGCAAGGCGCGCTATTTGAGGTTCCAGGCCCATGCGCACATCTATTAATTCAAGCGGGCTGGTGATGTTGGCTATTTCGGTTTCGTCAGCGGTGGCATGGTGATTAACAAATGTGCCGCTGCCTACGCGTCGCTCAATCAGTCTGAGTTCTTCGAGTTTATCCATGGCTGAACGCACAGTGCCACGAGAGCAGCCGAATTGTTGCGCCAGAGACCGCTCAGCCGGTAGCCTTTCGTCATGGCGGTACTCGCCTGCCAGAATCTTGCGGCGCAATTCAGCCGATACAGTTCCTGCATCGCCGCTGTAGCTGTTACCTGCGCTGTTGCCAGAGCCGGTCGTCACGTCACTCATAGGGCACCAATTGCAGTACGAATGTGATGCAGATGTGGAGCTGCAATACGGTTCTGATTGGAACCGGGTGTGTCATCAAGGCATCCTCCCACTTTAATCTGTCCTGTCCGGGCTGGTGTGTCCGGTGGATTATCAGTTGCTGTACGGCAAAAGCAGTCGATCGATACTACGATCAACCATGAGTTCCTGGCTGCTGTTCCTGGCTGCCGCCACAGCTCTCTGCGCTACACAGACGCAATCACATCTGCGCAGTTGCACTTCTGCGTAGTTGCACTTCTGCGCAGTTGCGATTTCAGACTCCAGCGGTCGGCGTTATTCAGCGCCGGGCAATTCGCGTCGAAACACTCCGCTGACACTCTACCGCGTTAGCTAACAGCTAAAAACAACCAATTGGTACAAATTGGTACTTAATTGGTTATGTGTTAGCAGATCTAGAACCTACCGTGTTATTCAGTTGTTTTCAACTTACAATTCCAACTTCAGCGGTAATATTACAAATTGCGCCCTTTTTTACCAATTAGGCTGGAAACTGTTGAAAGAAGAGAGTTATAGTATTGGTTGGAAAAGGTACATAATTGGGTTTTTGGTTTGCATCAAAGCATCCAGACTACTCAACCGTACGCACTGTTTCCGAATAGGCTGCAGGCTGCCAAATAGCGGTAATTGATGCGGGGTCTGTAGTTGCGACTAACAACGAACAGGGGGAATCAGATGACAGATCTAGAAAAATACGTCAACGAAGACGGCCGGGAAGACCTTATAAAGCAGGTTCGTGAAAAGATCGACGAGCTTGGCGTCACCTACATCTACTACCAGTTTATTTCTGTAACCGGACGCATTGTCGGCAAGGGCATTCCCTCCAACCACTGGGAGCGAACAGCCAATAAAGGCTTTCAACTGGTCTATGGCTCCACTGCCAATCTGTTCGTAGACCGCCATGGCGACTACATCGGCTACGGTCCTGAGTCAGCAGAGCTGGTTGGTATTCCTGATCCTGATACCTTTGTACAACTGCCATGGGACAAGAAAATCGCTCGCGTATTTTGCGTGTGCTTTCGCAACCGCGAAGAAAAAGTTAACCCCGGTGGTCACCTGACTTCTGATTGCCGCGGCAACCTCAAATTTCAGCATCAGGACTTTCAGGCCAAGCACGGGCTGCAACTGCGTTGTGGCACCGAACCTGAAATGATGTGGCTCAAGAAGGGCGAAGATGGCAAGCCGAATGGCGGCTACTCAAAGCCTTATTGCTACCACATTGATCAGTTCGAATCACTGCGACCGGTCAGCATGCGTGTCATCGAATATTCGCAGGCCATGGGTCTAGACATGATTCAGGGCGACCATGAAGACGCACCCGGGCAGTTAGAACTCAACTGGCAGTTTGACGACATATTAAGAAACGCTGACAGGCTTTCCACCTATCGGCAAATTTGCGCACAGGTAGCTCGAGAATTTGATCTGATAGCCTGCTTTATGACCAAGCCGTTTATGGGCGTTTCAGCATCAGGCTGTCACCATAATGTATCGCTGTGGCGTGGTGGTGAAGATGTCGTCAACAAGATCATGTTCAAAGACGAAAGTGAACTACCGGGTATGGCGCAGGCGTTCACTTATGTTGAAGGCGGCGAAAACACGTTTATGCCAGACGATAACGATCCACAGAAACCAGGCAAGATCGGGCTGCAGTCAATCGGTGGTTTCATGGAGCACATCAATGCGCTGACCGCAATTGGTTGTTCTACCGTGAACTCCTATCGTCGTTTATGGGATACGGGTTTTTGGGCACCGGTCTTTGCAGACTGGGGATATCAGAACCGAACGACGGGCATGCGCGTATCTGCACCAGGGCGTTTTGAATATCGCTCTGTTGATTCAATGGTTAACCCCTACCTGATGGGTACCGGTATTCTCGCGGCATTCGACGATGGTATCGATAACGACCTGGATCCGGGTGAGCCCGAAGAGCGCAACATCTACGAGGCAATGGAAGCGGGTAAAGAAGTGAAGAAACTTCCAATGTCACTGGGTGATGCACTCGATCGCCTCGAAGCAGACGAGGTTATCAAAGCCTCTATGCCAGACGAAATGTACAAAGTCTTTAACTGGTACAAGCGTGATGAGTGGGAAAAATTCATGTCAACGGTCACCGACTGGGATGCCGATGAATACATGGATTGCCTGCCCTAGCGCTGGCACACCAGGCATCCAGTAACGCGGAGTGCCGCCTTTGCGCGGCACCCGCACTCACAAGCTTTTTTTTGCAATGAAATGGAGGGTAGTGCCATGTGTGGCATCGCCGGATTAATACACCGCGGCTCTAGTGCCAACATCGGGTCGCAAATGACTTCGATGTTACAGGCACTAAAACATCGGGGGCCAGACTCGACAGGCTTTGCCCTCTACGGAGACGAGGGCGGCTCCGACCTTATCATGCGGTTTAAGGTAGCAGAGCAGGAAGACCTGGCATCAGGCTTCGATATTCACGACACCATCATTGATCGCAAGAACACCGTTGACGGTCGTTTGAAAGACCTGGGTGTCACCGTTAAAGCCGAAGAGCAGGTCACCGAGTACGCACATCGCTATACCTTCGGGTTCGATGGTGATTTAAAACGCGTAATAGATTTTATCGAAGACATCGAGGGTGTAGAAATCCTGTCTATCGGCCATGCGCTCGAACTCATCAAGGATCTTGGTGATGCGACGGTTGTATCCGAGCAATACAAACTTGCAGGCTTTGGTGGAACGCATGCGATTGGTCATACACGCATGGCCACTGAATCTGATGTCGACATTCGATCAGCACACCCTTACTGGGCGTATCCGTTTAACGATGTGTCTGTGGTTCACAACGGTCAGTTAACCAACTACTGGACTAACCGCCGCGGTCTTGAGCGCCGTGGACATCGCTTTATGTCCGACTGTGACTCTGAATTAATCGCCGTTTATATCGCCCACCGAATAGACGAAGGCGACGACCTGCACAGTGCCATGAGTCGATCGGTCGATGAGCTGGATGGCGTGTTCACCTATCTGGTAGCAACCGCTGATTCACTGGGTATGGCCAAAGATGTGATGGCCGCCAAGCCAATGGTTTTGTATGAAAGTGACGAGCTTATCGCGCTGGCTTCAGAGGAAGTGGCGATACGCAGTATTTTTCCAAATGAAATTGATACATTTGATCCTTACGAAGGGGAGGTTCGGGTATGGCAGAGTTAAACCAGGAGCATGAGTCGCACAAGCTCGGTATGCACACTGAGCAATTGGCTGGACGAACTCAGAAAGT
>CALGNZ010000123.1 GCA_937957915.1 uncultured Granulosicoccaceae bacterium | reverse complement strand
GCAAACACTCAGCCTGGAATCCGCGGTATAGTAACGGTCAGTCGGCGACCGGGGCTCGTGCACAAGGCCGGTGCCAACCACTGAGGCAAGGCTTCAACATACTGTTTCAAACGGCCCTGGCTATTGTGGAAAACACCGGGTGCAGGGCCGGTGAAACGGCTCTTTGCAGAAAAATCAGCGCACGGTTGCTGAAAAGCAATGCCAACATACGAGGAAAGACCAATCAGCAACTATGATATTGCTCGCGGCTTGTCACTACTGGCAATGATGGAACGCATCAGAGCGTTTGAGCAACAGGCCAAGCTCGCTGCTGTTCGCGATAACCTGGTGCTGGGTGCTATTCACCTGTCGATCGGTCAGGAGGCAATCGCAGCCGGCGTTATGATGCACCTCAATACCAAAGACTACATGTTGTCGACGCATCGTGGCCATGGCCATACGCTGGCAAAAGGCGCCACCCCGGACTCGATGATGCAGGAACTACTGGGGAGACGTGGCGGCAGTTGTGGCGGCAAGGGAGGCTCTATGCATATAGCTGACTTCAGTGTTGGTATGCTTGGCGCCAATGGCGTTGTCGGTGCCAATATCACCATCGCTGCGGGTGCGGCCCATGGCATCAAGCTGCTACGTACTGCTCGGGAAAGTATTAACGGCACTGACAGCAGCAAGAACATCGGCAGTAAAAATAAGAGCGAAGACAATCAAATCGTCGTTTGTTTTTTTGGCGATGGCGCTGCCAATCGCGGACCTTTCCTCGAAGGGCTTAACTGGGCCGGTGTGTTTGACCTGCCGATACTATTTGTCTGCGAAGACAACCGCTATTCTGCCAGCACGTTAACCAGTACCATGACAGCCGGGCCTGGTCCAGCGGCGCGAGCCGAATCCATTGGTCTTTCTACAGAAGTGGTCGACGGCAACGATGCCGATGCAGTGGCCGACACCGCGGCACGTCTGGTGGCACAAGTTCGCGACACAGGTAAACCCGCCTTTTTACATGCGAACACCTACCGACTCGATGGCCATACCTATTTTGACCCGGCCAGTTACCGCCCCGACGGTGAAGCCGACCATGCAGCGGCAACCAACGACCCGATTACAAGGCTGCGCGAAACCCTGATAGAGGCCGGTCAGGCAACAACACAGCTTGATCAACTGGCAACCGATGCCGAAGTTGAAATGACCGGTGCACTCGCAACCGCGACAGCATCGGCATGGCCAGAAGACTCCAGCGTATTCGCCGACGTACAGGACATTGGCAGCCCGCAGCAGGAGGCATATTAATGACCCCCTCATCTATGTCAGTAACGACCACCATGACCTATGCAGAAGCGGCTAAAAATGCTGTCGCCGAAGTCATGCGCAGCGACAGCACAGTCTGGTGCGTTGGCGAAGACCTCGGTCGTGGCGGTGTGTTTCAGCAGTACAAAGGATTGGTGGAAGAGTTTGGCCCGCAACGTATTTCCGATGCACCGATATCGGAGGCTGCCATTATGAGTGCCGCGTTTGGCGCTGCCATGGCAGGCACCCGCCCGATTGTTGAAATGAGGTTTGCCGACTTTGCTCTGTGCGCTACCGACGAACTGGTCAATCAAATTGCCAAAGCACGTTTTATGTTTGGTGGTCAGTCACGCGCCCCCATGGTCATTCGAAAGCCAATGGGTATGTGGCGATCATCCGCAGCGCAGCACAGCCAGTCACTGGAAAGCTGGTACACGCACATACCCGGATTAGTGGTGGTGTGCCCCGCTACACCACAAGACAACTATTCAATGATGAAAGCCGCAATCCGTTGCGATGACCCGGTGGTATATCTCGAACACAAGGATATCTGGGCGCACGAGGGCGAAGTAGACCCGCAACTGGAGTACGAATTTGGCCGCGCTCAACGACGATGCAACGGCGATGATATTACGATTGTCAGTTGGTCGCATACGGCAAACCTTGCTGTTGAGGCGGCTACCCGACTGGCATCAAACAACGTTAGCGCTGAAGTAATTGATCTGTGCAGCTTGTGGCCATGGGACAAAAAAACCGTAATCGACAGTGTGCGTAAAACCGGTAGGCTACTGGTTGCTCATGAATCAGTGCAGGTAGGCGGCTTTGGTGCAGAGATCGCTGCAACAGTCGCCGAACACGCACTGCAAGAGTTAAAAGCACCGATAAAAAGACTAGGGGCTCCCCGATCACTCATTGCGTATGCGCCTAACCTTGAAAATCAACTCAGGGTTACCACAGAGATGATCGCTGACAAAGCAATGAAACTTTGTCAGTAATAGTGCTTATGCTCGGCTATCACGGCTATCACGACGAAGCCAATGCCATCAGCGGCAATTTGTCTGTCGTTTGTGAGGCTACAGCAACCGCTGCGCTTACCCTCTGTATCACTAACAATCAACCTAACGAGCTAACGTCATGACCCCTTCACTTTCTTCGAGCAACGGTATCACCGGCGGCGAAGCTCTTGTGCGAATGCTGCTGGCTTTTGAGGCCGGGCCTATGTTCGGCATGGGCGGGTTTCAGCTGCTGCCATTCTATGATGCAGCCAGACGACTTGGCTTGCAGCACAACCTGATCAACGATGAGCGCTGCGCCGTGTTCGCTGCAGATGCCTACGCCAAAGTGTCAGGTCGGGTCGGACTGGTGGATGCAACACTGGGACCCGGTGCAACCAATCTGGTTACCGGTCTGGTCGAAGCACTGAATGCAGGCTCACCGGTTATCGCCATCGTCGGCGATGCACAACGAGAGCATTCAGGGAAAAACATGACACAGGAGACCGATCAGGTTTCCATTTTGCGACCAGCCTGTAAAGAGTTGCTTGTCGTTGAATCTATACAGCGCATACCAGAAATCATGCGGCGAGCATTCGCAATAGCTACGTCGGGTCGACCGGGACCTGTGGTTGTCGATGTCGCTGAAGATGTAGCACACGGCGTATATACGTTTACCGATGAAGACTTCGACGTAGACATTGCACACGCACAGGCACCCGCCCTGCGCTGCCGCCCTGACGACGCATCGGTGTTAAAAGCCGCAGCAATGCTAAGTGAAGCAAAGCGACCGATGATGCTGTGTGGCGGAGGCGTGCATATATCCGGTGCTGCAGAGGCGGTTACCACAGTGGCAGAAGCGTTTGGCATTCCGGTTGCCCATACGCTTACCGGTAAGGGCGCAATCGCCTGTACATCGCCTCTTAATGCAGGGCTGTTTGGCCGCTATGATCGTATCGCCAATGATCTGATCAACGCTTCCGACTGCCTGCTGGTGGTTGGCTGTAAACTCGGCGAAATTGCAACCAAGCGTTATACCATACCGGCAGCCGGGGCGAATGTTATTCATCTCGACAATGTTGCAGAAGAAATGGGGCGAACTTTCGAGCCTGCTCTAAAGCTATGGGGAGATGCCAAAGCCGGCCTTGAGGATCTGCATACAGCACTGCAAACGAATGATCAGTCTCGAACTCAGTCACAACTCGATTCACGGCAGGCCTATATAGCAGAAGTACCTGAGAAAATGACAGCGTGGCATGAGGATGTATCGGAACGACTGTACTCTGAGGAAAGCCCGGTACACATGGCACGATTGATAACAGAGCTCAATCGGCACCTGCCAGACGACGGTTACCTTATTGCTGACGGGGGTTTTGCTGCGCACTGGGGTGGTTTATTGTTCAATACAAAGACTGCCGGTCGATCGTTCGTACCGGACCGAGGTTTTGCCTCTATCGGCTACGGCTTGCCCGGCGCCATGGGCGCACAACTGGCAAGGCCGGACGCTGTCGTTGTCGGGCTGACCGGTGATGGCGGTTTTAATATGGTACTCGGTGAGCTCGAAACCGCTCGCCGCATGAAACTTGGCGTCACCATTATCGTGGTAAACAATGCAGCTTCAGGGTACGTGAAAGCGCTGCAACACTTGATGTACGGTGAGGGCAACTACCAAAGCTCTGATCTGGAAGAAACCGACTATGCCGCCGTCGCTAACGCCATGGGCTGCCATGGTCAGCGCGTCGAACAACCGGAAGCGCTTGAGCAGGCTTTGCACAATGCGTTTGCAGAAAAAAATGTACCGAGTGTTATTGATGTGATGGTGACACGCGATCCGGCGAAGATGCTACCGGCGGTTGACAATCGTGCAGTGCAGGTAAAGAAAGGGGATCGAGTAGCGTAAGGTACCTGCATAGCTTGCAGGTAAAATTGTACGTGGCGCTCAATCAAGCGCTATCGTAAGTAAATTGATAGCATCCGATCTAATTGATAGTTATCCGAACAAGAACAAACCACCAGAGAGAACACAATGGCTTTTTTTGAAATACGACAGTATCAGATTCGCCCCGGAAAAATGGAAGAGTGGATTGATTTTATGCAATCGACCATTATCCCGTTTCAGGTGTCACAAGGCATGGTGATCTGTGGCAGCTATCGCGGTGAAGACGATGACTCGGTGTATTTCTGGATCCGGCGGTTTGAATCTGAAGCGCATCGCGAAAAACTGTACGAGGCAGTTTATAAGTCAGACACCTGGCTAAACACCATGGCCGACAAAGTGGGGGAACTAATCGATCGCGAAACAATCGTTGTTAATCGCGTTGTCGCCACAAGCCTGTCGACCATGCAGTAGAGCCCTGCAGTAAAGCCATGCAGTAAACGCAGGCAGTAAAGACAGACTATCTGAAACAGGAAAATAACTATGGGTAAGCAAATCAGTCTGACCGCGTCAGATGGTCATACACTGACCGCCTATCGCGCCGAACCATCAGGAACCGCCATGGGTGCGGTGGTGGTTGTGCAGGAAATCTTCGGCGTTAACAGCCATATTCGAAGTGTGGCTGATGGTTATGCAGAGCAAGGCTATGTAGCCATCGCCCCTGCCCTGTTTGATCGCGTTAATCCGAATATGGAACTCGGCTATGAAGGTGATGATGTGGCTACCGGCCGCGATGCCGCGTTTCCACTCGGCTGGGATGCGCCACTCATGGACATCAATGCTGCTATCAGTGATGCCAGAAACGCGACAGGCGGGGGCAAGGTGGCAGTCGTCGGCTATTGCTGGGGTGGATCACTGGCGTACCTCGCCTCGTGTAAAAGCGGCGTTGACTGTGCGGTGGGTTATTACGGTGGACAAATTCTGAAAATTCTCGGCTCAGAACCCGAGTTACAACCAAACGCACCTGTGATGCTTCACTTTGGCGAACACGATAGCGGTATTCCGCTTACCGATGTTGATCAATTGAAAAAACGCCACCCGGATATTCCGATACATTTATACGATGCCGGCCATGGCTTTAACTGTGATCAGCGCGCCAGCTTCAGTAAAGATTCATCAGAACTGGCGTTACAACGCACCCTCGAGTTTTTTGCCGAACACATGGCCTGAACGCACTGGCTGTCTCAACTATATGTACCGTGGCAACCTAACCCCGCTTGAGGAACTGTCACACTCAGTAGTGGGTTTACTTTTGATGTATTAAAAGCAGCGCGATAGTTCGCCGATGGGGGATCAGCCCCACGTCGGCATCGTGGCGGTACAACTAAGATGGCAGCACGCGCTGCGATTGAAGTGTTGACAGATGCGCCAGGTACATCTGCTCTGTATCACTGCACTCGCTAAAACCGGACTGTCTGATTTTTATCGTACTGGCCATGACATCCCATCCGGTTCGCAGAATGTAATCAGCAAACGGCCAGTGCGCTATGGAGTCCATCGCATTGGGTTGCAGGTTAAATTGCCTGATCAGCTTTTGCCAGTCATCCGACAACAAGGGCATCTTCTCCGACAAAACCTGTGTCTCAACCTCACCGACAGGCATGTTAAAAACTTCTGCAACTTTGGGCCACAAATGCTGCCAGCGAAAGAAATCTCCGTTGGTCACATTAAACGCCTGGTTAGCCGCATCGGGCGACTGCAAAGACCAGGCTATTGCTCTGGCCAGCAAGCCGGCATCGGTCGCCTGGTTGATGCTGCTATAGCTCTCCGCTGTTCCCGGCCAGGTCAATGCCCGCCCGGCGGCTCGCGTTAACGATGCATAAACACCGATTACACTCAGTATGTTTTGTGGCGTACCAATAGAAGTAGTGCCGCAAATCACATGAGGCCGCAGACAGGTCCAGTCAATACCACTTTGCTCAAGCACATCTTGCTGTGCATAGTAATAGTTATCACCTGCATGCCGCGGATCATCTTCCCGAGCCGGCGTTTTGAATGGTCCAAGATGACTACCGTAGTATTTCATGCCCTGTATCAACACGATTCGCTGCAATGGGTTGCCATCAAGCGCACGCAGGCAATTGATCAGAATATCTCGATTGGGCGCTACTTGCTGAGCAAAGTCCGGCGCTGGTACAAAGCCCGCAAAAACCACATGGGTAATGTCGCGTAGCGCCTTTAGAGAGCCATAGTCAGATAACAGATCTGCGGTGATATACGATACTGAACCGGGCTCGACAGCTGTGATCTGCGCTTCGTTTCTCCCGGCTTTTTGACGATCACCAGACTGGCTACGGCGTGTAACCCCGGTTACCTTCCAGTCGCAAGTGCCGTTAGCGTGCTGCTCGCGAATATGCTCAACAAAGGCTGACCCGGCAACACCCGTTGCACCAACGACCAGTATGTTCATAGTCAATATTCAACTCCGGTTGTACCACATGGCAATACCGGCCAGAATACCAGCTCCACACTACGCCGTCCCTACCCTGAACAAACACAAACGATGAATGTCATGACAAACAAAAAACCAGTACTCGGATTTATCGGGCTCGGTGTGATGGGTGAACCAATGTGCCGAAACCTGATCGAAAAATCGGCCGGCACATCGGGCGTTTATATCTTCGATCTAAATCCGGAACCGGTGTCTCGACTTTCCGACGCAGGCGCCACCCCGGCAGAATCAATATCACAGATCGCAGGCTCCGTTGATATCCTGTTTCTGTCATTACCAGGCGGAGCAGAAGTAGACAACGTACTGTCCGGCACTGAAGGCGTCTTCGCCAACGCGCGCGACGACCTAATTATCGTTGATCTGTCGACATCTGAAGTCGGCCTGACGCGCACACTGGCCAGTGCCGCTTCTGATCAGGGTTTTCGATACGCCGATGCACCGGTCGCACGAACAAGACAGGCTGCAATCTCTGGAACGCTGGCCATCATGGTGGGTGCAGACAAAGTGTTGTACGACACCATCGAACCTTATCTGGCTTGTATGGCCAGCGATATATCGCACTGCGGTGAAGTCGGCGCCGGTCAGATGGTCAAAATCCTGAACAACATGGTGCTGTTTCAAACAGTACTTGGCCTGTCGGAGGCCCTAACCATGGCTCGACGCGCCGGGCTTGATGGTGAAGTTCTTTTTGATGCGCTCGGTAAAGGCTCTGCAAATTCCTTTGCACTGCAAAATCACGGGTTAAAGGCACTGTTGCCGGGTAACTATCCGGAACAGGCTTTCTCTACCGGTTATGCAAAGAAAGACCTCCTATATGCACTGCAACTGGCACAGGATACCGGCACCGAAACACCCGGCGCGGCAACCGTGCTTGATATATTTAATCGAGCCATAGACTCTGGCGATGGTGACAAGTACTGGCCTGTGCTAATGAATGTAATTGACTCAGAATAGATCACCACTGATCTATTCACTGTAGTGCACCTATCCTCAACCCGGCTGTTAACGACGACATATCATGACAAACGAAACAACATCGCCCTACAACAATGACCTGGTTCTTCTCGCACTCCACTACCAGAATGAAAACTGCCACATCGACGGAAAAATAAAAGTAGGTATCAAGCAGGATGCCGACTGGCGTTACGACACACTAGACACGGCCAAACGTTTGTTCGCGGGGTTACGCGCTGAAAAAGTCGAGATCGTGCACGTGCGATTAGCCGTCAGACCAGACCATCGCGATGTTATTCCGAATAACTTTATCTTTCGACAGTGGATCGAAGTGGGTGCATGGGCAGAAGGTTCGTGGGGAGTAGAGTTTTACGAAGGGCTTGAACCACTGGAACACGAGTATGTCGTAACCCATACGCGCAACAATGCTTTTTACAACAGCCAGCTTGACGACATAATGGGCTTGCTCAAACCAAGGCGACTTGCCATCGCAGGGGTCTCCACTGCATATACGGTTGAATGTACCGCAAGACACGCCTCGGACGTCGGCTATGAAACAATCGTCGTGTCAGATGCCTGCTCCACCGCTACCAAAGAAATGCACAACAACGCCCTGTCCGCAATGGAGTTAATTGCCTCGGTAAAAACAACCGATGACCTCATCGCAGAGTTGAAGCGGAGATAGCTTTTTTACCGTGTGAGCTGATGCGTCTCACACCGCTCAGAACACGCGTCTATGGAGTCTGTCTGGTGCCATGTCGTATTGAGCTCCCGGGCTTTCGCAAGGTGTGGTGAGGGGGACACGAACCGCACCGATCAGAAACCCGATACATCCATCCGACTACGCGGCCTGCGCTACCACCTCTCGACCAACAATCAGCTTACGGCGCACGAACTCTGCAATCAATATCCCCAGCGGTGCGGAAAACCAGATGCAGGATAGTATGGCGGCTGAATCCCAGCTGCGAAGCAGCGGACCAAGCACAAAAAGCATGATGCGAAACAACCAGTATGCGCCCCACATCGCACCAACAAAACGTATCATCCAGATGCGGTGATTGACATGGTCGCCGTTCTTTATCGCAACTACCCCCATCACTGCACAACCGTATACGCACAATGACATAAACCAGAAGCCGTAAGTGGAAAGACTGCCACCATAAGATTCCACATTACCGTGTTGCGCGGCAAGCACGATGGCACATACGGTTCCGACTGTTAAACACGCGAAAGACACTCTGCCCAGTATGCGATGAAACTGTTTATGTTCAGCGAAGCCCTGCCGCGCCAGCTGCACATGCATTAACACAAAAACGATGGTGTTCATGCCCAGGTGCCCGTAAAGCAGCGTCGACCGCAGATCAGGCCCGTTGGCAAAACGATCGTAAAAGGCAACACCCCACGACGGATGATTCATATAGCGATCACCCCACACAGTACAGGCGTTATCCGGACAACTGGCAAGCGCCGGGGCGCCTGTCGTGCCGAGATTGTCCAGCACATCATAAATACCGATAAAAAACGCGATCGAGTCTGGCACTCCGTTAACAAAATAGCCGATGTTCAGCAACGCCATGATGCCCGTGCCAAAGATCGCGAAGAGCCAATAAGAGCCCTGCCGATACGAATAGACCAGTAACCCGACCCACACAGCCAGGGCAACATAGATGGCTAGTATTCCCAATGGCATTGTTATCCCCTGTTTATCGGCTACTGGCTTTCACCAATCGCTCAGAATGGGTGCTCTTTTCACTTAATGACTTTCGGTGGATGCGCAAGCTTATCCACCCTACATGCAAGGAGCGCTCTAAATCGATGTAGGGTGGATTGTCTGCGCATCCACCATCAAATCACTGTTTAACTCGATACACTGCATGACTCAATACATTAGACAACATAACTATGGCCAATTGAAAACACATTTGCCAGCCAGTGTTTGCAACGATAAGGCTACGTACCGGCAAGCTGGTCACGCAACACTCGCCTTAGAATCTTACCCGAGGCTGACTTGGGAATTTCATCGACAAACACAACTTTATGCAACTGCTTGTAACTCGACAGGCTTTCCATCATGTAGGCTTTTATTTCGTCGACAGTCGGCGCCGGGTCTGCCGCAACAATATACGCCATTGGCAGTTCGCCGGCTTCCGGATCAGGCATGCCTATGACAGCAGCGTCAGAGATACCGGCATGTGCCACCAGTGTCGCCTCAAGCTCCGCCGGCGCCACCTGAAAGCCCTTGAATTTGATCAGCTCCTTGAGGCGGTCAACCACAAACATATAACCATCGCTATCGATGATGGCGATATCGCCAGTTTTTAGCCATCCGTCATCGGTGATAGTGTCCGCCGTGGCCTGCGGATTATTCAGGTAACCCATCATTACCTGCGGCCCCTTCACCCAAAGCTCGCCCTCTTCTCCCGGCGGCAGGTCTGCGCCATTCTCCGGATCAACTATTCGGCACTCCGTATTTGGCAGCGCCAACCCGGATGACCCAGACTTGGGCGCCGTTACCGGTGTTACATGCGACACCGGACTCAGCTCAGTCATACCGTAACCCTGCAACGACACGCAGTTCAGTCGTTTGGATACTGCGTCAGACAACTCGGCACCCAGTGGAGCCGCGCCCGAAAAGACCTGCTCGATACTGCTGAGGTCGTAGTTATCAATCAGCGGATGTTTTGCCAGCGCTAATGCAATTGGCGGTACAATCCACATGCGACGAGACTTATAGTCCTGACTGATTTGCAAAAACAGCTCAAGGTCAAAACGCGGCATAGTAACCAGCGCGCCGCCGGCTGCCAAATGCACGTTCATCAACACGTTCATGCCATAGATATGGAAAAATGGCAGAAACGAAGCTGCAACCTCGCCCTCGCGAAACCCGCCTCCGGCTATGGTCTGGTCGACATTGACAACCAGGTTTCTATGCGACAACTGAACGCCTTTGGGCAGCCCGGTTGTGCCTGATGAATACGGCAGCACCACACTGTGCTTGTCGAGATCAACCGGAACCTGACTTTCAATCGGGTCACCATACATATCTGCCAGGCTTTGCGCGCCCTCGACCTCACCAATGACAACCAGCGCTTTCGCCTTTGTTCCGGCCATACCTTCACTGGCCGTATCAAAAAACATTGGTACCGTGATCAGTAGCTCGGCACCGGAATCAATGAGCTGATGATTTAGTTCAGAGGCGGTATACGTCGGATTGATGGTAGTTACAGTGCCACCGGCCCATGCCACTGCATGGAACACCACGCAGTACTCGGGAGAATTGGGAGACATGAGCCCAACCACACTGCCCGCACCAAAACCTTTGCTGGTCAGGCCACCGGCCAGCTTTTTAACCTGATCAATGAACTCACCGGCTGTCATGCTGCGATTGGTGGGCCCGTCTACCAAAACCACTTCGTCAAGACGGTTTTCCAGGTTTGCAAATATTCGCTCAGTGATGGAGATATCGGTGATCGCAATATCCGCTGCGTTGTTTTTGTAGGTTGTCATAGCGCTGGCCCTGCCTGTGCTGGCAGGTGGTATTTCCTCTGTTATACGGGCATGTCAGACTGGATCGATGGGTACGCATCAGGCCGGCTCAGCGGTCCTCGATGCAATGTCATTTAAATTACCATAAATTGGTTTTTTCGACAGCAATTGCCGGCTTCAAATGCGGCTCGCCGGCCGATTTGCGGGCAATTCGTCGAAGGTTGCCTATCTGACAGATCGTAGCGGAAAAGGTGCAGCCTTCGCGCGCTACAGCAGCCCCTTCAATTTCAGCAACCCGTAGACGCAGGTCGTTGTGGCATCTTTGATTACGCCAGACGCAATCATTTTTTCAAATTCGACAAGAGTAAACCGACGCGAAACAAGGCCTTCCTCTTCGGTGTCCAGCTCTTGCTCGCCTTGCACAAGGTCTGTTGCAAGGTAAATATGAAACCCCTGGTCGCAGTAGCCATACGCCTGATACTGAAACCCGATGTACTCGATTGTGCCTGCAGTCAGGCCGGTCTCCTCTTTCAGTTCACCCTTTGCGACATCCAGCGGATCAGAACCTGGTTTGTCTTCCCACGATCCCTGAGGCAACTCCCAGTAACGTCCCTGTACCGGGTAACGATACTGCTCAACCAGATAAATGTGTTTGTCCTGTATAGGCGCGATAACCACAAAGTCAGGCTTGTGAACCACACCATAAATACCTGTCGTGCCACTCGGACGAACGGTTTTGTCTTCGCTGACAGTCATCCAGTTGTTCTGGTAGACCACTTTGCTGGCGAGCTTCTTTATTTCAGACATACAACATCATCTATTTCAACCGTGGAATCTATCGAGGTGATGTGCGGACCATACACCCCTGAGCCTCGCTTATATACACCGCGGTAGTGTCCTGCTGCCGGTGAATCACTGGCAATCGTTTTTTTGTTTTTAGGTCTGCCGTTGAGCATGGTACGTGCCCGGGCAACTCGCTGCAGACACCAAACAACAGGCATCTGCCGCCTTCAAATTATGACCAGCTGAACGCAGGCCATAGTAATCTGCCAAACTCTACTGGCGACTGTAAACAAACTCTGTGTCAAGAGCATCCGGACGAGTGGCTTCCGATGAACCATCAAGATCACCATCAGTGTCACCAGAGTACAGCATGCCGTTGGCGATCAGCAGCAGGTCATATTGAATTTCATTAAGGTTAACAAACGTCGCAAACACGCCGGATAGTGGTTGTCCGTCGATCGATGCAGACTCTGGTGTCAGGTTGATGTGCGCCGCATCGCCAAGCGGAGTGAGCTCGGTGCCGCCGGGAAATTCCAGGGAGTAGTCAATAACAAATACGGCTGGGACCGCTGCCACAGTACATCCGCTATCTGTGAATGCGTTGCTGGTAACAGTAGCGGTGTCAGTAGTAAAAACCGCAACCGAGCTTGAGTACTCAGTCTCTGCATCGTCCAGATCATCAGCGGTGCAATCTCGCACCCAGGTACCGGTGATCCCGGCTGGCGCATTTGCTGAGCCGTCAGCCTCATCTATGTTGCCAAAGGGCCTGCTGGTGCCATCGGGACTGACTGACGTGTCATCGTCGTCGCTATCGCATGCTGACATCAGGCCACTCATCGCCAGCACAGCTGCACACACAAAAACTTTTTTACCGAACATATGAATCCTGCCTAAAAACCATTTACGGGGCGTTAGTCGCCCGCCAATGAGTATAGTCGGCAACTGTAGAATTCACAGGCCACCAGGCCACGCACACAGGCACCATCAGGATTCAATGTTATCTTCGAAAATTCCGGTAGGCAGCCCGTCCAGACTGGTCAGGTTTTTCTTGCGCCAGAACTGCTCGACACCGGATTCCCCCATCTTCTCATACCACGGCACCAGGTCAGTTTCGGCCCGGGTTCTGACGATAGTCATTTCCGGCACCCCGCTACCACAGGATGTAGTCACCAGATCAATGTTCAGCTTGAAAATGTTCCGCGCACCGGCATAGTCGGGAAACAGGCAATAGAGATCATCCCATTCCGCATCCCTCGCGTGCACCACACGTGCAGTACCGTATACCCTCAATGTCAGGTGGTCGCCTTCAAAGGCGCAAAACATCAATGTCATTCTGGGGTTTTGCTGGATATGGGCGGCAGTTTCATTACCACTCCCGGTCACGCTTAACCAGACAATCTGCTGATTGTTGATAACCTTTAGCGAATCAAGTCCTTTAGGTGACATATTTACTCTGCCATCCGCCGCCGCCGTCGCAACAAAAAACACTTTCTGCCGTTCGATAAAAGCGGTAAACGTTCTCGTCAACTGGTTTGTTTCAATGCCCACTGATCTTCTCCTTGGCTCGGATCGCGATTTTCACGGAGATATTAGCAAAGCCCTGCTGACATCAGTCTGTCAGCAGTGTTGTGAATTCCTCCCTTAGATGACTACCCGACAGACGTCGGCATTGAAAATGAACCAGCTGTGAGCCCAGACATCAAGTTATGCATATGTAACGAAAATGATCGCTAAAAACGCACCAGCAGGGCGCGGTAGCGGTAGTGGAGGTTCTGCCGCGCAGACTCCTAGGTCTCAGTTGTATCTCGGCTCTGCGTAGCTAAAAAAGCAAAACGATCACGCTGCAACCAACAGTACCCCAAAAGAACTATAAAGCAGCTCAACACAAATACCTTATTCACAAACCAGTTGGTCTGCCAAAGTGTCCAGTCTGGCTGCTGAAAGAAAAAATAGAACTTAACGCCTATTATTCCAATCTCGACCACTGACACCACTATCGCAAGCCACCAAAGATACCCCGGCCGAGTATAAAGTGCGTAAGCAAGCCATAGATGAATCACCCACCAGAAGTCCCAATACACATGGGTGCCCGCGGCGTGGCCATAGGCAGCATCAAATACAAGCGGGAACACGAACTTTATGACCAGCGTCCAGGCCGCCAGTAGTATCAGCCAGTGAGCGAGAAAGATTCTCATCGGTCTGGAATCAGCCTAATCGCTCTGCCGCATCACGGGTAAATTCAGGAATCGGTACACCATACGGACACGCGCTGCTACATAGCTTGTTATCGCACCCCAGACAGGCAGACGCCCCCTCCCCCAGGCGCGCATAGTCTTCGATCGCAAGGGCTTTATTGCCGTAATCAACATCGTACATACGGGTGCGCAACACCTCGGCGATATCAACCCCCTGCGGACAGACACCTTCACATTTGTCGCAGCCATGGTGGCAATAGCTGCCAGACTGGAGTGACGCGTAACGACCAAGCAAGCCCGCATCACCAACGATTTCATCAGCCTGTGCCGACGCTCCGATATATTCATCGATATTACTGGCGCTGGTCATGGAAATAATCGCCGCATCAACCCTGGGGCTTGAAAGCACCCAACGCAACGCCGCCTGAGCATAGGTTCTGCCTTCCGCCTCAAACTTGCGCATGTCATTCAGCCTGGCACCCATCAGGGTTTTCATGGCGATTACACCGATATTCTTTTCGCGTGCCTTGTCGAGTACCGGTGGTAAATCAGATTGAATCGCCGCGAAATGAAAGGTATTGCGTAAACGGGAAATCAGATCCGGATCTTCCCCAAAATTATAGGCGCACAAAATAACATCGACTAAGTCATTGTCGATGGAATAGTCCAGACACTTCACCAGCCTGCTACCATGACCTGACATGCCCCGAAAGCGGATCTTGCCCTGAGCAATTGCCTTTTCAGTAAAATTTGCCCACGCCTCATTCTGCATGCGGTCGACATGATTCACTGCATGATTGAAGTAGATATCCAGGTAGTCGGTTTGCAATCGTTTCAGGCTTCCCTCAAGCGCCCGCATGATTTCTGCTTCACTCGATCTGGCCTGAGCCTTGGTTTTAGACGCCAGCACCACATTGTGCCGCTGCCCTTTCAACCCCTTGCCCATCGCCTCTTCAGACCAGCCAAAACGATAACTTTCTGCGGTGTCGAAGTAGTTGACTCCCCGATCCAGAGCATGGGTGACCAGTTCAGCGCTCTGCAGACTCGATGATCCAAAACCGATTTCAGACACCTTGAGCCCAGTCTTTCCCAGTTCTACGTAACGTTTGATTTCAGGTGCATCACCAAGAACAGATGCAGCAGGCACTGTCGCTGTCAATGCCGCCGTTGTTTGAAGAAACTTTCTACGACTCACCATGAGGGCTGTTCTCTTTTAAGGTTTCCTGTCAGCTCATTCTAGCAGCCAGAGGTAACTGCGGTCACCTGTAAGAGCTACTGATATCCAGCGGTAGATTGTTGCTCAAAGCAATGGTTACGTAGAAAAGCTCGTTGTGCCTGTACCTCCGATCTGATACCTGCCTCGTCTGGCTCACTGACGTTCCTTGTTTGATTCACACCTATATTTGCCTGTTTGTGATCTGGATCCACAGTTGTGAAACCGCCGAGCATCACGAACCCCGATACAGGAGACTTAACTAAAGTTCTCACAAGCCGTTGAACCACTTAATGTAGTTAGTTGTTTTGGGAAACGGGTTGTGAAGCAATTCAGGTATTTTCGTCAGGAAAAGAAGCCTGACACATTGGCTCTTTGCGGCATCCTGACAATTTTGTTGGCTGTGTCGATTGTCGGCTGTTCCGGTGGCGGGGAAGAAAACCTGACACCCAATGTCGCAAGCCCGACTATCGGTAGCCCCGGTGGCGAGAACGCTGGTAGCGAGAACGCTGGCAACGAGAACACGGGCAGCGAGAACACTGGCAACGAGAACCCCGGTAGCGAGAGTCCTGGCCTGCCCGATCAAATTGATCAGGGTATCGGCTGGCAAGGCACATGGGCGCGGCTGTACGGTGAATCGAAGCATCCTGACGCCAGTCTGTTACAAAGAAACTTCTATTTGCCTTCTGCTCACTACAACGATGCTGAAGGCAATATCTATGGCGCTGAATTCACCAGCTGTTTGAGGTTCCCGCATTCCACCGGGGAGACCAGCTTACCCTGGGAGAACGCCGCGCGGAGACCCGACATGCAACCAGTGCTTACCCTGCTGGGCGACAGTCAGTATGTATTCAGTACCGTGGGATTTTCAGGAGGGGAATACCAGCGCCTCGGTGACTACCGTTTTCACTACCAACACCCGTTACTGAGAGCAAACGGCGTCGAGGTACGCAAGATAAGCAGTGAATTTCGGGCTAACTCAATCTGGTTGTCCAAAGTACCCGGACAGCTCACAGAGCAAACCGGTGGCTGCGCCGCGTTTGAATGGGAAACAAACCAGGATCAGACTGGAACAGAACTGGGCTGGTTCTCTGCTGTTATACCCACCAGAACACCCGGTGGTGATCTTCGCTACCTATCCATCCTTATA
>CALGNZ010000122.1 GCA_937957915.1 uncultured Granulosicoccaceae bacterium | reverse complement strand
TGCTGTTTGACTGAGATAGCAAGGAATAGTTAATGATGGAAACGAGAAGAACGAAAATTGGCTTATCATGCGGGGCGATCGTAGCGTGCCTCGTATCATCACCCAACTACGCAACTGACCGCGCCGAACTCAGTCAGCAGTTGCAGCGTAGTATCGAATTGCAATCGGGCGGTCAGGGCCTCAATGCCTTTCAAATGCCCGCTAAGGACGATTTGGCAGGTATTCCTCAAGACCCCGCCAACCCCATCACGAGGGAAAAGGTTACGCTTGGCAGGTTTCTCTATCACGATACCGCAACCGGCACAGAGGGCACCGACCCGGACAGGGTATCCACCTGGTCCTGTGCTTCGTGTCACCATGTGAAAGCGGGGTTTAAGGCTGGTGTGCCCCAGGGAATCGGCGACGGTGGTGTCGGTTTTGGCGCTGATGGCAGCGAGCGATTGCTGGTAGACGGACTCGATGCGACAGCGCCGGCCGGCGACAGTTTACTTCCTGATTTGCAGCCAATAGCATCGCCCACAATTTTAAATGTGGCCTTTCAGGACGTGATGCTGTGGAACGGCTCGTTTGGTAACGCACCGGGCAGTGTTAATGGTTCGGTTGCAAGTGTGGACGGCGCTGGCCCTCCGCCGATAAAAGCCAATACCTTTGGCTTGTCCGGAATCGAGACTCAGGTGCTGGCTGGCACCAACGTCCACCGCTTGCGTTTTGATCGGTGGTCGGTATTGCAAAGCAACAGCGAGTACCAGTATCTGTATCAGCAGGCGTTCCCCGACGGTGATACGGGTTACATTCCAGACAACGGTACCGCTGTTTCCGCAGAGGCGCTGGGTGCCGCCAAGGCGATTGCGGCATACGAGAGAATAGTGCTCAGTAACCTGGCGCCTTTTCAGCGCTGGCTGAGTGGTAGTCGCGATGCCATGAGTGTTCAGCAACTCGAAGGTGCCAACCTTTTCTTTGGTAAAGCGGGTTGTGCAGGTTGCCACAGCGGGCCGGCGCTTAGCTCCAGGCTTGGGGCGTCAGCTGATGAGATGTTCTTTGCTATCGGCTTTAATGATTTCGATGTCGAACATCCACACATTCACGGCGTGGTCGATGACGCAACGAAAAAGGGCAGAGGAGGTTTTACCAAAAACCCTGCTGACAACTACAAATTCAAAATCCCTCAACTGTATAACCTGACTGATACCACTGTCTTCGGGCACGGTGCATCGTTTAGCTCGGTAAGAGAGGTGATCGAGTACAAGAACGCAGGTGTCGCGCAAAATCCGGACGCGGTTGATCACCTGTCAGATAAATTTGTGCCGCTGGGTTTGAGTGAACACGAAATTGATGATCTGGTAGTTTTTATAGAGGAAGGCTTACATGATCAGTGGCTTGATCGCTACGTGCCGCACAGTGTGCCAAGCGATCAGTGTTTCCCGGTAGCTGACCTGCAGTCTGCACTCGACCTTGGCTGCATTACCGGAAGTAACCCGGTTAACCATGCTGTTCAATATTGCGAATCTGCCAGCAGTGATCCGGATGGAGATGGCTGGGGTTGGGAAAATGAGGCGAGTTGTTTGGTTGTCGCGGCTAATGGTGATGATAATGGCGACCAGCAAAACGATCCGCAGACAGATCAGCCGAGCAACAGACATCCGGCGTGCGAGTCGGCAGCCAGCGATTCTGATGGTGATGGCTGGGGCTGGGAAAACAGTCGCAGTTGCAAGGTTGTGCAATAACTTTCGTCCAGACTCGGCGCTACCCAGGCCCGGCGTTGTTCTGCGCACTGATCAAGCACGTTGATAGTATTTGGCACGCCGGTGGGAGCTGGACCCCGACCGGCGAACTTTAGCGCAGCGCCACAGCGAAACACTGCGTCCTCAGCGAAAAGCCAGGCAAGCGAGTTCGTGCAACGGAGTTGTCCTCCCACACTGACATCGTGCACGTTGAAAGTGCGTAGCACGCCGGTGGGAGCTGGTCCCCGACCGGCGAACTCTAGCGCAGCGCCATAGCGAAACATTGGGAACGCAGCGAAAAGCCAGGCAAGCGAGTTCGTGCAACGGAGTTGTCCTCCCACACTGGCATCGTGCACGATCAAAGTGCGTAGCACGCCGGGTGGGAGCTGGTCCCCGACTGGCGAACTCTAGCGCAGCGCCACAACGAAACACTGAGGACGTAGCTAACAGCAATGTGGGTGAGCATGGTCTGATGCATTATGATAGCGGGCAGGTGTTGCCTGTCGGGTAGATTGTCAGTGAACAGACTGTGATAATCATGGTTCTTGTTGACGACGTTTTTCACTACCGGTTTAAAAGCTGTTTTCAAACCCGTTTTTCAACATTGTCAAAACCATAAAGATGAGTCGATACCATAGCCATGAAAGCAGCATTGCTCGAACAATTTGAACAGCCACTCAACGTAACGCAGGTTGATGATCCGGTCGTCCCATCCGATGGTGTGGTGATAGATGTCAGTGTGTGCGGCGTTTGCCGCTCTGACTGGCACGGCTGGAAGGGCACTAATCATGTTATCTCACTGCCACACATACCCGGCCACGAGTTCGCCGGTGTTGTCGTTGCTGTTGGCAAAGACTGCAAGCGTATAAAAGTGGGTGATCGGGTTACTGCGCCGGTGATCATGGGTTGTGGCCATTGCGCTACCTGCCGCAATGGGCACCTGACAATTTGCGATGATCAATATGTGGTGGGCTTCAGTGGCTGGGGTGCGTTTGCAGAGCGAGTGGCCGTCCCCTTTGCCGATGCGAATGTGGTGGTATTGCCTGACAGTATCAGTGATGAAGTGGCAGCCGCCCTGGGCTGCAGGACAACCACAGCGTTCGCCGCAGTTGTCGACAAGGCGCAGGTCAAAGCTGGTGAAGCACTGGCTGTGCACGGCTGTGGCGGTGTTGGTTTGTCTGCCATATTGATTGGTGCAGCGGTAGGTGCCACGGTAATTGCTGTGGATGTTGTCGATGAAAAACTGGCACTTGCAAAACAGATTGGTGCGACTCATGTCATCAACGCAGCGAAAGAACCGGATGTCGCTTCTGCTATCAGAGACCTGACTGGTGGAGGGGCGCAGGCATCGATAGAAGCACTTGGTGTGACAGAGACTTTTCACAACTCGTTAAAGTGCCTGGCAAAGCTCGGCCGTCATGTGCAAATTGGACAGCCGCTTGACGTCCATGCAAATCCATCGATACCGCTGCTCGACACAATCTACTATCGACAACTGGTCATGATGGGGTCAAGAGGTTTGCCCGCACATCGATTCAGTGCGCTTTTCAACCTGCTGTCGACAGGTCGTATGGATATGCAAAGCCTGATAAAAACCAGAATATCACTCAGTCAGGTCACTGACGTGTTCAGACAGATGAATAATCATGAAGATGTGGGAATGACATTGATCACTGATCTTGGTTAGCAGGAGTTGGCTGTTGCGCACGGCTAAGGGGCAAATGCAAATTGGGCAGGCAGGGTTGTTTTGTAGTTAGCGCAACGGATGAATACGCAAGGTGAGGGTGGTTGGTTTGCATACAGGCATAAATACGTAAGGCAAGAGTGGTCGTTTGCATACAGCGCAAATGACATTGAGAACTGCAACACCGCAAAAGCCAGGCATGCGAGTTCGTGCAACGGAGTTGTTCTCCCACACTGGCATCGTGCACGTCGAAAGAAGTTACCACGCCGGTGTAAGCTGGTCACCGACCGGCGAACTTTAGCACAGCGCCACTAGTAACACACACATCAACTTCGATAACAAACCAACAACTGCGGGCCCGCCCATCAAAATATCGAGCCTGCGAAACTACTGAAAACTCAGCGCAAACCAGCGCTCCGCGACAATCCTTACTTCAGGACCGCCGCGGAGCGCCTTTGCTTACAAGTGCAACACTAAGCGAACGTTACGCCATTGCTTTCCAATGGAAGCTTCGTGATGCGCTTACCCGTGGCTGCATAGATTGCATTAGCCAGCGCAGGACCAGCCGGTGGCAATCCGGGCTCTCCAACTCCGCTTGGTGCCAGCTCTGATTCGACGATGTGTACTTCAACATCAGGCATATCAGTAATACGCAGCGGCTCGTAGTCAGGGAAGTTCTTCTGATCAACAACACCATCGGTCATGGTGACCTGGTTGCGCATGATGGCACCTAGTCCATAGCCGAGCGCACCTTCCAGTTGAGCGCGGACCACATCAGGGTTAACCGCAATACCACAATCCACCGCGCACGTAGCCTTGTCGATTGATATAGCGCCCTTGTCATTGACGGACACTTCAATCACCTCTGCGACATAAGAATTGAAGGACTTGTGCACCGCGATACCACGACCCTTGCCTTTCATAGGCTTGCCGTCCCAACCAGACTTTTCTGCAGCCAGTTTCAGAACACCTGCGAATCGAGCCTGGTCTTCCACGCTTTCATCAAGGTGGGCAAGACGAAACTCAACCGGATCTGCACCCGCGGCTTCAGCTGCCATATCCATCAGAACTTCCATCGTGTAGCCCGATTGGCTGTGCCCGACTGATCGCCACCACAGCACCGGCATTGGTGATTCGTAGTCGGTTAGTCCGATTGACATGGGTAACTGATACGGCGTATCAACGATGCCTTCAACAGAAAAGTGATCGACGCCCTCGTGTACTGCCATGCCTTCGAGTGGGCCGCCTTTGAAGATCGACTGCGCCACTGTACGATGTGCCCAGTTGGCGATCTTGCCATCGTCACCAATACTGATGGTGGCGCGCTGTGCTGACATCGGTCGGTAAAAACCACCAGCCAGATCATCTTCTCGAGTCCAGACCAGCTTAACGGCTTTGGTGCCACCCAGGGCCAGGTAGGCCATGATCGCCTCGACGTGATAGTCGGAAGCGCCATTCGCACGACGACCGAATGATCCACCGGCATAGTAGGTTTCAATCTCAACCTTTTCCGGGGGCAACTCGGCTATTGCCGCAAGTGTTGGATGCGTAATCATGGGAAACTGGCAACCATCATGTAAACGCAAGCCACCCTCTGCGGTAGGCTCGATAACGCAGTTGAGTGGTTCCATTGGCGCGTGGGCGAGTAACGGAAACATAAAGTCTGCACTCACCGATTTCTCTGCACTGGCGGCGGCTTTTTCAACGGCTGCCAGATCGCCCTTACCGGTCACATCATAGGTTGGATCAGCGTTAAGTTTGTCTGTGTACTCGCTGACCATTTCAGCCGTGCCACGTGCATCGGCGCCGCTGTCATCCCACTCGGCGGTAATGGATTTGCGCGCTTTTATAGCGGCCCATGTAGAGTTTGCATAGATCGCAACACCGGCTTTGTTAGGCAATGCTTTGGCATCGACAAAGCCATTAACCGACGCGGCGTCGCCTGCCTCAAAGCTCTTTAATGTGCCACCAAACTTCGGCGAGCGCAGTATGGTGACGTAAACCATGTTCGGTACTTTCACATCCATAGCGAAGGTGGCGGTACCGGTGGTTTTAGCAAAGCTGTCTTTGCGTGGCAGCTTGTCTTTACCGATCAGCTTGAAATCAGCCAT
Source organism: uncultured Granulosicoccaceae bacterium (assembly GCA_937957915.1). Taxonomy (GTDB): domain Bacteria; phylum Pseudomonadota; class Gammaproteobacteria; order Granulosicoccales; family Granulosicoccaceae. The sequence goes on along the minus strand of CALGNZ010000122.1, from coordinate 7,692 downwards.
GCTCTTCAGAGCGGGTTCGGCCACTGGTTTCAGCGCGGCTGCTGCTTTGACAAAGTCGCCAATCGAGCCTTTGTTATCGCCGGAGCTGAGTATACCTTCACTCATTGAGACGCTGTCTGCTTCAACACCCCACGCATCTGCTGCTGCACGAACCAGCATGTCACGGGCGGCAGCACCGGCTTGTCTGTACTGTGTGTAGGAGTTGCCAATTGCGGTTGAACCACCCGTGCCCTGGCCACCGAAGGCGAGGTTTTTGTAGTCGTCGTGTGATGGTGCGAAGCCAACCTTGACCTGGCTCCAGTCAAGGTCCATTTCCTCGGCAACCAGTGTTGTCAGCCCGGTAGTTGTTCCCTGACCCATTTCAAAGTGTTTGGTTAAAACAGTGACGACGCCGCTGTCGTCAATCATCACAAACGGGTTAAATGCGTTACTTAATGTGTCGGTCTGGGCACCGGAGTCCGAGGCTGCAAGCGCGCCGCTGGTGTTAAAGCCAACAACCAGCGAGGCACTGATTGCACCGGTGGTTTTAAGAAAGTTGCGTCTGTTCATTGATGTTTTCATGGCTATGCCTCCAGCATGTCAGACGCACGATGGATGGCCGCGCGAATTCGTTGGTACGTTGCGCAACGGCAGGCGTTGCCTCCCATATAGGCATCGATGTCTTCGTCACTGGGTTTTGCGTTGCTCGACAGCAGTCCGATAGCCGACATAATTTGACCGGACTGGCAGTACCCGCATTGAACGACATCGAGCTCCTGCCATGCAGCCTGAACCGCTTTTGCCTGTGGGGTGCTAACCGCTTCGATGGTGGTTACTTCAGCCTCACCGACGGCACTGACCGGGAATACGCAGGAGCGTTGAGGCTGGCCGTCGATATGCACTGTGCACGAACCGCAGGAAGCCACACCACAGCCGAACTTGGTGCCGGTCATATTCAGCTCGTCGCGAATCACCCATAAAAGCGGGGTGTCCGCGTCGGCGTTAACCTCTTTGGTTTCGCCATTGATCTTGAGTTGGATCGCCATGAAATCTTTCCTCTTTGAGTGTGATCCCCGTCGAATGCACGTGGGATCGAGAAGGTGCACGAACGCTGCATTCCCTGCCTGTCCGAAGCTGGTTTGGGGTGGCTACAGAAGCCACAAACACTCACGCACTCTATCAGAAACCGGGTGTCAACCAACAGCGCCGTTTGCGTGCGGTTAAATTTGAACGTTGACAAAAATAACGCTCACTCTGCATAATCTCCAACATTATTTAAAACAGGTAACAAAATGATTTTTGGCCGCGAAGACGACGGCACGGTGGTGAGTATGCTCGCGTCAGCACTGCGGCGAGATATCTCCTTTGGTACCTTGTTGCCGGATCAGAAGCTAAAAATCGACACGTTGCGGCAGCGCTATGGCGGATCGAATCATTCAATGCGCGAAACCCTCCGCTTGCTAACGGCAGAAGGTCTTGTCGAGGCTACCGCCCAACGCGGCTTTCGGGTGACATCTGCGACAGAAGATGATCTGAGGGATATCTCGCTGGTACGCTCCGAGATCGAAAGAATTGCGCTTTCTCTGGCACTCGAACGTGGCAATATCAATTGGGAAGGGCGGCTTCTGGCTGCACACCACACTTTGCAAAAGGCAGAGCTGGCAGTGGCAAATGCACCGGATGATTTACTGGCGATGGAGTGGGACGAAGCCTGCCGTGTTTTTGCAACGGTGTTAATTGAGGCATGCGACAGTCCTCGCCTCATTGATCTTCATCGCAAGTTTTTTGATCAGAGTCGGCGCTACCGGCTGGCACAGTTGCGCGAAGGCCAGCTTGACTTCGATAAACGCAAACAGCGCAGACAAGCCTTACTGGATGCCGCGTTAGCGCGAGATACAGAGCGAGCGCTGGCTATATTACAAATTGAAATCAGAGCAGAGCTTCAGCCTGAAGGCTGAGCAAACCCACACAGGCAGGTATAAAAACAGCGTCTGCCGTTTTAGCAACAGGTCAATCGGAGGATACAATGACTACCATTAATCGTCGTAAAACACTGGCACTGATGGCCGGAGCCACAGCAGCACTGGCGTTTGGTGCACCTGCCATTGCCAACAACAGAAAGATCCGTGTTGGTGCACTGCGTTTTACCTCGCACTCAGCGAGTTTCATCGCGCTTGAGCGTGGCTATTTTGCCGAGGCAGGTCTCGATGTCGAGTTTGTATTTTTTCAGGCAGCGCAGCCAATGGCTGTGGCGATCGCATCAGGTGACATTGACTATGCAGTAACTGCGGTTTCAGGCGGTCTGATTTCGCTGGCGCAAAAAGGCGCTATCAAGGTTATTGGCGGTGCGTTGTCGGAAGACAGTGCACTCGACGGTCAGCAAATACTCGTTTCCGATGCTGCCTTTCAAGCGGGTATCACCGAGCCATCAAAGCTGGGTGGTAAAAGTTTTGGTATTACCCAGAGCGGGTCGTCCTTTCACTATATGGGATCGCAGATAGCAAAGGCAGAGGGTGTTGAACTGTCGTTCAAGCCGCTGCAAAAAGTAGGCGCTGTAATTGGTGCACTTAAGTCTGGCCAGATAGACGCATGGAGTATCGTGCCACACATAGCCAAGCCGCTGGCCGGGTCAGGTGCCGTGCATATAATCGGCGCAGTAAAGGACTACGTGCCGAATTATCAAATAACCACTGTATTTACGTCGGCCAAAAATGCTGCGGACGAACGTGAAATGACGCAGAGCTTTCTGTCAGCGTTTTCCAAAGGTGTCGACGACTATGCGGCGGCAATGATTGACCGCAAAGACGGCGATGATGGCGTTAACGCAATGGTCGATCTTATACACAAGTATGTCTATGTCGACAGACCCCGTGAAAAAGCAGCGCCGTCAATTATCAACGGCACCATGCGATTGAATTCGAATGCGGCTCTTAATCTTGCATCGGTGCAGCATCAGCTTGACTGGTTCAAGTCAGAAGATCTGGTAGACAGCTCGATTATGATTGATGATCTGGTCGATCAGTCTTATGTTGATATTATAAAAGGATAGTAGTCGGCAATCGGTGAGAGGCTGGCATGCAGATTAGGTGTGTTGGTGCGATTCGTTTCCCTCACCACACCCTACGTCGAAATCCGATACCGGTTCAGCGGTAACACAGAACGTAGGGTGTGCTGATTGGTGCGAAGCGCACCAATCCTTAACCAATCGTACGAACTATTGCAATATTGTATAACCCTGCAAATTGCTGCGGACACCTTGTATGGATATCAGGCTGGAATCTATTAGCCATCACTACGATGACTTTGAGGTGATGCGAGACATCACTCTCGACATCGCCGATGGTCAAATTGTCTGTATTGTCGGGCCCTCCGGGTGCGGTAAATCGACCCTGTTGCGATTCATAGGTGGTCTGGAACGACCAACCAGCGGACGAGTGCTACAACTCGGTGAGCCGCCGGCAGATTGCTTAAATCCACTGACCTATATCTTTCAGGACTTTGCGTTGTTGCCCTGGCGCACAGTAGCAGGCAACGTTTCACTGGTACTTGAAGATCATGGCATCAGCGGCGCTGAGGCAAAAGCAATCATAAATGACGTGCTCGATCGCACCCGGCTAACTGACTTTGCCAGTGCATTGCCAAAGCAATTGTCCGGTGGCATGAAGCAACGTGTTGCCATTGCACGCGCTCTGGCTGTCAAGCCCGCGGTGATGTTAATGGATGAGCCATTGTCCGCACTTGATAGCCAAACCCGAGAGTTATTGATGGATGATCTGGTTGACCTGTGGACGCGGCAGCCATTTACTGCAGTCTATGTGACACACAATTTGGCGGAAGCCGTACGGCTTGGACATTCCATTGTGGTTCTTTCGCGTCGACCGGGCACCATTCGCGAAATCGTACATCTCGACAAACCACTGGCTGACCGGCACTTTGGCGATGCCGATCTCGATGAACGGCAAAAGTATTTATGGCAGTTGATGCGCGATGAAGCCCGAGCAGCCGATGCAGAGTTAATTCATGTCTGAAGCCAGTCACAAGCCCAACGATCCGGATCGTTTGAAAGCGGGTGGTGTGAGTAACGGCACTGCGGTTAACTTTAGAGGCGGGGGTTTCGCACCAAAGCCGCGGCGCTGGGTTGGCTTTGTCGTATTCGCAGGCTTAATTGCGATAGCCGAGTGGGGAACACGCAGCGGCTGGATTTCCGCACTGACGCTGCCACGACCGTCTGATGTGCTGGATACATTTAAACAGTTGTATTCGTCGGGCTTACTGTTTAAACACCTGGTGCCTTCTCTTTCCCGGCTTGCTGTCGGTGCTGCTGCGGGTGTCACTGCCGGCGTCATTGTCGGTGTGCTGATAGGGCTATTCTCCTATTTTCGTGCAGGTCTGGTGCCGCTGGTTGCCGCGATATTTCCAATTCCCAAAATCGCACTGCTGCCTCTGTTTGTTATCTGGTTTGGGATTGACGAAGGTTCAAAGTATGCGTTAATTGCGTTTGGTACGTTTACGCCAACAGTGGTAGCGACTTATGGTGCCGTCGATAACGTTGACAGAACATTGATTCGCATGGGGCAAAGTTTTGGTTTGAGCTGGTTCTCTATTGTTCGGAAAATAGTTTTGCCTGGTGCAATGCCGGGCATACTATCCGGGCTGCGCATTAGCCTGGCCATTGCAATAATCCTGTTGGTCGCGGCCGAAATGCTTGGCGCGGAATATGGCATTGGTGCCTATATTCTCGAGGCCGGGTCGCTGTACGATCTTGAGCGCCTGTTTGCCGGCGTAGTTATCCTGTCGGTACTGGGTGTTGTCGTTAGTGCAGTTATTGGTGCAATAGAGCGCTATTTACTTGGTTGGAGAAACTGAGCGACAGCTGCCCTTAACGCATGCCACCACCGCATGCAACCACCGCATGCCACTACTGCAGGCATAGCTTTTGGCGGGCATAACTATTGCGAACACCCCAGTGTGTTCGCCAGTCCGATAGACCGCAATGGCCGCTCGTACCAGTAAATAGTCGGTCTGCGTAAGTTCCCGCAATAAACCCATATTCCTTGCACAGTTTCTTTTTAGTCTTGCATTAGCTGCACGGTTGCCGTGTTTGCCGGATGCGCACGCACAGGTAACTGTGCGTGTAACACTTTGTGGTATCAACGTAATCGTGTTTTCAGGTCGCATATGCGATCTGGGAAACGTCTTTGAATTTTTTCAGGGAGTGCAACAACATGTTTGTATTAGAAATCGGGGCCGGCATCCGCGTGGCAGTTATCGTGCTGATCTCGTCATTCCTGATTGCATGCGGGGGCAGCAGTTCTGATGCTGTGGTCACCGAGCAGGGTAGTGGTGGAACAAGTGGAGGTGATACCGGTAGTGGTGGACCCAATTCCACTGGCAACGGTACCAGTGGCGATGGCGACGACGACGACGCAACAGATGATACTGAAGGCACAGATGATAACACTACTGCCGCCAGTCCGAACTTCCTGTTAATCATCACCGACGACCAGGGTCTGGATGCATCATCTCAATACTCGTTCAGTGACGACTTACCGAGCACTCCCAACATAGATCAGTTAGCCAGCACAGGTATTGTCTTTGACAATATGTGGGCAACGCCTTCATGCACCACCACGAGAGGCAGTTTGTTAACGGGTTTGCATGGTGTAAACAGCGGTGTAGATACGACGCCATCATTGTTGGACACAGGCATTCTCACGGTGCAAAAACATCTGGGTGCTAACGGCTATCAAAGTTCTGTATTCGGAAAATGGCATGTGTCCGGTGGTAACGGTTCAGGCAATCTTCTGCATCCCAATCAGACCGGAGTCGATCATTACGCTGGAAACCTGGCCGGAACTCTCGATGATTATTCCAGCTGGGACCTAACAGTTAATGGTGTACAGCAGACTTCCGGCATCTATCACACCACAGCGCTAACGGATATGGCAATTGAGTGGATTGATCAGCAGCAGGGGCCCTGGTTTACCTGGGTTGCCTATGTCGCACCTCACTCTCCGTTTCATCTGCCGCCATCGGAACTGCACAATCGTTCACTGTCAGGCACTGACGAAGATATCGACAGCAATCCAAGGCCCTACTATCTGGCGGCGATTGAAGCGATGGATACCGAGATAGGGCGGCTGATTGATTCTATCGATCCTGATCAGCGAGAAAATACCGTGATCATGGTGCTGGGTGATAACGGCACACCGTCAGCCATCATCGATACGAACGCATTCCCCCGGTCACACGGGAAGGGTTCACTGTACGAGGGTGGTACGCGGGTACCGTTTGTGGTGTCCGCACCATCGATAGGATCAGGTAATGTCAGAGAAGCTGCGTTGGTCAATACGGTCGATGTAATGCCGACGCTGAGTGAGCTGGCCGGCATTGCTATACCTGCAGGCATTGACGGGGTCAGCTTCGGTTCGGTGTTATCCGATAGTAACGCAGCTGCGAACGCCGGTCAGGCACGCCAGTTTAACTACAGTGAGTTTATCGGTGACAGGGTAACCGGCTGGACTGTACGCGATGCGGAATTCAAGCTGATAGAAATGGCTGACGGCACACGCGAATTTTACGATCTGCGCAGCAATATTCGTGAAGAGTCTAATATTATTGACCAGCCACAATATGCCGAGCGCATTGCCGGTTTCGATGCCTTCGCTGCACAAGTTCGAAGTGGCCAATCCGGCAGCACACAGGTTGATGGCGAAGTATCCGATATCACCGGGGTAATTCTGCAGAATACCAGCGCGAATTGTGCGGAATACGCAGCGAGTTACCAGTCCAGAGCGCTCGACGTTAACAACAACACAGCCTTTAACGGCAGTTTGCAAATTGAGGTGGCCGATGGCAATTGTACGTTTACCAGCAATGCCATTCCGAATCACGATTTTAATGATATCCGCAATTTTCCCAATGTAGTAGCCGAACAGAATGTGCAGTACACCATCACAGCCAATCCCGTTGCCGGTACTGCCAGCACGCCGTTGTTGATAACAATGGATGACGCTATTTTACTGAATGGCGTGAAAATAGACGCACTGGCTGCTGCATGCTTTGGCGTAGGTGATGAGCGCACCGGTTGCTCAGACCCGGAGCAGCCGTGGAGATTTGATACGATGTTCGCCGCTAACGGATTTCGCCATGACAGCCATAATGCGCACACGCAGCCCGATGGTGCCTATCACTATCACGGCTCACCTAATGCACTATTCCAAAGTGATCAGGCTATAGAGTCGCCAGTGGTAGGCTTTGCTGCTGACGGCTTTCCAATTTACGGCAGCTATTTCAACGATGGAGAAACAATCAGAAAAGCGCGATCCGGCTTTCGGCTTAAAACTGATCCCCGACCCGATGGCGCCGGAAACCCGGGTGGTGTCCCTGATGGAACGTTCCGTGACGACTACGAGTATGTCGAGGGACTTGGCGATCTGGATGAGTGTAACGGCATGACGGTAAATGGCACATACGGTTACTACCTGATTGATGAGTTCCCGTATGTGTTGAGTTGTTTTAGAGGAACACCTGATGCGTCGTTTTTTAAGTAGCGTAGCTCATTCAACAGGGCGTGTGCGTGATAACGGTCTATAGGTAGCTTGCTTACGCTGCGGGTTGCCATTGCTTCGACTTTGCATATCGGGCTCGATGCAGACTTAAAAGAAATCGCTGGTCGATTCTGTTGGAAAACTGTTAGTAGCTGTGGCGACC
>CALGNZ010000121.1 GCA_937957915.1 uncultured Granulosicoccaceae bacterium | reverse complement strand
ACCTTGAGTCCGCGCGGGAGAACTGCGTGGCAAGAGACTGCCATGCTATGGGCTTTTTTACGATCTTTTAGGGGGTATAGTTGTTCTTACGTAACGAAAATGATAGCTGAAAACACAAAAAACGACGCAAATGGCAGAATTGAGACGATGGCCCGGCTGGTTCATCAATTACTGTTTTTCAAAAAGATCGACCAGTAAATACGCTGGCAAACTGACGCCTGATCCGGCTTAAAGAAAATTTTTTGACGGACGCTCAAGACCTGAAGCTAAGCAAACCAGGAAACAAGCATGAAAAACAGCTTAATGTCCGTTGTACTTTTGGCGGCCTTCGGTGTTTCAGGCTCTGTGGCAGTTGCCGGCATCATTGCGTTGCCTGACGGCACCTATATTGTGAGTGAGTCGGCTCAGACACCGGCGCGCGGCATCGAACAGAGCGATGTATTGCAACAATTTGGCGAGCCATCTCTGCGGCATGCGGCCGTTGGTCAGCCTGCAATTTCCAGCTGGGAATACGAAAACTTTCACGTGTATTTCGAAAATGGTGTGGTGATACACACTGTCGAGAGATAAATAACAGGCGAGCATGCCTGCTGGTCCGGTTGCGCGCAGGCATCGAATGTGCGCTGTGCTGGCAAGAGCCTGGTGCTGGCAGAGCAGGGTCCGGGCAGAGCAGGGTCCGGGCAGAGCATGGCGCCAGCCGAGCATCAAGCTAACCGGGCGTTAGCCCGGCAGGTGGCTGCGGTTTGTCACCGTGGCTGATTACGATCAGCCCGCAGATTTTGCGAGGCGCCTGCTGCACGCTTTAGCGATCTACCAGCGGGCTTGAATAGTTCAATTCCATATCCCATGGGAAATTTATCCAGGTGTCCTGCGGCACGACCTTGATGCAGTCGTCAACTTCAGCCCGCCCTTCAGGCTTCGCATAGACGGTTACAAAGCGTGCTTTGGGCACCAGCCTTTTAACGGCCCGCGCAGTTTTTCCGGTATCCACAAGATCATCAATGAGCAGCATGCCGGTACCGTCGGTATCAGTGTGTTTAATGATTTCACTGTCACCCTGCTCACGATAGTCGTAGGTTTTAATGCAAATCGTATCCACCAGTCGGATGTTTAACTCTCGGGCGATAATTGCCGCAGGAACCAGTCCGCCACGAGTGATCGCAATCACCCCGGTCCATTGATCTGCCGGTAACAGGCGTGCTGCCAGTGCGCGCGTATCGCGATGCAGTTCTTCCCACGAAACGAAAAAGTTCTCTTGTCTGCCCAGGCTCAATTTATTCTCCTTCGAAGTCGCAAATACTGAATACTTTGTGGCCGCTACTACGAAGCTTTTCACTACCACCAAGATCGGGCAAATCAATAATTGCGGCGGCTTCCTCGATAACACCTCCCAGACGAGTGATCAGGTTACTGGCGGCGAGCATAGTGCCACCGGTTGCGATCAGATCGTCCAGCAGTAATATTTTCTGGCCGCTGGTTATCGCATCCTTGTGAATTTCAACCTCTGCCGTGCCGTACTCAAGTTCGTATGCTTCACTGACGGTATCGAAAGGCAGTTTGCCGCGCTTGCGAATGGGTACCAGGCTGGTGCTGAGTTCATAGGCAAGCGCTCCGCCGATAATAAAACCGCGTGCATCGATGCACGCGATGACGTCAATATCGTGCTCGTAGTAGCGATGCACAAAGCAATCTACCAGGCGTCGAAAAGTGGCCGGGTTGTGCAACAAGGGTGTGATATCCCTGAATTGCACCCCGTCAATTGGCCAGTCGGGAATAGTGCGGACGCGTGAGCGAATATACTCGCTAAAATACTGGTCCTGATTCGCTTTACTCATTCTATTGGTGCCCACTGTGTGTTAGCGGTTTCAGGCCGCGTGCATCTCAAGGCGTGCGTTCATGGCAAGCTAAAGCGTCTGCCATTGCCATTTTTGGAGCGTCAATTCGACTGCCTTTTGGCCAATGCGCCATGCAACTGATCTGACATCGTCGCCAGCAAAGTATCGGTCGTGGGCCAATCGATACACTCATCCGTGATAGAAACGCCGTAGGTCAGCGCTTTCGGATCGGAACCCAGCTTTTGGTTGCCACTTTCAATATTGCTCTCGAGCATAATGCCTACAATCGATTGATTGCCGTCGTTAATTTGATTGCAGATATTCTCTGCAACCAGTGTTTGCAACTCGAAATTTTTGTGCGAGTTCGCGTGGCTGCAGTCAACCACCAGATTGACCGGCAGCTTTGCCTTTTCAAGTGCTTGTTCGGCGATGGCAATGCTCACAGAGTCGTAGTTAGGCTCAGACCCGCCACGCAGAATGACATGACCAAAGGCATTGCCACGGGTTTCCAGCTGAGTTACCTGACCATTGTTGTTGATGCCGAGAAAACGATGTGGAGATGAGGCTGACTTCAATGCGTTGATAGCGATATCCAGGCTACCGTCGGTACCGTTTTTAAAGCCAACAGCGGTCGACAATCCGCTCGACATTTCCCGATGCGTTTGTGATTCTGAGGTACGAGCGCCGATGGCAGTCCAGCTAAACAGATCAGATAAATACTGTGGGCTGATTGGGTCGAGTGCCTCGGTGCCTGCGGGTAGCCCGAGTTCGGCGAGCCAGATCAACAGCTCCCGCGCCTTTCGCAGACCTGCTTCGATATTAAATGAATCGTTCAGATCGGGGTCGTTGATGAACCCTTTCCAGCCTACGGTGGTGCGCGGCTTTTCAAAATACACGCGCATCACGATATACAGTGTGTCAGCGTGTTTGTCATGCAGGGCTTTCAGACGTTTGGCGTAGTCCTTTGCAGCGTCGATATCGTGAATCGAGCAGGGGCCAACAACAACCAAAAGCCGCGGGTCTTTTCGGTCGAGAATGGACTCCACCGTATTCCTTGCGGCATTGACTGTTTCTGTCGCCTCATCTGAGCGCGGCATGAGCTCGCGCAGTTCTTTTGGTGTGATCAGAACTGATTCTGAAACGATATTGACGTTGCTGAGTTTCGTCGACATGGTTGGCCGCTGTTAGTGACAAACGTAAAGTGTATGGAAGTGGCAGGCTGATTTACAGCACTTTACGCAGTCATCGCAAAATATTTCTGTATTGCTGTGAGTTTCAGTCAACAAAGCATTGCCATCGCGGTACCGGAGACAGCGATCGCTGTCAGTAGCGGCTGATGCCGAGCGAGTGGTTTACGCTTCGGAGTCTGCGCGGTAACAGTCTGCGTTGAGAGAACGTGCCATGTCGAGGGTACGCTCCTGGAACAACCGGTACGATCATTTAAGGCGCATAGTTTTTACAGCGCAGACGCCCAGCCTGTTGCTATTGCTGGTGCAGAGTGAGTTCGCCATTATTGAAGGACAAACTCGACTTGCCGTCGAGCATATCGCAGAGGGCGTCGCCAATCAGATTGCAACGCCAGCCTTGTGTAACGATAGTATCTCTGTCACCACGCAACAGATCTTCGAGTGATTTGCGCGGGGCCAGAATAGAGGCGTTTATTTGCAGGTCGCTGGCGTAGAGCCGGGTTATTGCCGTTAACGCATCGAGTGCGGCGTCTTCAGTTGCGGTCAATTTGGTCTTACGCTTTGCAATCTGCACTTTTTCAGGTGCTATATCCTTTGCCCGGTTTATCGTGTCGACGATCGTTTGCCCGTGGTGTCTGATGGTGCCTGTGGAGAGACCGCGAACATGCTTCAGTTCATTCATGTCATCTGGCATTTGTTTCGCCAGATCGGTTATCGTTTCATCTTTCATTAACCAGTTTCGCGGCAGGTTTTCCTGGCGTGCGGTCAGTTCTCTCCAGCCAGCCAGCTGTTGTGCAATTGAAAGCCTGGGGCCTTTGAGTTTTTCTATGTGGCGAAGTCGCTTCCACATTTCATCGGCAGGTTTTTCGTAGATCTCCGGGCGGGTCATATCGATCCACTCCTGATCGAGCCAGTCAAGTCGCCCCAGTTGCTTTAGTTTATCGCGCATCACCGGATACATTTGCGACAGGTAAATAACGTCATCCGCCGCATACTGCAGTTGTTTGGGGGGCAGGGGGCGTCGGGACCAGTCTGCCCGGGAGTGTGACTTACTCAGCTCAATATTGAGCACCTCGCTAACCAGATTGCCGTAGCCGATCTGCTCGGCAAAACCCATTAGCGGTGCGGCAACCTGGGTATCAAAAAGATTCTGTGGCACTTCGCCACGAAGCCAGTAGAAAATTTCCAGATCCTGTCCGGCGGCGTGAAGCACCTTGAGCGTTGACGGCTCGTAGATCACATCCAGAATCGGGTCGATGTTATCGACCGCAAGCGGATCAATACAAGCGACAGTGTTGTTCGGCCCGCCGGTGGCTATTTGCAATAAACACAGCTCCGGACGGTAGGTGCGCTCGCGTAAGAATTCTGTATCAAGCGCGAGCCAGGGCGCGCCAGACAGCGTCTCAGCCAATGCAGCGACGGCATCGGGTGTGTCGATAAATTGGATCTGGCTGGAAGTCATGCGGTTGGCCAAAAGGAAAGGCCGACATGATACAACGTGTGGTTAACGCAGTTTCAAGAGTTTGCGATTGCGGTTGACCGGTCAGCAAGTGTGCGCTTCCAACACCCCGGCGGTGCCGCCTTGTGACAGGAAGATCCGATGTCAGGCCTCGCACGTGGGTGTAGTGTCAGTTCACTGGCTATAACCGCAACGATGGCCGACTGCGGGGCAGGCCAAAAGTGGCCCCGCCCCCGTACATAAGTCAGCTCAACTGAAAAATGTTAGCTGCTCAGCATCCGCGGATCACCGGTGCCGAAGAACCGGTGTGTCTGGCGCAGATACTCGTGGTCATCATTTGCTGCGCTTAGCTCAGTCAGGCTGCTGCGCAGATCGTCTGCCTGGTCCAGGCGGTTAGTCGCGACGAGTGCACTCATCAGAATTTTCTGAGCCTGCGCCTTGCTGACACGTGATGCAGATGCAGCCTGTTGGAGAATTTCGCACGCTGCGTCGTAGTTGCCCTTGGCCAGTTCGATACTGGCGAGTCCGACCGGGCCTGCGGCGTTATCAGGATTGACTTCGGCGATCATCTCGAACGCCGGCTGCGCCTCGTCAACCATGCCGGTGGCCAGGCAACTGATCGCCAGTGTATTCAAATAGGTAAGCTCTTGATTGTCCATAAAATTCCCAAAGTGGTAACGCTGGCGGCTGGTCATGCCAACCGCTCATTATATTTATTAGATCGCAAGGATTATCGGCGGACGGCTGTATGACTTGATAATCTGCTCGCAATTAGCTTCTGCCACACAGTTTACCGAATGGATCCGTGACGTCCGCATCGCCTCTTTGGAGGTTTTTGCAGGGAATGACTGATCTGCCTCGGACATGACTTTTAGCTGGTGATGGCGTTCGACAAGGGGCAAGGATGAATGACAATTCACCCCGATCGATTTGTATGTCTCAGGCGTTCTCGGCCAGCACCAGGTCTACAACGCAATGCTGCGGACGTGCGGCCTCAGCCGTGCCGCGCAAAACTCTGATTATCAGGACTTTCTGACTGGCCGTTTTTCCAGAAACGCGTCGATATGCTCGACTGTTTCCGGATCCATCATGTTGCCGGCCATCACATTGCCCGAGTAGGCATAGGCGTTTGACAAATCCTTTGACAGCTGCTGATAAAACATGGCTTTGCCGACTTTGCGCGCTGCCAGCGGTTTACTGGCAATGTTCAACGCCAGTTTTTCTGTCGTTTCTCGCAGCGCTGAGTCATCAACGGCGTAGTTGATTAATCCGTATTCAGCAGCTTTGTCGGCGTCAATGAAGTCTCCGGTCAACAGCATTTCAAAGGCTCGCTTGCGGGAAATATTTCTCGACAGAGCGACTGACGGGGTGCTGCAAAAAAGCCCGAGGTTGATACCGGATACGGCGAAACGCGCAGACTGTGCTGCCACAGCGAGATCACAGGTTGCTACCAACTGACACCCTGCGGCGGTGGCAATACCCTGTACCTCGGCGATAACCGGCTGCGGAAGTTTGCCGATCAGTTGCATCACTTCAGAACAATTGGAAAAAAGATTCTGGTAATAACCATCGTCGTGGCTGGCTCGCATTTGCCGAAGATCATGACCGGCGCAAAAGGCCTTACCATTGGCGGCCAGGATTACAGTGGCAATCTCTTCGTCGTCTTTAATGTCGCCCAGAGCCTGCTTTAACTCAGCCAGAAGCTCTTCTGACAGCGCGTTAAACTTGGTTGGCCGATTTAACGTGAGTCGGGCAACTCCCTGATTAGTTTCGCGCAACAGTAGTTGATTACTCACAGATTGACTCCCTCGGGTTTTTTCGATGGTTGTTAGCGCGTTTGCCAAACGCGAAATACTTATTGGTGCAGGCCTGGTGCCTGGTCTCGTGTAGTAGTGACCTGAACCGGGATTTTCGGCTGTAGGGTGAGATTATCGCGAACAGATTTGTTTTCACAAGTAATATACCCGGTTCACCTGGTAGCGTTTGATTTGGCAAATCTTTATTCGTGGTTAAAAGCATGGCTAAATAATCGCGGTACAGCATAGTTATCAGCTTTGGGCGGAACCGAGTAAATGTCGAAGATATCGTTAGAACAATTCAATGAGCTTGCGGCCGAACGGTTGCCGTTTGCACAGCTAATGGGTTTAGAGCTTGAGCAACTGGATGTTGCAGAGGTGCGAATGCGTGCGCGTTACAACGACAGTTTCTTACGCCCCGGTGGAACTATTGCGGGTCCGGTGATGATGGGGTTGGCAGATGCTGCAATGTACGCGTTGGTATTGGCGCATGTGGGGCCCGTTGAACTCGCCGTAACGACCAGCCTGAACATAAATTTTTTGCGTAAGCCCGCTGCAGGCGACATGATTGCCCTGGCCCGGCCACTGAAAATAGGCAAGCGACTGGCGATTGGTGATGTCGCGCTATACAGTGCAAATGCAGACGATATTGTGGTCGCTCATGCGACTGCCACCTACTCAATACCCCCACAATAGCCCTGACCAGCAAGGCATGCAAAATAAAAGCAATGCAAATTAAAGTCTGCGTTTTAACGCCTATGGAGCATTGTTTGATGTGCACTCGGCAGTTGCAAAACACCGCAAAAGATTGGGGGCGATGCGAACAGTGTATGTGTAACGTGGCGATCAGGCAGCATGATGACACTGGTTGCGGAGTCTGATGCATCAGGGCCAACTTTTGAAACTACTGGAGTTGTCGTCAGTTCAATGGACGACTCGATCAGGTTGCTCAGTTTCCCCGGCTGTGGTTACTTTGGGAACTGATACGACACGCAAAAAAAAGTGCGGTGAATTCACCGCACTCTAGTTGCTGATCGTGGTAGTTCTTGAATTTTTTTCTTCGCCAATGGTTCCTGATTAACCGGACATTACACCTTCTGTGTGTGTGTAGCCTCGATTCAACATACAAATGGAACTGGTTTTCCCTTTCTTTGAACCTGGTTTATTCACAAAGTGAATGAACAACGATCATAGTGTCGGCACTTGTTAGACCAATTCACCGCAATAAAAATTAAATGGCGATTTGATCGATTTTTTCTTACATCAGTGGCCTGACGTGCACTTCATCGGCGAGAACTGCCGACCTTTGAGGCTGCCTTGTAACCTCTAATTCGTCCGGGTTGTAAGTATCTGGCAGCAAGTGTCTGATTTGGTTGCATTGACGTGGCATGTGCAACCGTGCCTGCCCTGTTTAGCTCATGTTACAAAGTGTGGCCTGGATCGAGTTTGAGGTGGAGGGTCCCTGCAATGGCGAACGACAAACCGTGAAGGCCTCCGGAGCGCAGATTAGAACCTGCCGCCAGCAACCCTGTGCGTGGCGGACTTTCAACTGTGAGCATGTGCTGGCGCTTTGTTCGTCGCGACTGTTATTGCGAGCTTTCATCACCTGAATCAGTGTGCCGCTTTGCAGGTCGTGAAAACCAGATGCGGCTCAGACTATAGTTTCTTGTGAGAACCGTCGCACAGCGCACCGTTGCCGCTTTGTTTGCAGGCACAGAAAAATACTTTGCCGTCTTTTTCCGCCACGTACTTGACCGGCGCAAACTCGGACCCTTTGTGTGATCCGTCGCAAAACGGTTGCTTGCTGCTTTGGCCACAAGAGCACCAGAAATAGCTTTTTCCCTCTTCTACTTCTACTGGCATTGGTGCAGTTGCGGCTACCGTTGGTTTAGTCATTGGTGTAGTCCCGTTGTTTTTTGTTAGGTAAGCGCTGCTGACGCACACCCTGCAACTACGTGTATTTGCGGGAGGTGATCGAGCGGATACGTTTTAAATTTATCGTGTTTGCTTCAGAGTAGCGTTGTCCGGAGCAGCTTTGATAAATGGTATTGGTCTTTGCCTGCGCAAAAACCAGACGCCGATGATGGCGCTTGTAATCCACCACGCCAGACACGCGTAGATCAGTAGCTTAGTTACGCTTGCGGGCCATAGTATAACGACCAGTGCAGCGCCGATGAATAAAATCCAGAATGAAGCCATTTGCCAGATGAAGTGGCTATAGGCATGCGTATCTCTGGTTTTCGCCACCTTTGTGTGGTTGATGATAACGCCAATCAGTGCAGTAATACCGAATAAAACCCCCAGCAGGTACAACAAATACACCAGTACCGCGAGTTGGTGGGCCCGTTGTGTTCGGTCCTGTTGTGTTCGGTCCTGTGCTGAAATTGTCGGAGTAGGTGTCATCACCGTAAAACTGGTACTGGCTTGGTCGATATTCAACGCACTTTGCGATCTTTTACATCATGCAAAGCCGCCGCATCCGTCTAGACAGGGCAGGCACTCACTGGTTTTATGCGGAAATACGTCATCCCCGGCTGGCCAGCGAGCGACTAATCACCAGTCGTTGTATGTCAGAGGTGCCTTCATAGATCTGGCAAACGCGAACATCTCTGGCGATTCGTTCGACCGGAAAATCCTGCAGGTAGCCATAGCCGCCATGGATTTGTATCGCGTCCGAGCAAACACGCTCAGCCATTTCGCTGGCAAACAGTTTTGCCATCGAGGCTTCGGTCAGGCACGGTTGTTCGGCATCGCGCAACATGGCGGCGCGGTGCACCAGCAATCTGGCAGCATCGATTTGCGTCGCCATGTCGGCAAGTTTGAATGCGATAGCCTGCTGTTGCATCAGCGCTTTACCGAATGCGGTGCGCTCCTGCGCATAGGCAAGTGCGTGTTCGTACGCGGATTTGGCCATACCGACTGCCTGCGCAGCAATACCGATGCGTCCGCCCTCCAGATTGCTCAGCGCTATGCGATAGCCCTGACCTTCCTCGCCCAGTAAGTTTTCGGCGGGCACTTCGCAGTTGTCGAAAATGATTTGGCAGGTATCGGACGCGCGCTGCCCCATTTTATGTTCAACAGATGAGACCTGATAACCCTCGCTGTCTGTCGGAACGATGAAGCCGCTGATGCCTTTCTTGCCTGCAGATGCGTCCGTCACGGCAAATACGATCGCCACGTCTGCATTCTTACCGGAGGTGATAAATTGCTTAACACCGTTTAACCGATAACTGCCATTGCCGGTTAATTCTGCTTTGGTGGTCAGCGCCGATGCGTCTGATCCGGCCTGAGGTTCGGTCAGGCAAAACGCACCGAGCAATTGACCGGTTGCGAGTTTGGGCAACCATCTGTCTTTTTGATAATCGGTGCCAAATCGATAGATGGGCAGACAGGCCACGGAATTGTGCACACTCATGATGGTTGAACAGGCGCCGTCACCGGTTGCAATTTCCTCCAGCGCCATGGCATAGCTCACGCTGTCTGTCGCGGAACCCTGGTAAGACTCCGGCACCACCATGCCCATCAAGCCGAGCTCTCCCATTTCCCGGATGGCGTCGACAGGGAAGGTAACCTCCCGATCCCACTGTGCGGCATTGGGTGCCAGTTTTTCGTTGGCAAACTGGCGCGCCATGTCGCGCACCATTAGCTGTTCTTCGGTATAGATCATAACGTTTCGCTCGAGCGCGGCTCTTGGTCATTCAGGTAGTTGTAGCCTCGATACTTCAGAGGCAGCTCAGCAGTGGCAATCAGGCCAGTTCAATCGCCATGGCTGTTGCTTCACCGCCACCGATGCACAGTGAGGCTACGCCCCGCTTCAAGCCCTGGTTTTGCAGCGCGTGCAGCAACGTCACCAGAATTCGAGCACCGGAGGCGCCAATCGGGTGTCCCAGTGCGCAGGCCCCGCCGTGAATGTTTACCTTATCGGGTGATAAATCCAGTTCATGTATAGCTGCCATGGTGACAACGGCGAAGGCTTCATTAATTTCGTACAGATCAATATCGTTCTGCGAGCACTGAATTTTGTCGAGCAGTTTACGCATTGCATAGACGGGGGCGGTGGTGAACCAGTTTGGTTCGTGTGCATGTGTGGCGTGACCCAGTATCGTCGCCAGCGGTTTGATTGATCGAGCTTCTGCTTCGCTGCGGCGCATCATCACCAGCGCGGCAGCTCCATCAGAGATTGAGCTCGAGTTTGCGGCGGTGACACTGCCGTCTTTGGCAAATGCCGGGCGCAGTTGCGGTATTTTGTCTGGCATCGCCTTGTGCGGTTGTTCATCGGCTGAAATAATGTGCTCACCCTTGCGTGTTTTTATGGTGCACGGTGCGACCTGGCTGTCGAACTCGCCATTGTCTATTGCGGTTTTTGCTTTCGTAAGGGAATCGATTGCGAACTCATCCTGAGCTTCACGGGTAAATTTGTAGTGCCCGGCGCAATCCTCCGCGAACGTACCCATCAGACGGCCTTTGTCGTAGGCGTCCTCGAGGCCGTCCAGAAACATATGATCCTGCACTTGTCCATGGCCCATGCGCATACCCCCACGTGCATTGGGCAATAAGTAGGGCGCATTACTCATACTTTCCATGCCACCGGCGACCATAACGCTGGCACTGCCAGCCAACAGGAGATCGTGAGCAAACATGGCCGCTTTCATGCCTGAGCCGCACATTTTGTTGATTGTTGTGCAATTGGTGCCCAGCGGCAGACCGGCCCCCAGTGCCGCTTGCCGTGCCGGTGCCTGCCCCTGACCTGCGGGCAGCACGCAGCCCATTACAACTTCTTCAACAGAGTTGCCGTCAAGCTGACTGTGGCTCAGTGCGGCGCCAATAGCAGTAGCGCCAAGTTCACTGGCGGTCAACGATGAAAGCTCGCCCTGGAAGCCGCCCAACGGGGTGCGCATGGCGCCGGTTATTACGATCGGATCTTGTTGTGACATGCTGTCTCTCCAGTTTGCCTCAGGCGCGGTTTTCGGCCTGGCCTGTTTCCTTTTCATCTGCAATCAATAGATCAATTCGTGCCAGACAGCGAGATTCGATGCTATCCAGGTCCTGCAGTGCGGCTTCGATGTCGCGCCGCTGCTGTTCCAGCTGCTCGCGGCTCTCGCGCACTTTTCGGCAGGTGTACTCCAGTTGCTGAATCTCACCCTCGTGGCCCTGATCGTACATATTCAGTACATCGCGGATTTCTTCGAGCGGCCAGCCCAGACGCTTGCCACGCAGCAGCAGCTTCAGGCGGGTTCTGTCAGATCGCGAGTAGACACGCCGATTGCCCTGCCTTGACGGGCTAAGTAGTTGTTTATCTTCGTAAAAACGGATTGCACGAGTCGTGATGCCGAATTCGTTACCGAGTTCCGAGATAGTGAAAGTTTCTTGCATAAACAGCCGTCATATACGTAGAGCAGGGTGAGTTACTGGCGCCTCGCTGATTCAATCCAGTATATTGACGTTTACGTAAACGTCAATATACTGAATGCGAGGAAACAATAGATACACGGTACCGCGTATACGGCTCCAGCTAACTAGTGGCCTCGCACTGTTCGCATATTGGCTAGGTCAGCCTCATTTGTTCCCAACTGTCACAACCACCGGAAGCGTCTGATGTCGTCATCTGCAAAAGAAGTAGTTTCGTTGCACGAATCACTGGACACAAGCCCAGCTGAGCAACAGGAAAACGCAGCCACACACGTCAGGTTTGTTACTGCCGCCAGCCTGTTTGACGGGCACGATGCGTCGATCAATATCATGCGGCGTATCCTGCAGGGTGCAGGCGCCGAAGTCATCCACCTTGGTCACAACCGGTCTGTTGCGGAAGTAGTCAACGCCGCGATACAGGAAGATGTGCAGGGAATAGCGATCAGCTCCTATCAGGGGGGGCACGTCGAGTATTTCAAATACATGATCGACATGCTGCGTGATCGGGGTTGCGGCCACATTCAGGTGTTCGGCGGTGGCGGCGGAGTTATTGTGGCTGACGAAGTAGCCGAGCTGCATGGCTACGGTGTCGCGCGCATCTATACCCCTGAAGACGGACAACAAATTGGTCTGCAGGGCATGATTGACGACATGATGTCGCGTTGCCGCTTTGACCCGGGGGCAAGTGCGCCTGACCTCAGCGCGGAGTTGGCGGCCGATATTAATTCACCAGCCAGGGTTGCAGAGTTTCTCTGTAGTGACGGTTACCGACCATTGTCATCGTTGCTGACAGCACTTGAAAACGAAAATTATCCGCTCGCGGCGCGCAACAGTCTGCACGATGTCATTGAAACCAGTAGCAAGGCCGGAGACAGTGTTCCTGTGTTGGGGATTACTGGTACCGGTGGGTCCGGAAAGTCTTCGTTAACTGACGAGGTGATCAGGCGTTTCAGACTTGACCATGGTGACCAACTGAAAATTGGCGTTCTGGCAATCGATCCGACCCGCCGCAAAACCGGTGGCGCGCTGCTTGGGGACCGCATTCGCATGAATGCTATAGATCACCCCAATATCTACATGCGTTCTATTGCCACGCGTGAGGCCGGTGGTGATGTGCCGCCACAACTGGCTGATATCGTTGCAGCGACCAAACTTGCCGGCTTTGATCTGCTGATTGTTGAGACCCCCGGTATTGGTCAGGGCGACGCTGGCATAGTCCCGTTTTGCGATGTGTCGATGTACGTGATGACACCTGAGTTTGGTGCTGCCAGTCAGCTCGAAAAAATCGACATGCTTGATTTTGCCAACGTTATTGCGATCAACAAGTTTGATCGAAAAGGTGCAGCAGATGCGCTCCGTGATGTCAGTAAGCAGGTGCAGCGTAACCGCGAGGCCTTCAGTGAATCGCCTGAAAAAATGCCTGTCTTTGGCACCATGGCGGCGCGCTTTAATGATGATGGTGTCACAGCACTGTATCAGGAAATAACCCGGCTGCTCGGTGAGTCCAGCCCTGTAAAAAGTGGCGGCAGACTGGCTGCTGTCAGTACACGCCATTCAACGGATAGCTCGGTTATTTTACCGACGCAGAAACTGCGCTATCTGGCAGAAATTGCCGAGACTGTGCGTGGTTATTTAAAGCAGGCTGACGAGCAGGCGGCTATTGCCCGTGAGTGCCAGCAACTTGAGTCCGCACTAAAGCTACTGTCCGAAGCATCGGTAAGTCATGACGCTGCGGGTGCGAGCAAGTTGCTGACAGATAAAACCCAGGCGCTGGACAGTCGTGCGAAGGCACTGCTTGATCAATGGCCATCGGTGGTGGAGCGTTACTCGGCGGATGAGTACGTTGTTAACGTGCGTGATCGTGAAATAAAAACATCACTGATACACGAAACCCTCAGTGGCAGTACTGTTAGAAAAGTATCGTTACCACGTTATCAGGACAAAGGTGATCTGCTGCGCTGGATGATGCGAGAGAATTTGCCTGGGTATTTCCCGTTCACGGCAGGCGTGTTCCCGTTTAAGCGCGAGGGAGAAGACCCTACACGTATGTTCGCCGGAGAAGGCGACGCTTTCAGAACCAACCGCCGTTTCAAGGCGTTGTCAGAACACTCGGAAGCGAAGCGCTTATCGACCGCTTTTGATTCCGTGACCCTGTACGGCAATGATCCGCATGAGCGGCCTGATATCTACGGCAAGGTGGGTAACTCCGGTGTATCTATCGCCACCGTCGACGACATGCAAGCGTTGTACGACGGTTTCGATTTATGTGATCCGCGTACTTCTGTTTCGATGACCATTAACGGGCCTGCACCAACTATTCTGGCGTTTTATTTCAATACCGCCTTCCGACAGCAGCAACAGAAATTCATAGAAAAACACGGTCGCGAAGCAGACGAAAAAGAACTGGCGGACATTCGCGCCTGGACCCTGGCCAACGTGCGAGGCACCGTACAAGCTGACATTCTGAAGGAAGATCAGGGGCAGAACACCTGCATCTTTTCAACCGAATTCAGCCTGAAAGTGATGGGTGATATACAGGAGTATTTTGTTAACAATGGCGTGCGCAATTTCTACTCTGTTTCTATCAGTGGTTACCACATTGCTGAAGCCGGCGCGAATCCAATAAGCCAGTTGGCCTTTACGCTGTCAAATGGATTCACTTATGTTGAGTCGTATCTGGCGCGTGGCATGTCAATTGACGACTTTGCCCCTAATCTGTCGTTCTTTTTTAGCAATGGAATGGATCCCGAGTATACCGTGATGGGGCGTGTCGCCAGACGCATCTGGGCGGTTGCCATGCGTGAGCGTTATGGCGCAAACGAGCGAAGTCAAAAACTCAAGTATCACATTCAGACATCCGGTCGGTCATTGCACGCGCAGGAGATGGCGTTTAATGATATTCGCACCACGCTGCAAGCGTTGATAGCGGTCTACGACAACTGTAATTCGCTGCATACCAATGCCTACGATGAAGCCGTCACAACACCTACTGAAGAGTCGGTAAGACGGGCCATGGCGATACAGTTAATTATTAATCGTGAGTGGGGCCTTGCCAAAAACGAAAACCCCAATCAGGGTGCCTTTGTTATTGATGAGTTAACTGATCTGGTTGAAGAAGCAGTGCTTGTCGAGTTTGAAAGAATCTCTGAACGCGGAGGAGTGCTGGGTGCAATGGAAACCGGTTACCAGCGCGGCAAGATTCAGGACGAATCAATGCTTTATGAGCATCGCAAGCACGATGGCACATTGCCAATTATTGGTGTAAATACGTTTCGAAACCCTGAGGAAGAAGACGACCGGGAAGTTGTGCTTGCACGTTCCACCGATGATGAAAAGAAAAACCAGATAAGCCGGCTGGAAGCATTTAAACAGCGTCATGCAAAAGATTCAGCTGACGCGCTGGAGCGGGTGCGCAAGGCAGCCGTTGCAGACGAAAACGTGTTTGAGCAACTGGTAGATGCAGTTCAGTATTGCTCGCTGGGTGAAATTACCGACGCATTGTTTGAGGTTGGTGGCAAGTATCGTCGCAACATGTAAGGCAGTTCGCGTTCAGTGCTCCTTAAATCTCGTCAGGTCACGACGGTGTATAGTGGTATCCCGTTTGTTAAATAAAAGGGGATATGACGATGGGAATCGCTATTGTTACCGGTGCGAGTCGGGGAATTGGTGCATCTGTCGCCAGCAGGCTTGCGGCGCTGGGCCATTCGGTCTGCGTAAATTACAGACAGCAGGCAGACCCGGCCAATCGTCTTGTAGAGTCGATCGTAAACCATGGTGGCCAGGCAATAGCTGTACAGGCAGATGTGGCCGACGAACAACAGGTTGTTCAACTGTTCGAAACAGTGAACCAGCAGCTTGGTCGCGTCGACATGCTGGTCAACAACGCAGGCATAATCGAGCTTCAAAGCCGCCTTCAGGATATGACACTGCAGCGGTTTCAACACGTGATGAACGTCAATGTCAGCGGCACTTTTCTGTGTGCGCGTGAAGCGATTAAGTGGATGTCTACTGCAAACGGAGGAGCCGGTGGAGCCATCGTCAATGTGTCATCCATGGCGGCAAAGCTTGGTGCGCCCAATGAGTACGTCGACTATGCGGCCAGTAAAGGCGCTGTTGATACGATGACTGTCGGGCTTGCATCTGAAGTTGCTGATCAGGGCATTCGGGTAAATGCAGTTCGGCCAGGAATTATCTACACCGATATACACGCGAGCGGCGGAGAGCCGGATCGCATCGAGCGTGTTAAGCATGCTGTGCCCATGAAGCGCGGCGGACAGCCGGAAGAGGTGGCGGAGGCAATAGTCTGGTTGTTGTCGGATAGTGCTTCTTATTGCACAGGGAGTTTTGTACATGTTAGTGGTGGGCGTTAGTGAGTAACGCTTTATAGTTCCAGTCGGTGCTCGCCGATATGATGAAGTTAGTCGGATTTCGCACAGATAATTGCACTTCTCGCTGTAGGTCGCCTATGTAGGCAAAATATTGCGTAAAAGAATGGTTGATTCAATAGTTTTTGCATTCGAATGCAATTTATCCAAAATTCGACAAAAAGGTTTGATAGGATGTGAGCCTTGCTGGTGACGGGTGGTAGTGAATGCTGGAGGAAAATCCTAAATTGCACGATCTGATAAACGTAAAACTAAACGTCGTTAACGTAAAGATGAGTCGCCAGGTTGGGCAGACAGTCCACAAGCTGGCGGAACTACGTTTGCCAGAGTGGCGCATACTGGCGTTGCTTGCCGAAGCTGGTTCTCTGAGTCAGGCAGATATTCGCTCGCAGATCGGTATGGACAAAGGCCAGATCAGCCGCACGGTCAAAAGTATGTTCAAAGGCGAGCTAATCAGTACCGAGGCAAGCGAGGGCAAGTCGCGTAATATCCGCCTGAATCTTACGGACAAGGGTCGGGAAGTGCATCACAAGGTCGGTATCATGATGGAGCGCCGAAACAACGAGTTGCTGGCGTCGTTAAGCCCGGACCAACAGGGGTCGCTCTATGAGGGGCTGGAAATACTCGAGAAAGCCATTGACGGCTGGTCGATGGAACAGCGTTAATATTCGTCGCATACACAGGCGTTAAGGCTGGCCAGTGGCGCAGATCTGCCTAATATGGTTTGCACACTGATTTTGTTGTGACCTCCCTCTTTGCCGCCGAAATATTTAGCTCGATTTCTTCAGTATCAGACAATCAACACGGTACCATTAGCAATTTGCTGACATAGTGCTGCCTCATTTACAGTGTGTTGACGACCCTTTTCGACACCTTAATTAGTTAGATGCGGCATGGCAGCAAACCCGGTGCGGACGGCTTACCCTCGTAATGCCGCTATAAAAGATAAATCACTTGCCTACCAAAGCTGTACGTTGGGATATGCGCGAGTGTTGCAACTTCAGTCACCGACATTAATGGTCGGGCAAACTGATTTTGACTTCCTACCCCATGCAAGTGCTGAACTGGTGCGTAATACCGAGTTGCGCGTGCTGCGTACCGGTGCACCCGAAATTACCTCTGGCGCGTTACTGAGTACTCGCCTGTCCGATTGCTTTTTTGTTCGCAGTCCTTTGAGCACGCGTGACGGCCAGGTCGTCGGCATAGAAATCCACGCCCTTAAACTGAGCGAATTACACCGCAGTTACCGGCTTTTAGCGGAGCGCAACCGGCAGTTTAGATCACTGCTTGAAGGCTCGTCGTTTGGTCTGTTGATACACCAGGATTTCCAACCACTGTATCAGAATACACAGTGGGCTGTTTTAACAGGCAGTGGACGAAAAGCCGCAGCGGGTGAAGAGTTGCGAGCTTTGATCAACGCTGGTTTGGACCCTGATACTGACACAGATCACGACAACCAGTTAGCAACCGGCTCTGCCAGCGGTTTTTTAAGCTATGCGGTGCGCTGGAACGGCGTTGAGGCGACAGCTGTGTTTTGCATGCCTGGTGCGGTTACTAGCGGTCATACAGTTGAGAAGCGAGCGGGTCCGCGTGGAGACGGCACTCGCACATTACTTGCTGCCAGGCAAACGAATGAGGTAACGCTGCTTGATTCAGTGGCTTATCCAATCCTGATATGCGATCGATGGAATCTACTGGATGCGAATGCGGCTGGCAGAGCGTTGTTTAATGCTCAAAGCAACAAAGGCAATCCCCTCGATGCCTGGTTTTCAGATCGCAAGAAGGCCGAAATTGAAGCCATGCTCAGTGAGCGATTGAATACATCGGTCGAAGCGAGTCTTGATCTGGATTCGGCAAGCTACATAGTGTCTTTCAGCGCACTAAGCTGGGCTGGACGGCGGGCAGTGTGTGTTTCACTGCTGGAAGATAAAGTGCAGCGGCGGGCGCTTAAAAAACTGCGAGACCGACTCAATGAGCAGCAGGATTTTGCCAACGCCAGTAGTGATTTTCTGTGGCAGACAGATGCGGAAATGAATCTTCGAAAGTTATCGGCCGGGGCTGCGCCGTTGCTGGGTGTTGATACTGATGAGTTGCTCGGGCAGTCGCTAATTTCACTGTTTGACCGGTTCGGGCTGGCGGACGATGCGGCAGAATGGGGGCTACTCAATATTGATTTGCGTAATCGTCAGGAGATACGCGATCGACAAATAAAATGGCGAAACAAGGATGGTGAAACGCGGGTCAGCCGACTGTCGGCGCTGCCAGTGTTTAATGACGAAGGGGCTTTTAACGGGTATCGAGGCACAGGGCGGGATATTACTGACGCCTATAACGCTGCCAGTGAAGTTGCCTTTCACGCAAACCACGATTCACTGACAGGTTTGGTTAACCGTCGTGCATTTGAAATTAAGTGCGATGAGGCAGTGCATACCGCTCGTAATGACAAAGTAAGCCACGCCCTGTGTTTCCTTGATCTCGATAACTTTAAAACGGTAAACGATACCTGTGGCCACCCTGCAGGTGATGAGCTGCTCAGGCAGTTGTCAAATTTGTTTACCGGCCTGGTCAGAAAGAGTGATGTACTGGCGCGACTGGGTGGCGATGAATTTGGTGTTCTGATTTTTGATGTGGGCATTAATGAAGCAATGCGTCTTGCCAATCAGCTGAGGCGAGAGGTCGAGAATTTTCAGTTTCAGTGGGAGGACAAGCGCTTTACGATCGGTGTAAGCATTGGTTTAGTCATTATTGATGATCGGTGGGAGAACCGCTCTGCGGTTTTCAGTGCAGCTGATTCTGCCTGCTACGAAGCAAAAAACAAGGGTCGCAATCGGGTGGCGATCTACCAGGAGGCCAGCAACGATAATCGAACCGGTGAGCGGCCGCACTGGGTTCAGTTAATCAATTCCGCAATCGAGAACAATCGCATTCAGCTCTGTATGCAGAAGATTCAACCGCTCGATGACAGTGATGATGGTTTGTATAGTGAGCTGTTGTTGAGATTGCACGATGCTGACGGCCAGGAGATTAGCCCTCGCAGTTTTCTACCAGCAGCGGAGCGCTATGGTCTGTCGCAAAAGCTGGACCTTGCCGTGGTCGATGCAACTATAGCGTGGCTGGCGGGTCAGCCACATATTGCCGATTCAATGGCGATGTGTGCAATAAACCTCAGTGTGCAGTCAATTATTGATGAAGAATTTACCAGTGCTTTGTTGGGCAAGCTGGCACAAGCACCTATTGATGTTTCTATCCTGTGTTTTGAACTTAAAGAAAACGCAGTGGTGTCGAATCTATCAGCTGCGACGAGCTTCATTAAACGACTGCGAGACACCGGCTGCGATGTTTCTATAGATAATTTTGGTAGTGGTGTGTCATCCTTTTCCTATCTTCGCCATCTGCCAGTAACGTATGTGAAAATTGATGGTTTGCTGGTCAGAGATATACTTGATGATGCGGTTGATTTTGCGCTGGTAAAGTCGATTAGTGACATCGGCAAAACACTCGGCAAGAAAATTATCGCTGAGCATGTAGAGTCCGATTCACTGCTCACGCGGCTGCAGGATATTAATGTTGATTTCGCGCAGGGCTACCATATTGGAAAGCCGGAGCTCATAGACTTCTAGAAATCAGGGCATCCCTGCCAGACTTTATTTTGAAAACACCAAAAATTTGCTAGAAAGTTTTGCGACCGAACTCAGGGTGTCGGTGAGCAACGTGAACCACACCAATGCCACGGGTGTCTTCGGTGTTTAATAGCGTTGGCATTTACTTCTTTTTTCCCAGACGCCAGTTGTGGAACTTGCCCAGCCAGTGCAGAATTTTTTGTGGAGCGTGTGCTTTTTGCCAGTTGCCTGCAACGCCCTTGTTGGCTTCCATCATCGTCGGGTAGGTGTGAATCGTGCCGAGGATTTTCTTCAGGCCGAGTTTGTATTTCATTGCCGTGACAAACTCGGCAATCATGTTGCCAGCTTGTGAGCCGACTATGGTCACTCCCAGAATTTTATCTTTACCTGGCACCGTTAGTACCTTAACCACACCGTGGTCTTCGCTGTCGGCAATGGCGCGGTCCAGCGCATCAATGCCATAGGTAGTAACCTCGTAGGCAATACCTTTTTCCTTTGCTTCACTTTCATTCAAGCCGACTCGAGCGACCTCGGGATCTGTGAAGGTTGCCCAGGGAATCACCGAGTAGTCAGCCTTGAATTTCTTAAACTGTCCGAACAGGCTGTTTACCGCTGCAAACCACGCCTGGTGCGATGCGGTGTGGGTAAACTGATAAGGGCCGGTCACATCGCCAACAGCAAAGATGTTGTCGAAATTGGTACGAAGAAAATCATCGACCTCTACGGTGTTGTTTTTCCTCAACTTGACACCGAGTTCTTCCAGTCCGAACCCTTCGACGTTAGGTCTTCTGCCTATCGCGACGATTAGACCATCGAATGCAACCCTGACTTCTTTGCCATCCTGGTCGCACACCAGTTCATGGCCACCGCCGCTGGCTGCCTGCACGGACACTGCTCGTGTGCCTGTCAGTACGTTGATGCCCTCGGCCACGAACCTGTCTCGTATCATATCCGAGATTTCAGTGTCCTCTCGAATCATAATGCGCGGCGACATCTCCACCACGGACACCTCGCTGCCGAGCCTGCCGAAGGCTTGTGCCATTTCGCAGCCGATGGGACCGCCGCCCAGTACGATCAGGCGCCGTGGTTGTTCTTCCATGCCCCACATGGTGTCGGAGTTATACCAGTTTGATTGCTCGAGCCCTTCTATAGGTGGTACAAAGGGCCTGGCTCCGGTTGCCAGAATGATGTTGCGAGCGGTGATGGTTTTACCATTTACCTCCACAGCCCATGGACTTACCAGCTTGCCCTCACCGGTAACACAGTCAACCCCCAGTTCGGTAAATCTCTCGACAGAGTCGTGGGGTTCTATCTTCTTGATTGCCGCCTGTACCCGGTTCATGACATCTTTAAAGTCAAAATCGGCGCTGGCTGTCTTTACACCATACTTTTGCGAATGGTTAACGTCATGTAGAAAGCGGGCTGTTTTTATCAGTGCTTTCGATGGCACACAGCCTGTGTTCAGGCAATCGCCACCCATTTTGTGCTTTTCGATCAGCGTAACATTCGCTTTGACTGCGGCGGCTATTAACGCCGAAATCAGGCCGCCTGATCCGGCACCGAGAACAATAATATTGGTGTCGAAATGCTCGGGTTTTGTATGAGTGGTCACTATACCGCCGTCCTTCTTTTATACATACCAATGAGTTTTTTTGCTGCGATGGGAAAGATACCCAGAAGCGCGAAGGCGGCGATCAACGATGGAGAAAGGATGCCGCTCAGCGAATCAATTTTTGATAACTGATTGCCTGCGTTAACGAATACTGCAGTCCCCGGTAACATGCCAATTTGACTCACCAGTGCATAAACCCCGGTTTTTATCGGAGTCAGGCCCATCAGCAAATTGACCAGAAAAAATGGCACAGCCGGGATTAGTCTGAGCGTAAACAAATAGAATGCTCCTTCCTCTTCCACACCGCGGTTGATGGGCTCCAGATGGCTGCCGAAGCGGTTTTGAACGGTTTCACGAAACAAAAAACGGGAGACAAGAAAAGCCAGTGTGGCACCGGCTGTCGACGCAAACGATACCAGCACCAGACCGACCCAGAATCCGAATATCGCACCTGCCGCCAGCGTTAAAATAACGGCACCCGGCAAAGACATTGCGGTGACGAGTACATAGACGGCGAAAAAAACTGCGATAGTCAGTAGCTTATTGGCAGCGTAGAATTGGGTGATTGCCTGATGTTGTTGTTTCAGGTAATCGAGAGACAGATACTGGCCAAGATCAAAATAGAAAAAAGCGCCAATAACGGGCAGTACCAATAAAACCAACCATAATTTTGAATCTTTCATGACTGCATGCTCTCAACCGGTCCATCCGCTGGACGTATTGTCCTACAAAGCAACGTTAACAGACGGTGTTTTTTTAGTAATTCCAGGGTTGTTGGCTCCGGAGGCGGTGGGCTCGATACCGGTAGAAGCGGCTACGATTGGCAGGTTTCTGAATCGGTCAGAAAAAAACACAAACACGTCTGCAAGCACTTCTGACCCGTTGGAGTCCGTGATAGCCAGATGGTTCAATGCCAGTGCTGATTCTGGAATGGACACAGACCGCAAGCCGCTGTCATCTGCTGCTGCAAGACTGGGGTATCGAACGGAGATAGTACAGGGTGAGGTACCGAATGATGTGTTTTGCGTGGACCCTGTGTACCAACAAATGGACATTAATCATGCCACACTGGCTGATCAGTCTCTGCTGAACCTGACTGCAGACGACTCAGCTGCCATCATTGCAACATTAAATCTGCAATTTGGCAGCGACGGTTTAACGTTTAAAAGCGACCACCCATTGCGATGGTATTGCGAGTTCGACGAAGCACTGAACATAGATGCGGTGTCACTGTCCCATGCCACAGGTCGGGACGTGTCACTATGCCGGCCGACTGGCGAGGACGCGCGCCGCTGGCGCACGCTGCTCGCTGAAATCGAGATGATCCTGTACTCACACCCGGTTAATCAGCAGCGTGAAGCGCGTGGTGAATTGCCGGTTAACTCTTTGTGGCTTTGGGGTGGTGGCATGCTTCCAGAGAAGGTTCAAATTTCAGGTTCCATCTATACCAACAATTTCTACACGCGCAGTTATGCGAACCATGTTGGTTTGCAGGTGCAGAGCGTGACTGATTTTTCCTTCGACAACCTGCCTGCACTTGTCGTCGATAATCGAATGGCCACTGCTGCTGCGACCGCTGATGCCGAACTGCGAAAACACGTACTGTCAGAATTGACAGACACTGTGTTTGCGACGCTTGATCAGTCTCGCGGGTTGTTAAAAAGAGGAGTGCCCGTCAGTCTTTGGTGTGGTGGAGACACTCTATGGTACTTGCCTGAACGGATCGGGTTTCGCCGCTGGCTTGATGGGCTTGGGAGGTCACAATCGTTCGAGCGTTTTGTTAAAACACGAGTTGATGACTTTAGCAGCGCGGCAAACAGCATAAGAGGAGAGTCAGGTGAAAGCTGAAGCACAGCACCGGCGCCTCTGGATCGCAGGCTTGCAATCATGACCGACGATTTAATTCGCCGACGGGTTTTTGAGCCTGGTGTTGCATCGCAGTTGCATGAGCACCCGCTGCTCGGTCGCATATTGGCCAGCAGAGGTATCGTCCGAGCTGATGAATTGGGCCTGCAATTAAAGTATTTGCCAAAGCCCGGCACCATGCGCGATTTCGACCGTGCCGTTGAATTGCTGGCGGCAGCGATCACTGGCAGACAGAAAATACTCATCGTCGGTGACTACGATGCGGATGGGGCAACCAGCACGGCACTGGCTTGCGATGTTCTGCGAAAGCTCGGTGCTGAAGTCGGTTATCTGGTGCCCAGTCGTTTTAAGTATGGCTACGGACTGTCCCCCGAAATTGTCGAGGTGGCGCTGCAGGAAAATCCACGGGTTCTGCTGACTGTCGACAATGGAATTGCATCAGTCAGTGGAGTAGAGGCAGCGCGCCAGGCTAATCTGTCGGTCATAGTGACCGATCATCATCTGCCGCCCGTGCAGTTACCGGCAGCTGATGCGCTGGTTAATCCAAATCGGGTCGACTGCGAATTTCCGGGGAAAAACCTTTGCGGCGTCGGTGTAATTTTCTATGTGATGTCCGGGCTATGCAGAGCGCTGCAGCAGTCCGGGTGGCTGGAATCCAAAAATCTTGATTTCCCTAAAATGGCTGATTACCTGGACCTTGTTGCGGTTGGCACCGTCTCCGATGTAGTTCCGCTCGACAGGCTAAATCGAATACTGGTCGAGCAGGGGGTGCGTCGGATTCGGGCCGGCCAGGCACGCCCGGGGTTGCTGGCATTGTTTGAGGTGGCTGGACGACCGCATCGGTATGCAACTGCCGACGATCTGGGTTTTATTGTGGGTCCGCGTCTGAACGCAGCCGGGCGTCTTGACGATATGAGTGTCGGTGTCGACTGCCTGCTGGCCGACGATATTGGCAAGGCGTTGCCCATTGCGCGCGAACTCGATCACCTGAATCGAAGCCGCCGTCAAATAGAAAGTGGTATGCGTGCCGACGCCGAGGAGCAGGTTAATGCGGTGCTCGCCGAGCAGTCCGGTGCCTTGCCACAAGCGCTGGTGCTGTACCAGCCAGACTGGCATGAGGGCGTTATTGGTATTGTCGCCGGACGTATAAAAGAACAATGTCATCGGCCGGTGTTTGCGTTTGCCAGGGCGGCCGATGGCTCTCTGAAAGGCTCGGGCCGATCGGTAGCAGGGGTGCATATACGCGATATTCTGATGGCGATTGTCGCCAGTGACCCAACCCTGTTGGGAAAGTTTGGCGGTCATGCCATGGCTGCGGGAGCCACTATAGCTGAGTCGAATCTAGAGCAGTTTCGTCAGGCTTTCGTGTCTGAGGTCGATCGCGTGCTCGATGGCAAGCCACTGCAGCGCGAATGGTTAACCGACGGTGCTTTAAATGATGACGAGATGAGTTTAGCCAACGCGTCACTGGTTAAATATCTGCAACCGTGGGGACAGGCGTTTCCTTTTCCGAGCTTTGACGACGAGTTCGAGATTCGCGATGTGCGCATTGTTGGCAACGGGCACAGTAAGCTGGTGCTGCGGCGTGTTGGTGGCAAACGAGACGTGCCTGCAGTGGCGTTTAATCGAGTGATCGAGAACACTGGTCAGCAAGTGTGGCGGGTGGTCTACCGACTGGATGTTAATCGCTACCGCAATACAGAGTCTTTGCAGCTGTTGGTTGACCATATGGAGTTGGCATAAAACCACCAAATCAGCCAATCTATGCCGAGTCGTCGGGGCTTTTGCAGATGTGTGTGGCGGCGTCCGCATCGCAAGAGTGAGCTGGCGTCAGGACGTTTTCACGGCGGTTTAAGGCACTCAGGCATTTCCGGGCAGCGAAAACCATCAAATAAAGTGGCTGTCGTGATGCGTTAGCCGTAGGTACTGCCACGCACGCTCCGGGAGGCTGTCCGAGAACCACGCTCGTAGCGAGGGCGTGCGATTTTGAGTCAGATACTTCGATCAATAGAGGTGAATAGTCATTCATATTTAACGAAATTGATCGGAATAGCTGGCCAAAAGATCGCGTCCGCAGTAGATCATTGGTTCTTGGGCAGGCTCCTGGTGTAAAATAAGGGATTTGGCTTACCCGGGAACACCGAGAAGTGGAAATAAATCCAACGCTTACCAAGATCGAAGAACTGAGACAGCGTGGCGAAGCGCTTAGGGGGTATCTTTGACTTCGATCTTAAGCGAGAGAGACTAGAAGAAGTCTTACGTGAACTGGAAGATCCGGCAATCTGGAATAATCCCGAGCGCGCTCAGTTGCTGGGCAAGGAACGAGCCCAGCTCGAGGCGGTAGTCGAAGTACTCAGTTCGCTGGGCAGTGGCTTATCCGATTCTGAAGAGCTGTTGCAGATGGCCGAAGAAGAGGGCGACGAAGCTACCTGGCACGCGGTAGAAGAAGATCTCGCGTCACTGGAAACGCAGATAGCACAGCTTGAATTTCAACGCATGTTTAGCGGTGAGCACGACACTGGCAATGCTTTTGTTGATATACAATCCGGCTCTGGTGGTACCGAGGCCCAGGACTGGGCCGAAATGCTGCTGCGCATGTATCTGCGCTGGGGTGAGGCTCATGGATTTAAGACCGAGCTAATGGAGGCGTCAGCCGGTGATGTTGCGGGCATAAAGTCGGCAACAATTCGCTTTCAGGGTGACTATGCCTATGGCTGGTTACGCACTGAATCTGGCGTACATCGACTGGTGCGTAAGTCACCGTTTGATTCCGGTAATCGTCGCCATACCTCGTTTGCGGCGGTATTTGTTGCACCCGAGATCGACGATTCTGTAGAGATTGATATTAATCCTGCGGATCTGCGCATAGATGTGTATCGAGCGTCGGGTGCGGGTGGTCAGCACGTGAACCGAACCGAGTCGGCTGTTCGCATCACTCACATGCCAACCAATGTTGTTGTGCAATGTCAGAACGACAGATCCCAACATAAAAACAAAGACCAGGCGATGAAACAACTCAAGGCAAAGCTGTATGAGCTTGAGATGCAAAAACGTCAGGGTGATCAGCAAGCCCTGGAAGACAGCAAATCAGATATCGGCTGGGGCAGTCAAATCCGATCCTACGTGCTTGATCAGTCACGCATAAAGGATTTACGCACCAGTGTGGAAACCGGTAACACGCAGGCCGTGCTCGATGGCGATCTGGATCAGTTTATTGAAGCGAGCCTGAAAAGCGGCTTATAAGGAGCATGCCACTCGTTAAGGGGGGCGCACAACGTTATGTCTGAAGAACAAACACCCGATCAATCACCCACACAGCCAGTCGGTGGCGAAGACGAAAACAAGCTGATTGCGCAGCGTCGCGAGAAACTGTCAGCGATACGCGAGGCAGGGCCGGCGTTTCCGAATGACTTTCGTCCTGACTCGCTTGCAGACGATTTGCTCGAAGAGCACCAGCACCGCAGCAAGGAGTTTTTTGAAACTACCGCGATACCGGTATCTATAGCCGGCAGAATGCTTGGCAAAAGAGTGATGGGCAAGGCGAGTTTTGCCCATGTGCAGGACGTCAGTGGCAAGCTCCAGGTGTTTGTGCAGCAGGCGTTGCTGGGTGATGACGCCTACGCTGAGTTCAAACATCTTGATGTTGGCGATATTATTGGCGTTGAGGGAAAGTTGTTTCAAACCAAAACCGGTGAGCTCACTATAAAGGCATCGAAGCTGCGTCTGCTGACGAAATCGTTGCGCCCGTTGCCCGAAAAGTTTCATGGCTTAACCGATACCGAGCAGCGTTACCGTCAGCGCTACCTTGACCTGATCATCAACAATGATGTGCGCGAAACTTTTACTTTGCGTGCATCGATAGTTCAGTACATCAGGCAGTTTTTTATTGAACGCAGCTACATGGAAGTTGAAACGCCGATGATGCAGGTCATACCCGGAGGCGCTGCGGCAAAGCCTTTTACCACACACCACAATGCACTGGATATGGATCTTTATCTGCGTATTGCACCAGAGCTGTACCTAAAACGTTTGGTTGTCGGTGGTTTCGATCGTGTGTTTGAGATTAACCGTAATTTTCGCAACGAAGGGTTATCAACACGCCATAACCCCGAGTTTACAATGCTTGAGTTTTACCAGGCATACGCCGACTACAACGACTTCATGGATCTGACCGAAGAGTTGCTTCGAGCGATTGCAGAAAACGTTATCGGCAGCACAACTATCGAGTCTGCTGACGGCAGTGCAACCTATGATTTCAAAAAGCCCTTCGCGCGAATGACGATGGTTGAAGCGATTGCCGAGTACAACCCTAATATTTATGCAGACGATCTGAGCAACGCTGACGCCGTACTGAGCATCGCCGAAACTGTTGGTGTCAAAGTGCAAAAAGGCTGGGGAATCGGCAAGTTGCTGACAGAAATATTTGAAGCGACCGTTGAGCACCGATTGCTCGAACCAACTTTTATCACGGCCTATCCGGCAGAGGTGTCACCGCTCGCGCGACGTAACGACAAAGACCCGATGGTGACCGATCGGTTCGAATTTTTTGTTGGCGGGCGAGAAATAGCAAACGGATTTTCGGAATTGAACGATGCGGAAGATCAGGCCGAGCGCTTTCGAGAGCAGGTCGCAAACCTGGATGCTGGTGACGATGAAGCCATGCACTACGATGCCGACTATATTCGAGCACTTGAATATGGATTGCCACCAACAGCGGGTGAGGGCATCGGTATAGACCGATTAGTGATGCTCTTTACCGGCTCACCATCAATCAGAGACGTCATTCTGTTTCCGCACATGAGGCCAGAGGCATAGTTTCGGGTTGTTGAGCCCTGCGGGCTGT
>CALGNZ010000120.1 GCA_937957915.1 uncultured Granulosicoccaceae bacterium | reverse complement strand
TGCCCGATGTGCTGCCGCTTGGCTAGTTTTTGCCTTTGCCTAGGAGTCTGCGCGGCAGAACCTCCACTACTGCGAACGCGCCCTGCCGGTGCGTTTTTATCGATCATTTTTGTTGCGTATGAATAACTATGCGCCGCAAATGATCGTAAAAACACCCTCGACATGGCGCGTTCTCGCTACGCGGACTTCCACCGCGCAGACTCCTAGCGTTTGGATCCACCCAGGCAGTCTGGTGACTGCTGCGCTGATTCGCCACGAGCGCGCCATTCTTCAGTTGTGAAGGTATGCAATGCGAGTGCATGGACGGATCCTGCCAGTTCAGCGGCCAGCAGTTTGTTTATCGTTCGATGCCTGGCCACCAGGTTTTTGTTTTCAAATTCGTCGCTTACAACCACCAAACGAAAGTGTGACTCAGAGTCGCGAGGTACGTTATGCATATGGCTTTCGTTGGTTAAATCGAGGAAGGAGCAGTCCAGCCCAGAGGTGACTTTCTGCTCAATGATTGCCTGTGTGGTCATGGGTGGTATCTCGGTCGAAAAAATTTCTCGCCCTGGCAGGAATGCACACTGCCACCCGGGTGGTGGGGCGATGTTTCTGATATTATTGAATGCTATCAAAATATATGGTTCACCATGTCTCAACTTCAACTTAGTGGCCCGCTGGTTAAATCCGTTAGAGATCTGCTCGCGCAACACGATCCGGCGGCTGAAGACCCCGGCGTCGCTTCTCAGTACCTAAGCGCTGTGATCGGATTTTTACTAGGTCAGGAAGATATGCCTGATGCCCAGAAGCAGGAGATTCTCGAAGAACTGATGGCCTTTGCGCAACATGTCGCAGCTGATGTTCAGCGGCAGAAAACTGATCGAACCCAGGCTGCATCCGGTGTCTGGAAACCGGGAATGTCCTGACCTTCAGGCCAGGCACCTCGAAGCGCACGAGTAAAAGTGCGCATTCCGGGAGTGCTAAAGCAGGGCATTCTCTGAATGCCTGGCGCGATTGCCCGGTGGTAATTTCACTTTAACAATCGCTCTGAAATCTGTTGCTCGGTCTCCCGTCCTTATGATTGCGAAACGATGATGCATAGCGGTTTGCAACTTACCGCGATCCCGGGCAATGGCAGGATGAGCACGTTTATTTTTACCCACAACTCAAATCAAGGAAACCACAATGGCTACCGCAACAGCACGACATATACTCGTCGACAGTGAAGAAAAGTGTCTCGATTTAAAACAGCAAATTGTTGATGGGGCTGATTTCGCCGCACTCGCCGCGGAAAACTCCAGTTGCCCATCCGGCAAGCAGGGCGGCGATCTGGGGTCGTTTGGACCAGGGATGATGGTAAAAGAATTCGACGAAGTCGTGTTTAACGAAGCAATCGGTGAAGTCCACGGTCCTGTAAAAACACAGTTTGGCTATCATTTGCTGGAAGTAACATCACGTAGTTGATACTGCCTGCTTCTGACCGTAAATTGCGTCTGTGTGGCGCTGAACTGGTCCGGTTCAGTGTCCCAGCGCGCCACCCGCAGTGTTCAAGTTCTGCTGTGTTCAATTTCTGTATTGACTGTCCGCCAGATATCACCGGCGGTGTTGATTAGCTGAAATGGTAATGTGCCAAAAGGCACCTTCTCGTCGCCTGTCTCATCTTCTATCGCCCAATCGTTGGGTGGGCGCCCTCGCCAATCTATACCCGCTTTGTACGCCTTTAGCGCATGGTCTCGTGGTTTTGTTTCTTTTATCCGGTTTGCCTTGTGCATCGCTGGCCGACAAAAAGTCGGAGTGCAGACATAACTCAATCCCTTCTCCAGATGGTAACATTCTGCATTGATGCGGATAGTTGTCCTGTTGATTGAGAAAGCCGGTATATGACTGAGACGAAAAGAACTGTTGATATCAAGGGTAATATGTACACCCTGATGTCGATTTTGTTGCACGACAACAACATTGAGAAAATCACGGCGGACCTCGCCGAACGAGTTCAGCAAGCGCCCGCGTTTTTCAAAAACACGCCCGTCATCGTCGACTTTTCCCCAGTCGAAATTTCTGCCGGTTATGATTTCAATCAGCTGTTTAAGGTGATCAGACAACAGCAACTGCTGCCTGTGGCTGTGCGCGGGATCGGTGACGAGTTGCGAGAGAAAATGCAGTCAGCCGGTGTGCCCATTGTTGAGTTGGCGTCGACATCGAACGCTGATGAAAAGGACGAAGTTACCGGCGATTCTGCAACCGATAACAATGAAGAAGTCAGGTCTCATAACTCGGCACGGATCGTTGATCGGCCCGTACGCTCCGGTCAGCAATGCGTGGCCAGGCACGGCGATTTAATATTGTTGTCGCAGATCAGCCAGTCAGCAGAATTGATCGCGAATGGCAACATTCACGTTTACGGCACGTTGCGCGGGCGCGCGCTATGCGGAGTTCACGGTGACACCAGCGCGAGAATATTCTGTTCTGCGCTTGAAGCAGACCTGGTGTCTGTGGCGGGTCATTACAAAGTGCTCGAGGAGGTGCCGGCAGAGGTGAAAAACCGGCCTGTACAAATTAGTTTGCAGGACGATCAGTTATTGATTGAGCCTCTTTAGGAGGCTGGCCAAAAAGATCGCGTCCGCAGCAGATCATTGGTTCTCGGACACCCTCCTGGAAAGGAGGGCACTGCGGGTGTTTTTTTACTGTCGGCTCAAAGGCGGCTGTTGCCAGTGCCGGTGGTAAAATTCGCAGAGTTATTTTTGCCAGTAAAATAAATGCAAACGAGGTGAGTTGTGGCAACAGTAATCGTTCTGACTTCTGGTAAGGGTGGCGTCGGAAAAACCGTAGCCAGCGTATCGGTTGCTCTGGGTATCGCGCTGAGAGGTAAGAAAACCGTTGTGGTGGATCTCGACATCGGATTGCGCAATATTGATTTGGCTCTCGGTTGTGAGCGCCGCGTAATTTTTGACCTCATTAACGTGATGCAGGGGGAGGCGGAACTCAAAGACGCGCTTATCAGAGACAGGCATAGCGACAACCTTTTTATTTTGCCCGCCTCTCAAACCAGAGATAAGGATGCGTTATCAAAAAACGGCATGGCTAAACTTATCGACGGCCTGCAGGAACTGGAGTTTGAATACATCATATTCGACTCTCCGCCTGGCTTGGAGAGAGGAGCGAAACTGTCGCTCTATTTTGCAGATGAAGTGATATTTGTGGCCAACCCGACTCGCGCCTCGCTGCGCGGTTGTGATCGAATGCTCGGTGTCTTGCAGCAGGAATCAAAAAAATTGCAGGCGGGTGATGGCGAAGTGCCAGAGCGTTTGCTGATCAACCGATACCGATCAGACCAGTCAGGCAATACGATATCGCGGCAGCAAATGGTCGACTCTTTGGGCATTGATTTGTTAGGCATCGTGCCAGAGTCGCAGTCCATTGCAGATGCCAGCGAATCGGGGACGCCAGTCATTACCGACAAGACCGACCCTGCGGGCGCGGCCTTCGATGTCGTTGTCAGTCGCCTGTTGGGTGAGAATTTACCGGTCGAGGCTGAAAACGAGCTTATGGCAGGCAAAGGTGGTCTGTTCGACAAGCTGCTACGGCGGTAGCAGCAACTAAGGTCTTTTTTGTTTCAAAATAATTACACTGTTGTTATTTTCCATCGGGAGATAGCTGAAAATCTGTGCTCAGAACAGCAGTTGGCCTGTTTTTCGACAATTATTGTTTCTATTTAACAACAACATAGCAGTGTGAGTGCCTGCCTAAGGTGCCCCAGAGTCAAAATCGCAACAAATTTAGCTAATGTTGTATTTTCCCTACTTTCCTTGCTACAGTGCAGTCTCTGTCAACGCAGACGCTGGCAAGGCCTCACGGGTACGGAAAAGGACATGGCAAGTAAGCTTCAATGAAGAACGTGTCCGGTAAATTGCTTCTGATAGCGGCGGTAGTGCTACCTGGTATTGTCAGCGCAGATGCGGGTGTTTATGGATCTATTCGCCTGGCGGTTTTGTACACGGATAGTGGTGCAGCAAGCGGCGACACAGACGACTTGAAGGTTTCGGACGAATCTTCACGAGTAGGTTTACAGGGAAGCGAAGTACTTGCGAACATAACTGCATTTGCGCGCTGGGAGTGGGGCGTCGACGCTGATACGCAGGATTCTCCGCTGACCACGAGATTGGGTTACGTCGGGCTAAGTGGTGACTTTGGCACTGTGTCTTTTGGATCGCAGTGGTCAGTCTGGGACACTTTCGTCGGTGGTAGTCATACCAACATCGTCGGCGAGGGGCTCTGGCACAACGGCACGGAACGCAACGGCGACAATCTAAAGTATGCTGGCAAGATCGGCTCTGTCTCTGTAGAGGCTGATGCGATTGTGGCGGGAAGGACAGAGACTGAAGAGGGTGTAGTTGGTCAGAACAGCGACCCGATTGACGAAGTGCAAGTAGGGATTGGCTACAACATTGGCCGGTTTGTCATGCAAGCCGGAGTGATACACAGGGGTGGCGGGGTAGACGGCTATCTCGGTGGAGGCACGTTGATTGGTGGTCGTGTTACCTACAATCAGGGGCCATTGGTTTTATCCGCAGCACTGGCTCGTGATGATGAAGAGTTTGGTGGGGCGGAAGAGACCACAGGGGTGAAGTTGAGGGCGGGGTATCGAACCGGCCCGAACAGATTTCTCCTTGTGGTGACGCAATCGAACAACAACGTCGCGGGCAACAGCCCCGGCGCGATAGCCGTAGGTTATCAATATGATCTCAGCAAGCGCTCACGCGTTGCGCTGGAAATGGCTTCTGTCGATCCGGATATAGCGGGTCCGGATTCGTCGATAGAAGGTGGTGTGATGTTTCGCCACGACTGGTAATACTAATAATAATAAAATGTG
>CALGNZ010000119.1 GCA_937957915.1 uncultured Granulosicoccaceae bacterium | reverse complement strand
TATCATGGCCTATAAACTGGGAGAAGCCTCTTTACTGGCACCGCTTGAGTACACCCGACTCATTTACGCAACCATAATCGGGATTGTCGTATTTGGAGATTACCCGGGCAAATCAACGATAGTTGGCGCCGTTATTGTGGTTGCTGCTTCAGCCTATACACTTCATCGCGAGTCAAAGGTTCGCAAAACTCGCTAGCGCTCAGTTCGAGTGTCACCAAAGAAAGCATTCTACAGACAGCTACACTATAGAGAGACGTAAACAGAGACGCATGTGGCTAATCGAGGCGTACAGAAAACCAAGGCGTCACTGTGATTTCTGCACAACCCTCTGTATTTGATCGAGGCGCCTGACCCATGGCTTATAGTCACGAACTGCCTCGGGCATATTCTCAATATCCGCCAACGCTTCAGCCACTGTGCCATAAATACCATGCACAAGCCCGTAGACTATCTGATCTTCCGAGTTGGTTTTTTCAAACCGGAACAGAACACCGCGTTTACCCACAGGAAACAGGGTTAGAAAATCCTGCATTAGCGCCCTGCTGGTGGAAGTACCATACTGCACTGTGTAATTGAAAGGTTGCTGTGCATGAATCCAGATCTCACCTTCCAGTTGCGCGATGTCAACTGTGGCGAGGCTGTCTTCCATCAACGATGGATTACCCAAAAAGGACTCGGTATCCGGAACCTGCCCCGCAGCAGTTTGTTTTGCCGTGCCTTGATTTTGCAGCGTATCAGCGGACGCGATAACAGAGAGCCCATTGTTTGTAGCGGCATTTCCTTTTTTCACTTTTTTGTCACGCACAATCAGTAAGTCGTCCGACTGCACAGCGCCAGAATCATTCGCGTCACTTGAATCTACCGAATCTGGCGGCAAATCATCTGCGGCTGCCACAGTTGTCTCCGCGGTTGCAAGTAGATTTTGAGCAAGGCTATCGAAGACAACCAGCTCTGACCCCGCCGCACTGTTTTCAGGCAGTTGTTCAAATTGCTGCACCGGGCCCATCTGGCGCTCGCGTAATACCCGCTCTTGTGTTGAAGGAAGCGCCGTTGGTGGAGGTGCGGTTGGTGGAGGTGCGATTGCAGGTGCCGTGTTCGTTGATTGGGGGCTTGTTGGAGGAGCACCTGTCTGCAATGTGGCAACTTCCCGAGAAACGACCGCCGCAGGTTGCAACAACACCGGCGCCTCCATTCGGGAGTTACCGATTAGCCCGGAACCCAGCTTATAAAGCATCCACGCCAGACACAACAGCACAATCGCCTTGAGACTTAATATAAGCGCATCAAGACAAAAAAAACTGAGTGGATGTGAATACTTGTTGTAGGTTCGAAGCTTCCTGTAATTACTTCGCATCCTAGTGTAAGAAGTCATACAAACCCATTTACGACGAACAAAGAGTGCCCAGCGAACGTTAACTCATGAATTATTAATCAGGGTGTGACTTGGGTCTCACTTCCATGCAAAGTTGAGCAGCAGTCGATGATCCAAAACCAGGCATTGGCTCAAGCTCGCCAGTTGCCTAAACCGTTACAGAGCACGCAAAGAGCAGTATTGGGCAAATTGATTTTCGAAACCCCGCGGGCTTAAGGAGGAGGATCAGCGAACCTTAAGCTTCGCGCCATCTTTACAGTTGCCGGTCACATATGGGAAATAGCAGTGCCGATTAATGCACAAGAGATCGGTAAGCGATCAACTGCCTTTCTACTGCGGTCAGACCTGAACCTGTCGCGACGATGGCCATGCCAGTGATCGGCGAGTGCACAGGCTTATTTTTCAGGGAATTGAATGGTGGGCCGTGAAGGATTCGAACCTTCGACCAATTGATTAAAAGTCAACTGCTCTACCGACTGAGCTAACGGCCCTTTGAGAGAATTGAGATCCGCTGCTATACCGCCGCGACACCCCAAGCCGCACATTATAGCCCGACTGAATAGGGTTTGACCAGCCATGTGCAGAAAAAACTACTACACATTTTTGTCT
This sequence comes from uncultured Granulosicoccaceae bacterium, assembly GCA_937957915.1. Taxonomy (GTDB): domain Bacteria; phylum Pseudomonadota; class Gammaproteobacteria; order Granulosicoccales; family Granulosicoccaceae. The sequence continues at coordinate 55,548 of CALGNZ010000119.1, read as the reverse complement.
TCCATCGCTGGCTGGATTTCGTTGATGGTTAGTTGGATATACCTAACCGGCAGCGCCAATCATGTACCCGCCAATTATTGGACGACTTTACGGCGGTTACCGGATGTGGTTTAAAGCCCGGCATTGTTCATTTGCTCAATGCGACGCCTCGCCAATGCTGCGATAGAACGTCCACGATACTCCCTTTCAACGGCCTCCAGCTCAGCTCGCGCTTCGGCATACCGCTGCAATTCAAATAGTGAGAACCCTTTACGCAGGCGCGCATCGGGGACCTTTCGACTACCCGGAAACTGAAAAATAACGACATTAAACCGATCAATCGCCTCGTCAAAACGTCGTTCAACGTAATTCGCCTCGCCAAGCCAGTAGTGTGCATTGTCGGAATAGATACCTCGCGGATACTGACCAAGAAACTGCTCAAACTGCCGAATGGCTTCGTTGTTTCGCCCGAGAATCAGTAAATCATAGGCGTCCTGATAGTCAAGTTTCTCTTGTCGTTCATCCGCGCGGCTATCGGCCTCAACGCCTTGTTGCGGTGTTGTCTGCAGCGGGGCATTGGTGGTTAAACCAGTGTCATCGAGATCGTCCAGATCCAGCGATTCAAGTGAATCCAGATTCGAACCACCACCCTCTTCAAGCGCTTGCAAACGTCCGTCTGTATCCAGATAGAGCTTACGTTGTCGCTCACGCATCGACTCGAGTTCAAAACTCTTTTGCTCCAGTTCTCCACGAAGCCTGCGTACCTCTGTTTGCAGCGCATCCATCGTCTGGACAATCTCGATCAACGCCGAGTTGTCGAGTATGCGTTCCAGCCGCTGCACTCGAGCATCCAGATTTTGAGCAGACACGTGGGAAAAGGGAATCAGCCATAACACAACCGCTGCCGCGGTGATAAACCTGACTGGTGTGCGCAAAACGCCCCGACCGCTCACGCAGGCACTGCCCACAGATTGATAATCATTGTCCATCGTGCCGCACCTTTTGGGCACTGTGTCCTGCATTTGTTGTTGCATCGATTTCACTCTAAATGTCGCCTCGCCAAACCAGCACCGAACCCACAACCTACCGAGCGCCTGTTTGTAAAAACTCGAAAGCAGCGCTCATGCAATGCCCCTGCTAGCTCAGTCCTTCGTATACCAGTTCAACGCGGCGATTGCGGCGGTAACTGTTTTCAGAATTTCCCTCATCAAGCGGAACCTCTTCACCGTAGCTTAGCGTGCTGAACTGACCCGCATCGACACCCTGCAAGTTAAGGATTCGCGCGACAGCCCTGGAGCGGTTGTCACCTAGTGCAATGTTGTATTCACGCGAGCCACGTTCGTCTGTGTGACCCTCGAGCCGAACACGCACATCTCTAAAATTTGACAGATACTGCGCATGCAGCGCCAGCAATTCTATGGATTTCTCATCCAGTTGAGCACTGTTGTATTCAAAGAAAACGATTCGTCGGGCAAGAGGATGTTGTGGATCTCTGATAGATTCACGCGTAATCGGTCCGGCGTCAACAGGACCGCCAGCAAGCGCATCATTAGTTTGCGCCGGAGACACTGTCCCCACAGCGGCTGTCTCTGCCGGTGCCGTGGTGGTTTTCGGCACATCAGGCAATGTCGTTGGCGTACTGCGTGGCGGCACCTGGACTTCAGGAGCCGAAGCACAGGATGCCAGCACCAGAACTATCGCGCCATATGAAAGCGTGTGTAACATTCTTCTGGTCATACATTCCGTCACTGGTTTTTCTGTTTTATTTTTTATCATTACAACCTCAAATTTTTGTTCAATGTTAACGCATTGGCCCCCAGGCCGGGTCTCGAACACTTTCGTTGGCAAGACTGATACGCTGAGTGACCAGTCCATCGATACTAACCAGCCCAAGCACTTCTTTACCATTCTCCTGAGTTGCAAAGAGTATCATCTCACCGTTAGGGGAAAAACTCGGTGATTCATCCTGAGCGCCACTGGTGAGCACTTCCAACACCTTTGACTTAAGTTCGAGCTTGGCAATGCGATAGTTGCCGTCTTCATTGTGAATAAAAGCGATAGTAGATCCGTCAGGCGATGTGGTGGCACCTGCATTGTACTTGCCTTCAAACGTCAATCGTCTGGCGGCGCTTCGATCGCCGACCGTTTTTGAATACAGTTGCGGTGTACCACTCCTGTTTGAGGTAAAAACAATGGTCGAGTTATCAAGCCATGCCGCCTCTGTTTCGATGGAGGGCTCATTGGTCAACTGCGTGAGCTGCCCTGACGCAACATTGACTATATAGATATCCGGGCTGCCTCTGTGTGAAAGCGACAGTGCCAGCCTGCGCCCGTCAGGTGACCAGGCGGGCGCGCCATTAATACCTTCAATGGAAATTAGCTTGCGCCTCTCGGCACGTGCGAGATGATGAACAATAATCGCTGTGCGCCCTGGAAACTCAAATGACACATAAGCCAACTGCTCGCCATCAGGTGACCATGTCGGCGACAATATCGGGCGTGAAATCTCAAGCACACGGGTAACGTTGGAACCATCGATATCCGCCAGTTCCAGTGCAAACCTCTTGTTCTTGCCGAGTCCGGCTGCGGTAATATAAGCAAACTGAGTGTTGAAAACCCCCTGTATACCGGTTACCTGCTCGTATATCTGGTTGGCAATGGTGTGTGCGGTCAGGCGCAGTTGCTGCTCACCCACACGATATCTGCAACAGTATTCCACCACACCCTGCGCGTTTGGCGCATAGGCCAGCATCTGCTCCTGCTTGAGCACGTCAATCAGCTCAAATTGAACATCAAATTGACCGGCACTGCTCTGTTCTATTTTTCCAATAACCAGGTATTCAGCACCTGTGCCTCGCCAATCATTGTAATTTACCTCGGCGGTTGTTCTCGGGGCGCTTGAAAATTCTGCGGCAGGTAACACTCTGAAGCGACCACTGCGAGCCAGATCATCACCAACTATGCCGGTAATATCAACATTAACACCGCCACTATTGGCAAACGGCACAATTGCGATTGGTATGGCGTCCTGCACACCGGCGGTATCGGTAATTTCGATTCGCAAAACCGCTGACGCGAAGCCCGACACCAGTAACGCACCCGCTAACAAAACTACCTTCGAGAGTGATAGTAAAACGCTGCTTGAGTTTTCTATTGGTTTGCTCATTGCCTGAATGTAAATTCCAGTCGACGGCTAAAGACAGCTTTATGCGGTGGGTTAGGAAAAGTTGCCGTCATCACAGCTTTTTCCACCGCCCGAGCCATTTGGTTACCACCTGCTGAGCAGCTGATAACCTGAGCATCTACAACTTCATTCGGATACACGATTGTCGCACTGACCTGACAGGTTGCACCAGGACGAATGCCGCTGGGTGGCCTGAACTTACGACTAACAGCCCGACGAATTGACTCAGAATACTGCTGCAACAACTGCTTCTTTTTTCTTAATAATCTTTGCTTGCGAGCTTGCGCATCCGCGCTATTGGCCTGTTCATTGGCAATGCGCTCAGCCTCGGCTTTCTCAGCTGCCACGCGTGCCGTTTCTGCAGCCTCTGCGGCCAGACGCTCTTGCTCAAGCCGTTCACGTTCGGCTTCTTCCGCCAGACGTTTTTGTTCGGCTTCTTCTTCCAACCGCTTACGCTCTTCCTCTTCCGCCAGACGCTTTTGTTCGGCTTCTTCTTCCAACCGCTTACGCTCTTCCTCTTCCGCCAGACGTTTTTGTTCGGCTTCTTCTTCCAACCGCTTACGCTCTTTCTCTTCCGCCAGACGTTTTTGTTCGACTTCTTCTTCCAGCCGCTTACGCTCTTCTTCGGCCAGACGTTTTTGTTCGGCTTCTTCTTCCAACCGCTTACGCTGTTCTTCGGCCAGACGTTTTTGCTCTGCTTCTTCTTCCAGCCGCTTACGCTCTTCCTCTTCCGCCAGACGTTTTTGTTCGGCCTCTTCTTCCAGTCGTTTCTGCTCTTCCTCTTCCGCCAAGCGTTCCTGTTCTGCTTCTTCCAGACGTTTTTGCTCAGCCTCTTCGGCCAAACGTTCCTGCTCTGCCGCTTCTTCCAAACGCTTCCGCTCTGCCTCTTCTGCCAGACGTTTTTGGTTTGCCTCCTCTTCAAGCAAACGCTGTTGCTCTGCCTCCTCTTGCAGGCGCTTGGCTTCGGTTTCTTCAGCGATGCGTTTTTCTTCTTCCTGTTGCTTTGCTATCGCCAGCTCAGCTTTTCGTTCTTCCTCTGCCAGGCGCAGCTTTTCGGCGAGTTTGGCTTCCTCGTCAAGTCTTTGCTGCTCGGCCAGCTCTCGCGCTTCCCTTTCTTCTTCTCGCTTTTTCTCTGCCTGCTGCAGTTGCAACAACTCTTCGGTGTTATCAGGTACGGGCAAACTTGCCAGTGTCTCCTGCTCGGCAGCCTCAAGCGTTTGCAGAGTCTCACGCAACTCCTGAACACGAGCATCCATGGCAGGGGTGTTGGCCATCACAGCAAGAATTGGCTCCCCGCTTTGATTAGTGTCGTCACCGAATTTGTTTTCCAACGCAAAAAACAACGCCACGCCAATAGCAATATGACCCACTAAAGAAACGATCAGTGCAATCGGACTGCGGCTTAACAGATCAAACATTATCTGCATCCACATTGTCACCACGCCGTGGTGTGACCAACGTCTGCAAGAACAAGCCGGCGGTTCTCAAAACCTCCCCTTGCGATCGGTGAACTGCTTTTTCGTTCATCAGTCAGTTCTGGCGCGGTGGATCGCTCATTAGCTGGACTTGCTCTGCACCGGCGCCCTGCAAGGTCGCCATCGCCTCCATCACAGTGCCGTAGTTTATGTCCTCGTCAGCAGCGACCATAACCGGTCTTGATGGATCGGCCCTTAACGCCTCTGCCGCAAGCTTCAGCGCTTCGGTCTGCTCAACCAGTTGTTGCTCTTCTTCTCCCACTTTCAGGTACCACTCACCGATTGATGATACCGACAGTATCAGGGCTTCAGATTGTCGATCTGAGGGCACCGGTTTGGCATTGGTATTCGGCAAATCAACCTCAACACCAGTTGACAACAAAGGCGCGGTAATCATAAAAATTACAAGCAACACCAGCATCACATCAATATACGGTACGACATTCATCTCGGACATCAGCGGCTTTTTTTGTCGCCGTTCACGGAACCTGGCCATTATCTGGCAACCGCACTTCGACGCAAAACCTGACGCTGCAATACCGCCGCAAACTCCTCCATAAAGTTGTCGTAACGGTTGAGTAATCGATCAGACTTATTGCTTAAGCGGTTATAGGCTATTACCGCCGGAATAGCCGCAAACAGGCCAATGGCTGTCGCGATCAGCGCCTCAGCTATGCCGGGGGCTACCATCGCCAATGTCGCTTGTTGCACATCAGCCAGGGCAGTGAATGAATTCATAATGCCCCACACTGTTCCAAACAAGCCTATATACGGCGCTGTTGATCCTACAGTTGCGAGAAAAGAAAGGTGTTGTTCGACCGCATCTGTTTCGCGCGACAGTGCAATTTTCATAGCGCGATACGAGCCATCTACAACGGTCTCTGTATCGTTAGTTTGCTTGACCAGTCGCGCAAACTCTGAGAAGCCGCGTTCAAAGACATGCTCCATGCCGGTCAGAATGTCGTCTTTAGCCCGCAGCTGCTGGTACATCTGATTGGCATCAGCGCCACTCCAGAACTCATTTTCAAAGTCCGTGGCATTGCGTGTTGCTCGCGATATTTGCCGACTCTTGGAATAGATAATGGCCCAGGAAATGATCGATATTACGACCAGCAGTAGCATGACCAGTTTTACAACGGGCCCGGCGGCCAGCACTAAATGCCAAAAGGAAAATTCTGTATTCAACGGTGCAAGCTCATTTTCAGTTCCTCGGGTATCGCTCGAGGCTTGTGAGAATCGGCATCAAGGCACGCGATCAGCAGTTGGCCAGTCGCGACAAGACGTCCAGACGGTGAGGCATCAGTACCAACCGCGGTACCGGCCGCAGTACTAACCAGTGTGCAACGCTGAGTGAATTCCAGGCTGGCCCGGCGAACATTCGATATGTTGGCATCAACCAGCAATACATCATCAAACCTTGCCGGCGATACATATTCCACAGATGCTGTTCGTACAACAAATTGTCGCCGCAGCCGAACAAACAGATCGCTTTGATCAAAACCCAGACTTCGAAGGTACTCAGTACGAGCACGCTCCATAAATTTCAGATAGTTAGCGTAGTAAACGACTCCACCAAAGTCCGTATCTTCATAGTAAATACGAATTTTCAGTGAAAAGCCCGAATGGTCTGCACTAGCCGTCACGTTCTGAATTTTTCTGGCTGCCAAAACCTACTCGCCACATTGCTGAAAGCTGTCCGGCGAGTAGTCTCTGTTACTATCAGACCCTGCGCGCACTGGTCACAAAGTTCCACGCTGCATGCTAGTGCTCCACCGCTTCCAGCTCAATTACGATTCAGAATTACTCGCGGAATTTGACAAGCTACCAACCGGTTTAGATCCTCGGTTGCTGCAAAACATTTTCGGCGTTAGCGGTATTGGGTGTCATCACTGCCAGGCCGTTTATTACTCCTCAAAAAGGCCCTCCGGTTTTGGCTCCGGTGTCGGCAATCTCAGGTGCTCACACGCCGCTTTGGTGACAGTTCGCCCTCTGGGTGTGCGCATCAGAAAGCCCTGCTGAATCAAATAGGGTTCGATAACCTCTTCAATGGTTCCGGTTTCCTCACCGATTGCGGCACCCAGATTGTCCAGACCAACCGGCCCGCCATCGAACTTTTCAATGATCGCGAACAACAGTCGACGGTCCATGTTATCGAGCCCCAGTTCGTCCACATTCAGCATATTCAGGGCGGCATTCGCAATAGCCTGATCAATAGAACCGTCACCTCTGATTTGCGCATAGTCGCGAACGCGTCTGAGCAATCGATTGGATATTCTCGGCGTACCACGTGAACGCCGTGCTATTTCGGCGGCGCCAGCGTCATCAACAGGCACATTGAGGACTGCTGCAGATCGCTGGACAATACGAGACAGATCAGCAGGTGAGTAAAACTCCAGTCGCTGCACGATACCAAATCGATCGCGCAACGGAGAGGTCAGCAACCCGGCGCGCGTGGTTGCACCAACCAGGGTAAAGGGCGGCAAATCAATTTTTATTGATCTGGCTGCCGGCCCTTCGCCAATCATGATGTCGAGTTGAAAATCTTCCATTGCCGGATACAACACCTCTTCAATAGCAGGGCTGAGCCGGTGAATTTCGTCGATAAACAAGACGTCGTTCTTTTCGAGATTGGTCAGCAGCGCAGCCAGATCACCGGCGCGCTCGATGACCGGGCCCGAAGTATGGCGAATACTGACATTCAACTCGTTGGCGACGATATTTGCGAGCGTGGTTTTGCCGAGCCCGGGAGGGCCAAAAATCAACAGATGATCAAGTGATTCCGACCGCGACCTTGCCGCGCCGATAAAGATTTCCATTTGTTCGTTGACAACCGGCTGGCCTCGATAGTCGGCCAGCGTTTGCGGACGCATGGCGCGTTCCTGAGGGTCATCCTCATGTGTCTCAGCGTCAATTATTCGATCTATTGCACTCATGGCAGGCCTTAATCACAGCGGTGGTTAACAATACCCAAACTCGGGCTTACACCTTCTTTAGTGCGTCGCGGATAATATCCTCGACAGTTGCCCCGTCAGAGTCTTTTACCATACGACGCGCCTCGGTACCTTTGAAGCCAAGCGCTTCAAGCGCCGCGAGCGCTTGCCCGCGATTGCTAGAACTACCCTGCGCTGCAGTGCTGTCTCCGCCCTCGGAAGTCGGCAAGCTGGCCGCGTTATCCAGTGACAGGCGACCCAGCCGATCCTGCATTTCCACTATCAACCGCTCTGCGGTTTTTTTACCAATGCCGGGTAAGCGGGTAAGCGTTGCCACATCCTGATTGGTTATGCAGTCAGAAAACTCTTCGGCAGACAGGCCAGACAAAATGGCAACCGCCATTTTTGCACCAACGCCATTCACTTTGATCAATTCGCGAAACATCGCTCGCTGAGCAAGACTTTGAAACCCGTATAAAAGCTGTGCATCCTCACGCACGATCATATGCGTAAACACCACCACCGGCTCACCTACCGCGGGTAAATCATAAAATACGGGCAATGGTGCTTCGATCTCGTAGCCGACACCGTTGCAATCGATCAGCAACTGAGGCGGTTGCTTGTACACCAGCTTTCCGGCGATGCGACCTATCATGGTACCGAGGTCCAGCGCTTGCTGCGACGTTTGCCGGTACCACGTCGGAAATCCAGTGTAGCGGCGCTGGCGGCATTTGCTCCTTTTACGGAAACACTGACGGATGCATTCATGCTGTGCGCGTGGCACAGCGCCACAGCAAGACCGTCAGCGGCATCGGACACAGGCTGTTTTTCCAATGACAGCAACACTCTGATCATCTCCTGCATTTGTTCTTTGCCAGCGGCACCATACCCGACAGCCGCTTGCTTCACAGTACGTGCTGAATACTCTGCCACCGGCAATCCGCGCTGTACCCCTGCACAAATAGCCGCGCCTCTGGCCTGCCCCAGCTTCAGCGCAGACATCGGATTGTTGCTAACAAATACCTCTTCGATACCCATTTCCACCGGCTGCCACTGATCTATAATTTTCGTCACCTCATAGAGAATATGACCGAGCTTTTCAGGCAGTGAATCACCGGCAACTCTGACGATACCATGGGTCACATGGAAGTCTCTGACCCCGTCTGTATCGATCACACCAAAGCCGGTAATCACCGACCCCGGGTCTATGCCGAGCACTCGCTTTACAGCAGCCACAATTGACCCTCAATATAGCCGGTTAATAGGTCAGCCTTCAGCGTCAAGTGCCTCTGCCGGAATATCGGCATTGGTATAGACGTTCTGCACGTCATCCAGCTCTTCTATAACATCGAGTAGTTTGAGCATCTTGCCGCCCTGCTCAACATCCAGAGTGACTTCAATGTCAGCGCGTTTGGTGACCTCAGCCAGCTCGGGTTCATGCCCCGCCGCCACCATCGCATCTTTAACGTCGACAAATGTTTCTTCACTGGTGATCACTTCGATTGAACCATCTTCGCTGGTGACTACATCGTCAGCTCCGGCTTCAAGTGCCGCTTCCATCAGCACGTCTTCATCGCTGTCATCGCCATAAGCGAGCACGCCGATTTTATTGAACATGTACGCCACTGACCCGTCAGTCCCTAAATTGCCACCATACTTGGTAAATGCATGTCGCACTTCAGCGACGGTTCGATTGCGGTTGTCAGTCATGGTTTCGACCATAATCGCCACCCCGCCTATACCGTAGCCCTCGTAGGTGATTTCTTCATACTGCACATCATCGAGCTCACCGGCGCCCTTTTTTACGGCACGTTCGATGGTGTCTTTCGGCATATTGCCGCCAAGCGCTTTATCCACTGCAAGGCGTAAACGCGGGTTGGACGCAAGGTCAGATCCGCCCATACGTGCTGCAACGGTAATTTCACGGATGAGCCGGGTAAACAATTTACCGCGCTTGGCATCCTGTGCCTTTTTGCGGTGTTGAATGTTAGCCCATTTACTATGTCCTGCCATAAACCAGTCTCTTTGAAGAAATCAAGTCAGTTATTCTGAAACCCTGGCGATCACGAGTAACCGCCCCACCCTGTATTCTATACAGGTTTTTGTTTCCCCGGCGCCGCTGCCACAAATTGCTCGAGCGCCTGGCGATTAGTCCAGGAACTCACCATCTGAATCGCCCTGCTCACCGACACCCATTGAAACTCGCTGTGTTCATCGGCAGCCAGTTGCACAGAGGCCGGTTTTTCCGCCAGGCGACAGCTGAACACATACTCCTTGTTGTGTGTCACACCGGGCGCGTATCTGTCACGCCACGCCTCGGAGATGACAAACAGATTACTCTGCTTGCAGTCAACGAGCGGCACGCCTTGCAATCCGGTCTCCTCAGCAAGCTCTCGCCTGGCTGCGTCCGCAGGTACTTCATGTGCCTCCAGGCTGCCCGTCACGGACTGCCAAAACGCCTTCGGCCTGGTTCGCTTCAATAACAGCACCTCATCGGCGTCGGTGTAAACCAACACCAAAACCGATTCGGGTCGTCGAAACTGCATGCAATCAGGCAGGCTCAGCCGCCGGTGGCTTGCGCGCACGCAATCCAAGCTCTCGCATTTGCCGTTCGGATACATTACCCGGTGCATTTGTCAGCAGACAGCTGGCGCTCTGGGTTTTCGGAAAGGCCATGACATCGCGGATGGTGGCGGCTCCGGCCATTAGCATGACCAGGCGGTCGATACCAAAGGCAATTCCGCCATGCGGTGGCGCGCCATAGCGCAGCGCGTCGAGTAAAAATCCAAACTTGTCCTGCGCTTCTTCTTCGCCGATACCAAGCAAATCAAGCACCGCCTGTTGCATTGTTGCGTCGTGAATACGAATGGATCCTCCACCCAGCTCAGTGCCATTGAGCACCATATCGTAGGCGCGAGACAGCGCCTGCCCGGGGTTTTCACGCAGCGTTTCAAGGTCAGTTGATGGTGCGGTAAAAGGATGATGCAACGCGCTCCAGCGTTTTTCACGGCCGTCCCACTCGAACATAGGGAAGTCAACAACCCACAGTGGTCGCCAGCCCTCTGCAACCAAATCAAGGTCCTGACCAATTTTTATTCTAAGCGCACCAAGTGATTCACTCACCATTGTGCCTTCGCCTGCACCAAAGAAAATCAGGTCACCATCTTTGGCACCGGTTCGGCTGACAATGTTGGCCAGCGCTTCGTCATCAATGTTTTTCACGATCGGCGATTGCAAACCCGCCTTGCCAGCAGCCACATCGTTGCACTTTATGTAGGCAAGTCCCTTCGCACCGTATCGACCAACAAACTCTGTGTAGTTATCGATTTCGCGGCGAGTCAAGCGGGCCCCATCAGGCACGTGTAGTGCCGCCACTCGTCCGTTCGGATCCTGTGCAGGCCCGGAGAACACTTTAAACTCAACCGATTTCAGTTCTTCGGACAGTTCAATAAGCTCGAGATCTATGCGCAAATCCGGTTTGTCGGAACCGTAGCGCAGCATCGCTTCGGCGTAGGTCATGGTCGGAAAAGGGTCAGGCAATTCAACATCGAGTTCACTTGAGAAGAGCTCTCTCATCATGCGCTCAGTAGTTTGCATGACATCTTTTTCTTCAACGAAACTCATCTCGATATCAAGTTGAGAAAATTCCGGCTGGCGGTCTGCGCGCAAATCTTCATCGCGAAAGCAACGGGCAAACTGATAGTAACGATCAATACCGCTCATCATCAAAATTTGCTTAAACAACTGCGGCGACTGCGGCAGCGCAAAAAACTCGCCCTGATGGGTTCGACTTGGTACCAGATAGTCACGCGCGCCCTCGGGCGTGGCGCGGGTCAGAATCGGTGTTTCAACATCCAGGAAATTCTGATCATTCAGCGCCTCGCGCAACTTTTGCGTCACTGTTGAGCGCAATCGCATGCGTTTTTGCATAGCTGGCCGCCGCAGATCGACGTAACGGTAACGCATGCGGGTTTCTTCCTGCACGTCGTCATCGTCGAGCTGAAACGGAGGTGTGTCGGCAGCATTGAGCACCTTCAACTCTTTGGCTAACACTTCGATCTCACCAGTGCGCAGCTCCGGATTGGTCGTTCCCGCTGGACGATTGCGCACACGCCCACTGATTTGCAGGACAAATTCGTTGCGAACCTGCTCGGCGATGCTAAAAATTTCTGCGGTGTCAGGATCAACCACCACTTGCACCAGGCCCTCGCGATCGCGCAAATCGATGAAAATCACCCCACCGTGATCGCGGCGTTTATGTACCCAGCCGCAGAGCGTGACTTCGCTATCGATGAGCGCAGCATCGACGACGCCGCAATAGTGTGAACGCATTGAAAGGTTTTCCGTGTGGTTTACCAATGATTGGCGAGTGCCGACGATTTCGAATCGAAGCACTCCCGATATGGACTAAAACAGCCCTTTATTTTACACCAACCAGCACGGCTGTTGTTCAACATTACAACTGCGGCAACGTGATTCAGGGCCGTGCACCGCCTGCAATCGTGGGTTGAAGCACAATAACCGACGCCTTCTGTGACGACGACCGGTTACGCTGAGCAGCCTGGATAGTCTAAACTTGCCGTATTAACCCTGTAACTATTATCCAACTATTGGCAGTTGTGCTGCCTGGAGCAAAGATGAAGCAATACGACCTCTACGGCATTGGCAATGCACTCGTCGACCTCGAGTTTCGAGTCAGCGATGAGAAACTGTCCGAACTCGAGGTCGACAAGGGTCTGATGACACTGATCGAGGAAGATCGCCATCAGGATCTGCTTGTCAAACTGGGCGACCTGAATCACAAACGTGCATCCGGCGGCTCGGCTGCCAACACGGTTATTGCTCTGGCGCAACTCGGCGGCAATGGTTTTTACAGCTGCAAAGTATCAAACGACAGCTTCGGTGACTTCTACCTTGCAGACATGAAAGAGTGCAATGTAGACACCAATCTGGACAACTCGGAGCGCGTCGACGGCCACACCGGCAAGTGCATCGTGATGGTTACACCCGATGCAGATCGCACCATGAACACCTACCTCGGCGTTACCGTTAATCTGTCAGAAGCAGAGGTCGTGGCCGATGCAATAAAACAATCGAAGTTTGTCTATATGGAAGGCTATCTGGTCGCATCAGATACCGGACGCGCTGCTGCAGTAAAAGCAGCCTCGATTGCCAATGCCGCTGGCGTGCCAACTGTGCTCACACTGTCCGACCCGAACATGGTTAATTTCTTTCGCGATGGCCTGATAGAGATGGCCGGAGATCAGCTGGACATGCTGTTTTGCAACGAAGATGAAGCAACGCTGATGACCGAAACAGACAACGTAAAAGCCGCGGGCGAAGCCCTCAAAAAAATGGCAAAGCGCTTCGCAATCACAACCGGCGCCGACGGTTCGATAGCCTATGACGGCGAGCGCTTTCACACGATTCCCGCCGATAAGGTAGACGTCATTGACACCAACGGGGCGGGCGATATGTATGCCGGAGCTTTTTTGTACGGTCTGACACACGACATGAGCTTTGAGGATTCAGCTCGCCTGGCCAACACTGCCGCATCGAAAATTGTTACACACTTTGGACCCAGGCTACCGACTGAGCAAACACGGGCTCTGCTTTCCTGAGAGCAAATCCGACCAGCAGCAGTGTGCGTCACAGACAGATGCGCGCACGCCGCTGGCAGCAGCGCTAAAGGTGGAGCTAATCAATATGAAAGGCTCCGCCTCACCCACTACGCCCGCGACACCGCAAAGGCACCACACGACAATCTATAGCCGGCAAAGAATGAGTTGCACGTAGCCAGGTTCGCTCAACGAAACCGTCGTCACACTCCAGCCCCCACCCTGTTAGTAGCGCTGCCGCGAGGTCAGACAAGACTATTGTGCAACGCTAACATCTAACGCTATAGCCAGGCCGGGCTGTATCGGTTGGTCACCTGCTTCTTCTCAGTTAGACCTGGCTCACAAAAAAACATTAATCGGTGACCATATCCGCCGCTAGCACTGCAAAGACCGCGGTCCGTGGTTTGAATACAATTCCCTCCTGACCGCAACGTACCAACCGATAGCCATCCGCTAGAGTACCCCACAAGCACTCTGGCCCAGGCACATGCGTAATTCGCGGAGTCTCCATGAGCCAGCAAAGCACCTCTCAAAGTAACCCGCCGTTGGCAGATCAAAACGTGAATAATACTGCACGCACCATCGATTACCTGGCAAACGAATCAGAACTGGTTCGCCACTATTACTCCCGAGTACCCTTTGAAGACCTGGCAGACCGACCTCTTGAAGAGCTGAACATGGCGGCGCTGTCTCACTGGAATCTGGCCTCAACCCGACAATCAGATGAGTGCCTCATCAGGGTATATAAACCCACCGTCGAACAACACGGATGGACATCATCGAAAACCATCATTGAAATTGCCACCACCGACAAACCGTTCCTTGTCCGATCCGTAGCGCTGGCTATTACATCGCTCGGCCATGCCATTGGGCAGTTCATACATCCCATATTTCGTGTTATCAGAGACGCCAATGGCGTACTCGAAGGCATGTCTTCCAGCGATTCTGATGACGTCGCCATTGAATCCTTCATGCAGGTTCACGTAGATCAAATATTCGATCGCGATGCGGAGACCGCACTCGAACAAAAGATCAAAAGCGTTATTGAGGATGTCAATCTGGTCTGTGACGACTGGGAGCCAATGAAAGCCGCTTGTCTTGAAGCAAGCCAGCAGCTGCGCAAATCGGACACAAACAATTTCGAAATCGCCGAGGCCTGCGACTTCATTGACTGGTTGCAGCGCTATCACTTCACCTTCACTGGCTACTGTGAGCTTACGCAGGCTAATTCACAGTGGGTATGTGTTGATAACCGCAGCTTCGGTATTTTTCGCCACGCCGATTCGGTTGAGATCGCGCGCTCATACCTATCAGTTGAAGATATAGCACACAGCAGTGAACAAATCCTGACCGTTACCAAGTCCGTTGAGCGTGCTCCGGTTCTTTGGCCAAAACCGATGGACGTCATCACCTTTAACAAAAATGCCGGCAGTAAAGATGTCCGCTGTGTCGTCACCGGATTTTTCACCTCGCGAGCGGTTAACTCGGATCTGGATACGATTCCGCTGCTGCGCCACAAAGCACTCACGATAACAGCAAATTCAGGCATTAACCCGGGCGCACATGACGGCAAGTTACTGCTGAGTATTCTGGAGAGCCTGCCAAAAGACCTGCTGTTGCAAATACCCGCTGACAGTATTCACGATATCGTCCGCGGCATTATGGATCTGGAACATCACCCGCGAGTAAGACTGTTCGGCATACAAGATCAGTTCAAACGATTCGCCACCTGCTTTGTGTACGTACCTAATGAACTCTATTCCAGAGAACTGCGCGAACGCATTCAAACAATATTGCAAGACGAACTGGAAGCAGACAACGTTGAATTTGCCGCAACGTTTTCTTCGGAAAACTCCCTGGCGCGTATCAACTTTTTTCTTCGTACACCAGCCAGACCCACGATCGATACAGAGTTCCTTCGGATCGAACAACTCATTATTGATGCGGTACAAAACTGGGATGAAAACCTGAGAGAGGTTCTCTGCAAAACACTGGGCGAACAACAGGGAACCGCACTCGCCAACACTGCAACGCGGGGCATTCCTGTTGGCTACAAGGAACATACTGATCCGGCAACTGCAGCCAGAGACATGTGCATGGTCGCACAGCAGCTGAAGTCCGACGGCATTGAAGTGCTGCTGTATAAAAACGAATCTCATCGCGATTTTGAAACCGGCTTTAACATTTATCATGGTGATATCGCCGTTCCACTGTCGACCATTATCAATGTGCTTGAGAACATGGGGGTACAGGTTGACGGCGAGGTTCCCTTTGAATTGGATTTTGCCGGAAGCGCGGTAAAAATTCGTGTCTTCAGCCTGCGGCATCCGAACGCGCTGTCTATACCCACCGAACAAATTGCAGAGAATTTTCAGACTGCCTTTCAGAAAATCTGGCAGCAGGAAATTGAAGACGACGGCATGAATCAACTGGTGATGGCAGCCGGACTGACATGGCGCCAAACCACCATCCTGCGCACGTACTGCAAGTACCTGATGCAAATCAATGTGTCTTACTCTCAGGCCTATATGATCGATTGCCTGGTGAAGAACCCGGAAATCACAAGACTGATCGTTGAGAGTTTCGAGACACGTTTCGACACCAGCGCGGACACGCACGCTACTGATCACTTGCGCGAGCAATTTATCGCCCTGCTCGATAAAGTCTCAAGCCTTGATGAAGACCGTATTCTTCGAACCTTCGAGAATGCAATTGCTGCCACCGTCAGAACCAACTATTACAAACAGGGAGCCAACCAGGCACCACTGGATTATTTATCAATCAAACTGGTGCCCTCACAAATCGAAGGCATACCCCTGCCGTGCCCTGAATTCGAAATCTTTGTCTGCTCACCCAGGGTAGAGGCAACACATCTGCGCGGCGGCAAAGTTGCGCGTGGCGGATTGCGCTGGTCTGACAGACGCGAAGACTTTCGCACCGAAGTTCTTGGCTTGATGAAAGCACAAATGGTTAAGAACTCAGTCATAGTACCGGTAGGTTCAAAAGGCGGTTTTGTCGTCAAGCGTCCGCCTGCAGGTGGCACACGAGACGAACTGATGAAAGAAGTTGTGCAGTGCTATCAAACGTTCCTGCGCGGCATGCTGGATATCACAGACAACTACGCAGACGGCGAGGTGCTGCCGCCAGTGGATGTGATACGCCACGACAACGACGACCCCTATCTGGTTGTTGCAGCCGACAAGGGTACGGCAACTTTCTCAGACATCGCCAATGGCATATCTGATGAATACGGCTTCTGGCTGGGTGATGCCTTCGCTTCAGGTGGCTCGGTGGGTTATGACCACAAAGGCATGGGTATTACTGCCAAAGGTGCCTGGGAGTCTGTTAAAAGACACTTTCGCGAACTCAATCTGGATACGCAAAAAGAAACCTTTACTGTCGTTGGCATTGGCGACATGGCTGGAGACGTATTCGGCAACGGCATGCTGTTATCAGAACAGATTCAACTGGTGGCGGCGTTCAACCATATGCATATTTTTCTTGACCCCACGCCAGATGCAGCCAGCACGTACATAGAGAGAAAGCGATTGTTTGAGCTACCCGGATGTAGCTGGGAAGACTACGACAACGCACTAATTTCAGCAGGCGGGGGGATTTTCTCACGTTCGGCAAAGAGCATTCCACTGAGCCCGCAGGTGCAACAGTTAATTAACACCACCGAAACGGCCATGGCTCCAAACAGACTTATCCATCATTTGCTGAAAAGCGAAGTGGACCTGCTGTGGAATGGTGGCATCGGCACCTATATTAAATCATCAACTGAATCAAACCTCGATGCACAAGACAAAAGCAACGACAGCCTGCGGGTTAACGGCAATGAATTAAGATGCAGGGTTGTAGGTGAAGGTGGCAACCTGGGTTGCACCCAGCTGGGCCGAATAGAGTTCGCCAGCGCGGGCGGTAAAATGTACACCGACGCTATAGATAACTCCGCCGGCGTCGACTGCTCTGACCACGAAGTTAATATAAAAATTCTGGTGGATTTTCTGGTCGCAAACAATGTTCTGGCTGCTGACAAACGCACAGACTTGCTGGCCGACATGACAGACGAAGTATCGTCGCTGGTGTTACGCGACAACTACCTGCAAACACAATGTATCAGCCTGACACAGGCCAATGCGAAAACACTGCTCGAAGAACACGCTCGACTGATCGACTATCTGGAGGAAAACGGACGGTTAAACCGATCGATCGAATTTCTGCCCGATGCCGAAGGAATCACTGAACGCCACAATAAGGCTCTGGGCCTGACCGCACCGGAAATCGCCGTGTTGGTGGCCTACAGTAAGATGGACATCTACGAGCAAATGCTAGACTCAAGCCTGGTAGAAGACAGCTTCTTCGACAACGAACTGCTGATGTATTTTCCGGCACAGCTCACACAGTCTTTTTCACCTCAGATACTTCAGCATCAGTTGCGCCGCGAAATAATCGCAACACAGGTCACCAACAGCCTGGTCAACCGCCTTGGGCCCACCTTCCTGCTACAGCTACAGGAAGAACTCGGCGGCACAGTCGCCGAAATTGCAACGGCATACGTTGCAGTAAGGCAGTTATTTAATATGCGAACACTGTGGGAGGCGATTGAAAGTCTCGACAATCAGATCGACAACCCGTTACAAACCGAATTACTACTCATAGTGCGTGGCTGGGTAGAACGCGGCGTACACTGGCTGGTTAAAAACAGACGTTGCAACAACGGCGTGCAGGCAATCGTCGATCACTTTGATGCAGGGCTGCAAGTGCTCATCAATAGCGTTCCGGCAAGCCTTGCTGAACCAACCAGGCAGAGTTTCGACACACGCCGCAACCGATTCGAGGCGGCAGGCGTGCCTTCAGAAATTGCTATCGCTGTGTCTGCTGCGTTTCCACTGTCAACAGCCTTCGACATTCTGGATATCGTTACCACCATCTCTTCAGCTGATGCCGGAGGCATTGGCGTAGAGACCACTGCGGCAGTCTACTACGAGCTTGGCGAGTTTCTGCAGATTCAATGGTTACGTGAACAGATTGCCGATCTTGAAGTGCAGAATCATTGGCACTCTCTGGCTAAATCTGCGCTGCGCTCTGATTTACACTATCGACAACGCCACTTGTGTGCAGAGATTCTGGCCCAAAGCGATACCAGTGAAACACCCGAAAATCTGGTTCAGATCTGGTCGCAAAAAACGCAGGTTCAGCTTGAAGTTTATATGCAGAGACTGCAGGACCTGAAATCAATGGGCAATGCAGACTACGCAATGTTATCGCTGGCGGTGGCCGAGGTTACCAAACTACTGCAATCAGACCGGCCCCTGGCTGGTACCGACGAACAGTAAATAGCGGAGCTATCAGATATAACGCGCCGTTGTGGCGCGTTCAATCTTTACCTGACTGTGGCACGATTGCCAGAGCGGCGCCTGGCGTTCACGAGCAAGTGCACCGGCTGACCAGACAAACCATTCAGACCAACCGACCCTGAATACACGATGTAACGTGTGACACAGGCGCGTTATGTTGAGGGCAAGGTGGCTACACAACACAGGTCACTGCCTGGTTCTCACTGTGATCTGGCATTGCCAACTCACAAAGTAAGCCCACCCGCTGCATTCATGCATTATTCTCTGCACTTCTATTGATTGCGAAAGGCCTGTATCGGCGAATGCTACTTTGGCCCGTACAGCTCAATATGATCAAAAAAACGCTATAGGTACAGAACCATTTGATGGAACTGTAGAGCACAAGAGTTTACGAATGCTTGAAACAATTTCAGTAACCCTGTCAAAATCCGGCGCTGCGTTGTACATGGCGGTAATCGCCATCAACCTGATTCTGATGCTATTGGCACGCCCGATTATCGAAAGGCTGGGCGGAAACACCAATCAGCGACAATTCGATTTCCATGTCAACGTACTGCGTGGACTGAATCTGGCCATTCTCACCGCCGTTTGCTACTACGCCTACTTTGCACATACCGATGATCTCGGTGCAGACACAGATGCTGCAGACAGCGCACTCGGCCTTCGCATCATCGCTATTCTGGTGGTGCTGTATCTGGCTTATCTGGCGGCCAACACCGGCAGCTACCTGACTCGACGCCGCTACGGAAAAATAAGCACCAGTGCCGACGGCCCGCAAATATCAGACACCTACCACTCACGTATGCTGACACTGTTATTAAGCACATTTATAGCGATTGCCGCATTTATATGGGTAATCAGACTTGCCGGTTTTTCCAGCATGCTCGAAGCCGGTGGCGTGATCGGTTTTGTCGGCGTCATTCTCGCTTTGACGCAGGCAGCCTGGGCACCCGACATCATCAGCGGCCTGGTGCTGCTGAATAGCGATATGGTCAGCGAGGGTGATTTAATTGAAATAGAAATACAACCCGAGCCACTGCTTGGCCGCGTATTCAAGACAAAAATATTCCATACCGTGCTAATCGATGTCGTGAACAACCATCGAGTCATGATCAGCAACTCTCGCCTCAGAGACCAAACGATACACAGCCTGTCCAAATTTGCATCAGCGCGCGGACTGCGGGAAAAGCTGGTATTCAAGATTGGCTACGACACACCATCAGCGTCTGTGAAAACAATGTTCCAGCAAGCGTTCGCCGACGCATGCGCCGCGTCGGACGGCACCATTGATGAAAACCACCCACTCGAAATACGTGTGCTTGATGCGGGAGACCATGCAGTTGCCTGGGGTATCTTCTACTACATTAAGGAGGTACAACATCTGCTAAAAGCCAGACAACAATTAACCGAACATATCCTCAACACATCTCACCAATTCAACATCTCTCTGGCGACACCCCAAACGCATGTCATCTCTACGCTCGCAGTCACGCCACCCGACACTGTGAGTAACAATGGCACAACACCGCTCCGTTCTGATCAAACGTAGGGGTTTCGCCCCGCCTGGCGCATCTTGAGATTGATCGCTGAAGCAGGCCGCGCAAACAGACATCCCTGCCTGAAAACGCTGTCTCCACAATCCATAGCGTGCCGACCGCTTCCTCAGTCAGTCTCAAGCTGATTAAACTCGGGTAGAACAAGATCCAGCGCAAAGGTGCAGACCCTTTGCATTCTCATCTCAATATATTGCTGCCGAATCGCTATCGCTGCCGGAAGCCAGCTGGAACCGCAGAGTAGCGTGTCGCCGACGCAGGAGATATTCGTCGGAGTCCAAACCAGCGCAATTGGCTTTGACCTGCAAGCCCCGGGATCAGATTCCGCGGGCTTTTTTGCCATTTCTGCCTACTCAGGCGACCTGATTTCTGCGACGGCCGTGACCCGGCAACGCTCACAAGGTAAACTTAATCCGGATGATCGGAAATATCTGATCGCAGCCACACCAGTCAGACCCCGCGCGAGGAACTTAAATGAAAAAACTAATCACTGCCCTGTCAGCAGCATCAATGCTGACAGCTCCCGCTCTTTTCGCCGCCGATGAAGTCAAAATCGGTTTTGTCACCACCTTAACTACCGGCGCCGCTTCTATCGGCAAAGATCAGGAAAACGCGGTGAATCTGGCACTCGAGCACATTGGTGCGTCGATGGGCGGCAAACCGGTAAAACTGATCATGGCAGATGACGGCTTCAAGCCGGAGCTGGGCAAGCAGGCTACCGACAAACTGGTGAAGCAGGACGATGTCGATTTCGTTGCCGGATATATCTGGTCGCATGTATTACTGGCATCGCGCAAATCCGTACTCGACGCTGGCAAGTTTCTGATTAGCGCCAACGCAGGCCCGTCACCAGTAGCGGGCAAACTCTGTCACGAAAACTTTTTCTCAACCTCATGGCAGAACGATCAAACGCCGATGGCTATGGGTGAAACACTCAACCAGCAAGGCGTTAAGTCTCTCTATGTCATGGCGCCCAATTACGCAGCCGGTAAAGACATGGTGGCTGGCGTAGAGCGTACCTTCAAAGGTGAAATCGTTGGTAAGGACCTTACCAAGTGGGGCAAAGACGCCCAGCTCGATTTTTCTGCAGAACTGGCGAAAGCCAAGGCATCGGGCGCTGAAGGTATTTTCGTTTTTTACCCGGGCAAAGCCGGACCTGCATTTATCAAGCAATACGAACAGGCTGGCTTACAGGATTCCCTGCCTCTATATACGGTTTTCACCGTTGATTCACTGTCTCTGCCAAAGCTGCAGGCGGGCGGTATGAAAGGTGTACTCGGCTCCCAGATGACTCAATTCTGGAGCCCGGATCTGGATATCCCTGCCAACAAAAAGTTCGTTGACGACTTTCGCGCTAAACACGGCAGCTATCCATCTTTCTATGCCGCTCAGGCCTACGATGCTATTCAGCTGATCAAGTCAGCTGTCGATGCTGTCGATGGCGACCTCAGCGACATGGATGGCATGCGTGCAGCAATGGAAAAAGCAGACTTTCCATCCGTTCGCGGTGAGTTCAGCTACGGCAACAATCACATGCCGATACAAAACTTCTACAGCCGAACCGTGGTGGAAGATGCAGACGGAAACTGGACTACAACGATTGACGCTACCGTATTTGAAAATCATCAGGATGTTTACGCGGGTGAGTGCTCGCTGTAGTTTTACGGCTGGCTAAGCTATTTTTACCAACCACTATCGAGGGCGCAATCGCGCCCTCTCCTCTTACTACATTCACCAGGACTGAGAGATTCCTTGGACTCAATCCTTTTTATACAGCTGCTGAACGGCCTGCAGCTCGGCATATTGCTGTTCCTGCTATCGGCCGGGCTGACATTGACATTCGGCATTATGGATTTCGTCAATCTGGCCCACGGATCCTTTTATATGCTTGGGGCATTTTTCTGCGCCTCACTCACCCTTGCCACCGGGTCTTTCTGGCTGGGGGCACTGCTGGCCTTGCCATTGACAGCCATCGCGGGTTTTGTAGTCGAGAAACTCGTGATTCAGCATTTATACCGACGTGATCATCTCGAGCATGTGCTGGCAACATTTGGCCTGATCCTGTGTATCGATACACTGACACACCTCTACTGGGGACCAGAAGGTATCGCCGTGCCTCTTCCCGCTGTACTGAATGGACAGATTGAGTTGTTCGAGGGCGTCGTGTTTCCAACGTTTAGACTGCTGATCATTGGCACCGGCTGTATTGTCGCACTCGGACTTTATCTGTTGGTTAACCACACTCGAGTTGGCATGCTAATCAGAGCCGGCGCATCAAACCGCACCATGGTATCGGCGTTAGGTATCGATATAAAAGCCTTGTTTTCGGCTGTATTTGCCTTAGGTGCCACATTGGCAGGCGTCGCCGGCATGTTGATAGCACCGATCACCGAAGCATCCATCGGTATGGGTAACGACATTATTATTACTACCTTTGTGGTGATAATTATCGGTGGTATCGGCTCGATGAAAGGTGCCTTTCTAGCCGCACTGCTGATCGGAATGATCGATACCATCGGCCGCTCCTTTCTGGATGACTTTTTTAAAGTATTGATGTCGAGCGAGGCTGCCGAGACTGCCGCCCCCGCTGTATCCGCAATGCTAATTTATATATTGATGGCTATTGTTCTCGCCGTGCGCCCGCAGGGATTATTCCCGCCCAGCAGCCGCTAGATAACCTATAGAAAAGGCGATCGTTTCCCTTGCATTCTTCAAACAGACCTGGCCAGTCAACATCCATGCGCTGGTTTTCAATCGTACTTTTATTGATTCTTGCCATCGTACCGCCAGTGGCATTTATCACAGGCCACGCGTTCTGGATGGATCTGTTCACGCGCCTCGTGGTTCTTGCCATTGCCGCAGTCGCGCTCAACCTGATACTGGGTTATGGCGGATTGGTGTCATTCGGTCATGCGGCCTACCTTGGGCTCGGCGCTTATGCAGTAGGTATACCGGTCTACCACGCCACTTATGGCGGCTTTGACAGTATCGCCAGTTATAACGGATTCGTGCATCTTGGCATCGCCATCGCGGTCAGTGCTGTATACGCGCTGGTTACCGGCGCCATTTCATTGCGTACCCGTGGCGTTAACTTCATTATGATTACCATGGCGTTTGGCCAGATGATCTTTTACGCCATCGTCTCTCTTGAAACCTACGGTGGAGATGACGGCTTAACCATTGATGTGCGCTCCGAGTTTCCCGGTATTAATCTGGATAATCCATTGGCATTATACGGACTGTGCTATGGCTCCCTGGTACTGGTGCTTTATCTGGTCTATCGCATCAGCAATTCACGTTTTGGACTCACATTACAGGGCGCGCGCTCCAACGAGGAACGCATGCGTGCCATCGGCGTCGATTGCTATCGCTACCGCCTGACCGCTTATGTGATTTCCGGCGTAATCTGTGGTTACGCAGGGTTTTTACTAGGAAACTTCACCACCTTTATATCACCGGAAATGATGGACTGGACTCGATCTGGTGAAATCATGTTCATGGTTATTCTGGGCGGTGCAACTTACCTTTGTGGCCCGGTGATTGGAGCGCTTGTTTTTATTCTGCTCGAGCACTTACTGTCAGAAATCACCGTTTACTGGCACTTGCCATTTGGCCTGTTGTTAATCGCCTCTGTATTGTTTCTGCGCGGTGGTCTTGCCGGCGCTTTAAGCAATCCGCCGTGGTTTCGAAAAGACAGATCATCGGCGCTGGCGTCTGATACCAGCACTGCGGCCTCCGGCACTGCCACCAAAGCTCCAACCAGGGCTGACGACGATGTCTGAAGTTATTCTCAGCGTAAACGATCTTTGCAAACGCTTCGGTGGCGTTACCGCTACTGACCATGTCAATCTGGCTGTATTAAAAGGCGAAACCCATGCGTTGATTGGCCCCAACGGGGCAGGCAAAACCACGCTGATTTCGCAGCTGTCCGGGCTGTTGAAACCCGATCAGGGCAGCATTGTGTTTCAGGGTAAAGACATCACAGACTTGCCCGCGCATCAGTACTGCGAAGCGGGCCTGGCCAGATCCTTTCAGATAACGTCGGTGTTTCCGGACTTTTCACTGCTCGACAATATAGCGCTTGCGGTTCAGGCGAATCAGGGACATGCCTTTCGCTTCTGGGCCAATGCTCGCCGTGACCCGACACTGCGCCGATCTGCACACGAGTGGCTTGGCATGGTTAATCTCGATGATCGTGCAGACTGGCTTGCGTCTGAGGTGTCACACGGAGAACGACGGCAACTCGAAATTGCCATGGCGCTTGCCACTGAGCCTTCGCTGTTGCTGCTTGATGAACCCATGGCTGGCATGGGCCAGGAAGAATCCGGCGCCATGATCAGTATTCTGAAATCCCTGCGTGGCGAAAAAACGGTGCTTCTGGTCGAACACGACATGGACGCAGTGTTCGCCCTGGCCGATCGCATCTCCGTGCTTGTATACGGAAAAGTGATTGCCACCGGCAGCCCGCAAGACATTCGTTCAAACAGTGAGGTGCAACGTGCCTATCTGGGAGAAGTCGCGTGATTCTTCAGGTGAGTAGCCTCTGCACCTACTACGGTCAAAGCCAGGCATTGTTCAATGTAAACCTGACCATCGAAGCGGGCCAGGTAGCTGCTTTGCTCGGACGCAATGGCATGGGTAAAACCACCACTATTCACTCTATCATGGGCATCCGGACTGCCTCCACTGGCAGCATTCAGTATCAGGGCGCAGAGATCAGCAAACTCGCATCATTCAGCATTGCCAAGCTCGGCCTGGGTCTGGTACCCGAGGGCCGACAGATTTTCCCCAATCTGACGGTACGCGAAAACCTGGTAGCCACTGCTTCAAATCGCTTAGGCAAAACCAACCCCTGGACCATGGAGCGCGTGCTCACCATGTTTCCATCGCTGGCCAGCCGCATCAGCTCAATGGGGAACCTCTTGTCTGGCGGTGAGCAACAGATGCTTGCCATCGGACGGGCGCTAATGACGAATCCAAATCTGTTGATTCTGGATGATGCAACCGAAGGTCTGGCGCCACTGGTGCGGCAGGACATCTGGAACGCACTGCAGGAACTCAAAGAAGAGGGTATGTCGATTTTAATTGTCGACAAGAACCTGAACGACCTGATCACACTGGCCGACACCATGACGGTGATAGAAAAAGGCGTGACAGTCTGGAGCGGAGATACCGGCACCTTCACCCGGGAAGGTTGGGTGCAGGAAAAATACCTGAGTATCTGAAATTAAACCGAGGTGCACAATTACGTGCCGTGCGCAAAGCCGGTGTGTTTAAACGTGCACTTCAAATTTGTGCCGCTGCGAATAACCAAAGTCGGGAAGCAGCAAACCTGCATCGCGCAGGTTTGCTAATTGCCCTTAACTTCGCAGGCGTAAACTACAAAGCGTAATCGCTTTGGATACTTATACTAAATCGGTGCTCGCAAAAACCACACGGCTCACGATACCGTATTCCATCGCCTCTTCAGTATCCATCCACTTGTCACGCTCTATATCAGTGCGCACGCGTTCGATACTGGTACCCGTGCGATTCGAGATCACCTGTGCCAGGCGCTCGCGCATCTTAATGATTTGCTCTGCCTGAATAGCAATGTCAGAGGCACTGCCACCTGCGCCACCCGACGGCTGGTGGATCAGAAAACGCGTGTTTGGCAAACAAAAGCGATCTTCTTTTTCAGCAGCCAGGAAGATGTGAGTACCAGCACTGGCAACATAGCCAGTTCCGATTACCTGCACCCTCGGCGCGATGAACCCGATAATATCGTGAATACTGTCGCCTGCCTCAACGTGACCGCCCTGGCTGTTGACGAACAACTGAATCGGGTCAGATGATGCCTCCGCCAGTGCAAGTAACTGACTCATGACACGCTTGGCCATGGTCTGATTGATTTCTTCGCAAATGATGACTTTACGAGCGTCAAAAAGTTTACTCGAAATGGCGGAGTCGGCTTTTTTTGCCTCATCGGCACTTTTTTCTGTCATTTCAATCTCGATTATTTAACGGTCTGGAAGTGTATCCAGTACTCAGTGTGAGCTTAACTCGGAAGTATAGTGACAACTGCATGTAAAGTGCCCAGTGTAACAAACCTTGGTAACACAGGGCGTCGCGCAGAAAGCTTGTGGATTTTTTCACGCTTAATTGCGCAGATTGACGGCTGAATCACTTCACGGAATACAGCCGCGCCATAGTGTGGCAGGTGTGCGTAAACGGAGAAGGGTTTATACCGGCAAGCGACTGCGTTGTCAGGTAGTCGAATGAGAAGATACCCGTTTTGTCATCAACCACAGCAAAACAATTCCGGCAACACCCACGACCAGCGCTACCCGCAGCACCATCGATAATGCCTCCCACTCGATGGCAGCACCGGCCGGGATGATAGAAGCGAAGCCTGCGAGCATTCCGGAGAAGGCAAGCCTGCCAGCCAGACTCCGAATCGACAAAAAAGTCGCCCGATGGGAGTCTTTAATCAAGGGCGCAATAGTCGAGTTAATCGGAGCGGCGACAACCGCCATCGGGCCACTGCGCAGAATCACCAGCAACGCCAGCACCGGGTGCAACCAAATCGCCAGACCGGCAATAACCAGCAACTCAAGTAAGGCCGCGGCGCCCAGCAAACCCGTTAGCCCGAACCGACGCAACAAACTCATGCTGTATTTCGATGCAAACGATCCAACCATTGCGGTCAGCGCAAACAGCACACCTGCGAGCAGCGATGCACTGTAACCGGACAAACGATTATCTGCACCGAGCAAGGCAAGGTAGGGTTGGTAAAACTCATAGGGGATATGCACAATCATATAAAGGTACACATAGTAGATAAACAGCCCGGCCAGAAGCGGCACTCGCAAATAGCGCAAACAGTCCGCCAGTTGCTCAATGAACCCCTGGGTTATACCGGGCAACTTCCTGGAACCCGTGCTGACGCCCGCGTTTACACCCGCGCTTACACCAGTACCATTGCTTTGGGCTGCAGCAGCCTGAATTGCAACTGCTGGTGTCAGGCCTGGCTCGGTGAATCGAGACGCTACATACAAGGTGGCGCAGGCACTCGCAAGCGAAATCCAGTAGGGATAAGACAAATCAAAGCCACCACTAACACCGCCCGCAAGCGCCGCAATTGCGGTTGCCAAAAAACCTAATTGCCCGGCTTTAGCTTCTCGATCACCATATTCATCAGCGCGCCCGAGCGCCTTGAGTGATTCATAGAGCAACGATGTGTCCGTGCCAGAGCGAAAAGCTAGCGACATCGCCAATAGTACCTGGCCGATGGCTAAAACCAGAAAAGACTGACCACTGAGAAATACCACATAGCAGGCAATGAGGGTCGCGGACGACAACAGCAGTGTTTTGCGGCGCCCAAACCGATCTGAAAAATACCCCGACGGAACCTCGGCAAACACCACTGCGATGTAGTACACAGCTTCAAGTGCCACCACCTCCGACAAGGTCAGATACTGGCTAAAAAACAGAAAAAATATTGGCAGCCAGGCCAGAGCATCACCGGCTAACCGAAAGTACGGGTAGAGCCGAACGTTATTTTCAAGTTTTTCGCTCATGCTCTGTAACCCGAATTTTGCATCAGAACCTGCCACACGGAAACAGCAGCCCTGAAAAAATTTGCTTAGCCGGCAGGCAAAGAAACCCGCTTCTGGCTGATACAGAAGCAGATCAACCCGAGACAGGGCACCAGAGTGATACCCCCTGCCGGAACAGACACGCTTTCACAGGCGCCAGTGTAACAGCAGCTGATTGCACGGCATTGCTCAGCTTACTCACCAAATCGATAACCCAGCCCCCTGATGGTTCGAATGTGCCTGCCGCTGTCTCCGAGCTTTTTTCGCAAGCGACCAATATAAACATCAATTACATTGGTCAACGGATCTTCCTGCGACCCCCAAACGGTATTGAGAATTCTCTCGCGAGCAAACACTTTTCCCTGATTGGCCATGAGCAACAATAGTAGATCGCGCTCCTTGGCCGTTAGCTCAATTTCGACGTTATCGACGGTAACCACAAGCGATCGGGTATTCAGGCTGAGCGCTTCATACTCTAAAAGCTCCCCATCACGTGACGACTTAAAATCATTTTCACGACGTAGCAAGGCTTCGATTCTCGCTATCAATTCGTCAAAATCAAAAGGCTTGCAGAGATAGTCATCCGCACCAAGCCTGAGGCCCGCCACTCTCTCGCTGACTTCATCGAGAGCGCTGAGCATCAGCACGGGTGTATGGTTTCCGCGCGCTCGCATCTTTCGACAGACATCCTGTCCGGAGATACCCGGCAACATAAGATCGAGCAAGACAATATCAAACTCGTGCCGCGAAAGAATATCGAGCGCTACCTCACCGCTCTCGGCATGCTCTGCCACCCAGCCCTCTGCACGAAGTCCACGTGTTATGAAGTCAGCAACCCGATGTTCGTCTTCGACAACGAGAATATTCACCGCGATTTCTCCTGATCACTCTGCTCCACTCCCAACTTACCCGGCAGCCAGAGCGCCGCTATCAGCCCGCCACCCAGCCTGTCTCTGAGGGTGATCGTACCGCCGTGGGCCCTTGCTATAGACTGAGCAACAGGTAAGCCGAGCCCGGCGCCATCCCCGTAGCGTTCTGCAGCATTGCTGCCGCGGTAGAATCGTTCGAACGCCTGTGATTTTTCTTCGTCGGTCATACCCGGGCCGGTATCCTCAACCGAAAAATAGAAACCACCCGCAGTGTTTCCAAGCTGTAGCTGAATATCACCGCCGCCGTGATGGCGAGCATTGTCAAGCAACACAATCAGCGCCTGCCGTATTCGACCTGCATCTCCCCTGGTTAGTGCCATCGGGGTATCGATACAGAGCTCGGCCGCAGAGCCAAACATCGCATGCGCCTCGCGGGCCACAACGCACAAATCGATGTCCGCCAGCTTTAGCCTGACTTCACCAGCTTCGGTACGCGCCACAAACAACAAATCATCGACCAGGCGCGCCGTATGGTTTGCCGCTTCTCGTGTGCGCTCAAGCGCGTCGCAGTAGACGGAAACCTCCTTAACACCACCTCTCAATGCAATATCCGCCTCGCCCTTAATGATTGTCAAAGGCGTTCTTAGTTCGTGGCTGACATCAGCAATCATATTTTTACGACTGGTATCAATACGTTTCAGATCTCCAACCATTACACTCAACTGCTGTGTTCTCTCTTCAACCGCTATCTGCAATCGTTGTTTTTCCGATGCGAGCGTTTGGTTTTTAACCTCTACTTTAGACGCCATTACATTAAAGCTGCTCGCGATCTCTGCCAGTTCATCACCACCAGGCAAGCTGATCCGATAACTATCATGACCTTCACCAAAACGGCGAACCCCGGTCACCAGTGTATTGATTGGCGTGGTTATTCGACGATTCAGCATGGCCAGCACCAGTCCGGCTGCGACGATTGCAGTCAATGCAAAAAGCAAGGTCACCCACTGCTGCACCACTATCGCGCGATCAACCGTATCACCAGTCTTTTCAACATCGGTTAATTCTTCAGCGAGCGCAGAGCGTATTAGCTCGCGAAAATTACCGTCAATTTCGTCGTTCAGCAGACTAGACAGTCTTTCCCAGTCTGAGGATAGTTCGCCACTGCCGGTCGGCGAAAATTGATCCAGTCTGGTAATCAGGTTGCTTACCGTTTCCTCGATCGTCGTTAAGGTTGCGAGCTCACTATCAGCCTCTGCCCCGACAAGCTCAACTTTTGAAGAGATGAGCGATCGGATTGATTTCACATCACCATCGATCTGTTCAATCAGCGCATTTTTGCTGGCGCGCTGGTTGGCATCACCAATAATGATGGCATCACCGTATTGCTTGAACAACTGGTACGTATGACTCTCAAGCACAAGATAACCTTCATAAATCGTATGCGACAGATTAATTCTTTTTATATGGATACGCGACTGGTGTGCATTCCACAACTGCAATGCGGCGCCGCACAACCCGAGCAATAACATCAACAGCAATGCTAACCGCAACTGTGTAACAAGCTTCATTTGAGCGCTCGATCCCGACCGACTTGCGAAACAGTTACAAATAGTACCTGACTGCGCCCGGAAAAACGGTGTTCATTTAATTGTCATAATTTACTCATACCAATTTCATCTATCGTCGCAAAAACGGCTATCGGACAGCTGATTTATTTGGCCAGCAAGAGCGCAGCGCCTTTTTCGGCAATCGCGATAACCGCCGCGTTGGTGTTTCCGGAAATCACAGACGGCATAACAGAAGCATCAATCACGTACAGATCTTCTACGCCCCGCACCTTCAATTGCTCATCAACAACCGACGCCTCATCAATGCCCATGCGGCAAGTGGAGGTTGGATGATAAACCGTGCCACCGACGGCTCGACAGTAATCGAGCCATTCACTATCATCCTGCACCGCGCCACCCGGGGCAAGCTCTGCCTCAACGTATTGACTGATGGGTGAGGTATTCATTATTGATCGCTGCATTTTGAGAGCATCAACCATAACCCTGCAATCCGCTTCAGTGGACAGAAAGTTATACCGAATAGCAGGTGCCTGCAGAGGATCTGAAGACCGGATAGTTACGGAGCCGCGCGACTCGACCTGCAACTGCGACACTGACCCGGTAAACCCGGGAAACGGGTCAAGGCCTGCACCCGGTTTGGAGGCACTAAAGTTGATGAAGTACAACTGCGCGTCAGGCCGCCGAAGATGCGCACGGGTGCGAATAAATGCTGCTGCATATCCCGCACTAACCGTTAACGGACCAGTGCGCGTAAACAGCCATCTGGCAGCAGTTGCGACCTGACGAAGCGGATTTTTCAGCGCGTCATTGATGGTTATCGGTTTATTGCAGCGCCAGGTAGTGCGAACATAATAATGGTCCTGTAGCCCAAGCCCGACCTCCGGGCTGTCGAACTGCACGGGTATGCCATAGCCTTTTAGCAAGTTGCCCTGACCGACACCGGAATGCTGCAGTAGCGCCGGTGAGTTAATACTGCCTGCCGCCAGAATGACTCTGCCACCCGAATAATCAACTGACTTGCCCTTGTGCAAAACCTGCACACCACGGGCACGGCGTTCCTTAAGTATCACCTTGCGAACGTGAGCGTTAACCAGCACCTGCAAATTTTTTCGGTGCTTAACCGGATGCAGATAAGCGGTTGCTGTACTGTCTCTGCGCCCGTTACGCAGTGTTGCCTGAAAGTAGCCTGCACCTTCCTGACACGCACCATTGAAATCATCGTTACGTGAGATACCATTTGCGACTGCCGCATCGATAAACGCATCGCACAATTCATGTTTATCAGGCAGGTCTGACACCGACAGCGGCCCGTCTACCCCATGGAAGCTGTCTGCACCCCGGCTTTGATTTTCAGATCGAATGAACCAGGGCAATAATTCGTTGTACGACCAGCCTGGCACATTCCATTGATTGAAGTCCTCGGGCTGACCCCGCACATACACAAGACCGTTTATTGAAGACGAGCCACCCAGTACCTTGCCCCTGGGCGTAAAAATCTGTCGGTCGTTCAGGTATGGCTCGGGCTCTGACTCATAGGCCCAGTTTACCCGCTTGTCCGTAAAGAGCTTGCCGTAGCCCAGCGGAATATGAATCCATGGATTGCTATCTGCTGGACCCGCCTCTATTAACAACACCGACAATCTACCGCTCGCACTTAGCCGGTTAGCCAGCACACAACCCGCCGACCCTGCACCAACAATTATATAATCGTAATCCATTCGTCGTTAATCATGCTACACCTTAAACCTCTGTGGCCAGAACCCGCATCAGTGATGCTCAGTCGGCAATTTGCGCAAGCTATTGCGGGTACTCATAACTAATAGTTACAGGCATGCCTTTGCCATTGGTTTTATTAAGTGGCCCCAGGCCTGCATAACGAACAAGCCTTTTCAGCTCCGGGTGATAGGCGAGCTTGATGTCCGGCACCAGATTCTTCAGCAGAAAGTTATCCAGTGCAATGCGAAAGCATACAGCGCCGTCCTGCACGTCACACTTGCGCCTTTTGATGACCAATGGAATATAGCTGCCCTTCTCAACACGCAGAAAATTTACGCGCTGGCTTTTACCAGCCACCAATGCATCCCAGTGTTTAAGCACATGGCGATGAAAGCCCGCATCGACAATCGCAGGCTCTTTCACTGCAACAGAAAAGGACTTGATTTGAGTACGGGCTCCTTTGTCGTCAGTGCGATAGACCGCTATATTCAGCGTATTGCCATCACGCATGACGCGTTGAACGCGCTTGCGGCGATAGTCGTACAGTTCGAAATCGGGGATATCGCCACCGTCAGTGAAATCAAGTTGTTTCACGGCCAGTGGTACCCCGTCAGCAGACCAGTAGCTAACGGTTATTGCATCGCTATCGGGATCATTGTGGAAATGCTCCGTAAACGTTAATTTGCTCTGGCCGGTTTCTGTCGCCGACGAGATCACGGTTGAGTTTTGCTTAAGACTTTGCAACTCACTGCCAGGCGGCACAGTCACTGCGACTGCGACACCAGCAACTGAGAATACCAGCCCGCTCAGGAGCCTTGTCACGATTTTTTGATACACCATTTTACGCCTGTCGTCGCCTCAAAATTCGTAGAGCCACGCACCGCACTGATTCGGAGTCAGTGCCGCCGGCTTCGCTTTTGTGTCGACAGCAGTATAGCGGTGACCAGCTTAACGGTTTCTGCACCTTGTCGACACACTCGCTTTACGATTCAGAACTGATTCAGGCTCATTATGGCCTGATGCGCTGCAATACAACAGCATGAGCTCGGCTCATTCCGGAAAACTATGAAGCAGCCAGTGTGGCGGTGCAACCCCGCTTCTTTCACCGACAAATTGACTAGCCCGATTAGCCAATGCGCATTACTGTCCAAAACAATGCCCGTGTTAATACCCGCGATTATAATAGCGGCGTTATTTGCCGGCAGCGCCGTCGCCAGCACCGCCAGCCCAGCATCAGGCAAAGCTGTACAGACAGCCGTCGTTGATCCTCACGCTCGACAGGCGACTGTAACCGTGGCTGGTACATCCAGCGTTCACCACTACCCTACTGCATTTGCAACAGCACCCGAAAAGCCGAGTATAAACAGTGCAACGCACGCGGATAGAAAAATCGCCAGCTACAATCCTTTTTTATGGATCTTTGATGTAGCGCTACATCTCAACACCGATCATGACCACGACGGCCATTACTCCAACTTCAGCCTGACCCTTGATCTGGATACGACATTCACTGCCACTACTGTTTACGCTGTGCTGTATCTTGCCAACGAGGGCGGACCATGGAATGAATACGCTGTAACAGGCAACTTTACGATTAGTGGCAGTGGCTCTGCAGATACCTTTTCACTGAACGCAGAACTCGACAGCGGCTACCCCAGTGGATACTACAATCACTACATTGAGGTGTATGACGCCCACACTCACGAACTCATCGGCACCTATGGACCTGAAGACTCGCATCAGTTATACGGGCTGCCGATAGAAAGCCGAATGCATGATGACGCATTTCACTTTGACACCGATATTACCTTGTCATTCTCAGGCGCCGGTTCCCTGGGGCCAACGACTGTGTTTTTGACCCTGGGCTGCTTCATGATTCGGCGTCGCTTGCAGACCACGCTCTGCCAAACCACAGGCAGTGTGTAAATGACAAATAACATTGCGGTTGTTTAACCTGCGGTAAAACGCAACTCAATGGAACCCGCGTACACTCTGTACCGGTTCTCTCATTCGGTAACACTGTTGACCACGAACAAACCCGCCGCAAATTCGTCAGGCGCAAAGCATTCAACTAACAGGCAAAAACCATCAGGAAGCTCGGTTAGATCATGGCGCTTTCTGGCCATCGCCAGTGTTGTTATCTGGCTGGTAGTGTCTGCACCTTTGCTGATACTACTGTCGTGGCTACTCGACAAGTCGTTATCTGCATTTTTAATCGCCAGCGTATTGGTCACACCCTTTGTCACCGCATGGATGTGGTATTCAGTACAGTCCGCCAACTCTGTGCTGAAGTGGCCGGCTATGCAATTACTGGGAGCCACAACCATTCTGCTTTCCGTTGTTGTGGCCTGTGCGCCGCTGTTGTGGTTTACCGATCGCACTACAACCGGCATTATCACGCTGGCCATCTGGGCCTTGTTGTGCCTCTACGGTGTGTTCTGCGCCACAGCTATAAAAACGATACCGCTGAACTTCAAAAGTAAAGCTGTCAGCAGAAAGTACAGGTTTGTGCAGATCAGCGATATTCACATCGGAAGTCGCAGCACACAGTTTATGCAACGGGTTGTCGACCAATGCAACAGCCATGAGCCTGACGGCGTACTAATCACCGGAGACCTGCTCGACTCCAGCAGTGTAACGGCGGAAGAATTGCGGCCACTTGCAGACCTGCAGTGCCCGGCGTGGATGTGCCTGGGCAACCATGAGCGCTATGTTGACTTACAGGCTGCAATCGCAGCTGTAGAGAACAACGGAGTTGAAATACTGCGAAACAGATCAATCACATTCCACGACCTGTGCATTCTGGGTATTGACGATGCTGATGACAAACGACAGATTGGTCGGAAACTGCCTCACATTGACTGGCCGACCGATGCCTACACTATCTTGCTCTATCACCGCCCAAGCGGCTGGGACGATGCGGTCGCGCACTCGGTAGATCTGATGCTGAGTGGCCACACACATGGTGGCCAGATCTGGCCGTTCGGGTTACTGGTAAAATTGCAATTTCGTCGCATGCTGGGGCTATTCTCACAGGCCAATCAGCATCTGTACGTTTCCGCGGGTACCGGCACGTGGGGCCCGACACTGCGACTGGGAACACGCTGCGAAATGGCGGTAATTGAAATTGGACCAGACGACTGACCTGGTCTTCCTTTGGTGTATCCAGCTACTATGGATGCTTACAAAAAAACGCAGGTTAAGATGAACACCAGTTCTAACGGTGCAGCCGAGACGCTCCTGCAACCATTGGGTGTCGACAATTTTTTTAATTCGTACTGGGAACAATCTCCGGTGCATATCGAGCGCTCGGACACTGCACACTTCGCAAACATTCTAAGTATTGATTCGCTGGACTCACTCCTCGCATCGAGCGAACTACACTTTCCGGATGTGCAGCTCATACAGCAGCCAGATGGAATCGCCAAAGATCAATATGTCGATAAAGACAATCGCGTGCTCCCGTTGCGGCTGATCGAGCATTACGCGGCCGGAGCAACACTCACCATCGCCAGAGCTGATTACAAAATTGGCGCGCTGGGGGATTTTTGTCGACGCTTACAATCAGAATGGCAAATGCAATGCCACGCAAACGTGTATTTGTCACCGCCGGGGCATCAGGGGTTCAAGCCTCACTACGATACACACGATGTATTTATCGTACAGGCCAGCGGTAAAAAACAGTTTAACTTTTACAGCAACAACGTTGAATTGCCATTCAACGATGATGCATTCGACAGCAAGAATTTCATACCTGGCGAACAAACTGAACAAATCACTCTGACCGCCGGAGACACACTATATATTCCTCGGGGCATTACCCACGATGCTATTGCACTCGAACAGTCACCGTCACTGCATATTACAGTGGGCGTGTATCCGGTTACCGCTCGTGACCTGTTGCAGGAGCTGTTGCAACTGGCTGCAGAACAAGACACACGATTCCGTCAGTCTATCCCGCTGGTCAATCTGACAAGCTCATCGACAGATCAGAATCCATCAGCAATGCTGAGTGAACTACTCGAACAGCTGCCAACAACAGAACGTGTTAAGAACGCGCTTTCCAGCTTTCGCGATCAAACCGCCGTTCAATGCACACAGGACAGCAGCGGCATGCTGTCTCGTCAGCATCGCCCCAGGTCGGTCACTGCACAGTGCAACGTGCAGGTAAAAGCCGATCAGGTGATTAGCATCGACACTGACGCAGAGATAACCACACTTCGATTACCTGGCCAGATCGTCGAGTTCCATCAACCAATGGGAGCCGCAGTGCACTGGCTGGTAGAGCAGCAAACCACCACAGTGCGTGAACTGCCGTTACTCAGCGCTGAGCAAAAAATTGCGTTGATCGACAAACTCTACCAGCTGAATATTGTGAGCATCAAATAACCCGCCTGAGTCCGGCTGAGCACTGACAAAGCATGCGCTTTGATCGAACCACGTGTTAGCTTTTGTCGGCATATTCCGGAAAGCACCAGTGTCGCCACACCAGACTACGCTTCTCTGCAGTCGGCTCAGTGCCTGGCGGCCGGGTCGTAATTACGGCAAAGCTGATCTCGAGCGTTGCCAGTTGCTGTGCCCTTGGCTGATCTCTGCTATTCCAGGTTCGACAATAATAGTCTCCGAGTCCCTGACGTACGACATTGTTCGTGTGAGAACGCACACGCCCAAGATACTTTCGCCAGCGATAGGACCGATACAGACTGTACAGCCGAGCTGGCGGCTTCCATTCAGGGTTACTCGATGTGAGCTTATACAGATCAACCTGTGTCTCATCGCGCAAGGTGCCGGATATCAGCGGGTAGGAAGATTCAGTAGCGGGGAACGGCGCAAACATATCCCAACGCTGGTCGATTCGTACGGTGCGTGCGAGGTATTCAACATGCTCCGGCATTTTGCCGCGTAGTCCGGGCATTTCAAACACATTGAATGCCGTCGCCACATAGAAAAACAGCAGTGCCAGTACAGAACCTGCCACTGTTGCCTGTACCTTTAATGGTCGATAGGGCAGCCATCGCGATGTGACTCTGCCCATTAATTCGCGATTGTCAGCCACCCACCGATAGACCCGGTTTCCCGCCTGTATAAACGGGGGTACGGAAAGCAACCAGCCAATCGGCTTGAACGGCCAGCGCTGCGAGAACAGGAATGCCATCGCGTGCCAGTGGATATAGGTTTTTCCACTTGCATCGCTTACCACCCAGCTGTTCTCACGCTGCATAATTTCGTAGATAGACGGCGTTTTTTGAGCCGGCTGGATGATCGTTTGCGCGGGCAGTAAAAACGCTCGCAAAATCAGGCACATCTTCAGGCAAAAACCACAGTCTTCATCGTAGTGCAGCACTATGCCGCGGGTTCGCTCGACACTCTTTTTACGCAACCAAACCCACACCGTGCCCGGTATCAACAACGACAACGCCATAAAATCGATTAGCGGAAAAAGCCCGATATGCAGCATTAGCAGGAATGCCGCGTGCAACGATGCCAGTAACACCAGGCCAAGCAAACGGACTCGCGGCCATAATACAGGGCACAACACCAGCCACGGTGCAATAAACTCCACAGCCAGCACGTAGACCGTCGATAGCTTCAACACCCCCGGAAAATTGCGAAACCACTCGCCTATTGGTGTTGCAAAATGTTGCAGGCTGACTGCGTAATAGGCCGCATCAAACCGGGTGGTCCAGGCGTCTCCGGTTTTAAGTAATGCGGTAAAGAAGTAGAGATAGAGAACCTGCAATGTGATTGCAATGGTTGCGATGGAAAAATATCGCTGGTTGAGCGGATCACTGGCTGTACTGCTGTTTGGGTCATCCTGATGCTCTGGCCGCAGAGCGGAGTCTATGGAGTATCTGGCACCAATAGGCAAAAACAGACTCCAGAAGCACATGACGACCAAAAGCAGATCACCACCCTGCATCAGCAGGCCATTTCGATTCTGCAAAGACGCCAGCAATATCAGGGACAGCCCCGCCATCAATCTGGAGCGATAGCCAACCATCAGGCAAATGGCAAAACACGCAGCCAGTACAAACAAAATAATTTGCCACCATGGCTCACCACTGGCAGCATGAATTGACCATAACCAGCGATGCGTCACGTCGATCCAGAAACGCCGGGCTAACACACCTGTATCTGTGTAGAAAGCGGTCAGATCGCGGCTGCGCAAGGCAAGATCCATCAGGATCAGAGCGCCCAGCAATATTCGAAACAAGGCAATCGATCGCAGATCGAGAGCGAAACTGTTCCTGATCCAGTGCATGTGTAAATTTTCTTGGTAAAAACGCTAGTGTACTTGAACGAATAAAGAGTGCACCTGAAAATGAATTAATACACTGCCTACTCGCTACTGGCAGGCTGTATTGCTGCACCAGGCAAATTTTGCCGTCTTGACAGAGAGGCCTGACCGGGCTTCAATGTAAGACAGCGAGTGGACGGCCAGACCGGGGACCGCGGCTCACAGAAACAGACAGAGCAACTGCTTCCGAAAAGACTCACCGGTGGCCACGCATCTGTCCTGATTGCCGCCGGTAACCAGTTACGAACAGTTAGCGGGAGGCAACCAACCGGGACTACTTCCTTGTTATTAGGAACCACTGCAACAAACGCTAACTTTTCACAACAACACAAGAGCCGTGTTAATTCCTTGAATCCTTTCTTACCGCCAAGTTACATTCACTGAGCACAATCCAGCCAGGATGCCTACTATCTTTACAGATGCAGTATCCAGACATTGGCAGGGCCTCTACAATCTGTTTCTAACAGCCTCTCTACTGCTTATCGGTATCAGGATTTGCATGGGTGGTATCCAGTCCCTGATCCAGCATACAGTCAATTCCTCGGTCCTTGCCGCATGGCTTGGCCTCAGCCTGGTCACTCTTGTCTGGCAACTGGTCGGGGGCTGGCGCGCCTGCGACAACCATGTCCGGGAAGGCGGAGGCATGATCACCGCATGGATTGGATATTCCGCTGTATTGTTAACACTGACACTGGCAATAGTGCAAATGATCGACGGGGTAACTGAAAAAACACAATTGCAACCTGCACGCCCAACAGGCACCACGACACTTGAACTGCACGATGAAAACACCGTTCTGCTGGTAGACAAGCCTCTTGACTGGGATCTATACAGTTCATTTAAAACTACACTACAGAATCACAGTTCAGTCACAACCGTCACTTTAAACAACTCTGGCGGGTATGTATTCACTGCGCGAGCAATGGCACTCTTGATCGAGCAATACAATCTTGATACACATGTAGACGAAACCTGTTACTCGGCCTGCACCATTGTTTTTCTGGCTGGCAACAAACGAACAATAAATAGTGGTGCAGAACTCGGTTTTCATCAGTATTCTCTACAGACAAACCATCAACTGCAGAACATTAACATTAGCGAGGAGCTTAAGAAGGACAGAGACTATTTCATTGAACGCGGTGTATCGATGACATTCGTTAATTCGATTTTTCGGGCCGACCCGAACAATCTGTGGAAGCCGGAACTCAAAACACTGATCGATGCAGGTGTAGTAACCGAACCGGTCTCCACATGGTAGAAATTTGGCAGAATTTCTGGCACCGCAAACCTGATTACCGCACAGCCAGATTAGTGAAGCCTGGAAACAGTGTTATTCATCAGTTACGGATTCAGATCGATAGAGCAGCGCCCTGGTAGCACCATCACTGTGACAACACATCACAGACCGAGCTGTCCGGGCCACTATTGTTGTTGGTAAGACCGGTGGCACAAATGTGCCACTCAACAATCTACCCTGACAGGAGTACAGCTGTGAAGAACGATATGTTAACTGGCAACCCGGTCCCTGACTGGCAGCAATGTGCTGCACCTGCGGCGATCGCTATGCAAGGTGTTTACTGCAGACTAGAGCCGCTTGAGCCCAATACTCATGCAGCAGCGCTTTTTCAGTCTTTCTCACAGGATACCAGTGACAAGAACTGGACTTATTTACCCTATGGCCCTTTCTTAACGGAGCAGGAATTCACTGCCTGGTTATTTGATACCTGTACCAAAACCGATCCACTGTTCTACACAATATTCGACAATCAATCGCAAACCGCCGTTGGCGTTGCTAGCTACCTGCGCATCGACGCGCCGGTTGGTGTTATTGAAACCGGCCACATTCACTTTTCACCATTGATGCAGCGAACACCCATGGCGACAGAAGCCATGTATCTCATGATGCGCCGTGTTTTCGACGAGCTGGGCTATCGTCGTTATGAATGGAAATGTGACTCCCTCAATACGCCTTCTCGCAACGCCGCACTTCGACTGGGGTTCAAGTATGAGGGCACATTTCGGCAGGCAACCATATACAAAGAGCGAAATCGCGACACCGCCTGGTTCTCGGTAATTGACAAAGAGTGGCCCTCTCTCAAAACCGCATTTGAACGCTGGCTGGAGCCGGGTAACTTCGTTGATGGCCAGCAAAAAATATCTCTGGCCCGCTTACGCGAGAGCTGACTGATACAATGAGTCGCGTCGACAGGAAAGTGCTGTAGGGTCTTCCCTACTGCGCTAATACCAGGCGCTAACATCAGACGCTTACAAATCTGCAATGGAAAATTCAAATGACCGGTAACACAACTCAATCTGACGTGCGACCAAGCGTTTGTCCACTCGACTGTCCCGACTGTTGCAGCCTTGCTGTGCAGGTTTGCAATGATAAGATCACAAGTGTTAAAGGATCAAACGCCAATCCCTACACAGCCGGCAAAATTTGCAACAAGGTTGCGCGCTACTATCCTGAATTTGTGCATGGGGAGCAGCGCCTGACCACGCCTCTCAGACGCACTGGCCCACGCGGCAGTAACCGCTATGAACCCATAAGCTGGGACCGCGCTATCGATCTGGTGCACGAGGGGTTTGGCCGGGCCATCGACACATATGGCCCGCAGAGCATACTGCCGTTTAACTACGCCGGCCCGCATGGCGAGCTTGCATCCGGCTCTATGGATCGCCGCTTTTTTTATAAACTTGGCGCAACACAGTTAGATCGTGGCCCGTTATGCGGCGCGGTAAGAGGCAGCGCCTACACCAGCCTGTTTGGCAGCGCACCTGGTATGCCGCCAGAGCAGGCACGCCATGCTGACCTCATTGTGGTATGGGGCAACAATGTCACCGTGTCCAACCTGCACCTGGCAGGCATCCTTCAACAGGTACGAAAAAACAGCGGCAATGTTATTGTTATAGATCCGAAGCGCACCAAAGTGGCAGAACAATGCGATCTGCACTTACAAATTCATCCGGGCACAGATGTGGTGCTGGCAATGGCAGCCGCAGCCGAACTCGAGCGTCGCAAGCAACTTGATCTTGACTTTATCTCGCGCTGGACCGACGGAATTGATCACTATATGCAACAGGCGCGGCAGTACTCGATTGCCGACGTGGAATCTATATGCGGCTTGTCGGCTAAGCAGTTTCATCAGTTTGTTGACCTCTATCTGGCAGCGGACAAGGTCGCCGCATCCTTCGGCAACGGCATCGAGAGAGGCAGAAGCGGTGGCTCTGGATTGCGTGCCGGTATGGCACTGCAAAGCCTGACCGGCAATCACGGTCGCCTGGGCACCGGCGTGATTGCCAAACCCGGACTGGTGACACCAAAGACAACCGACAAGCTGCAGCGTCCTGATCTGATCCCTGACAAAACGCGCACCTTTAATATCGTTGATGTTGGTGAAAAGCTACTCGACCGTTCGATGAGAATTCCGCTTGCTGCGGTAATGATTTACAACCACAACCCGGTTTGCACCCACCCTGATCAACAGCAAATGATCAGGGCGCTGAGCCAGGAAGATCTGTTTATCGTCGGATCAGATATCGTAATGACAGACAGCATGGCTTACGCAGACGTGATACTGCCCGCTGCCAGCCACTTTGAATACGACGATATTTACGGCTCCTACGGTCAGAACTATCTGCAGCGAGCAGAACCTGTCATTCCCCGGGTCGGTGAAAGCCTGCCCAACACAGAGATTTTCAGAAAACTGGCAGCACGCTTTGGATTTACCGAAGCGTTGTTCACCGCCACTGACCAGGATTTGATAGATGATGCTATCGATGGCACCGACAGCAGACTACAGGGCGTAAAACCCAGTCAAATTGCAGTTGACCATGCCATTGAACTAAAACCGCTGACAGGCACAGATGCGATTATGTGCGACACGGTATTACCCGCTACCGCATCGGGTAAAATCGAGCTGTACTCGGATGATCTCGAAAGACGTTTTGGCTACGGCACCCCGCGCTACGACGACGTACCACGTGATCTGCCGCTGACCCTGATTACACCCTCTTCCGATAAACGTACCAACGCTACCTTTGGCGGTTGTGATGATTCAACCGCAGTTGAACAGATTGAAATGAACCCCGTCGACGCCAGCCAACGCAAGCTGCAAACCGGCGACACTGTCACTGTATCCAACAAACTAGGCAGCGTGACGCTCCAACTGACGGTGACTGATGCGGTAAAGCCTGGCGTTCTATATAGCCCCAAGGGCACCTGGCTTGGCACCAGCAGCACCGGGCAAACAGTGAACTCTCTGATTGGTGCAACAATACGCACGGATATCGAAGACGGTGCGTGCTACAACGAAACCTTTGTTGATGTCATGCAAGCGCAGTGAATACAAAGACCAGTTCCTCATCAATCGCCACGAGAATAGCAACAGCCTGCGACTGTGAATCGCTAACGCAACTGTGTTTCCGATCAAAGCAGTCAAACGGCTATGACGACGCATTTATGGAAGCCTGCCGCGAAGAGTTAACAATCACCCCCGCAACGCTTGCAGAGAACGAATGCTGGGTAGCGCATACTGAACACACACTGTGCGGCTGTGGCTGTTTAAGCATTACCGCAGCGTTGAGCCGTGGCGAAATCAGTCTGTTTTTTATCGACCCCGACTGGCAGCGCCAGGGAGTCGGCACGTTACTTTGGCATACCCTCCAAGAGCGGGCTCGCCACCACCAACTGAAAGAACTCTGGCTGGACGCCGACCCGTCAGCACAGGAATTTTATTCATCATTGGGGTTCAGGGTTGTTGGCCAGTCCGCTTCAGGCTCAATTGTCGGACGGTACTTACCGAAGATGCAACTCACTGACCTATAACACCGAACCATATCACTGACCTATATCACTTAACCCTATCACTGAGCTATAGCCAGGCGTCTGCAAAGCGATTACACCCGATACCGAGAGCCCGGTTTCTGCAGCCACAGTTACGATCATTTAGTGGCGGTGAGTTTTTCAGTTGCCCGAACATGATCGATCAAAATGCACCGTCATAGCGCACTTGAAATAGGCTTGCGCGACTCACTTGAGCATCAATGTAACAACACAAGAGGCCGCCGCCAGGCCACACGACAGCGCGCCACTCACCGCGGTGCAAGCTCCCCTAATCCACTTCACCCGCCAACGTAATGTAACCACGCTCAATCGCTGTTTCCAGCGCATTAGTGGCCTCGACCAGTTCACGATACGTCAGCCGCAGCTCGCGCAACTGTTCTATTTCCCTGGCACCAGGCATCCCTTCCCTGTTATTCGCCAAATCGAACAGCGCCTTCAGATAAGATGCGCGAACCTCTGCGACCATGCTCAGGATGGGATCAACATCCTCGATCTTGTCGAAAGATATCTCGGGGTTAATTGTGTCACGATTGATCGTTCGTCGTTGCTGCTCGAGCACGAGCAATTGACGTTTGTACTGACGGTCCATGTCGGTTCTCCTTCACATCATTAACGGCTTGCGAGCTACAACTATTAGGCTCTCGCCGCCATTTCCTGTACACAAAAACCTTAAATTCATTCATCAATACCGTTAACCCGGCACGGTGCCGATGCACCAACGTCAAACCGAATGAAAGAATACCGTCAAACAGTCGCAACAGAGTTATTGTTCGCTGCAATCAGCGGATTCTATCGGGCCCAACCAGTTGACGCATTCCCATGTTTCCAATTCAGCGCATTTTGATACCTGATATACAGCAGCGCTTCGTTTGCGCCACAAGCATAATTATCACCGTCTTGTTGCTCGCCGCATGTGGCGCGGAAGATAACCTGCTTATCGATGGCGAAAAGGTGACAGAGATCGCAGGTCCGCCAGGCATTTGCGTGCAACCCGATGCAGATCCGGATGGCGATGGCTGGGGCTGGGAAAACGATCAAAGTTGCCGGGTTCAACAACAACCCCAGGCGGATGCACCAGATCTACCCATCGGAATTATTTACTACGTATGGCACTGCGCCACTAAAACCGGTATTTACCAAGACCTTTACCGACGTCGCGGACTGCCCTCCGGTGAGGAGTTTAATACCAGTAATGTGCTATCGGGCAGGCAGTCAGACTGGGGTGATGAGCACCGTTTTCACTGGTGGGATACACCCCAAGAGGGCTACTACTGTCTGGGTGATGAGCCTGAAATTATTCGCAAACATCTGACAATGCTGCGCGATGCAGGCATCGATTTTCTGGTAATTGATATCACTAACCACCCTAACGTAAAGTCACTGGGCGCAGAAGACTTTATCCTAAAGTCGCTGCGACCATTGCTTGATACTGCGAAACAAGTGGAAGGTGCACCCAAAATTGTGCCGTGGATGCCACTGGCAAGCGAAAATGCTGACACTCAGAATGAGCTCAACTACTTCTGCACCACTTCACCCGGTGGTTCAGACTGCGCCGCGCTGAGCGCTGCTACCAATCAAAGCATGGTTGAGCATGTTACCAACCTGCTGACGTCTGAGTACCCGGACCAACGCTACATCTATAACGATAAACCATTGCTGCTGGAAGCGGCTAATGATGATCTATATCCGCGTTCATTGACTGATCTGGTACGGCCACAGGTCGAGCAGGAATGGACAGTACGACGTACCTGGGGGCTGAGAGATGACACCGTCGACTGGCAATTTCTATCAACCTGCAGTGACCCGGAAGACTTCTTTAATACGCAGGGCTGGACTGAACAAGGTTGTAATCAGCCGGTCAACGCCGGTGAGCAAATCTCTGTGACTGCCGCGTATCAATACACCTATATTTCAGAGCCATTTGAGCGAGACCCGAACAACAACGC
Organism: uncultured Granulosicoccaceae bacterium; assembly: GCA_937957915.1. Taxonomy (GTDB): domain Bacteria; phylum Pseudomonadota; class Gammaproteobacteria; order Granulosicoccales; family Granulosicoccaceae. The sequence goes on along the minus strand of CALGNZ010000119.1, from coordinate 10,629 downwards.
ACGGTTTATCGGTGGCATGCCGAAGTTCCACGGTCGCACACTGGCACAACAGTTTCGCGTCGCCTTTGCAAACCGGCAGTTCGAGCCTCTGGTACTGGTGACCGGATGGAACGAGTGGATAGCCAGCCGCTTTATCGTCGGCGGGCGCGATGTTTTTGTCGACGCGTACGATCATGAAAAAAACAGAGATATCGAACCCGGTGGCAGCTCAGGCGATTACTACTATTTTCTGCTGCGCCGACTTATCGCGCACTATAGAAACGGTGATGCGTTCGACTTTAATGATTACTTTTTAACACGTGAGAGCATTCTCGACCCGGGTCATTACTGGAACACCTATCAGGACTTGCAGGGTACCTATCAGCAAACCGATGTTGCCGGTTTAACCGAACACTGGCTGAGTTCAGGTATCGCTGAAGGGCGGCGACCAAGCGTGCTATTCGATGCGGCGTACTATGGCCAAAACAACGGTGACCTGGCCGCCAGCGGTATCACTTCGCCAGAAGCTCTGCTGCAGCATTTTCTGGATGCGGGCTTTCTTGAAGGGCGTCAGGGCTCAGCAGACTTTCTGGCATCGTCTTACATCAATCGATACAACAAGGTTCGCACACTGTTTGGTGAACACGGTTACTACCAGGCTTATCGCTACTTTTTGCAAACTGGCCAGTTTCCGCCAGAAAGCCATAGCCCCGCACCTTAATACTGAGCCTTAATACTGAGCGTTAGCACTAAGCCTTATTACTACACACTTTAATACTGCTGCTGGTGCGGCACCCGGCGTTGTTCTCGGTACTGCCTGAAAGTCGTTAGTCACAGCGCCCACAATACCCTGTCGAAGTGAATGGCCTGCCGGCCACTCACGTCCGTTCAGCTGCACCAGTTTCAGCTGGCATTGTTACTACTGCCCGTTGGCAGCCGGACTGCTCGACATAAACCGGTTAAATTCCTCCTGGTCTGCACGGCGTTGCGCATCCTCACGGAATTCGGCAAATCGGCGACTGCGTTCTTTTATTTCTTCCTTGATTTCCCGGATGCGGTCGTACTGTGTCTGCTGGTATTCTTCAAACACAATATTTCCGCCACTGCGGTCAGTGCGACCAAACATCGCCGACCATTTTTCCCGCGCAGCGGCCGGAAGATCGCGAACATCTCTGCCGCGAATAATCCAGTAGAGAATAACCAGCCCTACCGGCCAGAAGAATACAAAACCAAGCACCATGGCGGCAATGTTGTATCCGGTCCAGCTGCCCTTGCGGCCAAAATCAGCACCGTATCTGCCCGAGCATCGCTTGGAACGTCTGGGCGTGCCTTCGTACACTGTATTTTCTGTGGACTCCATCAATCTCTCCTTCTGAGTGAAATTGGGCGAAACCTCAGCCCATCGCCAGTGTTCAGCTGTGTCTGGATCAGCTTGTGTCTGTTTTCCAATCAATGTGATCACTGTTCACATATAATATACAGGCTTCAGTCAGACTTACAAGTGCATTCGCGAAAAAAAGTGAACATTGTTAACATACACCGCCAACGGGCTTGAATATTGGCCATTTCGCCAGACAACTACAGGAACAGACAATGCGCAACGAGCGACCGACGCCACAATGAATGGCCAATGAGAAAAAGCAAAACTGATTACCACCACGGCAATCTGGCTGAGTCACTGCTAATAGCTGTCGATGAGATTGCAACCAAGTTTGGCCTCGAAGCCGTCACGTTACGCGCCTGCGCCAAGCTGGTGGGTGTGTCGCCCTCGTCCGCCTTCAGACACTACGCTGACAAACGTTCGCTTCTAACCGCCTTCGCAACGCGCGCACTGCTGCAACTGGCAACTGGCATGGATGAAGCCAAACGCACCGCTATAGAAAACGGCGACAACGCCTTTATGGCAGTCGCCCTTGCCTACATAGAATTTGCACTCGATAAACCCGCCTTTTTTCGAGCGATGTGGCGAGAAGAAACGATTTACTGCGAGGACGAGCGCTATGTGGCTGCAGCCAATGAACTCAGCAAACATCTTAAATCCGGCTTTGCCGAGACTATCGACGACAACGATCCGGACAACTTCAGTCCACAGGAGTTACTGGCCTGGTCCTGCGTGCATGGACTGGCCAATCTGTTTGTAGACGGCCCGATTGCCAGAGGAAGCTCCAAGGCGGAAAAAATGGCAATGGCGAAGGAAATGATTCTGGCCAGCGGCCCGGCACTGGCGTAGACAACACCTGTAATGGACTGCTGCAGTATCAGGCCGCCTCGTCAAACTTGACCTCTATGTTTTCTATTTCCTGAGGAATTACATAGAGATAGGTAATCAGATGCTCCAGCAACTCAACCATCGCTTTGGATGTTTCAGCGGTGAACTCACACTCCATTTCAAAATGGCGCTCCAGTTGCCCGCCCGAACCGGTCGACGCTGAAAGCTTTTCGAGCGGACGAGCGAGATCGTGGTTTTCATGTATCTCAGCGATCGCCTCACTGAGACCAATCGATGCTTTTTCTGCAGGCAACAAGTGGGCGAATATCTTTTCCATTGCCTGCTTGCAGCACAGCGCTGTCGCTGAGTAATTTGCTGTTCCATGCGCTTCCACAGCGGACAGATAGGCACGCTCAAGCGATTCCGGCATCTCGATGGGAAAATTAACCGGTTCTTTTTCGATGTCGCCAGCAGGGCTCATGAAGAGTGTTTCCGGATCCTCCTCGGCAGTGCTCTCTGAACTCTTCGGATCCATCGCCCAGAAATGTACATACTCCGAGCATGAGGGACAGGCCCCCGTGCAGGCAACCGATTCGCGTTTTTCGTCGTGAAAGTGAGCTCGTGCCGTAAACACCACCCTTTCCCCGCAATGCGGACAAATCGTACTGATCGCCTGCGGCGCCCGAATGTTTTTCCGGTTCAGCCCCATCCATTTTCTGACATGAGCGACATTGATTTGCTTCAAAACTAACCTCCCTGTTAGCTGCCTGTTTATAATTTTAGTGTTGCGGATATCACGCTGGCACCAGGTGACAGGCTATGGCGCTGTCGGTGCCTGCAACCTCACCCAAGTATCTGTCCCGTGCCAGAGGCATGCCAGTTAGCGTATTGCCAGTGACGAAATATGCGCCAATTCGCAGTGGTCGGCGGCTTAAGGAATACGGGCACAGGCCGCTATCCGCGCGAGTAAGGCGACTGACTTTGCTACAGCGTCTTGCCACAGCGGAAGATATAGTCCATTCTTCCGCTTCCCTACTCTGGCTGCGGCCAGTACAACGCAGGTGGGAGAGATCAGGCACCGCAACGTCACAGACGCGCGGAGACTGACGCCGAAGGAGCAACACCCAGGAAACTCTCAGGCGAAAGGACCACTTGTGACAAGGGACTCTGGAGAGCGATACACGCGCACGCGGTATCCACCGAAGGGGTAAGGCGACCAGCAATCTGTCAGTTTCCCTGACAGCCACTGACAGCTGAAACTCTCAGGTACAAAGACAGATGGGATGGACGGGTAGCACACAACGCTGCGACCCATTTTCAAATTGTTGTAATTGAACCATCTGGAACTTTGCATGAAAAATATCGCTGTCATTGGCGCCGGCATCACCGGTGTTACTACTTGCTACGCCTTACTTAACCGCGGATACCACGTTACCGTATTTGATCGGCATCGGTACCCTGCGATGGCCACATCGTATGCGAACGGCGGTCAACTCTCTGCATCCAATGCCGAAGTCTGGACACAAACCTCAACTGTACTGAAAGGCTTGCGTTGGATGCTGCGCAGAGACGCCCCGCTACTGGTCAACCCGAAACCCGACTGGCACAAGCTGTCATGGATGGCCGAATTCATCGGCAATATCCGTAACTATGAAGCCAACACCATAGAAACAACCCGACTCGCCATCGCTGCACGCGCTCACTTACAGGACTGGGCACAGCGCGAGAAGATCGATTTCGACTACGAGCAACGCGGCATTCTGCACATCTATTCCAGCGCAAAAGAATACCAGCACGCCACCAAGGTCAATGATCTGTTGCAACAAGGTGGCCTGAGCCGGCAGGCGATGACCGCCGAACAAATGCGAGCGTTAGAACCAGCGCTGCAAGGCGAACTTTACGGTGGCTATTTTACCGAGAGCGACTCTACCGGTGACATTCACAAGTACACTCGTGGCCTGGCAGATGCCTGCGTCAAACTCGGTGCAACATTTCGCTGTGATACCGACGTTGACTCAATCACCCAAACAGATCAATCATTCCTGGTCCACTCAACCACGGTAACACCCGGCACTGCGGCCAATGCAGATACAGACCAATTCGATGGCGTCGTCGTTTGTGCAGGTATTGGCAGCCGCGATATCGCAGCCACACTGGGTGACCGCGTGAATATTTATCCGGTCAAGGGCTATTCGATCACCGTGCCACTGAACAACGAGGCCAGCCAGCAAGCAGCACCCTGGGTCAGTCTGCTTGATGATGAAGCTAAAATCGTCACCAGCCGACTCGGTGTTGATCGCTTTCGCATCGCAGGCACCGCAGAGTTCAACGGCGTTAATCGCGATATACGAGATGACAGAATACAGCCTCTGATCAACTGGTGTCGTCGCTATTTCCCATCGATCGATACCGAGCACGTCGTCTCCTGGGCCGGGCTCAGACCAATGATGCCGAACATGATGCCGTGTATAGGGAAAGGCAAAAACAGCGGTATTTTCTATAATACCGGGCACGGCCACCTCGGCTGGACACTGTCGCCGGTTACTGCTGAAATGGTTGGAGACCTGGTACTTTCCGAGTTACCAGCAACAGCAAGTGATTCACTCTCTTACCGAAAGGCTGGTTAACCTCACACGATACAGGCAAGCAGCGCAGCTTTGGTTCTTGCTGTGTACTAAACGCAGTTACCCCGGGTGTTACATCCGGGGTTTTGCAACGTTGCCCTTACGCGCATTGCGCTTCCCACGTAAGGTACAGAAGCACTATTACACCGTTGATGAACAAGTGACGGGAGCACAGTCATAGAAAATCCAAACGACTGGATCATCAGGGATCTGATTCGCAAACAAGCCGACAGGCACCCTGATCGGATAGCAATCGAATTTATAGACTCAACCACATGGACATACAGCGAGTGTATAAACCAGGCCATGTATTGCGCGGCAAGTTTGCGTAACTCGGGCATTACAACGGGCGATTGCATTGGCCTGATGGTCAGCGATCCGGTTGACTTCTGCAGACATTGGCTCGGACTCTCCTTCATTGGCGCCACCATGGTGGCTATTAACACCAGCATGCAAGGCGCATCACTGGCTCATCAGCTGAACATTGCATCAGCAACAGCGGTAATTGTCGACGCAGTTCATTTGCCGGCAATCACAGCTTTAAACACGACTGCGACAATTCTACCCATAGCAACACTGAACGCGGAAACACCGATGCAGCAGTCAGAGCTACCCGCCATCAGCCACACTGACCGCGCCTGCATAATGTTTACTTCTGGCACTTCCGGCCCCTCGAAAGGTGTCGAGATGCCGCAGAGCCACTGCGTTTTGTTTGCTATTGGTACTATCGAAAACTATCAACTGCAAAGCACAGATGTGTTTTATATCTGCCTGCCATTGTTTCACGCCAATGGCCTGTATATGCAACTACTTGCCTGCCTGATCAATGGCACAAAAGCCGTTATTCGCGCAAAGTTCTCGGCTACACAGTGGCTCACTGACATAAGAAATTCTGCCGCAACGCATACCAATATGCTGGGTGCCGTCGCTGCATTCGTTACTGCTCAACCGGCAACACCGCTCGACAAAGATCATCAACTCAGAGTGATAGGAGCGGCACCACTCACAACGGCTGCAGAAAAGGTTTTTCGCGAGAGATATTCTATCGACAATGTTGTGCCCTTGTACGGCATGACCGAAGTCAATATACCTCTTTACGGCAGGTTGGGTGAAAGCGCTCCAGGCACTTGCGGTCTTGTATACGGCAAGTACTTTGACGTGGAAATTCGCAACCCTGACACTGACGAGCCAGTACCCGACAACGCCGTTGGGGAAATTATGGTCAGACCCAGACAACCCTTCGGGTTTATGTCTGGCTATGTAGGCATGCCAGAGAAAACCATCGAGGCATGGAGAAATTTTTGGTTTCACACAGGTGACGCCGGTTATCGCAATCAGCACCACCAGTTTGTATTCGTTGACCGAATAAAAGACTGCATTCGCAGGCGAGGTGAAAACATTTCGTCGTATGAAGTAGAACAGGCATTTATTGCTATAGACGATATTGCAGAAGCCGCGGCATACGCGGTGCCCGCCGAAGGCGGAGAAGGCATGGAAGATGAAGTTATGGTTGCATTAATGGTTGGAGACTGTAACGAGCTCAAAATACATCACTGGCTCCAGACAGCATCTGCAAACCTGCCCAAATTCGCCCGCCCCAGATACATCCGTTTGATGCAGGATTTACCAAAAACACCAACCGGGAAAATTCGCAAAGTCGTTCTGCGTGCAGAGGGCGTGACCGATGATACAATTGATACTTTTACTTAATCACTTTCAACTACAGTTTTTATCGGCATTCACCACATTTTGCGTCACGTTTACCAACACAATTTCACTCACAGCAACATTAATAATTCGGAGGAACTATGGATCTTACACTGGCACAAGCCAAGACAATTATCGAACACACACTGGCAGCACAGGCAAAGCACAATTTCAAACCCATGGCTGTCGTCGTTCTGGGGACCGCTGGCACCATTAAGGCCAGCGAAAGCCAGGATGGCACCAGCTTGCTCAGACCAAAAATTGCGCACGGCAAAGCGTTTGGTGCAATCTCAATGGGTGTGGGCTCTCGAGTACTGTTCGAACGCGCCAAACAGGAGCCGTTTTTCGTGCAGTCTGTCAACGCCCTGTGCGACGGCGCTCTGGTACCAGTGCCTGGGGGCGTTCTTGTTCGTGACAAAGACGGCAACGTAATGGGAGCGGTTGGCGTCACAGGTGATCTTTCCGATAACGATGAAACCTGTGCCGTAGCAGGTATTGAAGCGGCCGGACTCGTCGCAGACACCGGTGCTTAACCAGCAGCCCCCTGTCACTCGGTATCAATTACCTCTTTAAACCGGGAAACCTCTGCAACACCCTTGTATAAAGAAAAACACCCGCTCTGCTGCGGGTGTTTCACAATTACCATCTTTCAATCCAGACAATTAGGCAGGTGGCTGTCAATTGGTCTATTCGCCCTGAACCACCCCCTGGCTTTCGGCATAGGATATCGGCGGGTACTTTGGCGGGTTGTCCGGGCCACAACAACTTGGCACACAGGTCATCTTATAGGTGGGGTTGGCGTTAAAGAAAAACGGTATCGAGTAACGGGATGTCTTACCGGTATTGTTGTTGGCAAAGTGCTTTACACTTATAAAGCGATCATTTGTCCACTGCTTTAACAATTCACCGCTATTCACGATAAATGCGTTCTTAATGGCCGGCGCACTCACCCAGCATTGGCGGCGTTCGCTGAAAATGGATAAACCGGGCTGATCCTGAGCGAGAATGGTACAAAACGACGTATCCACATGCGGCGCAATACCAAACTCTTCACCACCGCTTTCGACGGGTGGATAGTGTGTCATACGCAAGCGAAATAATGGCAAATCGAATCCATCGGTAAAGAAGTCTTCCGGCATGTCGAGTGCCACCGCATAGATCGGCAACATTCGCAACGCCAGTTGTTTAACGGACAATGCATAAGCCTCGACTGTTGTTCTGAACTCGGGTAGCAACGATGCTGAAGGCCATTGGTTATCATCCATGCCGATAACATTATCGTTTTTGATGATAAACGCCTCATTCACGTTACCGGTATCACGTGCGGGTAATTTGCGATTTTTCAGTGGCAGGTAACCAATACCACCGACAGGCCAGTCAGCCCTGTCCATTAAAATAGCCTGTTTATCGTCAAGGCTCTGCGTATGAAATTGCCGGGTCTGGCTAAATGCGGCATCGAGCAGATCTGCGGATACACCATGACCGGTAATCGAGAAAAAACCGGTCTCTTCACAGGCGGCTTTGAGTTGGCTGGCTACTGCCGCCAGTGCCGATCTGGCTCCGGTGTTAAAGTACTCTGCCAAATCTATAAGCGGAATATCTCCTTCACGCGCCTCGTGTACGACTGTGGTATCCCAACTTTCACTCTCGGCCTTGAGCTGCTTTTCTTTTTCGTGCGAATCGAATTTTGGTGTGTCGGTCATGATCAGGGTGTGTCCCGTCAATAATCGTTAGAGAGGTTTTGTTTCATTGTACTCTGGCAGCCCTGCAGACCAAAGCCGACCTGACAAACCGCTTAACAGGTCCAGGCCGGTGTTCACTTCAGTTCAACATACAGCTGTCACAGATCGGCCATAATTGCCAGCACCTGTTCGTGGGGAAGCCTTTCAATGCCTTTCGCATAATGTTCTGCATTAAGCACATAAAAGCGCGCGTTGGCGATATTGGCAGCAGAATTGTCTAACGTTTTTACTTGCTTTGCAGGCACACCGGCGATCACCGAGTTTTCGGGAAAAACAGAATTCTCGGTAACAATTGAATGACCGGCGACGATTGAGTTAGCCCCAATCTTCGCTCCATCCATTATTGTTGCGTTGATGCCAATAAGGCATCTGTCGCCAATTTCACATCCGTGCAAGGTTGCATGGTGGGTGATTGAACAGTCGTCCCCAACAATGGTTGGTGTTTTATAACCCACATGCACCATAACGAAGTCCTGAATGTTGGACCGCTTGCCAATGTGAATGTGATGGATCTCTGAACGCATAACAACGTTAGGCCACACGGAAACCTGACTCTCCAGCTGAACCAATCCGTGTAGCAGTGCGGTCGGGTGTATCCACACCGAATCATCACAGCTTACCTCTTTACCAACATGCCCCATAGCTGCCTGCTCCAGATTTTGTTTACGATGCGTTCGCAATCCCGACCTATACTATATCGCAGTACAGTACCGCAGCACAGGCGCTGCGACGAAGACTGCTCCACCGCATTTACCACTACCCGCTCACCCTGTTGATCCGCTCACTGTGCGTTATGACACAGTGATCCGTGACCCTCCACTGACGTACACTTACCATGGATTCAGTTTCTCAAATCGCGCTTGGCGCCAGCGTTTGCTACGCCGTTATCGGACCCAAAATTGGCAAACGTGCCCTGCTCATCGGTGCTATCGCTGGTACGCTTCCAGACCTGGATGTGTTGGTGCCTTACGACGATGCCATAGCCAGCTTCACCTATCATCGAAGCTGGAGTCATTCATTGCTGGTATTGTCCGCCGTCAGCTGGCCACTGACATGGCTGATCAGGCACTTGTCACAAGCGATCTCACCACAGAGGCAAAGCCCTGCCGATGATGTTCCATTTGCACGCTGGTGGTTTGCCATCTGGCTGGTGCTCATTACTCATCCACTACTGGACAGCTTTACCATCTATGGCACACAGATCTGGTGGCCATTACCGTTACCACCAGTTGCCATTGGTTCTATTTTTATTATTGATCCGCTTTATACCATACCGCTGATTGCCAGTTGCATTGGTGCATGGCGTTTTGCGAATGGCAAAGCACAGGAACATGCCGGAGCGCAAGATCGAGAGCAAGAGCAAGAGCAAGATCGAGAGCAAGCACTGGAACAAGTACCGGCGCAAAATTCAAATCATTTACAGGCATGGCGGTTCGCCATAGGCGGTATTGTGATAAGTACCGGTTACCTTATCTGGACCTTGTCCTCACAATTTATCACCACGCAACGAATAGAAAAACAACTGACGGAGCTGAATATTGAGCCAGAAACCATCGTAGCAGCACCTTTCCCGACAGCACTGCTATGGCGAATTATCGTCGTTAGCGAAGAGGAGTATCTCGAAACATTTTCTTCTCTGCTGGATGACAAAACTATTCCACTGCATCTCACCGCATTCCGGAACAATCAACCCGAGTGTGAAAGGAAAATAGTCGACCATAACTGGGCAATCAAACGCATGGACTGGTTCACCAATGGATCGATTGCCGTCAACCGATCGGGAGACCGCCTGATCATCTCCGACCTGCGCATGGGCATTGAGGATGACTATGTTTTTGAGTTTGATATCGGTGGCTGGACGGGTGACGTGTTCACACCGAGTCAGGCAAAACAAAAACCAATCGATTTCGATTTTGCCCGGCTGTCCAGCCTGACAAACCGAATTACCGATCAGTCTATCGTCGTTAGCAGAGCCCGTACTGACACCAAGCAAGCCGGCTGTTAGCTGCATTACTCATGAGGTGACAAGGTACGTTTAGACAATTGCTATAATTCTAGTGCCTCACCACCTGAGGCACTACTCGACTAAAGAAAATAACAATCCAGCCGAAACCCTGGTGGCAATAAAACGGAGATTATTAATGGAAGCGAAGTCCGAAGGAACGGATGATGAGTTGGAGCCGGTATTTCAGCTGATCTATATCAGCGCGGCCAACCACGATTTCACTGAAGAAGAACTCGAAAACCTCTTGCGCGCAGCGCGCGAAAACAACCAATCCCTGAATATCACGGGCATGCTGCTCTTCCACGAAGGTTCTTTTATTCAAGCGCTGGAAGGCGAGAAAGCAAGTGTTGAGACACTGTACAA
>CALGNZ010000118.1 GCA_937957915.1 uncultured Granulosicoccaceae bacterium | reverse complement strand
TCTAAAAGTGCGATCACCTGCCGCACACAATATCAGAGCCATCAGCTTGGCTACTCGAACAGCGAGCCGGGGCTATCCTCTGCAGCCCAGTCTGTCAGTTGGTAACCAAAGTCTATGCAGGCCTCGATTTGCGACAGTTCGATAAACTCATCTGGCTGATGCGCTTGCTCGATACTGCCCGGGCCGAAAACGACAGCCGGGATACCGGCTTCCTGAAATAATCCGGCTTCGGTGCCGAAACTGACTACCCCCGATTGATTGAGCCCGGTCAGGTGTCTGATGAGCTGCTCTGCGGCAGAAGATTCAGTTGGCACCAGAGGCGGCACCACGTTGTACAGCTCGGTGTCGACGCCCGCATGGTCAGCTACCTGCTTCAAGTCTGGCTCAATTTCGCTTTTAATAAAGTCGCGTACCCGTTGTTCGATGGCAGGGCCATCATCGCCGGGGACAATTCGCATTCCCCAGTCGATGCTGGTGAACTCCGGAATAATGTTATTGGCGGTGCCGCCGTTGATCTTCCCCAGATCGATGGTAGTGTAGGGTGGATTGAACGGGCAGTCAGCGGCTGCATTATCTACGAATTCCTGCTGCAATTCTTCCAGATAGGTTACCAGCCGGGCTGCCGCCATTATTGAGTTTGCGCCCAGTCGCGGGTCACTGGAGTGGGCAGGTACCCCTCGAATTGTTGAATGGAAGCTACGCGAGCCTTTATGACCCCCGATGATTTGCATCGAGGTGGGCTCGCCGACAATGACAGCCGCTGGCAACGGTAAATTGTTACTGACATCTTCAATGAGCCCGCGCACGCCAATGCAACCGATTTCCTCATCATAGGAAAACGCAAAGTGGATTGGTATTTTAAGATCTTTGCGCAACATCAGCGGAGCCAGCGCCAGCGCCACCGCAACAAAGCCTTTCATATCCACCACCCCGCGGCCAAACAATTTGCCGTCGTTCTGCCACATAGCAAAGGGGTTTTGTGACCACTGCTGTCCGTCAACCGGCACAACATCGATATGGCCTGACAACACAATGCCACCGGCTATCTCCGGACCGATCGTTGCCCACAGATTCGCTTTCGATTTATCGGCGTTATAGGTCAGTCGAGACTCGACACCAAGGTTGTCGAGGTAAGACTGAATGTGCTCAATCAATTGCAAATTGGACTCACGAGAGGTCGTATCAAATGCAATGATCTGCTCGAGTATGGAAACTGCCGAGGCAAGCGTCTCTGATTTTTTCATAAGACTTCCGGTGCGCTTAGCTATCAAGCAGCGGCGAGCGGCTGATCAGTTCTTTCATGATTTCAGATGTGCCACCATAGATCCGCTGCACTCTGGAGTCGGCGTATCGTTTGGCAATGGGGTACTCCCACATGTACCCGTAACCACCATGCAACTGCAGGCAGGCATCTACGACTTTGTCTTGCATTTCGGTCAGCCACAGCTTGCACATTGAAGCTTGTTCTGTCGTCAATTCGCGCTGTGCATGTGCCTCCACGCAACGATCGACAAAGGCCTCGCCAACCTCGATTTGCGTGCGCAGGTCTGCCAGGGTGTAGCGGGTATTTTGAAAGCTTGCGACCGGCTGTCCGAATGCCTTGCGCTCCTGTACGTAGGCAACGGTTTCGGCGTATGCGCCTTTTGCCGCGCCCAGCGCTGTCAATCCAATCAACAACCGCTCGAAGGGTAATTCTGCCATCAGCAGATTGAGCCCGCGATTCTCCTCGCCAATTACGTTGCTGACCGGTACACGAACGTCTTCAAAGAACAGCTCCGCGGCGTCCTGTGATTTTTGTCCGAGCTTTTTCAGATGGCGGCCGCGTTTAAAGCCTTCGCGGTTTGTCTCGACCATAATCAGGCTGATGCCACCGCGTTCGGCGGTCGGATCTGTGCGGCAGACAACGGCAATGGCGTCCGCGGTAATACCGTTGGTGATAAAGATTTTTGAGCCATTGATAACATACTCGTCGCCGTCGCGTTCGGCTCTGGTACGTATGCCTCGCAGGTCTGATCCGGCTGCCGGCTCGGTCATTGCCACGGCAAACAGTGCTTCTCCGGCAACCGCTTTTGGCAGCCAGTGTTGTTTCAATTCTTCAGAGCCATTGTTCAACAGATAGTAGGCAACGATATCGTGGACACCGACACCACCCACTCCAGCGACCCCGCATCTGCCCATCTCTTCGTAGATTACGGCACATGCGCGCATGTCGCTGCCCGGGCCGCCGTAGCTTTCGGGGATCATCGGGCACATCGCGCCTAAATCACCCAGCCGATTCCAGGTGTCACGATCGGCATGGCCCTGTTCTTCCCAGCGCTCCAGGTGCGGTACCACTTCTGAGGCGAGAAATCGGCTGATTTCTTCACGTAACAGATTGTGTTCGGAACCATAGATAAGGCGCTTGCTAAAACTCATTTTTCTACTCGACTGTTTGATTCTTCAGTGAATAATGCGTGTTGCGAGCGCACCGTGCAAACGCAAATTGACAGCGTCGGCTGCAATATCAAAAGCGCAACATTGCCGGGGTGATTTTAGCGGAGCCATGGTTGACTCGGCGACAAGGCGCTCGTCCACTTCGTCTTCCGGGTGGAGACGGTCGTCGATTAATAATTGTCGGCCATCGCTAAGCGTTAAGCTTTATGGTCTACCTCATTGACGTTGGCTGCCATGACCGTACTTTCAGAAAAAATCAGCAAGCGCGAGTTTGCTATTACCGCCGAAATCGTACCTCCGGTCGCGGCATCGTCCGGGCCACTATTGGCTGAGGCCGAGCATGTGCGCGGACTGGTCGACGCCATCAACATAACGGACGGTGCCGGTGCTACCACCACCATGAGCAGTTTCGCAGCCGCCGCCATTCTGGCAGCCGCAGGGTTTGAGCCGGTGCTGCAGGTGACCTGCCGCGACCGCAATCGCATTGCACTGACCGCTGATCTGATTGGCGCGGCTGCACAAGGCAGCTGTAATTTGTTGGTGTTAATGGGCGATGATCCAGCCAGGGGCGATCAACCCGAGGCCAAGCCGGTTTTTGACCTGGATTCACGCAAGGTGATGGAGCTAGCCAGAGCGCTGCGCGATGACGCCGTTTTGCCTTCAGGCAAACCCGTGACGGACCCTCCTCAGTTTTTTATTGGTGCTGCTGATATGCCACTCGATCCGCCGGCAGACTGGAAGCCGGATGCACTGCGCTCAAAAATAGAGTGTGGAGCGCAGTTTACACAGACGCAGTTTTGCTTCGAGCCTGACGTTGCACGCCGTTTTATACAGCGCCTTTCCGATGAAGGAATTACCGATCAGGTGGGAGTGCTGTTAGGTATTGGTCCAATTGCAAGTGCCCGATCTGCGCGCTGGATGAATGAAAATTTGTACGGCGTTACTGTCCCCGAGGCAACTATTGCAAGACTTGAAGGGGCGGACGACGCCAAAGCCGAGGGTAGATTAATCTGTGCGGAGCTGATTCAGCAGTATCGCGAGATCCCCGGCCTGGCTGGTGTGCATATAATGGCACCTGCACAAAAGCCCGATGCTATCGCCGATGCCATTCGTTTGGCCGGCTAGCTTCAAACCCTGTGACTGTTTGCGCGGCCTGTGACATTTATTAGCAGCCTGGTGCTGCTGTGGTTTTCAATACCGTGATACACCGCTACACTGTGCGCAGTCATTCTGATGGTTCAATTATAAACAGGAGCGCTCCATGTCAGCTGCCGCGCAGGATTTAAATTCCCCGGTGCATCACTTTGTTGACGGTAAGTCATTCGCAGGTGCCAGTACCCGATTCGGCGATGTGCTGAACCCGGCCACGGGTGAGGTGAGCAAACAGGTTGCGCTTGCCAGTGCCGATGACGTTCGCGTCGCCATTGCCAGTGCACAGGCGGCTTTTCCAGCCTGGGCCGCAACGCCACCGGGCAAACGCGCTCAGGTGATGTTTAAGTACCGTGAACTGCTGCTTGCGAATATGGAAGAACTGGCGGTAATCGTATCCAGTGAGCATGGCAAGACAATAGACGATGCCAAGGGGTCTATCACCCGCGGTCTTGAAGTAGTGGAGTTTACCTGTGGCATACCGCAAATGCTCAAGGGTGAGTACAGCGAGGCTGTTGCCACTGCGGTTGAAAGTTATTCGATGCGCCAGCCGCTCGGTGTGTGTGCCGGTATCACGCCGTTCAATTTTCCAGCGATGGTTCCCATGTGGATGTTTCCGGTCGCCATTGCCTGCGGCAACACCTTTGTTTTAAAGCCATCTGAAAAGGATCCGAGTTGCAGTATGCGGCTTGCCGAGTTGATGGTGGAAGCGGGTTTGCCCGCCGGTGTTTTGAATGTTGTTAATGGCGACAAAGAAGCCGTCGATACGTTGTTAACCGATGACAGAGTGCAGGGCGTCAGCTTTGTTGGCTCCACGGCTATCGGCCAGTACATATACGAGACCGGCTGCGCCAATGGCAAGCGCGTGCAAGCCTTGTGCGGTGCAAAAAATCATATGGTCGTTATGCCTGATGCTGATATCGATCAGGCAGTGGACGCGGTTATGGGCGCGGCTTACGGTTCCGCCGGTGAGCGCTGCATGGCCGTGTCGGTTGTGGTGAGTGTTGGCGACGAGGCAGCGGATCAGCTGATTGAAAAGCTGGCACCGCGAGTCAAAGGTTTGAAGGTTGGTCCTTATACTGATCCGGCAGCCGAGATGGGTCCGGTCATCACACCGGAGTCAAAAGCACGCATCAATGGTTATATTGATAGCGGTGTAAAAGCCGGAGCGAAGCTGGTTGTCGACGGTCGTGATGTCACTGTGGCAGGGCATGAGGGTGGTTGCTTTGTGGGAGGCTGCATTTTCGATAACGTGACTAAAGACATGCAAATCTACACCGACGAGATTTTCGGACCGGTGTTGTGCATCGTTCGAGCAAAGGACTACGAAGAGGCGATACAACTGGTAAATGATCATGAATACGGCAATGGTACGGCCATATTCACCCGTGACGGTGATGCCGCTCGCGACTTTGTAGGTCGAGTGCAAATTGGTATGGTCGGCGTCAATGTACCGATACCGGTACCGGTTGCCTATCATAGCTTTGGTGGCTGGAAGCGATCGTTGTTTGGAGATCACTCTATTCACGGTCCAGAAGGCGTTCGCTTTTATACACGCCTTAAAACCGTAACCACGCGCTGGCCTTCAGGTATTCGCGAAGGCGCAGTATTTAACTTCAAGGCCGGTGGAGAACACTAGGGCTCAGATGTATCCAAACCTGACGCATCTCTGCAATCCGCAGTGATGCGACGGCAGACACATCGGGCGTAAAGCCCGGGTGTCTGCCTGTTGTTCTGCACCCGTGAACCATCCTTGTAGATCGCTCTTTCAGACAGCTTTACTGAATTGCTCCTATAAACAGATAGCAGCATAAGGCTCGGGGCAAACGCTGCCCCTTATCGGAGGGGACTGTGATGAAAAATGCTTTGCGCTCGGTGATAGCCGGTGTGATGTCCGTTTGCGTCATCGGTGTTATCCACTATGTGCGATTGGCGGGTAATGACTCCGCTGCAACCGAATCAAAACATTCACTCGCAAGCGGTGCATCGGCGGAAAGTGAAGTCGTGCACTCTCCGTTTAACATCCTTCAGTCGAATGATGAGTTGATCGCCACCATCCACTCGTCACAAGCTATCCGGTTTTCAGGCTCAGTTGCCGGTCTGATTGAAGACGGCGACTTTGCCGGTGCAAAAAAGCAGTTGCTCGAGTTAGCCAGCCTTGCTGTTGAAGCCGGAGATCAGGCAACGCTTGCTCGTGTGTTGGCAGAGCTCGGAGAGCTGGCGCTGGTACAAACTGATATTGATGCGGCGGAACTCTATCTGGCGGAGGCGCTGGATGTGTATCAGCAACTCGGCGACGAAATATCAACAGCCGGTGTCTTTATGCAGTTCGGTCGATTGCATTTGCTGTCGCGAGAGCGTGCCCGGCAGGCATCGGACGCCTACGACCAATTGCTAATCGCGCGCTGGAGAATAAGCCATAATCAGTTCGACAGGGCAGAGCAGGATTTAAAAAAGATTGCCTCAACCAATCTTGAGCTTAATCGGTTTGGTGCAGCAGCCAGTGCGTATGAAACCCTGTTTAGTGGTTACTCAAAAACACAGCAGTACGACCAGGCGCAGAGCGCAGGTCTTGAAGCTGCGCGGCTTCACGCTGCTTCAGGTCGTGTGTTTGAAGCGGAGGCCATGCTGGAAAAAATGCGGCAACAAGGAATTTCCGATAGTGTATTTGAAGGCTTCGAAGCGGAAATAGATCGGCTCACACAAGAGTTTGAAGACAGCGTCAATGCCATTGCCGTGGCCAAAGATCAGGAGCAGCTCTACAACCAGCTGCTCGCTCGGGGTGACGTGGTACAAGCCTGGCGCTTTCGCGAGAAAGCCGAGCAGTCACTGGCAAGAGCATCCAGCCGCGCGCAGTATCGACGTCAGCCCGATGTATTAGTAGAGTTATACCGTTCAAACGATAGTATGAGCAACGCGCGTTCTTCTTTGCAGCGTGCACAAGAAGTGTATCTGCGTTACGGGTTAGAGTCAGAGGCCCGGCAATCGGAAAACTTACAAGCCAGAATTTACTAGTGGTAGTACTGGTCTATGGTCGTAGTTAGTTGGGGAGCAAAGAAATGCCTGATACAGCACAACGGAATACTCGATGAGTAGTAACATGATTATTTTGTACGTGCTAACAGTTGTGATCTGGGTTTTGGCTGCAAGGGGCACCTTGCTAAGGTATACGAAATGGCTTGTCGATAATATCGGTACCGGTTTAATGGGGCTGACGGCGAGAATACTCATTCAATGAAAATCCGATGCGTGAGCAAGAATATATTCTTGTAAGTAGCCTTGCCTACGCGGCGGGTTTCCTTGTACGTAGATTGATCCAGCGCTTCATCTACTCATTTACTTTGCTCTCTTGTTGTCAGCAACCAGACTCAGAATTTCGAACATAATGCCGGCCGCGCAGTAGGCAGTAATATTGTTGGGTGAATCTTTGGTTGGCATCATGCAGACGACATCACCGCCGATGACATTAAACCCTCTTAGAGACTGAATCAGGCTGCAGGCTTCGTTCATCCGTAGTCCTTCCTCGGCAGGTTCAAGGTTTGAAACGCCGGGTGCAACTGTTGGATCGAGACTGTCGAGATCAAAAGTGATGTACACGGGCGTGTCGCCAATGGTTTGTCTGATCAGGTCGCAGGCTGCATCCAATCCGAGCTGTCTGTATTCTTTCATGGTCACAACGGTGTAGCCGAGGTCGTAGGAGGGTTGCAGCCAGTCCAGCGTTCTGGGGTTGCCACGCAGGCCAAGTTGTACTGATTTACTCGCATCGACATCACCCTGATGCACCAGATACGAACCCCAGTGCGCTGCTGATTTTTTTGCACCTAGGAAGTGATCGAGTTGCTCGAATACATCAGTATGGGCATCGATATGCAGCAGTGCAACGGGCTTGCCGTCTGCCAGTTTTCCACCGCCAAGGGTCTGCACAATGCCTCCGGTGATGGAGTGATCACCACCAATGGAGACCGGGTTGATTCCGGCGCTGTCGAGCCGGCGCACAAAGTCGCTGATGCGCTCTATACACGCCTCGTTGTCATTGGCTTCGGGAAATGGCACATCCCCGACATCGACAATAGATGCAGCCTTCCATGGATCGAAACCAAATTCCAGATGTACTCTGCGCAATTGTCTGGAAACGTTGCGCAGCGCCCGTGGGCCGAGGTGTTGATCGCGTTCGGTTGTACCATTGCCAGCGGAGTGAGGTACGCCGAGTAGCGCGATATCTACCTCGTCAAGGCGTTGATGGTGCTCGCATCCAAATAGCGTTGGCACACCCCACCAATAGAGTGAGTCCATCATATCTTCCGGGGTGAAGTCCTGATTGTCTGACATGGTAAAAAAACCGTTGTGACCTCAATCGATAATAAAGGATTGTGCCCCGATAATTTCACCTGGTTTCAGGTTTATTGCGACAAACTTGTGTCAGAGCGGCAAAAAGGTTTGATACATTGAGCGGCGGTGTGCATAGTTTCACTATTAGTCGACTAGCCTATACAGCGAGAAAAATTCATGTCTAAAGACACGCTAACAGAAACTGATGCGAAGTTTTTACGCCTGGCCTACGATGAGGCAAAGGCCGGTTATGACGAAGGTGGTTGCCCCATTGGATCGGTGATAGCGCGGGGCGGTGAACTGGTTGCTGCGGGTCGCAATCAACGTGTACAAAAAGGCGATCCGATAGCGCACGGCGAGATGGACGCTCTGCGCAAAGCGGGCAGGCAACGCACCTATCGCGACACAACTTTATACACATCACTAAGTCCATGCATGATGTGTTCGGGCACCATCGTGCAGTTCGGTATACCAAGGGTGGTCGTGGGTGAGAACAAAACCTTTGGTGGTAATGAAGACTTTCTCAGGTCCCGAGGTGTTGAGGTCATTGTTGCCGACGATGCAGACTGCACCGCACTAATGGAAAAATTTATTGCCGAAAAGCCCGAGCTTTGGGCCGAAGATATTGCTGAGGACTGAAAGCCGGTCTGGGCACAGGCTGACGCACCGGCGTTCAGCTCAAAGTGGTAATACAACGCCCAATGCATTACACAAAGAAGGAGTCGCGAGTGCTGTCAGTGCAGCTATTTGGCGAATCCAGCCCAGTTGTCTGCCGTGGTATCGGCGTGGGCGTTGTCGGCTATAGATTACTTTTGCATCGCCCAAAGCGTAATGCACTTTGGCGCACGCCACTTCAGGTGCCAGTCGAAAGAACTCTCGTCTGGAATTTACCCGCCATGACTTCAGTACCTGATGAGCAACAGCTTCGCTTTTTATTCTGTCCTTGCACAGCGCAAAGTACTCAGCTTCAAAGGGTGTGGGCACACTGGTTGAGTAGAGCGATTTCATTCGCTCGGCAGGGGGCTTGGAAGTCATACCTACCTTGACGAGCCCAGGCATAGACGGGTTTGAGATTACGTA
Organism: uncultured Granulosicoccaceae bacterium; assembly: GCA_937957915.1. Taxonomy (GTDB): domain Bacteria; phylum Pseudomonadota; class Gammaproteobacteria; order Granulosicoccales; family Granulosicoccaceae. The sequence goes on along the minus strand of CALGNZ010000118.1, from coordinate 77,667 downwards.
CAGAAACCCCTCTTTGGCGGCTGCCTTGCGGTGGAACCAGTGTTTAGGAAACAGCGACATAGATCACTCGGCAGAGAAGCGTAAAACCCTGGCAAAGAAGTCAGAGAGTTTCTGACTTGGCCTTTTTTTGGTAGGAAGGGCATCGGCAGTGTGTGGGAGATCTTGATGTTAATAACGAGGGTTGAGGGCGCCCTTATGTTTTAGTTAAGTTTTTTTGCCTTACAGCTGTTTGATGCTCGAACGCCCTGAGCAGAGCGTCTATGTAGTTGGTGGTGTCCGGATGCTGTCTGGCGGTTAGGTGAGTTCATCAAATTGGGGTATTGCGGTCAGGGCAATACACACAACATTTCATAAAGCAGGTTAGCGCCAACCAGTGCTGTGTTGCCACTGAGGTCATATGGTGGAGAAACTTCGACCAGATCAGCACCGACAATGTTTAACCCGGCACTGCCGCGAATGATTTCGAGCGCCTGCCAGATGGTTAATCCGCCGATTTCAACAGTGCCGGTACCTGGAGCAAATGCCGGATCAAGGCTGTCGATATCGTAGGTCAGATAGACCGGCGCATCTCCTATCTTTTTTCGTACATCGGCCATTAGCGGGGTCAGCGATTTATGCCAGCAGTCTTCCGCAGGTATTACGGTAAAGCCCTGATCGCGTGACCAGTTAAAATCTTCCGGGGAGTAGCCGGTGCCGCGCAGGCCGATCTGAAAGACTTTATCGTTTAACAGTAAACCGTCGTCAACTGCGCGTCTGAATGGCGTGCCATGGGCTATTTTTTCGCCAAACATTTCATCATTGATGTCTGCGTGAGCATCTATGTGCAGCAGTGCAACCGGGCCATGCTTTTCTTTCATGGCGCGCAGGATGGGGTAGGTCAGCGTGTGATCACCCCCCAGAGTTAACGGTATGCAATCGTGCTGCAAAATATCTTTGTAGCTTTCGGTGATGATATCAACGGTCTTTTTTAAGTCGAACGTGTTGACTGGAACATCGCCAATGTCAGCCACCTGTAGTCTTTCAAAAGGTGCCGCTCCGGTGGCCATGTTATAGGGGCGCAACATGCAGCTCTCTGCGCGAATTTCGCGCGGGCCATGGCGTGTGCCTGATCGGTTGGACGTGCCAATATCCATAGGAATACCCACAAAGCAGGCGTCCAGGCCTTCGGCAGTTGCCTGGCTGGGCAGTCGCATCATGGTTGCCGGGCCGCTGAACCGCGCCAGTTCGTTACCGCCAAGCGGTTGATTGTATTGTTTTGTCATGTGGTTGCTCCTCCGATGACTCAACGGGGTTGAGAGGCTAACGCGTACGCAGAAATTCAGTGATACGTCGACAGCCTTCGATCAGTTGCTGCTCGCTAATGGTAAAACAAATGCGAACCCAGCCACGAGCGCTCTGTCCAAATGCACCGGCGTCCAGCACTGATACCCCGGTGTTATCGTAAAGCGCTCGACAAAACTCTGCGCTGTCCATGCCATAGCCGCGTACATCAACCATTACATACATAGCAGCTTCGGGCTTTAGTACAACCAGGCGATTGGCTTTTGCCAGTTCTGCGCATACTACATCGCACCTGCGCTGGTAAATTTCGCACATGTCCTTACTGGCATTGCGCTGGTCTGTTAGCGCGGTAGCGGCAGCCTCCTGTACAAAACCGGGCAATCCGTACAGCATGCACAGGGCGAGGTTGTCGAAGTGAGGTGTTAGTAGTTCGGGAGCGATGGTCCAGCCGATTCGCCAGCCGGTCATGGCATGCGACTTAGACAGGCTGCTAACAATAATGGTGCGGTCTGCCATACCCGGTATTGAGGCTATGGATTGATGGGTGCCAGTAAAAATAATATCGGCGTACACCTCGTCAGAGATAACCCACAGATCGTGTTCTATAGCCAGGTCAGCAATACTTTGAAGCTCGTCTGTACGCATCACAACACCGGTCGGGTTGTTTGGTGTTGTTATAACTATTGCACGCGTGGCAGGTGTGATTGCGTCAGCGATGCGTTTGATATTAGGGCGGAAGTTCTCGTCCGCCGGTTGCGCTACACGCACAAGTGTCGCACCACCGATTTGCAGTGATGCTTCGTAGCTTACATACATTGGTTCAAGTGCTATTACCTCGTCACCGTGCTCTAGCACACACAGGCTCGCTGCCAGTAAGGCATTTTGGGTGCCGGCAAAGATAAAAACATTGTTGCGCTGGCATGGTGTACCTGAGCGTTTTGCGAAATCATTTGCTACAGCATCGCGTAATTTATCGCGGCCGGCGACTGCTGCGTAGTGGGTGTCACCGGCATGCAATGCATTTACGGCAGATTCGATAATTGGTGCTGGCGTCGGGAAGTCAGGGTCACCAATGCTCAGTACGATAACATCTTTGCCGGCAGCAGCGGCCTGCTGCGCTTTTGTGTGAATGTCCCAGGCTTCGGCGCCTTCCCCGCTGATTCGATCGACCAGTGTAGATAGTTTCATAGGTTGTTCAGCTGTTTTCCTGGTTCTGTAGTACGCGGGTTTTAGCGCCCGCGTCTTAGCCTGTCTATGCGCTGCCTGAGGTTGCGCTGCAGGTGTTGGTTACAAATAAATGAGGTCTAGAATACGGCCTCAATGAGATAAGGACCTTCGGATGCCAGCCCTGCGCGCAGCTGTTTGATCAGGCCGGTACTGTCGGTAACTCTGGTGGCCTCGACACCCATTCCACGCGCCAGGCTGACCCAGTCGAGCTCAGGCCGATTGAGTTCCATCATATCGTTTGCGGTTGTACCAGCTTCTTCTCCGGAGATTGCGCCAACGTTACGCAGCTCGTATTTCAAAATTGCGTAGGCTCGGTTGGATAGTACGATAGTTGTAACATCCAGGTTTTCTCTTGCCTGTGTCCACAATCCCTGCAAGGTGTACATGCCACTTCCGTCAGCTTGCAGGGCAACTACCTTGCGGTCAGGGCAGGCAACAGCGGCACCGATAGCCATGGGGAATCCGATACCGATGCTGCCACCACAAATCTGCAGCCAGTCATGCGGGGCAGATCCGGCGGTGGGTATTGCGATGTCTCGTGATGTGGTTATTCCTTCATCGACGACAATAGCGTTGTCCGGAATCAGGTTGGCGACAATTTGTGCAATGACGGTGCTATCAAGGGCGCAGGCACCGGGTAATGCAGGCACACTTGCCGCCTGCAGTTGTGGTTTGTTGTTGGCAACTTGTAGTCTTTCCGCCAGTGCTGTAAGTGCAGCGACGCTGTCTTCGTGCGGATGTGACAACACATGCACAGTGGCGTCATCAGGCCACAGCGTGCTGGGTTTGTCGGGGTAGGCGAAAAATGCCACCGGTGCTTTTGCACCAACACAAATCAGGTGTTTAAAACCTGCAAGCCGTTTGACGGCGGCGTCAACCGGATACGGCACGCTTTCAATGGCAACTCTGCCTGCGCCTCGCTCCAGCCTCGCATTGGAAGTTTGAGCCAGTAACACTGCACCATGGGCGGTGGCTATCTTGTTAGCAGTAGCCAGTGAGGCTTCTCGAAGGGCATGGCCGGTGATGATGAACGCTGTCGGTTCACCACTTTTTAGAATACTGGCGATGTTTTCGATATTGTCGTCTGTTACCTGTGGTGCGTTGCCCAGTTGCGCCTGAGCGGTCGGCGTGTCGGCTCGGTCGTCTGTCGAGTCAGCGGTATCCCAGGCTGTATTTGCAGGCAATATGAGACTGGCGATTTGCCCGGGGTAGGTGCAGGCAGCGTTAATGGCTTCGACGCAGTGCCCGGCTACTTCACTTGAGGACTTACTGGTTTTTACCCAGTGTGACACGGGACGGGCTATGCCTTCGATATCTGCTGTCAGGGGAGCGTCGTGCTCGATATGGTAGGTAGCATGTTCACCAATGATATTCACAATGCCGCTTTGTGCCTTTTTGGCGTTGTGCAGATTGGCCAGTCCGTTGCCAAGGCCTGGCCCCAGATGCAGCAAGGTCGCGGCAGGTTTGTCTTTCATGCGCCAGTAGCCATCGGCGGCACCTGTGACCACACCTTCAAACAGCCCCAGCACACAACGCATGCCGGCTATCTTGTCGAGTGCCGCCACAAAGTGCATTTCAGAGGTGCCGGGGTTTGAAAAACACACTTCGATGCCAGAATCGATGAGTGCGTGTACCAGGCTCTCTGCGCCATTGATGGTATTGGATTTTGAATTCAACGGTTATGCCTCTAGTGGACAACTACTTTGTAATACTGCGGGAAACCAGTGTTACCCACTGGTTTTCAAGGTAGTGCTTAGCAGTTGCCAGGTGTCCGGTGACTACTGTGACCAGCGCTTGCTAAGCGGGGTTATCTCTGGTGAAAACCGGTTCGTTTTCTGTTGAATACTTTTTGCTGTACTTATAACCCGCTACATTAAAGCCCTTTAGATCTTCGGCGCTTTTGATGCGATTGTCTATGATATACCTCGACATCATGCCGCGAGCCTTCTTGGCAAAAAATGAAATCAGTTTGTATTCACCGTTTTTCTTGTCGCGGAAAACCGGGCTGACTAATTCTGCATTCAATTTGTGCGGGTTGACCACTTTGAAGTACTCGTTCGACGCCAGATTGACGACCAGTGGTTTTCTGCGGCTTTTCAGCTCATCGTTAATTGAGTCGGTGATATTGTCGCCCCAAAAGTGATACAGATTTTGCCCGCGCTGGTTGGCAAGTCGGGTTCCCATCTCAAGCCGATAGGGCAGTATCAGGTCGAGCGGGCGCAATACGCCGTACAGGCCACTTAAAATTCGCAGGTGTTTTTGTGCGAAGTTGATGTCAGTTTTTTTCAGGGTCGACGCATCGAGGCCAATGTAGACATCACCCTGAAATGCGAACAGGCACTGTTTCGAGTTTTCAGGTGTTAGTGGCAGCTTCCAGGTTCTATATCGATCAGCGTTTAGTTGTGCGAGCTTGTCACTGATTTTCATGAGCTTACCAACCTTGGGGGCTGGCATCTTTCTTAGCTGATTAATCAATTCCTGAGAATCTGACAAAAAAGCAGGCTGGCTGTTTTCTGTGGTCAGTGGGGGAGTGTCGAAATCAAGGGTCTTCGCTGGTGACACCAGTATCAACATTGCAATTGCTCGAAGCTGTCAAAAACCTAAAGGGTACGTCGCTGCAGGCGCTATCGCAATCTCAAATGTTGATATTTGCTTCTGCATGAGTAGCTTGCACCTTCCGGGCTGGCATTTGCCAGTTGCTTGTGCTCCCGGTTTCGAGAAAAAAGTGGGTCGGTATAACGGACCTTGCCCGAAACTTGCTGTAGAAGCGCCCGTGGTGCTGGCCAAATTTCGGATCAAAATTATTAGACGGCTTAAACCGAAAACCATTGGATAGCCGAAACGTGCCAGCACCGCACTAACGCTCTGAATGACCCTCGAGCCTGCTCAGCTGTCTTGTCATCTCGACAATCAATAACGGGTCGACTTTCTTCGATCTAGTCGACAAAAAAACTGTCGTAGCCATTTTCGGGCTCGAAATGGGCACCGCTCCAGACCAGACGCGTTGGTCCGGGCAAGCGTCGTTCACTCACCGAATGCTCAGGATCTCCCGGGTAGGTGAGCACTCTGGTGCCATCGTCGCTCTTCAGAACACCAGGTTGTATGCATGGAGGTCTGATGCCTTTGCTGTGCCGAATACACTCCTCGATACTGTTAAAGCGAGCCAGTGCGGCAAGGCTCATAATTTGCGGCGGTGCCAACGTAATTTTTTCATCGACATAGTCTTGCAGTGCTGACTGTGGCGTAAGCCACTTGCTGTCAGTGGCCTCTACGCCATCGTGAGTGGCAACCTGCGAAAGCGGCATCGGTGCGATAAAAAATCGTGCGTCAAAACGCTTTTTCATCATAGATGGTTCATTCGGTGTGATCCACCTTGACCAAGGCACGAGTGCAGTTGGTTCGAGTAGAACGCCGGTTTCTTCCTGTGTTTCACGACAGGCTGCAGCATAGAGTGATGCAGCATCCTGGCTGCTGAGTTCGGATTCGTTTAACAGGGTTTCCGGGGCCTCGCCAAGGCTTTGAATAATCCGGGCGCTGTTGTCTGCATCCGCAGAGTCTTTTTTACCACCAGGGAAAACCCAGGCGTTGTTCATAACAGTTTTGCTGTTGCCACGGCATAGCAGAAGCACTTCAATAGGCGCATGACTTGATTCACGAAGCAGGATGACAGTTGCCGCATCAATCGGTTTATCGGTAATCGTTGAATCGTTGAGAGTGCTCACTGGTTAGTTTCCTTTTCTAAGAGACATCGCTGGCTACTGCCGCAACTTATAGCCGGTTTTAAACATCCACCAGACAATGGCAATACAGAGTGTCAGGAACAGTACTATCATCGCCAGGCTAATGCCAACGCTTACATCGGCGACATCAAAAAAACTCCAGCGAAATCCGCTAATCAAATATAAAACCGGATTGAACAGCGTTACTTTTTGCCAGAACGGCGGCAGCATATCCACTGAGTAAAAGCTGCCACCGAGAAACACCAAAGGCGTAATGACCAGCAGAGGTATCAATTGCAGTTTTTCAAAACTGTCTGCCCAAATCCCGATAATAAAACCGAACAGCGAGAAGGTGATGCAGGTCAGTATTAGAAATGCCAGCATCCAGAAGGGATGGGCAATGTTTAGCTCAACGAAAAACCCGGCGGTGGCAAGAATGATAGCGCCGATAATCAGCGACTTTGTGGCGGCTGCGCCAACATATCCCAGTACAACTTCAAGAAATGAAATGGGTGCGGATAGTATCTCGTAGATTGTACCGGTGAACTTTGGAAAATATATGCCGAAAGATGCGTTGGAAATGCTCTGCGTCAGCAACGACAACATGATCAGCCCCGGTACAATAAAAGACCCGTATGAAACGCTGCCGACCGTTTCGATTCTCGAGCCAATAGCGGCACCGAATACAACGAAATAAAGGCAGGTTGATATAACCGGTGAGGCAATGCTTTGCAGCATGGTGTTCCATGTGCGCAGCATCTCTTGTTTATAAATAACCCCGATAGCGTACCAGTTCATGATTCAGCCTGCAGCAGGTTGACGAAAATGTCCTCCAGAGAACTCTGTTTTGTATGGAGGTCCTTTAGTACAAGGCCCGCTGCGTTTATGTCTTTCATTAAGGATGTAATGCCTGTGCGGCTTTGTCGGGTGTCGTAGTGATAGAGCAGGGTAGTGCCGTCTTCCGACAGTTCAAGCTCATACTTTGTCAGGGTTTCCGGAATACCGCTTATTGATTCGCGTAATTCAATGGTTAGCTGCTTGCTGCCAAGCTTGTTCATCAGGGTGCTTTTATCTTCAACCAGCAGTAGCTCACCATTGTTTATAACGCCAACTCTGTCTGCGATGCTCTCTGCTTCTTCAATATAGTGTGTGGTGAGTATAATGGTGACTCCGGAATCACGTAACTCCCTGACGAGGTTCCACATGTCCTTGCGCAGCTCGACGTCAACGCCCGCGGTAGGTTCGTCGAGGAACAGTACCGTCGGCCGATGAGCCAGTGCTTTGCCAATAAGCACCCTTCTTTTCATGCCGCCGGACAAGGTCATTAACATGCTGTCGCGTTTATCCAGCAATGATAAATCCGTCAACAGTTTATCTATATACGCCGGGTCTGCAGGTTTTCCGTGCAGGCCGCGACTGAAGGCGATGGTATTAGCAACCGCGTCAAACGCGCCAAGTGTTAGTTCCTGCGGTACCAGTCCGATGATTGCACGGGTTTGCCGATACTGCTTAACGGTATCGTAGCCATCCACTGTAATTGAGCCGGATGATGGTGTAACGATACCGCAGATGGTGGAGATTAGCGTCGTCTTACCGGCGCCGTTTGGCCCCAGCAACGCAATGATCTCTCCCTTGAATATATCAAGGTTAATGTTGTTGAGTGCCTTGTGGCCTGACTGATAGGTTTTGCTGAGGTTTTTGATCGAGACAATTGGTTGCATGATTTACTGTTCGGTGGCCTACACGGGAAAGCACAGTGCGTTGTAGAAATATGGGTCAGGGTTAACTCTACGCAGCGGGAAGACTGGTACCTGAAACAGAACCTGTACTGATGATACGGCAAAAAAAGCTCAAAGCTGGTGTCGGGCGTCGGTCCCGTACAACGATGCTTGCATGGCTACTGATGTATAGTGATGCTGTTTGTTCCCTGTCTGCAGCATCAGACGTGTTTCGATTATTAAGACACTGTAAACCTGCTTCAGGATACTGAGCGTACGTCCAGGACCCGTACCTTGGAACTCAGCAGCGCCCGGTTGTGTGCAGTGGATTTTGTTGCCGCTGGTTGTGTGAGCTGACTATGTGAGGTACGTGACTGTAGTGCTTGCAGGGTTGACTGGAGCTTGCCGACTTTCTGATTGCTGAGGTGTAGCTCCTCGGTCGTTTCTTCCAGTCGTTGCTGATAGTCACTCGTGTCGGCCTGCTTTGCTACCGCATTATTTTTCTCTTTGCCCTGTGTTTCTAATTGCGCAACACGGGCTTTGAGCTCTTCGATCAGCTGATCTTTTGCTTCCAGCGCAAGCGTGGTCTCCAGATCATCAGCGCCACTGAAGGCGGTTGGGGCATCAGTGGATGTTTCGCCATTACCTGTTGCCGACGTACTAGTTGAGGATTGGGAGTTTGTATCGATCGCTTGCGGTGATAGTGCTGATACAGTGAGACCTTGATTGTCGGTTTTTGCACCAGTGTCAGTGTTAGCGGACGTATCTTGCTTGCCAGTGCCAGTGCCAGTGCCAGTGCCAGTGCCAGTGCCAGTGCCAGTGCCAGTTGCCGTGTCGATTCTGACATCAGCCGTCTTTAATTGTAATTGTGCTTCGTGTTGCGGCGACATCTGCTTTGCCGCGGTTTGATACTTCCCGGTGTTGTGATCAGCAGCGCCGATACTTGAAGAGGTGCCTTTGTCTTTCGGACTTTTAGCGTGCCCGGGTATGCCACTGACAGGCAAAGAAGAAGCCGTGTTTACATCAGTCGGCCTATGTCCTTCATGTCCTTCAGCGGTTTTGTTATCAGTGTGTTGTGAGTCTGTGGTGGCCTGATCAGTTTGCGATGCAGGGATTTGCTGTGCAGGCGATTTGCTTTCCGGTACTGCAGAAGCCACTGACTGTGAGTCTGTCTGGGTCAGGCCGGGCTTTTCTTTGTGTTGATCGGTGCCTGCTTGTTGATTGGAGCTTTGTTGGTCAAAGCTATGTTGATTAGGGCCTTGTTGATCAGAGCGTTGTTGATCAGAGCGTTGCTGTGATGTGCCTTCCGCCGCCGCTGCCGGATTTTCACCACCAAGAAATTTGCGTATCGCGGAGAGTGAGTTTGTTCTGGCATTTTTGGTGGCGTCTGGTGTAACTCCTGTTGTATTGCCTGTCGCTTGTGGCCGTGCTTCCTGGTCTTTTGTTTCTTGCGAATTGGCTCCCTGATGTTGTTGGGCCACAGTAGAACTATCGGCGAGTGAATTCGCCGCTGATTGGTTTGAGTTTACTGTCGTTTCATCGGGGCGTACTGAAGAAGCTTCTACTTCGGCAGTTTGCTTTGTAGCTTCGGTTCTAGCATCTCGTGTAATGGCAGAGTCAGTGTCGACACCAGTGGTGCTGGTAGAGGCCGGAGAACCTTGATTGGGGCTTGCTGATCTGTTGTCGCTTGCAGCAGTGGTGCTATCCTGATCGGCTGTTGGGCCCTGCTGTGCAAGTGGATTGCCTTTCAATGCCACTGGCGTTGCAGTTACTGATTTTGAGCCTGTCTCATCTGCTTTTTCTGTGCGTTGACTGGCAGTGTGTTGACTGGTATCCGCATGCACTGAATGATCAGCGTTTATATCTGAAGTGTTACCTTGCTTTTGCGCCACCGGCTTTTGCCCGCCGAGAAATTTGCGTATGGCTGATAGTGGCTGTGTTCCGGAGCCTGTGTCTTGTGTGTTTGATTCTTGAGTCAGTGTCCCTTTTGTATTGCTACCCTGTGGCTTTTGCAGTTCAGCAGAACCGGTGGTTTGAGAATTCGCAGTGGCGTGCAGTGTGGTTGCTATTTTTTCACCAGCGTGTGCTGCAGTTGTATCCGGTTCGGCTGTTTGCTTTGTGCCTATAGTATTTCTAGTGTCAGCAGACCCCGGCGTAGCTTGAGTGGAGTTTGTTGATTTACTATCGTTTGCAGAAGAAGTCTGGTTGGCTTGATCTGCATGGGCAGCAGAACCCTGAGCGAACGGTTTGCTGCCCGTTGCTGCAGGAGAAGTCTGCGAGTGTGTTTGATCTTTCTGTTCGTCGGGTTGGCTGGCACCAGCCTGCGCTGTTTGATCAGCGTTTGTCTCTGCTTTACTGTCTTCCGTCGGTGCCCCTTGCTTTTGTCCACCAAGCAATTTGCGAATTGCTGATAGCGACTGTGTCTTGATGCCTATGGTGGCGTCTGACGCTTGTGCCGGTGCGTTTTGTATCTTTGCTGACTGAGTTGTTATCCCCGGTGCGTTAGCGCCCTGTAGGTTTTGCACTTCAGCCGATCCATCGGTATTTGCAGTGGTTACTGTTGTATCTATGCTACTTTTTTGCTTTGTGTCGTCAGCATTGGCAGTGGCTTGATTCTGGTTTGTGAAATTGCTGTCGCTTGCAGCAGCGGTGCTAACGCGGGTCTTAACCTCTGTTAGCGGGTTGAGTGACTTTGCACTACCAGCAAAGCCTTTGGGCATTTTATAGGCGGCGACTTTGGGTGTGTTTGGCTCAGAAGTCTCGGCCGGCCCGACACCTGGTTTTTTTCGATTACGCTCTGCTGCTTTGTTATTTGCCGATGCGATTTTTGTACTACTGGCCGTTGTCGCGTGGTGAATCTTTTCCGGCCTCGCCTTCATGGCCGGTCGCGCTCCTGGCAGTGGCGTAGTCTTTTCAGCGACGGTTGTAGTTGTGTTTAGTGTTGTAGTTTCTATTGCGGCGTTTGTTGCCGCACTTGTAGCTGCACTTGTGGTAACGGTAGTGGGAGTTTGCGCTGCGACAGGTTTATTGTCGCGTGCACGATTGTGGTCATGGTCCCTTGCTGCAGCGGTGGGAGTGGCCGCTGTGGGGACAGAGGTGTTAGTTTGCCCTGAGGTGTTGTCAGTACCTGCCAAATGCGAGTCAACTGAAGTGTCTTTCTCGTTAGTCACCCTGTTATGCTTTCCAGTCACATCAACTGTGGTGCTGGCAGTCTGGTTGGCTGACCGGCTTTCGGTTACTGCAACAGGAAGGCCCTGTTTCTTGTTGCCGCGAACGGCAGCTGAAACAAGCGGCGTTTCCATCGTTGCATTAATGTTGAGCCGCGCGTTATTAATCCGCATGCTTCTCGCGGTGTCGTGCGCGTTCTGTTCGAACTGGCGCCGCTGGCGAATTTGTACTTGCAGCGCCGCAACTGACTTTAATTCAGCAGATATGCGGGTCCCGCGCTTGAGCATTCTATTGCGCGACTGTGACTGTCTTTCTACCGCCTGGCGACTGGCGAACTGGCTGTTGCTCGACGCCTTTGAATCCGACTCGTCAGACTCGGCATTTTCTGCCTGATCCTGGTCGAGGTTACGCGAGGCGATCACATAGTGGCTCAAGCCCCACCAGCACAGCGCCAGTGAGAGCAACGCGGCGGTAACGATGATTGGAAAATTATCTGCAACGGCTTGCATTTAAGGTCCACGGTAGTTGGTGAAATAACGTTGATGAGACCAACAGTTGTGCGGTCAGTGTACGGTGGATCAGAACGGCGTCCTGCTCAGCACACCGAATTGTAACCTGACGCTGGTAGTGGACCCGGCAGACTTTTCTCAACAGTGCTGCCAGATGTAAGTTTAGTAATGTTTCAGAGGCGCCCGCTGCTTTGACCAGACCGGCTGCGGCGTCTGGCGGTGGTTTTCTTGCCTCGGCTTTTGCGCTGGACGGGCTGCTCGTTGTCAGAGAGCTGTCGGGGAGGCAAGCCGGTGTGCTGGGTCAATATCGTGCCCTTTGCGGGTTGTTGTGTGCGGGCCTGGTTTTTTTTCAGATTGTTGCCGGCAGGAGTACTGTTTTTCCGTCGCGGGCTTTTGTAGCCCTCACCTCTGTCAGGTTGCCACAGAGGAATGAGGTGCTTTTTGCCATTGCCGATCAGGTCGGCGCGCCCCATTTTTTTAAGCTCTTCCCGCAGCAGCGGCCAATTATCGGAATCGTGGTAGCGAAGAAACGCCTTGTGGAGTCTGCGCTGACGTGTTTTTCGGACCGTTTCCACTTCTTCGGTGTTTCGCCCCACCTTGCGCAACGGGTTTTTACCTGAGTGATACATCGCCGTTGCTGTGGCCATTGGTGACGGGTAGAAAGTTTGCACCTGATCAGCACGAAAGCCGTTTCGCTTTAACCATAACGCAAGATGCATCATGTCTTCGTTCGTCGTGCCCGGGTGCGCTGCAATAAAATACGGAATCAGATATTGCTCTTTCCCTGCTTTCTTTGAGTATTTCTCAAACATCTGTTTGAATTTGTCATAGCTGCCAATGCCGGGCTTCATCATTTTGTCGAGCGGACCTCGCTCGGTGTGCTCGGGCGCTATTTTCAAATAACCGCCAACGTGATGAGTAACCAGCTCTTCGACATACTCGGGTGATCGTACCGCGAGGTCGTATCGCAAGCCGGATCCGATGAGTATTTTCTTCACCCCGGGCAGTTGTCTCGCACGGCGATACAAGCTGATCAGTGACGAGTGGTCAGTGTTCAGATTAGGGCAAATGTCCGGATAAACGCACGACGGTTTGCGGCAGGATTTTTCTATCGTCTTCGACTTGCAGGCCAGTCGATACATATTGGCAGTCGGGCCGCCCAGGTCGGATACAACGCCGGTGAAGCCAGGCACGTCGCGCATTGCTTCTATCTCGCGAATAATCGAATCTTCAGAACGGCTTTGTATGATTCTGCCTTCGTGCTCGGTGATTGAACAAAAAGTGCAGCCGCCAAAGCAGCCTCGCATAATATTGACGGAGAACCGAATCATCTCGTAGGCGGGTATTCGAGCGTCGCCATAGGACGGGTGTGGAACGCGTGCGTACGGCAGGTCGAACACGTAGTCCATTTCTTCAGTCGACAGTGGTATCGGCGGGGTGTTCATCCACACATAGCGGTTTCCGTGGCGTTGTGCCAGCGCTCGGGCGTTTCCGGGGTTGGTTTCCAAATGTAATACCCGGTTTGCATGGGCATACAGAACCGGATCTTTGCGAACCTTCTCGAAATCCGGAAGTTTGATGACAGAGTTGATCCGGCGCTCGGCAATTTCGTCGAGGCGCTGCTGTTTAAACTGGGCTCGCGATACAAAATTAACGGTAGCGCCACCTGTACTCTTGTCAGTCTTCTGATCAGCATTGTCTTCGGCGGGTTTAAATTTACCATCAGCCGGTTGCGACTGATTGCTGTCGTTTTGGGTAGTGTCCTGATAGGGATCGGGTATTTTGTCAACAGCACCGGGCGTGTCAATGCTGCTGGAGTCGATGATGTGTTTGTCAGCGGGTAGATCCTTAAGCATATACGCCGTGCCGCGGATGTCAGATATCTCTTTTATGTCTTCACCCGCAGCGAGGCGGTGTGCAATTTCGACAATCGCGCGCTCGGCGTTGCCGTACAGCAGGATGTCTGCTTTCGAGTCAACCAGCAGGGATCGGCGTACTTTGTCCTGCCAGTAGTCGTAGTGCGCGATTCGTCGCAATGACGCTTCAATACCACCCAGCACAACTGGCACGTCGTTGAATGCCTCTCGGCACCTTTGCGCATACACCAGTGAGCAGCGATCAGGGCGCAAACCACCCTCATCATTGGGCGAGTAAGCGTCGTCAGAGCGTATTTTTCGGTCAGCCGTGTAGCGATTGATCATCGAATCCATGTTGCCGGCTGTGACGCCGAAGAACAGATTCGGTTTGCCCAGTGCCTCAAATGGTTCGGATGACTGCCATTCGGGTTGCGCGATGATACCGACCCGGAATCCCTGGGCTTCCAGCAAGCGGCCAATAATCGCCATGCCAAAACTCGGGTGATCGACGTAGGCGTCTCCGGTGACGACGATAATGTCGCAGCTGTCCCAGCCCAGTGTGTCCATCTCGGCGCGCGACATCGGTAAAAATGGCGCGGGTCCAAAGCACTCTGCCCAATAGCGCGGGTAGTTAAAGAGTTCGGTAGCGTTTGTGGCGACTTGCATGGCGTTAGTGGATGGCACTATACATTTCAGGCCATCTTCCAGGAGGTAATCCCCTAGTGTAACGCATCTGCTGATGTCGCTATTGAAATACTGGTCTGATTACACGACATATCGGCATATTAAGCGCGACGGTGATCTTTGATTAGTCTGGTTGATTGTTGTCTATGCGGCTAAACTGGCAGAAAAAGCGGGGCAAAAATTGGACACCAACACTACAAAACAGCAACAGCTGTTGAAACAGATGTTTGCGGCGGCTGTGGATGCTGCCCTGCCCGAGAATATAGTGCCCGGATTCATGCCGTCTCCGCCTGCAGGTCGTACGCTAGTGGTGGGGGCGGGCAAGGCCTCAGCTGCGATGGCGCGTGCATTCGAGGAAAACTGGTCCGGTGATGAGCTTTCCGGGCTGGTTGTGACCAGCTATGGCCACGAAGTCGCGTGTCAGAGCATCGAAATTGTGCTCGCGTCGCACCCGGTACCTGATGAGGCGGGGCAGTTGGCTGCGAAGCGCATAGTCGATATGGTTTCAGGCCTGACCGCAGATGATTTGGTGGTTTGCCTGATTTCGGGGGGAGGCTCTTCGCTGTTATCGTTGCCCGCGGAAGGGTTAACACTTGCCAACAAACAACAGATTAATCGGGCCTTGCTGCGCAGCGGTGCCAACATCAAAGAGATGAATTGTGTCAGGAAACACCTGTCCGCAATAAAGGGTGGGCAGCTGGCACGCGCGGTCGCCCCAGCCAGGCTTGTCACTCTGTTGATTTCAGACGTCCCGAATGATGACCTCGATGTTATTGCCTCTGGACCGACGGTGCCGGACCCCACTACTTTCAAAGACGCGCTGGCGATTTTGCAGAAATATCAGATCACCGAGCCCGAGGCGGTTGTGCAGCATCTGAGTGCTGCCATTGAAGAGACGCCCAAACCGGATGAGGCTGTTTTCGATAATTGCACATCTGTATTGATCGCTACACCGCAACGATCCCTCGAGGCTGCAGCAGAGGTGGCTCGTCGGGCTGGCTACACGCCACTGGTACTTGGCGATAGCATTGAAGGCGAGGCGTCGGAAGTCGCGAAGGTTCATTCAGGAATAGCAAAGCAGGTTTTGCGGCATCGGCAACCGATACCAGCCCCGTGCGTATTGCTTTCAGGTGGAGAGACGACAGTCACTGTTCAGGGTAATGGAAGAGGCGGGCGTAACGCTGAATTTGCATTATCGCTGTGCGTTGAGCTGGCGGCACGTAAAGGTGTGTTTGCGCTTGTGGCGGATACAGACGGTATTGATGGTAGTGAAGACAACGCAGGCGTGATACTAGGGCCGAATACTTTGCAGCGCGCTGAATCCCTGTCGCTGGATGCAAAAGCGTATCTGGCTAACAATGATGCCTACAGTTTTTTTAAAGCGCTGGATCAACTGGTTATGACTGGACCCACGCTGACCAATGTCAATGATTTTAGAGCGATTCTTATTGATGATTTGGGTGTTGATCAGGCTGCTGAGGCTCGAAAAAATTAGCGCCAGATAAAAAATTCGCAGCTGCTGTGTGAATGCTGCAAGTGGTCAGTCTCCGCGTTGCCAGTCTCTGGTTTAAGCGTGCATCCGGATGCACCGCTGGTTGTTAAAATAGTGAAGGCCCGAAGTAGCTCGTGGCTCCAGGGATATGGCAGGAGCCGTGTATAACCCGCGGGTCTGGAAATCTAGTAATCTATTTATGCGCCCTGATCATCAGGTCAGGTAGTAGCCTTCCTGCAGGCTTCTCGCCATGCGGATCGCGTTTTCCTGTTGCTGGTAATAACCTCTGACGCGCTCTATTTCAGTATAGCCATTCGCAGTGTAGAACTTGCGCGCGCTTCGGTTGGACTCTCGCAGTTCGAGTTGGCAGCATTCGAGTCCGGCCGTTACGGCACACTTTTCAAGCCAGCCGAGCAAGCGGTGGCCAATGCCTAAAGATCGCCATGTGGCATCCACGCCAAGCAGGTTCAGATGTGCTTTTGAGCTGCCGTAAAACATGATCCCGAAACCGACGAGTTCGCCATCGTGTTTTGCCGTGATGACATTGATGTCGGGAGACAGGATGCAGCGACCGACACGTTCCGGCGTCCAGCTCCATTGCAGGCCGTGCTCAATTATTTCGCGAGACATATTTGCGACACTATAAGCGTCATCAACATGCGCGAGTGTGAGTTCAGTTTCTCTTGTATTCATTTTTCTTACTCACGCTTTTTTTACCCAACGTGTTCACGTTTTTCTCTACTGCTCGACCAGCGAACCTGAAAGATGCCCGTTAAGCTGGCATCGATTCATAGAGCTGGCATTTGTTTTGCACAACTGGTAGACGAAGATACGCCTTGTCCAATGTACAGGCCTGATACTCATTTCCGTGCAAAGCAATCGGTGCTCAACCCGACTCTGCCGAGTATGCACAAACCGGCTCACTATAGTTGTTACGAGTGATTGCCCCTTGATTGAGTATCGACGATTGCTGCTGACGATTTAATGTCGCCAGGCCAACACGGTGGGAATACCCGCCAGCCCCACAAAAACCACCTAATAATTCATCCGCTACAGCAGGCTTGAGACGTCACAACTCAAGTTAAACAGGCTGTAGCCGTCACTGTGCGCTAGGGAATAAAGGCGTGGCTAATCCAGGTATCTGTGTTCCTTATTCGAGAACAACCGCAGGCGGTTTTTATGAACACGGTATACAGTATTCTTGTATCAGACGGTGTGGTAGCACTCCACTTCTTACTGACGATGGTGCTACTTGCTGTGGTCATTCTGCGCGGGATCCATTCAGATATGAAGCTGCGTCGTGTAGCTGCGGAAAACTCCGACCTTCGACGTCAATTGACTGAGCTCTCCGACATAACCTCAAGCAGCATTCACGAACTTCGACGCAATACAAATCGACAGAGGGATGCGGTTTGCCACACAGCTGACTACCTGTCGGGTGCCGCGGCTCTTGATCTCACGTGGTTTAATGCGCTCTATGACGAGCCTCGGCGAGATGACGCTTTTCCGGGTTCTGAACTGCTGTCTGTTGATCTGGTTTGTGACCCGGCAGAGCCCGACCTGTCTCTGGCCGACTCGGCGTTTGTTGAGCCGGGCCCCGACTATCTTGAACCGGATGTTTCCATGCCGCTCAAGGCGAGCATGATCACAATGCCTGGCAATCTAGATGACGCATTTGATGAAGGAGCGGGCGGAACGATTCGTAGTGGCTCGTCGGATATATTGACTCGTGTGTTGCAGCAATCGCGCGGTAACTAACCTGTCCGATTCCATCTGCACCGCACCGTTTGCGCCGCACAGCTTATGGCAGAAGCTGAAACTGCCAGGTAAAAACTCTTAACAAGGTTCTATCCGGCGCTAATAGAAACGAGGTCTCTGTCACAATCATTACTGTCGCGCTGACAGAATCTGCCTGCGAAATGTGTATAGTTCGTAAAAATCCACTCGCTGTCTTGATCTTGGGGGCTTGATCAGTCAATACTGCCGACTCCGACGTATTATGAAGGCCGGGCAGTGGGTTCCCCAATCAATGTTAACAAGAGACAGTTTCTTCTAAGGCATGTCCCTGTCGCGTTGAGTTTGACAGCTTTGCCCAGCCTTGCCACAGCCAAAAGTGGTCGAAGTCTCTACCTGCACAATCTGCATACGCAAGAGCGCCTTGAGTGCTGGTATTACTCCAACGGCAAGTATTTACCGCAGGCGCTGGATCGTATTAATCACCTATTTCGCGATCATCGAACCGAACAGGCTCATCAAATTGATGAAAACCTGCTCGATACACTTTTTCAGTTGCGCCTGCAATTCGGGATTGAGCAGCCCATTGAAATAATATCTGGCTACCGATCGGCCAAAACCAACGAAATGCTTCGCAGACATTCCAATGGCGTGGCTCGAAAAAGCTATCACATGGTTGGTCGAGCCGTCGACTGCCGGTTCCCCGGGGTTCCAACAAGTGTTTTACGTGACGAGGCGATAGCTGCGGCACGAGGCGGCGTTGGTTACTATCGAAGATCGGACTTTGTTCATCTCGATACCGGGCCAGTTCGAAACTGGTAGTCAACACCGTGGATCTGCTCGAACAATTGGCGGAAGCCAGGATTCGACAAGCCCAATCCGACGGCGAATTCGACAATCTTGCAGGAGCAGGCCTGCCGTTGCAGCCCGAGCCCGACGAATTACTCGATCCATCGCTTAGAGTCGCCTATCGAATTCTGAAAAATTCCGGCTTTGTACCGCCAGAGGTGGCGCAAAGGCAGCAGATCGGGAACATCGAATCGCTGTTGCAGCACATCTCTGATCCGGCGAAGCGTAAGCCGCTGATTGCGGAGCTTTTTGCGCTGCTGACCCAGGTCGACGGATCGCTGACGCTCTGCACAGGTAGCCGAGCGCAGTATTATCGCCAGTTGCTTGAGCGTCTGGGGGACAGCAAGCCAGTCATTTGATCACAGTCATTTGAGGGCTGTGCGGCTTTTTGATAATCGGGGTCGCGGTTCAATTTGAAGAATAGAGCGCTGAAACACGCGCCTATTCCGTTTATCATGCGTCGCCCCTTCACCTGTGGGTTCCCCCGGTGTGACCCAGTCAAGAAACTTCCAATCAATTACTCAATAACGTGTGTCAATATATTGACGAGTTGATTCTAATTCGATACGATGATCCGATCAAACCTCGGCTAACGAGTGTTTTTCAGTCAGGAGATCGAAATGATGACTTTGAGTAATTTGGTGGCCCGCACAATGGCTACTGCCTTCGCACTGAGTGTACTTGTATCGGGGACCGCCAATGCCGCCAAAATTGGTGTTCGAGTGCTGGATGCCAATAGCGGGTTGCCGGTGCCCCATGCGTCGGTGTGCCTGGGAACGGCAAGCAACCCGTCACTATACGGCACTGGTGTGACGTCGTTTTCTGGTGTGGCACTGTATGACAATGTGCCTGAAAAGCCTGTTTTGATTACCGTATCAAAGAGCAACTTCCGTGGAATTGCTCTGCAAACTTTTCCTAGAAAAGACAATGTCGTGACTGATGTACTGGTAACTGAGGGATTGTCGAGCAAGCGCTGCAGGGCTCTAAAAATGGTCGAACTCAAGCCTGGGATCACGAAAGGTGATGACACTGAAGCGACGTGGCCAATGGAGATATCAGCGTTATCCTACTTTCCCAGTGGAGACGACGGCTTTTCATTTCTGGCTTATGTCAAAGGCAAGCCGACTCACTACCGTGTCAGCACCGACCCCGAGTTCAACGGTGCTGAGTGGAAGACCTATAGTGATGTTTTCCACTTCTCTCCGCTCGGCAGCGACCGCGGCAAGGGACAGATCTACTTCCAGTTACGCAAGTTGATTGATGTGGATGGTGGCAACATCGAGGCTGTATCCGAAGTTCTGGCGCAGCCAATTTATATCGGTGCGCTTTGATCCGCTAGTAACTGAAAAATAAGTGGTTTTGCGGCGTCGGCACTCCCCGGCGCTGTTCTTTCACTAGCGTTTTTTTAATGATTCTATTTCGTCTTCGGTCAGTGCTCTAGCGTCGGTCTCGAGCATGACCGGTATGCCATCATTAATCGGGAAGGCAAGCCCGGCCTGTTTGCTCCAAAGCTCATCGCCTACCTCAAGGAGCTTTCCTTTGGTGACGGGGCATACCAGAATATCCAGTATTCGGCGGTCTAGTTTCAATTTTCACCTCTTCGTTGGCGTGTACTTGTTGCGAAAGCTGTTTGTGTTGAATGGCTGCGAATGGCTAAGGCAGCACTGTTAGTCGTCTCAGCCAAGTCCAAGTCGCTGCTGTAACACCGTACTCGTGGTTGTGTACAGGGTATGAATAGGCTCGCCGGGCTTCGTTTTCTTCGCTATGGCGAATGCTGCAAGTGTTGCCTCGTGAAATCCACACAAAATCAATTTTCGTTTTTCTGCGTAGGTGTTGATATCACCGACCGCGTACACACCCTCCCGGCTGGATGAGAAGTCAGTTGTGTCGACGGAAATCAGATTTCGTTCTGTCTGCAGGCTCCACTTGCTGAAATCGTTGCTCTTTGGCGAACTGCCAAGCCGGGCGACTAATGTATCGGCGTTCAACATCAATTCTTCTTTGGACTGCAATTGTACCTGCAGCCCCTGCAAAGACGACTCGCCAATTGCATGCAGAATTTTACCGTTAATCACCTGTAACTTGTTGGCTTGTTGAAGTTCAGTTATCCGGGCTTGTTGCTCTGGTTGAATTTCAAGCCGTCGTTTGCGGTGCAGCAATGTGGTGAGGGTTGTCGTCGGCGCCAGATCAATTGCGGTGTTGACGGCCGCCGCGCTGTCGCCGGTAACTACCACCTGCTTTTGTTCAATATACTGTGCCGCCGCCTGCGCGTAAAAAAGTTGCTGATTCTCAAATCGGTCGATGCCCTCAACACGCAATTTCACAGGTGTAAAGGCGCCAGCGCCGGTTGCAATAATCACGCTGCGAGCCTGTATCTTAAGGCCGGCTGTTGTCTCCACTTGCAGGCCATCAGCGCTTGAATCAATATCTTCCACGGTCTGGTTGTGATGGAACACGGGGGCGAACGGTTTGATCTGTTGCTCCAGTTGATCTCGCAGTTGTCCCGCCTGCAGCACTGGAATACCCGGGATGTCATAGATTGGTTTGTCCGGATACAGTTCTGCGCATTGGCCGCCAGTGTAGGGCAGGGCCTCGATCAGATGGCAGCGTAAGCCTTGTAGTCCCAGTTGAAATGCCTGAAACAGTCCGCACGGGCCTGCGCCAACAATAATTGCGTCGGTGTTGTTCATCAGAGTGTCTAATTACGTTAGTGACAAGTATCGCATTAATTACTGTGCCTCGCTGTTGTAAAAAAATGAACTATCTTTACCAGATATAGTGTTTTCAAAACCTTTTCAATACATCTGGTGGTAAGCGAGGGAAAAAGAATGTGATCGGACAAAATACTTTGCTGGTGTTTTTGCTGCTCGTTGTTGGGGTGATTTCAGGTTGGGTCTGGCGTGGTCGCAGGGACGGTGGCCTGATTTCTCGTCTGGAAGCTGAGGTAACACGATCCAGAGTTCATGAAGCTGTGATTGCAGAGCGTGGATTGCGCGTTGAAGAAGTGCAGGGAAGATACATTGAGTGCAATGAACAATTGCAGGCAGCCCGTTCAGAGGTTGCTCGTCTCACCACAGCGTTGGAGGTTGCATCGAGCGAGCTTAGAAGTCAGCAACTACTGGCTGCGGAAAAACATCGGTTGCTGCGCCAGAGCCAAATGGAGTTCAGTCGGCAGTTTGAGTTGCATGCAACAAAGAACCTTGAAGGCAGCAATGATCGGCTGGCAACCGTGGCAGAGGCACGCCTTAATTCGTTGTTGGTGCCGTTGCGCGAGCAGATAGGAGACTTCAAACGACGTGTTGAGGAGACCTATGACCGTGACTCGCAGGATCGGCATCAGCTAAAAGCGGAAATTTCGCAGTTAAAAACGCTGAATGAACGAATCAGCAGCGATGCAATCAATCTTACCAACGCGCTTCGCGGCGACAACAAAGCACTCGGTAACTGGGGTGAGCTTGTGCTGGAACGAGTTCTTGAAAGCGCCGGATTGGTGAAAGACAGAGACTATGAGAGAGAAGTCAGCTTTCGTTGTGAGTCTGGAAAACGACTGCGCCCTGATGTGCTTATTCATCTGCCGAGTGGCCGTGATGTGGTTATTGATGCGAAAGTGTCGATCAAGGCATTCGAGAAAGCACATGCCGAGCGCGGTGACAAGGCGACTCAAAATCGCTGGATGCGTATGCACATAAAGTCGATTAGAACTCATATAGAATCGCTGAGCGCAAAAGAGTACGAGCGAATTGATGGTGTGAACTCACTCGATTTTGTGCTCTTGTTTGTGCCGGTTGAAGCGGCATTTCAGGCAGCGCTTGAGTTCGACGGGAGCCTATACAGTGATGCATTTGATCGCGATGTCGTGTTGGTCGGGCCGTCGTCTTTGATGGTTACCTGCCGTACCATTCAAAATGTGTGGCGCACTGAATTGCAAAACAGGAATGCAGTGCAGATAGCGCGCAAAGCGGGTGATCTTATCGATAGGTTTGTGGCTTTCACTAAAGAACTCGACAGGGTAGGGGAGTCTTTGTCGTCAGCAAACAATGCATTTGATCGGGCGCAAAGACAACTCTCTACGGGACGCGGTAATCTGGTGTCCAGGGCCAAATCTATTCAGAAGCTCGGCGTCATGGGCAAAGAAGAAGTCTGAGCCAAAGCCAGGCTCTATGCACAGACTTGCACAGTCTTTATCGGTGTTACCAGCACTATCAGTTGTTTGCGGTATTGATCCCGGTCAGGTGTGACGAATCACCCCACGACTCCATACTCCACTGCCCGGCAGTATAGTGAAAGATGCTTACGGAGCCGTTAACACATCGCAGGTGATTTCCGTTCTGGCAGGTATCAAACACCAGATTAAACGCTTCTCTGATGGTGCCACCATGACACACCGCGACAACTGTTTTGCCGATGTTTTCGCGAGCCAGAGTGTTCATGCCAGTGGCGACACGTGAATGAAATTGTTGTGATGTCTCGCCGCCCCCTTCAATAGCCAGGTTCAAATGTCTGCTCTTATAAGCTTTGCGAGCGTCGGGGAATTGCTGCTTCATTTCTAGCTTGGTCAAGCCTTCCAGTGCACCACAGAACCTTTCGTTTAACCACGAGTCGGTGTTTGGCGATTTGTCATGTCTCCTGCCTATAATTTCCGCGGTGTGTTGCGCACGCACCAGTGTGCTGCTCAACAGCAGGTCGAGCCGCAAGGTGGCTAACCGTGCGCCAATGGCATCTGCCTGCTGTTCTCCGGTAGCGGTAAGTGGCAGATCGATTTGGCCGGTAAGCCGCTTTTCGGCGTTAAAACGGGTTTCACCATGTCGCACAAAAATCAATTTCAAGGTGCTGAATCTGCCTTTGTCGATGTGTTGTGAGGGGGTGCGGAAAAAAGGATGGCCAGATCGGCTGGCAAATTAAACAGCCTGGTGCGCGGTATTACTGATTGAGACGGGGGCCAACGCGTTCACTCCTGGGGGTGCGGCGAAACTTTTCCCGGTAGCACTTGGTAAAGTGCGATTGACTGGTAAAACCGGCCGCGATCGAAATATCTAGAATCGGCAGGCTGGTTTCCAGCAACAAGCGGCGAGCGTGCTGCAATCTGAGATCCATGTACTTTTGCTGCGGAGTGCACTGTAAGTGGCGTTGGAACAACCGCTCCAGCTGCCTTTGCGAGACACCGATGCTGGCGGAAATTTCCCCGGGCGTCAGTCGATCTTCGATGTGGGTTGCCATCACTCTGAATGCTGCTGCCAGCTTTGGCGATTTGCGTGCCAGTGCCGTGTGCTGAGCAACCCCCTGTACATCGGTACTCACTCTGATCCGATCATGAAACAGCCAGGTGCAGACATCGGTTACCAATTCGTCGCCGTAGTCTTCTGCGATCAGATGCACCATTAAATCAAGCGCACCGGTGCCACCGCAGCAGGTATAGCGATTGTTTTCTATGACGTACACTGACGGGTCCGCTTTTATGTCCGGGAACGCCTCCTTGAAAGCGTCGAGGCTCTGCCAGTGGATAGTGCAGCGCTTGCCAGTCAGCAGTCCGGCATGTGCCAGCGTCCATGCGCCAGTGCTGATGCCGCCTATCGGCGTACCGGCAAGCGCCTGCTGCTGCAGCCAGCGCATACTGTACTCTGGTCGATACCGTTGTGAATTCACTCCGCCACAGACAAACACACGGTCGTATTTGTCTGTCGAGGATGGCCTCTTGTCAGGTGTGACGATTAGGCCGTTGCCAGCTTCTGTTGGCTCCCCGTCGTCCGTCAGGAAGGTCCATCGGTACAGGGTTTTGCCAGACGTGATGTTCGCGGCGCGATAGGGCTCTATGGCTGAGCCGAACGCCAGCATAGCGAACTCCGGGCTGAGCAAAAAAGCAATATGTTTGTTGGGGGTGCTGAGAGCCATTGGGCTTTCCGACTTCGTCGGATCCAGAATGTACGGCAAAAATGCAACTAGGGAAACTCAGTTGTCGTTTCTGGTTGTTAAGTCGACGTGAATAGGAGGGGGATTGTGACGAATTCGGGTAAAAAGGGCGAATTTAGCACACGTAAGCGACTGATTTTTACTGCTAATAACTTGATTTATGTTGTATTTTCTCTGTTTGTCTATACAATATCGTTATCCGCGGCAAATAAAACGTGGGTTTACCAGCGATTGCGTAGTGCGCGTGTCTCACCACTCCTTACTGCCCTGACCTCCAAACTCCCGCAAGGCTGCGGTTTCACTGGCCGATTTAGTCGGTTTTGATTCAAAACAGGTAAAAAGCACCTGTTGTTACGAGATCTAATGTAAAAATGTCTGAAAAGCAGCAAGGAACCGTCAAGTGGTTCAACGATGAGAAAGGCTACGGCTTTATCACACGGGACGGCGGAAGCGATTTGTTTGTCCACTTTCGCTCAATCATAGGCGAAGGCCGGCGTACCCTGGTTGAAGGGCAGTCGGTTACTTTCGTAGAAGTGGAAGGGCAAAAAGGCCCGCAGGCTGACGAAGTTACACCACTCTAAGAACGGAAATAGAGCCTGGAGTTAACGCCGGGGCCTCGACAGTTTCAAGCACAAACGGCCGACATTTGTCGGCCGTTTTTGTGTGAGTTGTATTTTTTAGCCTAAGGCGGTTGGTTTACCAGCACTCTCCAGGAGTGCCTGTGCCGTCTTGTATCAGCACTATTGCCGCGCAGGCCGAATCACCGTCCTGTGACTTGCCGACTGTCGGCGTGGCAGTGAGTGTATATGTCGTGGACGATAAGTTAGTGACATTCAATTCGTAGTAGCCGTCATCACTGTTGGGCGAAAAGGTGCAATTGTCGTAGGTGAAGGTCTCTGTTCTGCATCGTTCCAGCGCCTGCGCTGCAGCTCTGAGTGCTACCTGACCGTCTGTTCTGCGAGCATCGATAACATAGTTGCTGTAACTTGGTAGTGCGATACCGGCAATTATGCCCACGATCACCAGCGTAATCATGATTTCAATCAAGGTAAACCCTGATACTTCTCTGTAGGTCGATTTCCCGCTTGGCATAATCATCTCCTGCTGTGTCTGGTCAGTTATAAGTTGGCAGCGGCAAGTCGCAGGAAAAATGAAGTGAGGCAGTTAACGTCTTCAGTTTTCCTGGTGCAGCCAATAAGTTAGTTCTTACCAGGCCAGCTACCGGTTTTTTCCCCGCGACTGTTGAGTGTGATAACCGCGCCGGCGGCCGCCTGCTGAGGCTGGGCAGTTGCCACCAGATCGACGCAGCGTCGAATTGTCAAATTGTTACAGGGGGTGGCTGTAATTCGATATCGGTCTGTTTCGCTTTTAAGTGGCTCGGTGGCCGAGTACCCCAGATCAGACAGCTGCGTGGTGTAGGTAAGATTGTTCCTGTAGTACTGCTCCTGGCGCTCCATAACTTCCAGCAGTGTGGCAACACCTTCGCTGCGGCCTGCACGCAGCACGTGCTGCGTATAAGTTGGATAGGCAATCGCCGCAATAATTCCGATAATCGCAACGGTGATCAATAGTTCAACGAGTGAGAATCCGAGGGTGCGTCTGGCCTGGTGAGAGGGTGTTGTCATGTGATTAGTAATCATCTTTTTCCAGCCAACCTGTGCGAACGAATCTACGGAAAACATTGGGGTTTGTGGGAGCAAACAAGTCGACGAGCTTTTCTGTGCCCAGACCGGTAACAAAATCTGAACCAGTGCCATCTCCGGTGTCGACGATTGAGCCCATCGAGATTATCCCGCTACCAACAATTTTATAGGTGCCGTAAGTGCTCGGTAGCAGGTTGCTGCCATCTGTCAGATCGAGTAAGTGCAGTCTGGATTCACCGAGATTGTAGTTACATGCATCGTGGCGTACAGATGGATCCGGGGGTACATACGACACGACGAATACGCGGCCACTATGAGTGAGTGTCGGTTGTAGAATTTTTTCGCCACGCTCGCCAAAGATCTTATAGTAACCGTATCGTCGGCTGCCACCGGAGTCGGCGGTGCCGTGTTGCCAGAGGTCGTCAGGGCCAATGATTGATGTGGTATTGCCTGAGTTTTCGACATAGCTGTAATGAGGAAACGGCCTGCCTGTTCTTGCATCAATGTTGTCACCAGGCGGGTAAGAGAATACCCAGGGATCCTTGATCACGAACAACCGGTTGTCTATGGGTTCATCGTAGAGCGGGCTCGAACGCATTCCGCTTCCAACAACGATGTTGAAGAAAGCTGTGCCTTGAGTAGTGCCACTGATAACAACGTCGACGCGGTTAAAGAATCTCAACGCTTCGCCAGATCTGTTCAGGT
Source organism: uncultured Granulosicoccaceae bacterium (assembly GCA_937957915.1). Classification (GTDB taxonomy): domain Bacteria; phylum Pseudomonadota; class Gammaproteobacteria; order Granulosicoccales; family Granulosicoccaceae. Next base: position 51,175 of record CALGNZ010000118.1, on the reverse strand, counting down.
TTGCAATTCGTCCTCCACCGAGAGCGAGTTCGTCTTTGCGTCCCGCAGCTCTTTGTAAGTCGATACGCCATACGTGTCCGGCCACGTCTGATACGAAAAGAATATCGACAACGCCATCGGCGTCTGTATCAACGGGCACAGGTGTGGTTGGGATACTGTCATTCATATCTGGCAGATCCAGATCATGGTGGGCACCATTGCCAGCAGACCAGATCAATTCGCCAGTTTCCGGATCAACCATATAGATTGCATTTCCATGTCCGGTTGCCTCCGGTGTGGTGGGAAATGTAGTGTTTTTATCGTCGTAAATCGGGTTATAGCCGCCACCAAACATCAATACTTCTTTTGTCTGGCAATTGTTCGGACAGCCGTATCTCACAGGTATTATCTGGGGTGTCGCCCAGGTCTGACCAAGGTCTGCGAAGTCCGTGTTGGCAATACCACCCTCGATCTTCCACATCACCTTTACCGGATTAGTGTTTTTCATTGCATCCGTGATATCGAGTGCGAAGATGCCTTTTCCGCCGCGACGCTGAGTCAGATAAAGCGATGCTTCATCGATTTCATAGTCATTGACTGTGTTTGCTTTGCTTTTTGTATGTACGACCAGATTGCCGTCAAGCCCGTAGACATGAGAGGTATCTCTATTGTCAAAATACTTTTTTATATTTGGTAGCAGCTCTTCGGGGCTGTATGACCATAGTTCTTCGCCCGTATCTGCTCGAACTGCGTGTAGTACGCCCATGTTGTTTGCGCTGAATACAGCCTCTTCCAGCAGGCTGGTCGACTCATTTGCTTTGTAGGTAACGACTACCGGACTGTTATGGAGTGAGTCTGCAACGTAGTTGTTTGGCTGCCCTGATCCAGTTGCAAAACCTCTGGCCCAGCGCACCAGTTGGTTTCTTTCCTGATTATTGGCGGCACCGAGAGCATTGCGGGGTATAGCGTTGTTCCGGGTTACCTGAAATGGTGTGATTGTCCCGTTAGTTGGTGCAACTCCAACGTCGGTGAACCAGCGTCGTGGTGCAGGTTGCCTGGCAGCCATGCCTCCGTCTCGAACGTACTCACCATCATCTGTGTTCGCCCAAAGACTTCGTGAGCCAGGTGATATCAGTCCATTCGTATCCAGAACCGGGTCGTCATTTTTATCAACAATCTCACCTTCGTGCAGTCGATATTTCTTTACATTGCCATCCCAGCGTGGTTTGCGGTAAGGCTGAAAGAATGAGTAGTACAGCTTGTCGCTGTGCCGGCTTTCGTTAAAGGCATTTATCGAAATGCTGGGCGCGGATGCTGCTGATTCGATTTCCACTGAGTCGAGAATGTCATTGAAGGCATCGATTAAGTCTTGTGCTGATGCAGCGTCTGCATACACACCAGTGCCAGCGGCAGCGACTCGCGGCACCCAATCGTAATCCACGTTGAACCCGATAGAGTGGGTTGTGATGGTGTTATTACCCGTGACATGTTGGAATTGATCCTTGCTGTCATCGGCAAGAAACGTTGCTAACTCGACGCCACAAGTGGCGCTTGCGTAGGATTCGGGCGAGCAGCTCAGCCCATACTGTTGCTGTATATGTGATCCAATTGCCGTGTCGTTGTACGGCTCGCCATCCGTCAGCAATACAATATGACTAGACTCGCATTCATGGGCCACCGGGCTTTCATAGGTGTTTTTGTTGTTAAATGCCTCGCCCCGGTACCGTCGGCCTCCACGCATATACAAGGCAGCCTCGTGCAAGGCAGATACCGTAGGGGTACCTCCGCCATCCTGTAGCGCGTCGACGATGTCCAGCAAGTCCTGACGGGTTTGTTGATTGCTGACGTCGGCTACCTCGTGAAGCAATTTGATAGCACGGCCTGAATAGCTCATCAGGCCAACATCGATCCCCTGAACGTCAGCCAAAAGCGTTGTTAGTGCTTCCTTCATTCGTTGAATACGAGTACCTGTATAACCCCGATCGCTCCAACCCATTGAGCCGGAAACATCCAGTACAAATAGAACCTTGGGTGTGTTGCTGAGGCCACTATAGAGTTCAGTGTCGTCTGCGTCGGCGATACCGCATCCAAGTGCAATCAGCACGACTGCGAGGTAGGTGAGGGAACGCTTTACCTGATGAATAAGGAGAGCTGGTAGCGTCAGCAATGATCTGTTCCGTGGTTGGATGGTATTCATGTGATCAGTTCTGCCAAGTCGTTGCGTCGTGATAGCTATGGCCAACAGTAAACATATCGTTGTTGCTGGGTCGAACGAATTCCGCCAGTTTGCTTGCCATCATCAAGCCGGGCGGTCGCGCTTATTACCCCTGCCAATACCTTTACCTTGCCGACGCTTTCGCCGCTGCAGCCTAGGAGATCATTCCTTCTTGCAGTTATAGAAACGTTTTGTAAAAGGACGTCGTGTGTTGTAGATCGAGTCGGTACCGAGGTTGTGCCAAAGTTCATTTCATACTCACTTGAGCCGATCTTGTTATTCAAAAGAGCATCGATTAACAAGTCGTCTTCTGATGATCCGTTACTGTTCACCTCGCCGACGATTGCGTTTAGTTCGCTGGATGCGGCATAGAATACTTTTTGTCGAAATTGCTCGTTGCGTATTGTTGTTGACTGAAGGAGCAGATCTCCCATCGTTGCCATGCCAGCAACCGTCAGAACAATGAGCGCTACCAGAGCGATAATTACCGTCGCTCCTGTTTGATGTCTGGCAATCATTTCGCAGCAGCCCTATAGCAGTTTGCTATTCATAGCAATGCTGGTTGAAAAAACGCGACGATTAGTGCGATCGGTTATACCGAGTGCGGGTCCGTCGAGTAACTGGTATGAACGTGTATCCAGATTTTCTGTTTGAGTATCAAATCCGTCGGACACAAGAATTGCAATTTTTACTGCGCGCACCCGATCCCAGCCCTGGGCGGCGCTGCCATTCACGGGCGGTATTCTGGCGGCGTCGAAGTAGCTATAAATTCTTTCGTTTGCGTCTGCTACGCCGTACAGAATTTGCATCTGATCTATGCCATCTATCAGTGCCACGCCATCAGAGATTCTGGCGCCACTGGATGCATTGAAGCCTCGGCAATAGAGCGAGTTTATATTGGGGTCCTCTGTCGAGGCTGCTATGTAGAACACGTTGACTAGCTGGTCGCCGGCGGGAAATGCTTGCCCGGTGCAGTCAAGCCCGTTTGCTGGGTGCATTTGTACTGCAATGGTATCGGAGGTAGCCGGGTCGGTAGCTGACGCAGTACCAGTGCCGTCGCTGGTACACGGATTTAGCCCGTCATCACAATCGTCAAGAAAAAATGGTACTACAGTGCCGAAGTTGTCCCTTGTACCTGCCTGCCTGACAAACTGACTCAGGTAAGAGATGGCAAACGAAGCATTTTGCTCGAGATTCGAATCCGCACCCTGACGCTGAAAGACTCGAGACGAGGTTACCAGGTACTGAACTACCATCAAGCTGACAAAAATGCCGATCAATATAGCTATCATCAGCTCGATCAGATTAAAGCCTCGCTGTCTTGTGGATGATCTGGTCCGCGGTTGTCGAGATTCGTCTGTCATGGTATGAAACTCAATGTTAAACGATCGATCACAGCGCTTTGTGAGCTACCATCAGCGTTAGTCACAGTGTTATCGGCAACACTCGCATCGGTGTCAGCGGTTCTTGATTCCCAGGTAGTTGCAATTGTCATCTGCGCGCCTGTGCCCGCGCACCCTGAACTACAGCTGATGTCGGTCGTCCACTGCACGACATTGCTGTCGAGGCCTGATCTGCTGGCGCAAAACACCTCCCATACATCGAAGGTGGCCATCTGTTGCGAGTTGCAGTTAGCGGCATCTACAGACTCGGTGTCGGCGCAAACATTCGCGGGTAGAGTAGGGCAAAGGGTGCTGTCGTAAGTGCCGACGTATTCGCTGGGCGCTGCACCGCTGCTGCGGATGCGGTCGGCCAGATCCTGCGCTTTGGCGATTGCCACTGATCGTTGCGTTGAGTCGATCGACATGCTGAGTGTGCGAAGCTGCAGGCCGGCCATGCCGACGACCCCGATAGCAAATATGACCAGTGCTACCAGTACCTCTATCATGCCCACGCCGCGCTGAAATCTGTTCATCTAGGGGTTGCAACCTCTGCTGTCAAAGCCTATCTGGCGCTCGCGAATTTTGCCGACCCGGTTGATAGCAACGTACATGCCTGACGAGTCGTCGAGTGCGTCCGAACAGATTGCGATCAACACAGGGTTGGTCTCGGCCAACCAGCCTTTCATGTTGAAACTAATCCAGGTGTCGCTGGAATCCTGATCATCCACAGCACTGACTGATCGGTTGGATGGGGCTTCGCTTCTTACCAGGTCATCGGCACCGTTGAGGGGCTGATTAGCAGCGGTTACATCGACATAAATATCGATGGGGCCACTCCAGTCCTGGCTGCCTGCTCGGCTGAGAGTCACAATGGAGCCTCTGGCGCGGGCTTCGCTGCGAGCAAGTTTCAGTGTGCTTATGACACGTCTCGTCTCTGCAGCGACTGATCTTTCTGCCATCAGTGTGGAGAAGTTTGGCCCCGCCAAACCAGCTAGCACGCCAACGATGACGATTACTATCAAAAGCTCGATTAGCGTGATGCCGCGACTGTTATGTAATGCAGGAAATTTCATAACCTCACGGTTGAACACGAATAGACCGGAGGGTTATCGCAAATCTCACGCCAATGGGTATGGCAGTTGCGAGCAATGCGTCAGGTTTTAGATTTTGGGGAATTTAATAAGCAGGAATGAAGGTCAGTAGTACGTGTCATTCGGCAGCTCTTGTTGTTTAAGACGGAGCCTGGCGTGAAAAAAGGTAACCTGTTGTTGCCGATTGGTCGCCGACTGATCATCCGGACCAGTTGGCATTAGAAAAATGGAAGTGCAGAATACTCTAATCAGGTAAAGGCACGTAGATTCGTGCCCTCGCGCGTGTCATGTGTCGAGTCTTTGGCGCTCGGTGACAGATAAATCGGATCGCTAATTCTAGCCGCCGCCTGGTGCAAGTCTGACTACGCCATGCACGGTCACTGTTCTTGCATTTAAGTCCGGTATCTGTCCGGTTGCTGTAATCATTAAGCGCATGCCGCTAAACAGGTTCGCAGAGCTTCCGACCGCCATGCCGGATCCGGCGGATGCATATGTGACAGTAGCAGTTGTATTTGGAATAGGGACATCAACGTTTTGCACAACGGGCACGTTTGAGGTCATCGCAGCCTGAATCAGGGCGAAATTGTTAATCGTTGATTCGACGGCACTTTCAGATGCCTGAAAAGTCAGGTTCTTTTGATAGAGGTTCGATGACATTTGCTCTTCGACATTGGCGTTTTTCATAGCCGTGACACCGATGAGTGTCACCACAACCAGAATAATCAGGGCAACGAATAGTGTTGCGCCCTGTTGTTTTTGTATTGAATGCTGCATTTACTGCTCCAAGGCGTATTGGTTAGGGCAAGGCGCGATTGCGAAGACGCACTGTTGTATTAAATGCCGCTCGTAAGTACCTTCCACCAGTATGGCTGATCGTTGTACTGCCGCCTGGTGGCCCTATTTCCCGATTGGCAACAAGATAAGTTTTGCTGTCTTCTCGTGATGATATTTGATCGACTGACCTGAGCAGTAATCCGACTTGTACACTGGTGACCTTCGCCATATCCAGATTTGCATCATCCGCGGGTAAATAGCGTATTGAGCCATTGGCCAGACGCTCGCCGTAGACGACCTGCAGGTTCTCCACTCCTTCTACCAATTCTGTGGGGGCGCCAATCGGTGATGCTGTGGTATCGAGTACGAAAAGAGATCTGATGCTCTGGCCTGCCTTGTCAATACGTCCGCTGTCGGCGACGAAATAGGCATTTGATTCAAATCGCATCACCCTCATCGGGTCGAAAGCGGGGTTGCCGGTTACGGTATAGGCTCTGCTCAGGTTAGCCTGGCTGTTGTCAACGGCATTGAAACCTACCGCTACATTGGTTGTACCAGGTGACACCAGTGTGGCGCGAAAGATATCGGAGCCTATGCAATCGGAAATCATCACCAGATCTCCAACATCCAGTTGATCGGGGTTCCTGGCCAGGATAATAGGATTGACGTTCGCGTCTGCCATACCCGGTGCGTTTAGAATTGTTGCTCTTCCACTTCCGTGCTTGACGTAAATAACGTCAGTGTCGGCAATGGGCATATTGCCAATCTGGTTCAGGTCAGCGGGACGTGACGGGACCCACATGCTGCCATCGAATCTGGAGCCCCAGACTGACTCGCTGACCAGGGAAATAGGAGGAGCAGTGTTCGCAAGCACTACCGGCTCCTGGATGCCGTTGGTGCACCCCTGGTAGCCGGCCAGGCGCAGACCATTGGCGATAATATCCAACGCGACTCGCCCGTTTTCCTGCACCTGGGACATGCCGAGAGACAAGGACTGAGATGCCTTGTTACTGGTGAATATAGTAACCGCACCTGACAGTACTACCAGCCCAATAACGGAAGCGATCATCAACTCGATTAGCGAGTAACCGGATTGTTTGTGATTCATGATTGACCCTGATTTTCTGTGCTTAAAGACGAACGCCAACGGCCACTGATCGGACCTCGATCTCACCTTCGACTAATTCTTCCCATGTGACAGTAACAGTTCGGACTTGCGTTGCTGCACTGACTTCGATGCTACCTGTGGCTTTGTGTATAGCGACAGCCGTGTCAGTGCCCTGAGCCTTGCCAAAGTAACTTGCCCAGACTCTCAGATCATGTTGCGCGAGTTCCGTGGGAGTACACCCCAGATCAGCGCAGCCAGGATCTCCGGGCGGTGAATCAGTAGACGCTCCATCGTAGGCGCCTGCCTTGACGCCATCAGGGTTGACACGCATGCGATCAATAATGTCGTTAACAGCCATGCTGGCATGAGATCGCATCATCGCACCCTGAGTGGCGTTGAGGCCAAGTAGTTGCATCTTTGACCCTGCCAACAGGCCAATCGCAAGGACAACAACAGCCAGCAATACCTCGATCATGGCAAAGCCGCCAGAATGTCTTTTGCTATTCACGATATCTATTACTCATTTTACGTATCAAACAGGGTATTACTGACAGGTGACGTTGGCGCCGGCGATGTCTTCGACAATGCCATCGCCATCACTATCTGTGGCGATACGGCCCAGTCCGGTCACCCAGAGATTGAGCGCCATTGCTTTTTCCGCATCGCTACCATCGCAAATCAACACTGTGCCCTGATCGCGAAGCCGTCCACGTGGCGCAAGGGAAATCAACGCGCCGAGGCTGCTGGTAATAGTGAGTCCGTTGGCACCAGGGTCTTCCCGTTTTAAAACAGTCTCTCCTGCATCCAGAACACCATCACCGTTTTCATCGACAAAGACCAGCCAGCCGTCGTTCCAGTTGGCTGTAACAGACGTTTGACAACTGGTCGAATTATTACTGGCGCAAAGTACGACAACCCGTGATCGTTTGATCGCTTCAAGGCGAGCCAGATTGATCGTGCCTGCCAAAGCGTTGTAGGCACCCGAGCGCTGACTATTGCGCACGAAGGTGCCGAAATTGGGTACGGCAATTGATGCCATGATCCCGAGGATGACTACTGTTATCAGTAGTTCTATGAGTGTGAAGCCATTATGATTTTTCATATCACCGGGCGTATCGACTCGTGTTGCCATCAGTTAAATGAAAAGGTGTTCGGTTGTTTTCAAGTACTGTCGTAGCTGTCAATCCTTTCAGGTTGATATTTCAGTACTAAATTCGCGCTCGGCCGCTTTTGCCATGCCGTGTGGATTTATCGATTTGTGAACGGGTAGGCTTTTACGACAAGATGCGATTGCATCAGTCGTTTCGGGAATCTCCGGGGATTTCAGATAAGCTTATATAGTTGTGAAAATAAGAATCGGGGTGTGTTAGATGAGTCTCAGGCTTGGAATAGATACCGGTGGAACCTACACCGACGCTGTTCTCATGGAGCAATCCAGTCGTCAGGTCATTGCTAAAGCCAAGTCTCTGACAACCAGACACAACCTGGTTGAAGGGATCGCTGCATCTATTCGGCAAGTGTTGGCAGGCAAAGACCCGGCAGATGTGAGTATGGTTTGTCTGTCGACGACGCTGGCCACGAATTCGATTGTAGAAGGGCATGGTGCGAGGGCGGCGCTGTTTCTGGTCGGCTATCGGGCGTCTCAACTCAAGTTGGCCAATCTGTCCGATGCGGCTCGTGATCTGCCGATTGTAATGCTGACTGGTGGTCATGATGCTGGTGGCATCGAGAAAGAGGCGCTTGACCTGGCAGCAGCCAGCACTGCGCTGGAAAAGCTCGATGGAACCGTATCGGCTATTGCCGTGTCGTCGATGTTTGCGGTGAGAAACTCTGCACATGAGCTGGCGCTGAAAAACCTGATTCGAGAAAAGACCGGTATGCCGGTTAGCTGTGGGCATGAACTCAGTGCATCTCTTGATGCGCCACGCCGGGCGCTCACAGCGTTGATCAATGCGCGTTTGATACCTCTGATACAAGACCTGATCTCAGCCACACTCAACACGCTTAAGGAAAACGGCATTACCGCGCCCCTTATGGTCGTGCGCGGTGACGGTACCCTGGTCAGTGCCGACTTTGCCCGCCAGACGCCGGTCGAAACCATTCTCTCGGGGCCCGCCGCGAGTGTTGTAGGTGCGCAATTTCTAGCTAACCTTGATGACATGCTGGTAGCAGACATCGGTGGCACGACCACAGATGTGGCAATGATTCGAAATGGAATGCCAAGGCTGAGTGCTGAAGGTGCCTCCGTTAACGGCTGGCGCACCATGGTAGAGGCGGTACAGATAGATACACACGGGCTGGGGGGAGACAGCGAAATACTTTACGACCGCGAAGCCCGCACATTCAGTATTGGCCCGCAAAAGGTAATGCCGTTGTGTGTCCTGGCCACTCATCACCCGCAGGTGCTTGAGGTGCTTAAGGCTTTCACTGAAGAAGACTGGGTTAAAACCAACATGGCGCGTTTTATTGTATTGCGTCGACACCCGGATGCTGGCACGAAGCTGACCGGGCAGCAGCGCTCCTTGATAGATCAGGTAGCTGATAATCCTCAGTCGATGCAGTCGGTGTTTGCGGAAAGACATTTTTCACTGGCAATGAAGCGGCTTATAGAGATGGGGCTATTGACCTTAGCCGGCTTCACACCCACTGATGCAGCGCATGTTAATGGTTGGCACGAGCAGTGGAATTCGCAAGCGTCGGTGCTTGGCGCTACCTTGCTAAGTCGCTACAGCGCATTTAATTTGGGCAGAGCATGGGATAGTGCCGAAGACTTTTGCAAAGACATTTTGGCTCAGGTATCGGAAGAATCCGCATTGTGTCTGGTCAGTGCCGCGTTAAACGATAGCAGAGGACAGTTTGGCATCGGACTGCACCAGCGCGAATCTGCGCTGCTGCGAAAGATGTTTGTCAGCAATACAGAAGACGGTTCTTTGTTGGGAATGAAAGCGCAATTATCATTGCCTGTGGTGGGCATTGGAGCTCCCGCTTCAAATTTCTATCCGCCGATAAGCCGGCTGTTGGAGACTGAGGTGATTGTGCCTGCAGATGCTGATGTGGCCAATGCCATTGGCGCGGTGGTCGGGCAGGTCAAGCAGACTGCACAACTGACTATAACGCCTGTATCCGCGAAGCGGGTTATGGTTCATGCCCCAGAGCAGCAACGCGAGTTTGATGATCTGGAAGAGGCAGCAAGCTGGGCAAGTGATCTGGTAGTGCGTATGGCGACAGAGAAAGCCGAGCTGGCAGGGGCCAGCCAAATACAAGTGAAGCTACAGCGGCACGATAACGCAGTTGACTACCAGGGCCAGGTTACCTTTTTTGAATCGACAATCATCGCCATCGCCATTGGTCAAATAGATTAGTAGAGCCGGCGTTGGCGTAACCGCTCTATAAGCTAATTTGAATTGGGTGGAGGTGTGGAATTGTCAGTGGACGGGGTGTTTTCCGGATTCAGCTCGTTACCTGGTTCAGTCGATGGTTCGTTTGTTGGAGAGGGTTCCTCGACAGCGGGTGCCGGTTGCCCGCTTGGCAGGTTGGCTGAGCCACCGCCGGAGCTTCTCAATTCAGGATCATCAGAAATAATGATTAACTCACTGATGGTTTTTTTTCCGTTGACGATGTCGTGGATAATCATGTGGTTTTCGGTGATCTTCGCAATCGCAGTCTCGACAGACTGGTCGATTATGTTGAGTGAAACCGAGTTTTTCGGTTCAGCAATAAAATTTACCCGGATGCCGGTTTTATTCTGAATCTCAAGCAACAGTTCTTTGATCTGGGTATTGTTAGCTTGAACCGAGAGCTTCTCGTCTGTGTATTCAACAAGAAAATTCTGTGCTGACGCCCGTGAGGCTGACAGAGCGAGCACAAGCAGAGCTGTTAATATTATAAAGCCAGCGCCAGTGCGGCGCGGTAACGTTCGCCAAAATTTCATCGGTTTGCTCCTTGCCGATAATGGTCTGCATCACCATAGTGAAGCTAGTTCGAGTATAGGTGGTGAATGTTCGCCTGTCTTTGATGAATTGTACCGTTTGCCGGAAGACCGCATTCCCCTGTGCTCTGGCCTGGTTTGCCAGGCGTGCCGGAAGATCAATTCAGAGCGTCCTGGCCATTAGATTCCAGGGTGGAATGTTTGACTGGTGCGATAGTGGCAGATTGCCACTATCGCTCCGTCAATTTTCAGTGTGCTGCTATTCGAGCTTTTGCTGAACAGACTTGCTGGCCTCAAGTGCGGCTTGCCGTGCCTTTTCTTTTGCCACATCTGCAATGTCCGCTGCCTGCCCGGCCAGCTCTGTTGCTTTTTCCTGAGCTTTACCGGCCAGTTCAGTTGCTTTCACTTTCGCGTCGCCGGCCATCTCTTCTGCCTTTACCGCCAATTCAGCTGCTTTTTCAGACGCCTCCGAGGCTAGCTCGGTTGCCTGTTCTTTGGTCTCCTCAGCAGACTCCTTGAAGGTAGCTTTTGTTGACTTCAACGTCGCAACCATTACCTTTTTCTGTTCAACATCACGACCGTTCAGTGAAACGGCTCTTGGCGAGGTGACATAGTTGCCATTGTCGCCTTCGACATATTTGCAGACAGCACTTCCAGAGTCGCCAACGGAAGTTGAGTAAGCGACTGTGACAAACAGCGAGCCGTCGCTCTCGGACTTGTTGGGTTCGCTCCATTCGCTGATCGACTCTACCAGGTTTCCAGTGACTTTCTGGCACATGTCTATGTACGGGGTGTCGCTGGGGCTGCAGGCGACAATGGCGGTTGACGATAAAATTATTGAAAATAAAAATTTCTTGTTCATTCTGGTATACCCTGATAATACAAGTGTGCGGATGAGCAAAATAACACGGCAAACTCGCTGCGATTATTTAGATTGTCTGTCATCCGGCAAAAATTTACTGCCTCGTAAGAATTAATCCGCAAGGCATTCTTTTGGTGGTGCCTGAGTAAATTATTGCGGTACCGCTGTCTATGGCCAGTTGCCATATTTCACAATTGCTCATGATGTTTATACTTCTATGAGCCACTCTGCCTGTCTGCAAAGAATGTCTGCATGTTCTGCTGGCAAGTCCCCAATTGAACGGAGTTCGTCCCTTGCCGCTGGAATTTGATAGACGTACTGTGGTGGTCGCTGGAGCATTTTTGATTCAGGCGGTCACCATCGGATATATGTTTGCGTACGGCGTTTTCTTTAGTGAACTAGAGCAGGAGTTTGGCTGGTCCAGAACCATGCTGTCAGCGGCTTCCTCAGTAGGGTTTTTAAGTATGGGGTTGCTGGCAATACTTGCTGGACGACTCAACGATCGCTTTGGTCCGCGCTGGGTGTTGACGGTGACCGGGCTCTGTACGGGTTTGGCGTATCTGCTGATGTCAGGTATCAGCCAGCCCTGGCACGTGTTTTTGATCTACGCTGGCCTGGTGGGGGTTGGTCTGGCAACACATGATGTTGTCACGCTATCTACTGTCGCACGCAGCTATCCTCGACGTCGGGGGCTGATGACTGGCATCGTTAAAGTCGGTACGGCAACCGGACAGATGTTGATACCGCTAATCGTCGTATTTTTTATCGCAAAGATGGGCTGGCGTGACACATTTGTTGCGATGGGTATTTCAGGTGCAATCGTGTTGTGCGTAGCTGCCTGGATGACGGGGGCTGACAGTGGCACCAAAAGCAGTCGCGCCAACATGGCAGCTGAAACAACAGGCTTCGCTTTTGCGCAGGCGCGCGCCACACCGCAGCTTTGGTTGCTGTGTGCGATGCAGTTTTTCTTTTTTGCATCACTAACCACAATACCGGTGCATATCGTACCGCATGGCATCGATAGTGGTATGACCGGCGCTGCTGCCGCAACACTGTTGTCTACTATTGCGTTGAGCAGTATTGTCGGACGATTGCTGGTAGGTTTGTCTGTCGATAAAGTTGGCGGCCGCGTGAGTTACATTTTCTGTCTTACCCCATTGGCGCTGAGCTTAACAGCGCTGGTGTTTATCGATAAAATCGCCATGTTTTACGTGTTTGCGTTTTTTTATGGCTTTGCGCATGGCGGTCTATTTACCGTAGTGTCTCCAACCATTGCAGAATACTTTGGTTTAAAAGAGCATGGGGCTATCTTTGGCACGGTGGTGCTTTTTGGTACCCTGGGCGGGGCGGCAATGCCCATCATTGCAGGGATGATATTTGACCACTCGCAGAGCTACCAGGTCGCATTTGCCTTGCTGGCAGCTATGGCAGTTGCCAGTTTGGTTTGCGCTACACGACTGGTTCCGCCAGTGTCCGCAGCCAGTTAGTGGCAACTGTAATCGTTGTCCAGGACTGCCAGTTTGCACTCTCGTGATTTACCCTGATATATGTTTCAATTGATCAAACGCCCATTGGCCGGAAGATCAAATGATAGTAAGCAGTCAATCTCCATCTGTCTCCATACCAGATCAATCGCTACCCGAGTTCTTGCTCGCGCATGTGGCGCAATTTGGTGATACGCCTGCACTCATCGATGGGCCTGGCGGCCGCACTTACTCCTATGCACAATTTGGTAAGCTGGTTCAAAATGTTGCAGGCAACCTCGCCAAGCGGGGTTTCAAACCTGGGGACTGTCTGGCTATCTATAGTGCCAATTTGCCAGAGTATGCCATTGCATTTATTGGCGTCGCGCTGGCAGGTGGAGTGGTTACCACAGTAAACCCGCTATATACGGTCGCTGAACTAGGTAAGCAGTTGGCTGACTCCGGTGCGCGTTCGATTATCACGCTCGGTATGTTCGCTGATAAAGCCGCCGAGGCGGGCGCTGCGAATGGTATTACCGAAATTTTCGCCTTTGATGGCGCACCTGACACCGTTGCGTTTAATGACTTAATGGCTGACTGCGGCGAGTTTGTTCCCCCCTCGATTAATGCTGCAACTGATTTGCTGGTTCTGCCGTATTCCAGTGGCACAACCGGCGTATCAAAAGGTGTGATGTTAACGCACGCAAACGTAGTTGCTAATCTGATTCAGGTTCAGTCAATGGATGGTTTCAAACCAACCACTCCGGACGATACGGTAATTGGTGTGCTGCCGTTCTTCCACATTTACGGCATGGTGGTTATTATGATTGCGACGCTTATAACGGGCGCAACCGTTGTTACCATGCCGCGCTTTGATATGGAGGAGTTCCTGTCTCTTATTGAAAAATACAAGGTGACAAGAGCGCCGCTGGTGCCGCCAATAGTGGTTGGTTTAACCAAACATCCCGCCGTGGATAACTATGATTTGTCCAGTCTTCAATACGTGAACTCCGGTGCGGCACCGCTTGGAGAGGAGGCATCCAATGCCTGCAGCCAACGCATTGGTTGTCTGGTCACGCAGGGTTACGGACTAACGGAGACCAGTCCGGTCACACATATCAATCCCTATGACGCAGCCAGAATAAAGCATGGCTCAGCCGGCTTGGCGCTGCCCAATACAGAAACCAAAATCGTCGATGTAGATACCGGCGAGTCACTGCCTGCCAATCAGCAGGGAGAGGTGTTGATTCGAGGGCCGCAAGTGATGCAGGGCTATCTGAACAATGCGCAGGCCACTGCTGCAACAATTGACGAAGATGGCTGGCTGCACACGGGTGATATCGGCTATCACGACGATGACCACTACCTGTTTGTGATCGACCGCCTTAAAGAGCTAATAAAGTACAAAGGATTTCAGGTAGCACCGGCCGAGCTTGAGGCCTTATTGTTGGCGCATACCAGTGTTGCGGATGCTGCTGTCATCCCGGTTCCGGATGAAGACGCTGGTGAAATTCCAAAAGCGTTTATAGTGCTCAAGGCTGATGCCACGGCGACTGTTGATGAAATCGCAGATGCAGTAAATGCACAAATAGCTCCCTATAAGAAAATTCGGCAGGTTGAAGCAGCCACTGAAATTCCGAAGTCACTGGCGGGTAAAATTCTCAGACGTGTGTTGGTTGATAAAGAACGGGCAAAGATAGCCGATGCCTAGCCACAGTGTTACGCGGCGTGTGATCAAAGGCTAAACAGGCGTCCATCTCGAATTTCGTAACGCGCGTCGGCTATTGCATCACAATCAGCAATGCTGTGGGTAACCATGAGAATGGCACATTGATGGGTTGTTGCCAGGCGCTTTACGAGCGATAACATCTGTTCGCGAGTAGCCTGGTCGAGTGCACTGAATGGCTCGTCAAATTGAATCAATGGCGCCTTGTCTGCTGTTGCTCTGACCAATGCTCTTGCAATAGCTACTCTTTGTTGCTGTCCGCCAGACAGTTGGCTAGCACGTTTTTTTTCAAACCCTGCCAAACCGACTAAAGCCAGCGCCTCCGCTGCTGCGTCATAGTCAATGCCGTAAGATGGAATCTTTGGATTAATGCCGACAATGACATTGTCAATTGCATTGCGGTGCTCGAACAGATTATTGCGCTGAAAAACAGTGGTCACTGGTCGTGCCGCCGGAGTCAATTTGTTTAGTGGCTGATCATGCCAATAAATATCACCGCTGCCTGGCTGTTGAAACCCGGCGATCAAATCGAGCAAGGTTGACTTGCCGCACCCTGACTTGCCGGTAATTGCAGTGACTGCTCCGGCACTCGCCTGCATGTCGAAAGAATAGGTAGTTGCTGTTCGCGGATACTGAAACGCTACGGATTCGAGAATAAGCAATGTTAAGTCTCCCTGGGTGCCGTGCCGATGCGTGGTAGCGTGAGAAATACAAAAAGCGTTAGTGCAAGTGTCACCAGTGCCACTCCTGCGGCTTCGGCAGTACGATAGGAGCCCATCTTTTGGTATAGCAGCCACGGCAGGGTGACAAAGTCCTGACTGCCAAACAATGCAATAACACCAAGGTCACCGAGAGACATACAGAAAGCCAGACTGGCGACATACGCCAGCTCTGGTCTGACGAGTGTCGACTCTATTAGCCTCCATCGGGCAAGGCCGGTAATTGACAGGGAAAGCGCCAGTCTATCGTAACGGTTGGCCGCTTTAATCATTGCTGGTGACAGACTTGTTAAAGCGAACGGCAACACGAGCAGGGTATTGGCAGCCAGCAGGGAAACAACTGACCACAGCAAATAACTACCGCCTGTTTGCCTGGCTAACAAAAAGAAACCAAGACCCAGCACCAGCGAAGGTATAACCAGATACAGCGTTGCAGAAAAATTAATAAACCTGAGCATCAATCGACTCAGCAGTGAAGCTTCTGCACCTTGCCGCACAGCCAGCGTTGTTATCGAGCTGCAAATGAGTATGCTCGCAAACAGTACGATAATGGTAGAGGCGGTGGCTATAGCTATACTTGTTATTAGCGCTTTAACGAAAACCGGTTGAAGCAACACCTTGAACAAATCGCCGGTGACTCCGTCACTGACGATAGCGACCAGCGGCATTAGAAAAAATATTCCGAAAGTAACGATCACAAGATACTGATTTGCAATCTCTGTTTTGCTGTAGTGCAGGCCTGTTGTAAGACGTGCAGGAGCGCCAATCGAAAGCACACTGGCTGAACGGTTGGTCGCCAATACCAGCAGCGCACAAACCCCGAGTTGTAACAGTGACAGGCCAATAGCCCTGCCAAGATCAAAGTCGAGTTTTATCGCCTCGTAGATTGATACTTCCAATGTGTTGTATTTTGGTGAGCCCCCAAGAACCAACACAATAGCGAAGGAGGTGAAGCACAGCAGAAAAATGGTGGTGCACAATGCCGGTAGTGCAGTGGTAAGTGCAGGAAACTCGAGCAACCTGAATCGTTGTAAAGGGGTTAGGCCAAGGCTTGATGCCAGTTTTAGTTGTGACGATGGAATTGATTGCAGCCGATTGAGTACGGTGCGTGCAGCAAAAGATGCGTTAAAATAGGCATGGGCGATAAGTATGCCTGGCAAGCCGTATATAAAAGGTTTGAAGGGATCGAACCCTGCCAGTTGCAAAGCATCGTTAATCCAGCCTGATCGTCCGAGCACGGTGACCAGGCCGAGCGCTACCACCAGAGTGGGCAATACCAGTGCTGACGACAACAATGCGATGAACACAGCACGACCAGGGAACCGTTGTCGATGACTGAGCGCCCAGCCTAAGACGATTCCGATGACAACCGAAATCATTGTGGACAGGGTAGCTTGCAGGGCGGTCCAGGCAAGGATACGGTGGTATCTTGAACCCAGGTTTATACTGTTGTTTCCCTGCTGTGAAAACAACAGCAGCAGTAAACCCGTTGCCATTGCAAACAGAGCACAACTGACTACGAAGCCGGGAAGCAGTGACTGTCGATTGCCCTTAAGCTGCATTAGTTCCGGCGTCTGCCGTCAGGCTCCGTGAGTATTGTGGTTTTACGCTAAACATAACGGGTTGCCCCGACGCACGATTGCTGTATCGGGGCAACGATAGTGCTATTGGCCGAGCGTATCAACCCACTGATCAATCCATGATTTACGCTGTTTCTCAACTTCAACGCCATCTATCAAAAGTGTCTTTTCTGGCAAGTGCAGTGATTGAAACCCCTCTGGCAAACCGGCCTCGGTTGAGGTGGCAGGATACACCCAGTTTGTGGTTGGAATAATATCCTGTACGGTATCGCTCAACATGAACTGGAGGAAGTCGCGTGCGAGTTGTTGATTCTTTGATGACTGCAGTATGCCGGCGACTTCAATCTGCAGGTAATGTCCTTCGCTAAACGCTGCCGATGCGAATCGATCGTCACTTTCAGCGATCGAATGATATGCCGGCGAAGTCGTGTACGACAGCACCATATCGGCTTCATCTTTTAAAAACAAGCCGTAGGCATCAGACCAGCCTTTGGTCACCGTTACAATGTGTGGTTGCAAGCCTTTCCAGATATCATTGGCCTTGTCGCCATAGGCTTGTTGTATCCAAAGTAACAGGCCAAGCCCCGGGGTGCTTGATCTTGGATCCTGAATAACGATTTTGAAGTCTGCAGGCAGTGCGATCAGCTCTTCAAATGATGTTGGCGGGGTGGCAACGTTTTCCTTGTTATATACAAAAGCAAAATAGCTGTAGTCAAACGGTAAAAAGGTTTTATCAGACCAGTCACCCGTTGGCAGCGTTACCTTGCTGGTGTCAGCACCGTGCTCGGCAAAAAGGCCGGTGGCTCGAGCGGCTTCCGCAATGTTGGTGTCCAGACCGACAATCAGATCAGCACTGGTTTGCGGTCCTTCAAGTTGTATTTTTCGCAGGGCACCAATTGATGAATCTGCGGCTACGAATACCAGGTCGCAGTTGCAAGTCTCTTCGAATGCTTTCTCAATACCTGGTGCCGGGCCCCAGTCAGCGGCAAAAGCATCGTAGGTATATACCGTTAAAACAGGTTTGCCTTGTGCGAACGTTGCAGTTGATATCAGCGCTGTAAAAATCAGGCTTATGAATTTCATGATCTCTCCTGTCCGGATCTATTAGCTTATGATTCGCTGGTGACGTTCACTTGAGCGTTGAAGCTTCAAACGCTTTCGCAGAGCGGAGCCCGGCAAGTTAACTCAGGAATATTTTCAAGAGCTTACTTGAAGCGCATAACTCGAATCTTTGACAGGGAGGCAGGGCAGAGGTGGGTAGCGCGGGTACGCCAGTAGTGTAGCCTGACGTGTTCGGCTTGCTCACTTCCTACGCCAGCATTACCTGGTTCAGGTTCAATGGGTTTTTCTCAGCGACGTGTCGCACCCCAGCGAGTAGGGCGGTATCATAACGCATTTCCAGCAAGATATCCCGTGAACAGTATGAACGACGTCAAACCATCTAATGTTCAGTTTTAACAAACCTGTTGTTTTGCTGGGCGGTGGCGTTTGCGTAACCGACATTCTGCTGCGATTGGTGCAGCACGATTATCCGTTAATAGCAGCAGATGGTGGCGCAAATCATCTCGGCAATCTGTCGATTGTTCCAGAGGTTATTATCGGCGATCTGGATTCATTGAATCGGCGGTCGCACTGGGAATCAGTCACGCGTGTCGTTGAGCTGGCAGAGCAGGACACCACAGATTTCGAAAAGTGTCTGTACAGTGTTGATGCTCCTCTTTACATTGCAGTTGGTTTCACCGGCAAGAGGCTTGATCATACCCTGGCGGCCTTGCATGTCATTGCAAAATACTCGGACCAGAAACGGGTAGTCCTGGTGGGTGAGGACGATATCGTTTTTGTCTGTCGTCATGTGCAGCGGTTGTCACTGGCAAAAGGCATGCGGTTGTCGGTTTATCCGCTTGAGCCTGTAGCGTTTTTACAATCGACGGGTCTTTTGTATCCGCTTGATGAATTGACGCTGGCGCCCACCACAATGATTGGAACTTCGAATCAAGTGATCCACGATCAGGTGACGCTGGAGACAGCGCCTGATAGCGACGGTGCCTATGCGGTCATCCTGCCAATTGATGCGCTTGCAACGGTAATTGAGCAAATGGCAGAGTGATTGTACGAGGTGTGCGTCTATGTACCTGCGATATAGCGTTGCAAATACAGCGTAAGTGCAAATGCTGCAATGGCAAACAAAGCAAACACAAGGCTGCTGGTGGCAGCAATGAATATCGCGTCCACCAGTGAGATGCCAGCGATCATGCCAGTTACCGCTTTGGGAATATCTCCACTGCCGCTGCGGCGAATCAGGTAAACACAATACCCGACCCAGGCAGCGAACAACGCCAGCGGTATGAGCACTTGTACGTCTGACCAGCCCAAATAGCCACCAAATGCAATTGGCACCAGTAAAAACGCCAGTGGCCACAGCGTTGACAGGTGTCCGGTGTTCTCCTGTTTCGCGACGAATGTTAAGCCGATCAGGTAGGCGAGAACGACCAATGCCCCCCAAAATACCAGTGAATTTGGATTTGCACTTGCAGCATATGCTGCCACCAGATACACCAGCATACGGCAAGCTCCCATGATAACCGGGCTTAGCTTGTTATCTTTGTGCCAGCTATCGTACAGGACTATAGCGCCAGTCAGCGCGAAGGCCAGCGCCACTGTCTTGCCAAAAGATCCGCTCCACGACAATGCCGTTATAAAGGAAAAAATGATGGCACCGGCAAGCAGTGTGAAACCGGCTGCGAATACCTCGGCTGCTTTGATTTTACCCGAGGGGATAGGTCTTTCGGGGCGCTCCTTCGCATCTATCTTACGATCGAATGCATCATTGAGAAACATGCCGCCGACATAGGCCATGGACATGGCAAGCAACAGTGGAATCATGCTCCAGGTCGCCGGACTCGCGCCGGCCAGCACGACACCGGCGAGTGTGTTTGTCCATACGGTTGGCAAATTGGAAACGCGGCCGAGGGACAGCAGTGTCTTGGTATTCCAGCTCATTGTTTAACCTGTGCGAACGACTGTCGGTTGTGATGGCTCCACGAACAATAATGAGGCTCAAGAACAACGTGTTGAGAAAGATGTTACCGAAATTGAAAGAGTGTATGTTGGTTTTAAGCGAATTGGATGTTGTGCCAGGTGAGAGTCTGCGCCGGATGCTCGTTGTGGACTTATCGACATAGGTGCGAGCACTGTCTATTGACACAACAACACGGGCACGGACTTTCTCATCGAAAATCCGCGCTCATTATATCTGCGATCTAGTTATCGGATGCAGGTACCGGCTGTTTCTTAAAGAAAGCGCCATAGATGCTGCCCAGTATTGTCAGAGCGCCGGCAATAAGCAGCCCCAGCGCGATTGGGCGGTTGAAAAAACCGGTAAATTCGAAATGCAACATTTGCATTGCCTGAGCAAAGGTTTGCTCGCCAATTTTTCCAAGTATCAGGCCGAGTACAATTCCGGCCACTGAGTACCCTGATCGACGCAGGAAGAAACCGGCAACACCTGCGACAAACATTACTACCACATCAATGGTCAGGCCGCGTACCGCGTAGGCGCCGACTGTGGCAAGTAACAGGATCATTGGTGCCAGAAATTGAAAGGGAATCCGCAGCAGGTTAACGATTGTCTTCGCCTCGAGAAAGCCAACCAGCAGAATTGAGACGTTGGCAAAAAACATGGCTGCAAAGACAACCCAAACCAGATCGGGGCTGTTGATAAACACCAGTGGCCCGGGTTCCATGTCATGCATCTGGAAGACACCAACCATCATAGCGGTCAGCGCACCGCCTGGCAGGCCCAGTGCGAGTAATGGAATCATCGCGGCGCCTGTTGCCGCATTGTTTGCGGTTTCACTGGAAATCACGCCTTCCAGTTTGCCTTTGCCAAATTCCATTCGATCTTTTGACCAGCGAGCGGCTTCGTTGTAGCCCATAAATGCCGCCAGAGTGGCACCAATACCAGGCAGGATGCCGCAGAAAAAACCGATGATTATAGACCTTACAACAGCAATTTTATGTGCCCACAGCTCTTTAAAGGTGGGGAAATCTACGCTGAGTTTTGGAGCGGTATAGGAACCGGTTGCTTTCTTCTCCGCTTGCACGAATATCTCGGATACTGCGAAGAAACCGAGAATCGTTGGAATAAAATGAATACCAGCGGCCAGGTAAGGCATGTCAAAGTTGTAGCGCTCAATTCCGCCGACCGGATCGAGGCCTACAACGGCAATCATCAGTCCTATCATGATCGACAGCCAGCCTTTCCAGAACGTTTTTGCGCCAACCGACGCTGCTACGGCCAGGCCAAAAAATACCAGTGCAAATATTTCAGGAGGACCAAAAGCCGAGATAGCCCAGTCCGCTATCGGTGCGGTTGCGATCATCATTATGATGCACGATACAACGCCACCAATCGCAGAACACATGACGGCAGCCCCTACCGCCTTGCCTGCCTTACCCTGAAGCGTCATCGGATACCCGTCAAATGCTGTCGGTGCGTTTTCCGGGGCGCCGGGAATATTAAACAGAATAGCGGTGATTGCTCCACCGTAAACACCAGTGCAATAGATGACAGAGAACAGCATGATGCCGTGCTCGGCACTTAGGTGTGCTGTGAATGGCAATAGAATTGCTGCCAGCGTAAGCATGCTGACGCCCGGTATCGCGCCGAACAACATACCGCCGATAACACCGCCAAAGAAAATAAGGACGCCCATAGGGTCGCCGAACAATGCAGCAGTACCACCGAGAAAATTATTGAAAGTTTCCATTACTGAGACCTAGCCATTGGGCTTATTGAAGCAGAGTGACAACCCAGTTGCCAAAGTCGTAGAAAGGTCTGACGTTACCGGTAGGTAGGCCGACATAGAGTAGCTTTACAAAAAACAGCATCAGTAAACCGTACAGAAAAGGCATTATCATCGCCATGCGGTTTATGCGTCGCTCTCCCATCAGGATCATGATGCCAACAATGAAGACGGGGGCCAGTGCATAGAAGCCCATGTCTTCGAGCAGTGCGGCGAAAAATATAGGCAGCGCGAGTATAGCGCCCACATGGTTGCGCCACGAAAACATAAGATAAATTGCGAACAGTACTGCTGCACAAATTATTTTGACTCGACCAATACCAGCTTCACCAGGAGCGATATCAGTAACCGACATCAGGCTTGCTGCTTTTTCTGGCAACACCATGTAGATGAAAGGTATCGCCAGCAGTATAAATGTGGAAACGTACCAGCCCAGGGAGGAATTGTCTGACTCTTGCGCAGAATCTTCGTGCGCTTTGGCCATCGTGTTGCTGCTGCTTCGGTCACCGTTGCGTCGTTGATCCAGCAGCTGACCGATGGCCGCTATCGCGATAAGTAACAAAATGGCACGAGGCCACATGGCCGCCCCATACTTGTAGATCTCGATGTCCTGATTAAACTCGAACGAATAAACGAAAAAGAACAGTACCAATAGCAGCCAAAATGCGACCTCTACAATATGTCCGGTTCTGAGTTTGCTCATGCGATGCCTGGTAAACGGGGAAAGGAGTCAAGTGTGTTTGATGGACCAAGAAACGACCGCGCGCAAATGCGAGCGGCCGCACAGTGACGCGATTACTTAATTTCAAGCCCCATCTGTTTATACACATCGCGGTACTGGGCAATTGTGCTGGTGATGAGTTCTTTAGAGCCATCAGTGTCACGGAAGCTGTCAATCAGGTTCATGAATTTGCTTTCGTTGTACTGCTGGTAGCTGTCTTCACAAAAGGCTTTCTGGAAGGCCCATTGCAACCATGCTACTCGATCGTCAGGAGTGCCTGCCTTGACGTAGAAACCACGGAAACGCAACAGTGGTTCAAAATCGAGACCCGCATCAGTCAGACTAGGTACGTCAGCAAATGCTTCAGGTGCTTCCTTCAGAATGGTAAGGATTGGTTTGAATTTGCCTGCATCCAAAAATTTGCGGACATCACCGGGTTGCTCGAACAGGGCGTCAACCTGACCACCGGCCAGTGCGCCGTAGCGGGGCGCGCCTTTGTCGAAAGAGATCTGCTGAATCTGCATACCCGTGGCATCAGTAATGAACTTCATCGTTACCCGTTCCATTGAACCTTCTTTGGAAACGTTAGCGATAGTCGCCTTGCCGTCCTGTGCCTTTACCCAGTCAACGAAACTTGCCCAGTCAGTGTAGCGATCTTCGTCAGTGCGAATGTAGATCTGTGAAAATGTTATTTGTGAGGTAACCAGTGGAATCAGTGCTTCGGAGGGATTGGGTCGACCGGAGTCAAGTGCGTGCGCACTTGCTGCGTCGTCAATGTGCTCAAGAACAGTGTAGCCATCAGCTGGAGTTGCCATGTAAGCAGTCATACCTACGGTGCCGGAGCCGCCGGGCTTGTGATCTCGATTGATTGAAACGCCGGTTAAGTCAGACACGGCTTTTGCCATTGCCTGTGCCACCTGGCCAGACCCGCCAGCCGGTCCGTAAGGAACAACCATTGTCAGTGCTCTGGCGGGGTAGCCGTCAGGCTTGGCCATTTCACCTGGCAAAGCGTCACTGGCGCACTCGGCAAGAGCGGCACCGGCAGAGAATGTTGCCGCGGCTACGACAGCCACTGCTACAGATGATTTTACGAAGTACTTTTTAAAGTTCATTTTCCCTCCAGGGTGTTGTTACTTTTTTGGTGCCGTGAGACTCCAGGTACAGTGACCGTACTCTAAGCCGGGTAAGCAGGTCAAACACTGGCCCCGCAAATATAAGCAGTGGCGAGTTAGTTCAGCAACTCCATTAGATGCCGGGTAGACCAAATGATTGTAAAAGCATGCTGCAACCGGAACAAAGCAGAATCAGGATGATCAGCTGGTGGAAACGCTGATTACCGATATGTTTCCTGATTTGCTGACCAAGGAGTAGCCCGACAACGACAGGTACTGTCGCCAGCGTGGAGGCAACGATCATCGTTTCGTCCAGCAGGCCAATCAAAATCAGGCTTATTGTCCATGGCACGACAGCGCAGACGTATAGAAAGCTGATTGCCGCGACAAAGTCGTTTTTTTCCAGACCTCGAAGCGACACCAGGTAAATGACCAGCATAGGTCCGAACATCGATGATATGCCGCCGATCAGACCGGACAACGATCCGAAAAATAAACCTGCGGGAATGCGCATGCCTTCACTCAGCCAGGGTCTGGTGGAGAGTACCTGAAGTAACGAGAAACCAATGACACTGACTCCAACGACGAGCAGCAGCAACTGTTCATCAATGGTGGATAAAATCGATGTGCCAATGCCGGTAAACAGAACAAGTGCCGTGGCTGCCGGCCAGAATCGGGATAGCGTGTTCCACAGGTTGGGGGCGTGAAGTATTTGCCAGAGATTGGCGACCACGACAGGTATTGCCATCAAAGTCACCGCAATTTGCGGGGGCAGCACCAGAGCCATCAAAGGCACTGTGAGCAACGGCGTCCCGACCCCCAGTGTGCCCTTGATCAACCCGCCGCATAAAAGCGCAAGGCCGCACCAAACCAGAGTGAACAGTGGTAATTCGTCAGGCAAGCGTTGAAATCCAGGTGTTAAGGCACAAAAAGACAGCATGCAGAGATGAGTTTAATTTATGATAAGCGGATCGTTGGCAGTAAATTGAACTCTTGCGGGGGCTGGCATGGCTAGAGGCATAAACAAGGTAATTTTGGTCGGTAATCTGGGCAATGATCCCGATGTACGAGCGACGGCGACTGGCGCGAAAATCGCCAATATCAGCCTGGCGACTACTGATTCCTGGACCGACAAACAAACGGGGCAAAAGCAGGATCGCACCGAGTGGCACCGAATCGTCTTTTTTAATCGTATGGCAGAAATCGTCGAGCAATACCTGACCAAAGGTTCGCAGGTCTATGTTGAAGGTCGGCTGCAAACCCGCAAGTGGCAGGATCAGAACGGCCAGGATCGCTACACCACAGAAATTGTGGCCAATGACATGCAAATGCTGGGTGGCCGAGCAGGTGGTGGAGGCGGCGGATTTGATTCAACTGCACCCATGGACCCGCCAGCTGCTGCTCAGCAGCAACAATCACCACAGCAGCAGCCCCAGCAAGCCAAATCGGCAGCACCGGCTGGTGGCCCGGACATCAGTTTTGACGACGACATACCGTTCTAGCTGTCGTTGCCGTCCCTGATCTGATCCGACCTGGCCTGACCGGGGCTTAGGCCAGCGCCTTTGTGAATTCACACGAGGTGAATTTGCAAAACGCGGCACCCATATCATCCGCGCGCACAGCGCTCCTTATAAAGACTGTGATCCGTTGAGCACAATTTGTAATGCTCCGACTGTGAAACTGTGCGCGATTTTTGCTGAATCAGCGACTCAGTAATCATATAATGATATAAAGATATCTTTATTTGATTATGGTGACTATAATCCCGCCGCGCTTGACCGTTTTGTTTCCCAAGCTGTATCTGTGCTCGCCCGAAAAAGCGATTGAGCGCAAATCGAAGTAACAGTATCCAGCCTGTCGTGCCCGGTGCACGACAGGTAAAGCGGATATTGGTGGTGGAAAAAAACGGCCTCAGCAACCAAAATACAACTACCTAAAGAAGCAAAATTAGAGATCTCGCCAATGCCAAAGGAATACATATTTACCTCCGAATCGGTCTCTGAGGGCCATCCCGACAAAATGTCAGATCAGGTGTCTGACGCTGTACTCGATGCCATCCTCGCTGAGGACAAGCATGCGCGTGTTGCATGCGAAACCGTTTTCAAGACCGGGCTTGCAATGATTGCTGGTGAAATCACCACCACCGCAAAGCCGGATTATGAAAAAGTTATTCGAAACACTATTCGAGAAATCGGTTACACCGATTCGGCGATGGGTTTTGACTGTGACACCTGTGCAGTGATGACAGCCATTGGCGTACAGTCCCCTGACATTAATCAGGGTGTCGATCGCGCTAAACCTGAAGATCAGGGAGCCGGCGACCAGGGATTGATGTTTGGCTATGCGACTAACGAGACTGACGTATTGATGCCAGCGCCAATTACCTATGCACACCTGCTGGTTGAGAAGCATGCCCAGTATCGCCGCAGCGGTGCTGATTGGCTGCGTCCCGACTCAAAGAGTCAGGTCAGCTTTCGCTACAGCGATGGAGCTATTGCAGGAATTGATGCTGTTGTTCTGTCGACCCAGCATGCCGCCGATGTAAAGCAGTCTGATTTGAAAGAGGCAATCATGGAGGAGGTTATCAAACCTATCCTCGAGCCAACAGGCTGGCTGAACGCAGACACTAAGTACCACATCAACCCGACCGGCGCCTTCGTTGTTGGTGGCCCGATGGGAGATGCCGGCTTAACCGGTAGAAAAATCATCGTAGACACTTATGGTGGTGCGGCCCGACACGGTGGTGGAGCATTCTCCGGAAAAGATCCATCAAAAGTTGATCGCTCTGCAGCCTATGCTGGCCGATATGTGGCCAAGAATATCGTCGCAGCCGGTATTGCGGATCGTTGTGAAATTCAGGTTTCCTATGCGATCGGTGTTGCCGAACCAACGTCAATTATGATCGACACATTTGGCACTGGCAAAATCGACGACGACAAAATCACCGCACTCGTTCGCGAGCATTTTGATCTGCGTCCATACGGTATTTTAACCATGCTCGATCTGCTCAACGCTGAAAAAATCAAGTATCGCAAAACAGCTGCTTACGGACACTTTGGCCGCGAAAACGAAGGTTTTACCTGGGAAAATCGCGACAAAGCTGATCTGCTGAAAGACGCTGCTGGTATTTAATACAGCACCGCCAACTAATTATATATAACTGAAACGGAAACCAATTCTGATGAGTGCAGAAGCTGCAAAAAACATCGCAGGTGACTTCAAAGTTGCCGATATTTCCCTGGCTGAGTGGGGCCACAAAGAAATACGTATCGCCGAAACCGAAATGCCTGGCCTGATGGCCATTCGTGAAGAGCACGCCGGTAAAAAACCACTTGAAGGTGCCCGCATTGTCGGCTGCCTGCATATGACCATTCAAACTGCGGTACTGATTGAAACACTGGTAGATCTTGGTGCCACCGTGCGCTGGTCTTCCTGCAATATCTTCTCAACTCAAGATCACGCTGCCGCAGCAATTGCTGATCAGGGTATCCCGGTATTTGCGTGGAAGGGTGAAACTGAAGAAGAATTCTGGTGGTGCATCGAACAGACACTTGTTGGCCCAGATGGCTGGAAGCCTAACCTGATTCTTGATGACGGTGGCGATGTCACTCAGATTATTCATGACAAGTATCCCGAGATGCTTGCTGATATAAAAGGGCTGTCGGAAGAGACTACAACCGGTGTTCATCGCCTGTACGAAATGGCTCGTGAAGGGACATTGAAAGTACCAGCCATCAACGTGAATGATTCAGTCACTAAATCAAAGTTCGACAACCTTTACGGCTGTCGTGAATCACTGCTCGACGGCATCAAGCGCGCAACAGACGTTATGATTGCAGGCAAGAACTGCGTTGTGCTTGGCTACGGTGATGTCGGCAAAGGCTGTGCGCAGGCGTTCCGCGGTATGGGTGCTACTGTTTTTGTAACAGAGATAGATCCAATCTGTGCCCTGCAGGCTGCGATGGAAGGCTACCGAGTGGTGACTATGGATGAGATCGCCGCACAGGCTGACATTTTTGTCACCACCACCGGTAACATCAATGTTATCAACCACGACCACATGGCAGCTATGAAAAATGAAGCCATCGTGTGCAACATCGGTCACTTCGACAACGAAATTGACGTTGCCAGTCTCAAGCAGTATGAGTGGGACAACATCAAGCCTCAGGTTGATCACGTGATCTTCCCTGATGGCAAAAAGATTACCTTGCTGGCCGAAGGGCGACTGGTGAATCTGGGCTGTGCGACAGGGCATCCGAGTTTCGTGATGTCAGCCTCGTTTACCAATCAGGTACTGGCTCAAATCGAATTGTGGGAGCGTGCTGATCAATACGACATTGGTGTTCATGTATTGCCCAAGCGACTCGACGAAAAAGTGGCCAGACTGCATCTTGCGAAAATTGGTGCGAATCTCACCGAATTGAACACGGAGCAGTCGAAGTATCTTGGCATGGACACAGAAGGTCCCTACAAGCCGGATCACTACCGGTACTGAGCCAGGATGGTTCATTACAATGGCTGATTATCAGTCATGAGTGTAAGCTGTACGGAAAGGCGTGCCTTATTGGCGCGCCTTTTTGTCATTTTCAGGTGATAAAACCCCGGACTGCAGTTCCCGAGTCAAATTTGGCTGAAATGAGTATCCGACCATTTGGAACCGTGAGCGAAAAGGCGTATTCTCCGCGCTCCGGAAATTGTAATACCTAACGAACCAGGCACCGATGCGACAGAAAGTTTTTGTCAAGACACATGGCTGTCAAATGAACGAGTACGACTCGGCGAAGATGATTGACGTGCTGGATGAAAAGTTCGGTGCCGATATCACCTCTGACCCCGAAGAGGCTGACATTCTGCTGGTCAATACCTGTTCAATCAGGGAAAAAGCGCAGGAGAAGGTTTTTTCCCAACTCGGCAGGTGGCGTCCTTTCAAGGAAAAGCGCGATGACGTGGTGATTGCTGTCGCCGGTTGTGTGGCCAGCCAGGAGGGAGCGGCTCTGCAGGAGCGAGCGCCCTACGTGGACATTGTCGTCGGTCCCCAGACCATTCACAGGCTTGCGGACATGGTTGAGGCCACACGCCGCGATGGCAAGTCACTGGTCGACGTCAGTTTTCCCGAAATCGAGAAATTTGATCGGCTGCCAGCGCCAAAGACCGACGGTCCAAGCGCGTTTGTGTCGATCATGGAGGGCTGTAGCAAGTACTGTAGTTTCTGTGTGGTTCCCTACACGCGCGGCGAAGAGATTAGCCGTCCGTTTGACGACGTCGTCGCGGAGGTTGCGCTGCTGGCAGAGCAGGGTGTGCGCGAGGTCAATCTGCTCGGTCAAAATGTAAACGGCTATCGGGGCGACATGCATGATGGCGAAGTGGCAGATCTGGCTCTGCTGATTTCCGTTGTCGCCGCAATTGATGGTATCGAGCGGATACGCTTTACCACCTCACACCCGATCGAATTTGGTGATCGTCTGATTCAGGCCTATGCCGATGTGCCAGAGCTCGCCAGCTTTCTGCATCTGCCGGTGCAGTCAGGCTCCGACCGTGTTCTCGCGGCGATGAAAAGAAGTCATACGACGCTTGAATATAAATCTAAAATTCGAAAGTTAAGGGCTGCACGTCCGGGCATTTCCCTGTCATCAGATTTTATCATTGGATTCCCCGGTGAGACGGACGCTGATTTCGAACAGACCATGGATCTGATTCGAGATCTTGGCTTTGATCAGTCTTTCAGCTTCATCTACAGCGCAAGGCCGGGTACACCTGCGGCCTCGCTGCAAGATCCGACGCCGCCTGAAACCAAGAAAAAACGTTTGGCAGAGTTGCAAAAAACGATCAGCGCGCAGGCATTTGCCATCAGCGAATCTATGATTGGCTCCACTCAGCGTATACTGGTGGAGCGAGCGTCCAGCCGCAATGAAAATGAGATGGCAGGGCGTACCGAGAATAATCGCGTTGTTAACTTCCCGGCTGATGAGTCACTGATCGGAAAGTTTGTCGATGTGGTCATTACTGAAGCCAGACCTAACTCTCTGCGAGGAGAGTTTGTCGAGATAAATGATCCGCTTTACTAACAACGGAACTTCATTCGAAGCGGTATTTTACCGGATGAACATCGCGTGTACCGGAGCAACCAAAATTACACTCAATAGTCGGTTTATCACAGTGCTCAACACTCCTCCTAATTCTGCAATAAGCGGTACATTCGTTTGGCAAAACTAGAATTTCAATTGCGACCGGACGACAATCAGCGTCTGGCCAATTTGTGCGGGCAATTCGACGAGCATCTGCGACAAATAGAAGGCAGGCTCAATGTAGAATTGCAAAATCGAGGCGGTAATTTTCGAATTTCAGGGGACGAAAAGGTTATTCGCAATGCGTGCAGCGTTTTGCAAAGCCTGTATGACGCCACTGAAAAAGAAGACCTTACACCGGAGCGAATTCATCTTTTTTTGCAGGAGAGCAATCTGAGCGCCGACGACAATCAACCTGAAATAGACAGAGATGTCGATGCTGCAGACATTGCTACCCGACGCGTTCGTATTCGCTGTCGCGGTACCAATCAAAAGCAGTATGTTCAAAACATTCGTGACTATGACCTGACCTTTGGCATCGGACCCGCCGGTACCGGCAAAACCTACCTCGCGGTCGCGTGTGCCGTGGAAGCGCTGGAGCGCGAGCAGGTAAGGCGTCTGGTTTTGGTTCGACCCGCAGTTGAAGCCGGGGAGCGACTGGGTTTTCTTCCTGGTGATCTAACGCAGAAAGTCGATCCCTACCTTCGGCCAATATATGATGCGCTGTATGAATTTCTTGGCTTTGAGCGGGTAGCCAAGCTGATCGAAAAGAACGTAATTGAAGTGGCGCCACTGGCCTATATGCGGGGGCGCACGTTAAACCACTCATGCGTAATCATGGACGAAGCACAAAACACCACTGTTGAACAAATGAAAATGTTTCTGACCCGGATTGGCTTTGGTTCAAACGCTATTGTCACCGGTGATGTGTCGCAGATCGACTTACCCAAGCACGTGCAATCCGGGCTCAAACACGTTCGCGGTGTACTTGACGGGGTTGAGGGAATCGGCTTCTGTGAGTTTAAGGCGCGCGACGTTGTGCGCCATCCGCTGGTGCAGAAAATAGTAAGCGCCTATGACATCGCAGAGAAGAAAAGTGAGTCAGCCGATTCGTCTGATTCAAGAGCTGGTTCCGGCCACCGCAGGTGAAAAAAGTCAGCAGCTGGCCCGGAGTTCTCCGGTTGTGTAATGAGTAAGTCTGAGGAAGTCGCAGGCGCAGGTTTGGCGGGCTTGCAGGCGCCCCGAGTCAACGTAGAAATTCAGTGGCAGATTCAGAATCGGGAGCAGTGCCCTGAAGACGACGAAATTCGTCGCTGGGTGCAATTGGCAATCGAATCTGATGGCCAGCCGTCAGAACCCGCCCTGGCACAGCGAACAATTAATCCGGTACAGGCAGATGCCGAAGGCGAGCTGACTGTTCGTGTTGTCGACAGCGACGAAATACGCAGTGCCAACCAGCAGTGGCGAGGTATGGACAAACCGACCAATGTGCTGTCATTTCCGTCTGATTTTCCGCCGGAAATCGGGTTGGTATACTATGGTGATCTGCTGATTTGTGCAGAAATTCTGTCTGCCGAGGGTCTCGAGCAGGGCAAAAGCAGCCTGGCGCACTGGGCTCACATCGTGATCCATGGCACTTTGCATTTGCTGGGGTATGATCATATCGACCCTGCGGCCGCTGCGGTAATGGAGAGGCGCGAGATCGAAATTCTGGCTACACTTGGCATTGATAACCCGTACCTCGTTGTCGGGGAGTCAGGAATAACCCCTATTGGAGGTCAGTAAAAGCTAATGGCGCAAGAGTCTGCTGAGCAGTCCAGAAGTCTTGTTGAGCGTATCCGTCAGGCAATTAACGGTGACGATGAGCCACGTGATGTCGATCAGTTAAAAACCGTTCTTCGGGATGCCGCGGATCGCGACATCGTCAGCGATGACACAATGACCATGCTCGATGGTGTATTCGATGTGGCGGTGATGCGAGTGCGCGACATCATGATTCCGCGAGCGCAAATGGTTGTCGTCGAAATGGACGAAGATCTCGACAATGTATTACCAACTATTATTGAGTCCGGCCACTCTCGATTCCCGGTTATCGGTGAAAATCGAGATGAGATACTCGGTGTGCTGTTAGCCAAGGATCTGTTGCGATTTTCTCTCCCCGGCAAGCGTCAGTCGTTTAATCTGAACGAGTTGGTCCGGGCGCCGGTGTTCACGCCCGAGAGTAAGCCTCTGAATGTGCTGTTAACCGAGTTTCGCGCCAACCATAATCACATGGCGATCGTGGTTGACGAGTACGGTGGTGTGGCAGGTATTGTCACTATCGAGGATGTGCTCGAGGAAATCGTCGGTGAGATAGACGACGAACATGATGCTGAAGAAGATGCCAACATTCGCAAACACGACGAGTTCGGTTATACGATCAAGGCGCTGACACCGATAGAAGAGTTCAATGAAGAGCTCGACGCCAATTTGTCTGACGATGAATTCGATACCATCGGTGGTTTGGTTATGCGACAGATAGGGCACATGCCTAATCAGGGCGAACAAACAAAAATAGATCGCTTCCATTTTAAAGTGCTGTCTGCGGAGTCGCGTCGTATCCATCTGTTGCAGGTTACGACGGACGAAGAGTTTGGAGACTAAGCTCGCGATCTGTGTCTGTGCTAATTGCGTCTCCACGATCGATACCAAGATATCAGGCTATGGTCCCTTATATCTGTCAGCACGCCGGTGACCGTGGCTGACAGCGCCCTCGCTTCCGAAGACTCACGACACTTTCGTTCGCGTATCAGTGTCGTGGCATTCCTCGCTTCGTTGCTCTGTGGTGCGGTGTCGGTGCTGGCTTTTGCACCGTTCGAGTTTTGGTTCGTTCTTGCGCCTTGTATTGGCTTATTCCTGAGTATTATTTATCGATGCCAGTCTCCTCGGCAGGCGTTCGCGAATGGCTATGTTTTTGGCCTCGGCTACTTTGGTGCCGGTGTTTACTGGGTGTATTACAGCCTGCACCTGTTCGGCGATGCAATCGCACCACTGGCCGCTGTTGGCACCTTTTTGTTTGTTGCATTGCTGGCTTTTTTTCCCGCTTTTTTTGCCACAATTGCACACCGCTTAACCGGCAATGCCAGTGCCGATCTTACTCAATCCATTGGTGACTATAGATCTCGAGCAATCTGGTTTCTGTTGGTAGCGCCATCGGTGTGGGTGTTCATGGAATGGGTTCGAAGCTGGATGTTTACCGGCTTTCCGTGGCTTAACCTCGGTTATGCCACACTGCACTCACCGATTGCCGGTTATGCACCTGTCGGTGGCGTGTTATTGAACTCTTTGATGATGGCGCTGTGTGCCGGCGCAATCGGCTTAGTTGGCACCATGCTCTATACAAAAAGCTGGAGAACGGTAACTGGTGCTGTGTCAGTTCTGCTTGTTGTGGCGATTGTCATAACCGGTAGCCTACTCGGCAAGGTGCAGTGGACAACCGTTGCCGGTGAGCCGGTACGGGTAAAAATGGTGCAGGGCAATATCCAGCAGGAGCTCAAGTTTGTTCCCAACCTGTTGCAGGATTCACTCGATACATACGCCTCGTTGAGTGGCCTGGATTCCGATCAGCCTGCTGATCTGATTATATGGCCCGAGAGTGCCATACCCGCCTTTTTTTCCGATGTACAGGGCTGGATCGATGCATTCGTTGAAGAGGCTGACAAGCGCGGCAGCACAGTGATCAGTGGCGGGTTTCTGGCCAACGATGATTTTTCCGAGTACTACAACTCGATCAAAGTGCTGGGTGGTAACGAACAGCAGGTGTACACCAAGCGACACCTGGTACCGTTCGGTGAGTTTATGCCGTTTCGCTCGCTACTGAGTGTATTGGCGCGCTTTATCATGATACCGATGTCAGACCTCAGTGCAGGCCATGGGCCCGTTGAGCCAATTGAGGTGAACGGAGTCTACTACGGCATGTCTATCTGCTATGAAGATGCGTTTGGCGAGGAAATGAAAGCGCAGTTACCGCTTGCGAACATTCTGATCAATGTCAGCAATGATGCCTGGTTTGGCGACTCGACGGCACCTCATCAGCATCAGGAGATTGCCGCCATGCGAGCACTGGAGTTTCAGCGGCCCATGCTTAGAGTGACCAACACAGGGATATCATCCATGATTTCCAGGCACGGTGAAGTCCTGGTGCGAGGGCCACAAAACGAAGCCGCGGCAATAGATGTTGAGGTGGTGCCGCGTACAGGATCAACACCGTTTGTGACAGTAGGCAACTGGCTGGCAGTGATGCTGGTGTTGTTAGTTATGTTCTGGCGGTGGATTGCGATCAGGTTTCGATAAGCACCTGGCTGCGGCAAATATAGAGAGGAAGCGATGGCACAAAGAACACCACTGTATCAGTCGCATATCGATGCGGGTGGCAAGCTGGTTGATTTCTCC
The DNA here is from genome assembly GCA_937957915.1 of uncultured Granulosicoccaceae bacterium. Taxonomy (GTDB): domain Bacteria; phylum Pseudomonadota; class Gammaproteobacteria; order Granulosicoccales; family Granulosicoccaceae. The sequence continues at coordinate 17,214 of CALGNZ010000118.1, read as the reverse complement.
GGCTGGCAGTTGCCGATTCACTACGGTTCACTGATTACCGAGCATCAGGCGGTCAGAGAAAACGTGGGTATGTTCGATGTATCTCACATGACAATAATTGATATTCATGGCGCTGGTGCAAAGCCATGGCTGCAGCAACTGTTGAGCAATGATGTGAGCAAGCTGGTCAACAATGGCGATGCGCTCTATAGCTGCATGCTGAATAATGATGGTGGCATCATCGACGATCTCATAGCCTACCTGATCGAACCGTCCCGGTATCGTTTGGTGGTTAACGCAGCTACCCGTGAAAAGGATCTCAAGTGGATCACTGAACAGGCGGCAGGCGTCGACATCAATATCGAAGAAAAGAGTGAACTGGCCATGATCGCGGTGCAGGGCCCGGCCTCGCACAAGGCGCTGGAAACAGCGTTGACAGCGTTCAGACCTGACGGGGCTGCACTGGCCTGGCAGAAAATCAGCGCATTGTCGCGCTATCAGGCCTGCGAAGTGAATGGACTGTTTATCGCTGCGACCGGATACACAGGGGAGGAGGGCTACGAGATTGCACTGGCTGCGGATCTGGCAGAAACAATGTGGAGTTGCCTGACCAATGCAGGTGTACAACCCTGCGGCCTGGGCGCGCGCGATACGCTGCGGCTTGAAGCAGGCATGAGCCTCTATGGCAACGATATGGACGAAACGACAACGCCGTACAATTCGGCCCTTGGCTGGTCAGTGGCATGGCAACCTGAAGAGCGGGCCTTTAATGGTCGCAACGCGTTGGCTGGTGAATACAAGAATGGTGCAAAGCAAAAGCTTTGCGGTTTTGTACTGGATGAAAAAGGTGTATTGCGTAGTGGTCAGTTACTATACCAGGGTGACAGGCAAGTCGGTGCAATCACCAGTGGCACCTATTCGCCCACGTTAAAGAAATCGATTGCATTTGGCCGCATCGATTCCGATCACGAGGGTGACTGCGAGGTTCAAATCCGCAGGAATCGGTTGCCCGTGCGCATGACGCGCAGAGTATTTGTTCGCAACGGTAATCCGTTGTAGAAAATTATATGAAAGAAACTAATTCAAAATGATGGGAGCCTGAGCATGAATATTCCAGCAGAACTTAGATACACACAATCTCATGAGTGGGTTCGTCTGAATGACGACGGATCGATAACGGTCGGTATAACCGACCATGCACAAGAGCAACTTGGTGATCTCGTGTTTGTTGAAACACCGGAGGTTGATGCCGAGGTTAGTGCTCAGGATGCAGTCGCCGTAGTCGAGTCAGTGAAGGCGGCCTCTGATATCTATGCACCGGTGACGGGGTCTATAGCCGAGGCAAATGGTGCACTGGCTGATGAGCCCGAACTGGTCAATACCGATCCCTACAACAATGGGTGGCTATTTCAAATGCAGCCATCTGATGGTACTGAAATAGAGCAATTGCTTGATGCGGAAGCGTACGAATCTTTTATCGGATCAGAGAGCTGATCGCAGATACAGCAGGTAATAGTGCTCGCGGCACATAGCAGGTATAGCAAAGTATGTGTCGCGCTGCCCGAAAGTGGAATGGCCGCGGATGCACAGCGTAGTTATGGTTCTCTGCTTTTAAGTGAATGGTTTGCTTTCCTGTGGTTTGTTTTCCAATGACTATCGATGAGGCAGTTGTCGTTCAACAGTGTACTGAACGTTAAGTGGCAAAGATGTAAAAGGACAGCCAATAGAGAGGGGTGTATGACAGATTCTTTTCAGGAGCGCCACATAGGCCCCAGAGAGAAAGACGTCGAGCTGATGCTCGCGCGTATCGGTGTAAAGACACTGGACGAACTGATCGACCGTGTAGTGCCGGACAGTATTCGCGATGACACCGCACTTGATCTTGCTGAGGCTTTGTCAGAGGCAGAGGCCCTTCAGGAGCTGCGCCGCATTGGGCAAAAGAACAGGGTAGTCAGGTCGATGATAGGGCAGGGCTACTACGGCACCATCACACCTGCTGTCATCCAGCGCAATGTACTTGAAAATCCGGCCTGGTACACCGCCTATACGCCGTATCAGCCAGAGATATCACAGGGTCGCCTCGAGGTTCTGTTTAATTTTCAAACGATGGTCACAGAGCTGACCGGCTTGCAAATTGCCAATGCATCCATGCTGGACGAAGCCACAGCTGCTGCAGAGGCCGTTACTCTGTGCTTTCGAGCACAGCGTGGTAAAAAATCCCGTGTCCTTGTATCGCAGTATTGTCATCCGCAAACGCTTGATGTCATCCGCACCCGCGCTGAACCTCTCGGTATCGACGTACAGACTATAGATGAAGATGAACCCATTGAATTTAACGGCACCGAGTGTGCCATTTTATTGCAAAGCCCCGATACCGAGGGTGTCATCAGAGACTATCGGTCGCTGGTAGAGTCTGCACACAAGGCCGGTGTCATGGTGGTTTTGGCCACCGACTTACTGGCGTTGACACTGATTACCCCGCCCGGTGAGATCGGTGTTGATGTCGCGGTAGGCAGTGCGCAACGACTTGGCGTACCGATGGGCTTTGGCGGTCCGCATGCAGCCTTCTTTGCGACCACGGATAAACACAAACGTAACATGCCGGGGCGTCTGGTCGGGCTGTCTGTTGATGCCCTTGGCAACCCGGCTTATCGGTTGGCCTTACAGACGCGAGAGCAGCATATCAGGCGCGAAAAGGCGACCTCCAATATTTGTACTGCGCAGGCCTTGCTCGCTATTATTGCGACGTTCTATGCCAAGTATCACGGTCCGGACGGATTACGCCGTATTGCGCTTCGTATTCACAAAATGGCGTCGGTAGCGGTTGATAAACTGCGCGCGGCAGGCATTGATGTCGCAAGCGTGAGTCGCTTTGACACACTGGTACTTAAGGTGCCGGGCCAGGCAAACCACTACCTGCAAATGGCAGAAAAGCGTGGTATTAATTTGCGTCTGATTGACGCTGATACACTGGGCGTTTCGTTTGATGAGACGAGCACGGTTGATGATTTGGCTGTGTTGATTGAAATTTTTACATCTGCTGCCGGTAAATCGGAAAGCGCCACTGATAGTAAAAGCAAGGCGCCAAACAAAAAGCAAAGCGCGCAACAAAGTACAGATCATCTGCAGCAGCTTATTAACGATGCGGAACTCGCTTTGCCGGCATCACTCAAGAGAGAGACTGCCTTTCTGACACAGGCTGCGTTTAACGACTATCAATCTGAAACCCAGATGATGCGTTACATGCAGGCGCTGGCCGATCGTGATCTGGCTTTAAACAGAGCAATGATTCCATTGGGCTCCTGCACCATGAAGCTCAATGCTGCAGCAGAAATGGCAGCTGTCACCTGGCCGGACTTTAGCGATATTCATCCGTTTGCACCGATTCATCAGACTGGTGGTTACCAGGAACTCATTAGTGATATTGAATCGATGCTTTGTGCCTGTACGGGTTACGACGCTGTGTCAGTACAGCCGAATGCCGGTAGTCAGGGTGAGTACGCAGGTCTGCTGGCCATCAAGCGCTATCATGAGAGCCGTGGTGATCATCACCGCGACGTGTGTCTGATACCACAATCAGCCCATGGTACTAACCCGGCAAGTGCTCAGCTGTGCGGCATGCGGGTAGTGGTGGTTGCCTGCGATGACAATGGCAATGTTGATCTTGAAGATCTCGATCGCAAGATAGCGGCGCATGATCAGAACATCAGTGCGATCATGATTACCTATCCGTCAACACATGGTGTCTTTGAAAGCCACGTGACCACCGTATGCGAGCGAATACATGACGCCGGCGGGCAGGTGTATATCGATGGTGCGAACTTTAACGCGATGGTCGGTTTGGCCAGGCCGGGTAAGTTTGGCGGTGATGTGTCTCACCTGAATCTACACAAAACATTTTGCATTCCTCACGGCGGCGGTGGTCCGGGCGTCGGTCCAATCGGTGTGGGCGCGCACCTCGCACCGTTTCTTCCCGGTCATCGGGAATTTGAGGGGGCAGTCGATACCGGCATTGACCCTAACAGTATTGAGGCAAACAGCGTTGACCCAAACAGCAGTGTCCCAAACAGCATTGACCCAAGGAGCAGTGGTGCTGTCAGTGCTGCACCGTGGGGTAGTGCGCTTATTTTGACAATTACGTGGATGTATATCCGCATGATGGGAGCATCTGGTCTGCGCGATGCTACCCGCTATGCGATTCTGAATGCGAACTACATCGCCAGTCGACTGGCTGATCAATATTCGATTCTATACCACGGAGAAGAGGGTTATGTGGCACACGAATGCATTCTCGATACCAGGGTGCTTAAAGACAATGGCGGGGTAACTGTTGAAGATATCGCCAAGCGTTTGATTGACTATGGCTTCCATGCGCCAACCATGTCGTTTCCGGTGGCAGGAACATTAATGATTGAGCCCACCGAGAGTGAACCGAAGCGAGAGCTGGACCGATTCTGCGAAGCAATGGAAAACATTTATCGCGAGTATCAGGAAGTAGTGGCCGGGCGTTTGCCAGTCGATGATAATCCGTTATGCAACGCGCCACATACCGCATCAGTTGCAATGAGTGACGTCTGGGAGCACCCCTATACCCGGGAGCAGGCGGTATTTCCGGTGAAGCAGGCTGTCGATACCAACAAGTACTGGCCGCCGGTCGGTCGTGTTGACAACGTGCACGGCGATAAACATCTAATTTGTACCTGCCCACCGATCGATGCGTTTGCTGAACCGACAGTTGATTCGGCCGTATAGCATCGCAGGGTAAGAGAGCCCTGCCGGGATGCATTTTTGAAAGGCTAAAAAAAGAAGCAAAAAGGTTATGCCCTTGCGGCGGACCTGCTTTTCAAAAGCCTTTGTGGTGAATACTGTAGTCGCGGTAGCAGACAATTAGCTTTGCAGTGACGTCGCATGAATAGCCAGCGTAAAGCCTGCGGCTTTGGTCGGGCCTATTTCACTGATCAGGTCGGCATGCGTCAACGGGTTTTCACTCAGCCACTGATGCGGCAGTGTGATAATCAAGCTGTTTGTGGTGACGGATATAGTAATCGGTGGTGCAGCGCTGGCCTGCCTGGTGCGATGAAAAAGCACTGCCAGCCGCAGTATAACGAGGAGATGAAAAAATCTATCCTTGTGCGGCGCGCTCAGTCGATTGGCGACATTCAAGGCCACTTTGCGGCGGTGATTACGCACCAGACCGGCCAGCATGTTTTGATCATTGCGAGAAAAGCCGAGCATGTCTGCATGGCTGAGGAGATAGTCACCGTGCTTATGATATTGCACATGTGCCACTGACAGGCCTATCTCGTGAAGTGCGCAGGCGTAGTGCAGGGCGGTGCGGTGCTGTCTGTCGTCGAGGCCCCATGCTTTGCTAACAGAGTCGAATATCATATCAGCCGTTGAGCTTACCCGGCTGGCCTGTTCTTTATCAATTTGAAAACGCCGTTGTATATCCGTTATCGCGTTGTGGCGAACATGCTCGTTTAACTTCTCTCCGGCAAGATCAACGATGACACCTTCACGAAGTGCTGCGTGAGAGACATTCATAAAGTCGATCTTAAGCGATCTGAAAGTGGCAATCAGTACCGCGAGTCCGCCAAGTATGACGGCTTTTCTATCGTCGCTAATGGTAGAGATGTCAGACAGGGCTGATACCCCTTTTTTTGTTAGCAGCTTTCTGGTGGCCTCCAGTCCTTCGCTGTTTATGCCATGCTCGGTATGTCCGAGCGCAACCAGTATTCGCTCGACAGCTTTGATCGTACCGGAAGATCCAATGCAGACCTCCCATCCGCTGCGTCGGTACTGCTCTGTTATTGCGCGCAGTTCCAGCTGTGATCGTCGAATTGCCTTGTCGAATTGTTTGGCGATATTGGCATCGGCATTGCTGAACCATTTTTGTGTGGCACTGACACATCCCATGTTCACACTTTCCATGATTACCGGATTAATACCGGTACCAATGATCAGCTCTGTGCTGCCACCGCCAATATCTATTACCAGACGCTTTCTGTTGTCGTGTCGTCCGTAGACAATGCCGGTATAGATAAGTCTGGCTTCCTCGCGCCCCGAGATAATATCAATCGGCGCGCCAAGAATTGATTCTGCGCGCTGATTAAACTCCTGCGCATTGCGAGCCCGGCGCAGTGTGTTGGTGCCTACTGTGCGGATTTGAGACGAAGGCACACCGCGCAGGCGATGCTGAAACAGTTCGAGGCACTTAAGTGCCCGGTCCATCGTATCAGGCGTTATGTTGTTATCCTTGTCGAGGCCTGAGCCCAGTCGTACCGGTTGCCGCATCTTGTCGATCATTTGCAGATGCGTTGATGTTGCACCGGCCACCGCCATATGGAAACTGTTTGATCCAAGGTCAATGGCGGCATAGGTGTTTTCTGCGGTGATTTCACTACTCATGCATTTGTCCCAGAGTCACTCTGTCGCGACTGGCTATGTCGGTCTCTGTGCGAATCGAATGATAGCCCGCTCGCTGCATAAGTGTGCGTACTGACCAGCCCTGTTCCTCGCCGTGTTCAATCATCAGCGTTGCGTTGGTCAATAGATGGTACTTTGCTGCTAATACTATGTTTTCTATATCCGCCAGGCCATTGTCTGCTGCAACCAGTGCATTACGCGGCTCATGTTTTAGTGAGGGTAAGTGTTTGTCGTGCGGGCTCAGGTAGGGCGGGTTGCTTACAACCAGCTGCCATTTTTTACGTGGCAAATGGGTAAACCAGTTTGATAAATAGAAAGACACATTGGCGTTTAGCGATCGAGCGTTTTCACGCGCTATGTTCAGTGCGGGCACACTGGCATCCGCAGCGGATACTTCAACAGGCATAGCGGTACTGTTGTCAGTGCTGTTGTCAGTCAGGCGCTGGTATTCTTTGGCGATGCTGATTGCGATAGCGCCACAACCGGTGCCAAGATCGAGAACGGGCCCCGGATATAAGTTCAGCTGATCGATAGCCAGTTGCACGAGTGTTTCGGTATCAGCTCTTGGTACCAGTGTGTCACTGGTGACGCGAAACCTCATAGACCAGAATTCTTTTGTGCCTGTCAGGTAGGCAACAGGCACCCCGTGCTCACGCTGTTCAATGCTTTGCAAAAACCGGGTCGCAACAGCTGTGGGTGGCTCTCGCTCCGGCCACGTATACAGGTAACTGCGGTCTCGTTCGAGTGCATGGGCCAGCAGCACCTCGGCGTCCAGCCGTGCGCTATCGCTTGTGTTGTGCAATTGGCTGCTGGCCACAGTCAACAGTTGCTCGATAGAGGCCGGTTTGCGTGTTGGCGTGTTGTTCAATAGTGACTGCCTGATCTCATTGAACGTTGAAAAACTGTATGTCGTGTAGATGCCGGTGACGACACGACAGGAGCCCTAACCAGTGGCTCTCAACTAACTACCCATCTCTGCAAGTAAGTCAGCCTGGTGTTCTGCCAGCAGGGGATCGATGATCTGTTGCAGTGAACCATTGGCGATTTCTTCAAGCTTGTACAACGTCAGGTTAATACGATGGTCGGTGACCCGACCCTGTGGAAAGTTGTAAGTGCGAATACGTTCTGAACGATCACCGCTGCCTACCTGCAGACGTCGTGACTCTGTTTCCTCTGCCAGCTGCTTTTCCACTTCATCGTTTAACAGCCTGGCTTGCAGCAGTGACATTGCCCGTGCCCGGTTCTTGTGTTGTGAACGTTCGTCCTGACACTCAACGACGATACCGGTCGGGATATGCGTCAGGCGAATCGCAGAGTCTGTTTTATTCACATGCTGACCACCGGCACCACTGGCACGATAGGTATCTATGCGTAAGTCTGCGGGGTTTATATCAACCTCTTCTACCTGTTCCACTTCAGGCAATACTGCAACTGTTGCCGCTGAAGTATGGACTCTGCCCTGCGACTCTGTCTCTGGCACACGCTGCACCCGGTGAGCGCCTGACTCGAACTTCAAACGCGAGAAGACGCCGTTGCCGGCAAGACGTGCGACGACTTCTTTATAACCGCCATGATCGCCTTGTCGTTCACTGATAAGCTCAACTCGCCATCCCTGTGACTCGGCGTAGCGTGAGTACATCTTGTAAAGATCGCCTGCGAAAATCGCTGCTTCATCACCGCCAGTGCCTGCCCTGATTTCGATAAAAACGTTGTTTTGGTCACGCGGGTCACGTGGTAACAACAGCTTTTGCAGGTCGAGGTTTAATGATTCGAGCTGTGCTTCGGCCGTCGCTATTTCATCCTTAGCCATCTCCCGCATTTCCGGATCCGGATCGTTGGCCATCTCACGTGCACTGGCCAGGTCTTCGGTTGTGCTCTTGTAGTCGGCGTACGTGTTGACCACGGGCTCAAGCTGCGAGTATTCACGAGATAAATCACGAAACCGGTTTTGGTCCGATATGATGTCGGCCTCGCCCAGCAGCGCTGCAATCTCTTCGTGGCGTTCGCTAACGCTGTCAAGTTTGGCTTTTATTGAGTCTTTCAAGGCTTAATGAATCCGGGCTTGTATCTGGAGTGGGCAGTAATGCTTAACTGTGTTTTTAGCGCGAGGTTGCAGCACTCGCTGCGCGTGATGGGAATAGCTAGGTAAAGCCACTGTTGACAGGCTTGACGTCATCTTGAGTCTTCTTTTGACCCTTTGGCGTATCGGCGCTTGAATCCAGATTGAAGAGTTTGCGCGCTGTATCGACAGTAACGTTGTCACCGGACTCGCTTGCAATTCGCAGTTGTGCTGACGGTGCGTGCAACAGTTTGTTAGTGAAAGTGTGCGAAAAATACTTCAGCGCTTTTTCGGCCGGCTCTCCCCGTTGTACCATCGCCATTGCCTGTTGCAGGGTATCGTGTTGTAGCTGGCTTACCTGGGTTCGCAGGTCTGCGATGGTCGTATCAGCATGCAGGCCTCTGAGCTTGCGCATAAATTTCTGCGCTTGATGATCGATGATCGACTCTGCCTTTTTGGCGGCCTCTTTACGTGCCTGCATGCCCTGATCGATAATTTCAGTCAGGTCGTCAACGGTGTACAAAAATACATCGTCCAGTTGCCCCACCTGTGATTCGATATCTCGCGGCACGGCAATGTCGATCATCGCCATCGGGCGATGCCTGCGCGCTTTTAACGCCTGTTCGACCGCACCTTTGCCGAGAATCGGTAACTGCGATGCAGTGGATGAAATGGTGATGTCCGCTTCAGCCAGTATTGATGGAATTTCGCCGAGCGTGGTTGCCTTGGCGCCGTATCGCTCCGCAAGTTGTTCGGCTCTGTCCAGTGTTCGATTGGCAATCAGCACGTTGCCAATGCCGGATGTCTGCAGATGTTGCAAAGCCAGTTCTATCGTTTCCCCGGCGCCAATCAGCAATGCGGTGTGTTTGTTCAGATCACCAAATATTTGTTTTGCCAGCGACACGGCAGCAAACGCCACTGAGACTGGGCTGGCGCCCACGGCTGTGTCGGTTCTGACCTGTTTTGCCACATTAAAGGCTGACTGAAACAGCAGTGACAAGTGCTTGCCGACGGTGCCGGACTCTCCGGCATCGCGGTAGGCCTGTTTGATCTGGCCAAGAATTTGCGGCTCTCCCAGAATCATCGAATCGAGTCCGCTGCAAACACGCATCAAATGGTGGGCGGCCTGCTGATCATAGTGCGTGAACAGGAAAGGCGAAAACGAGTCGTTTGGTGCGCGGTGGTAGTGGTGCAGCCAGTCGATCAGCTCTGGTGTACGTGAGTCTTCCATGCCGCAGTAGATTTCTGTTCGATTGCAGGTTGACACAATCGTTGCCTCGGGCACGCTCAAATCGCCACGCAGGTCACGCAAGGCGTCGCGGATGCACTCCGGCGCGAACGTGATGCGTTCTCTGACCTCAACTGGGGCAGTATTGTGATTGAGACCTACGGCAACGAGCGACATGGCGGCAATATTAGCAAATTTGTAATCGTCCTGTGTGCAGCGACAGGCCTGTGAAGACTGGCAACAACAAATGTGTGGCGAACAGGCTGGAAGTCAATTGTTTCGCGGCAGTCAACGAGAAGTCTGCTATCAACTATTGTTGTAGGCAGATCAACGCCCGCGGTGTTCACAAAGTTTGCCTGATGTTGCTGTATGCTTCTGAGTTTAGGTGAACTTTCGTGTTTGTACGTAGTACGCAGCGGATAGTTTTGTTGCAATAGTGGTCAAAGATTACAGGTTAACAGAAACTTTGGATATTTCGGATGGTGCAGCCGTTTTGAAGACTATTACCTACAGGGCGCTTCTAGCGACCACTCTCGGCATTGGGCTCGGTGCCTGCAGCACCGTAACTAACGCGCAGGCCCGCCTGCTGTCACTCGCTCAGGGGCAGCACACCCACACGCTAACAGCACAGGCGTCGGGCAAAGTCCTGCAGTCGTCGCGGCAAACCGCGCAACCCACCGCACCATCCACCACACAGCGGGGCAGCAGGCTTAGCGAGCGTCAGGAGGCCGATCTGGTCTACAAGATTCTGGCCGCTGAAATTGCCGGGAGGCGTGGCCGAGTCGATCTTGCCGCGCGCAACTATTACGATGCAGCCGGTAGCACGGATGACCCGCGAGTATCAGAGAGAGCCGTGAAGCTCGCCCTGTACAGCCGTGATCTGGACCGAGCCGGGAGTGCTGTCTCGCGCTGGGTTGAGCTGGCACCCCAGAGTGTCGATGCCTGGCAGCACAAGGCCCAGGTGTCGCTGCGACAGAGAAATGTCGATGACACCACCTTTGCGCTCGAGAAAGTGATTAACCTGTCCGATGATGCACCATCCATTGTGATTGGCAATGTGGTGAATTCCATTTTGCGACAGTCAGATGCGGACATTGGCGCACAGGTGCTTGATCAATTAGGGCAGCGCTTCCCGGATAGTACCGATACCCAGTACGGTATTGGCCGGTTTGCGATGTCCAAAGGTGAGCGTGTAACCGCGCTGAAAGCGTTTGAGAAAGCGCTGGAAATTGACCCTGATAACATCGAGGCGCTGTTGTCCAAAGCGCGCCTTCAGGTTGATACAGGCAATGTTGATGATGCGCTGCAGCCGGTGCAGTCCTACTTAGACCGTAACGCCGACAACGTACCCGGGCATTTGGGGTATGCGCGTCTGCTGGTCGAAGCGGGCAAGTACGAACGGGCCACCACGCAGTTTGAAGTTATTGCCGACAAATTCCCCGACGACGCCGATGCCTATCTGACCATTGGATTGCTGGCGCTCGAGATCAAGCGTGTGGAGCGCGCAGAGAAATATCTGGAAAGAGTGGTTGATCTTGAGCAACATCTGGATGAAGCGAACTACTATCTCGGCAGAATTTCTGACAGCGGGCGCGATTATCAACTCGCCATTGATCGCTATGAAGCGGTAACCGGGGGCGACAACTTTTTTTCAGCACAAATTCGCGCAGCCGAACTACACGGTCTGGTGGGCGAGGTCGAAGAGGGCCGGCAGCTCATTGCCGATTTAAAAACCTATACCGATGAACCGGCGATTCAGATCGAGTTGATTACCTCGGAAAGCCGGTTGTTAAACAGTGATGATCGGCACGAGGAATCGCTGGAGATTCTGTCAGAGGGGCTGGAGCGATACGCCGACGAAGCGTCGCTGCTGTACGCCCGAGCGCTGGTTGCCGAACGACTCGACAAGCGAGAGATATTTGAGGCTGATCTGCAAAAAGTCATCACCGCGCAACCTGACAATGGATACGCGTTAAATGCGCTTGGCTATTTTCTGGTTGATCGCAATGAAAGGCTCGATGAGGCGGAAGTCTATCTGACCAAAGCGCTGGAATTACAGCCATCTGATCCGGCCATTATCGACAGCGTTGGCTGGCTCTATTACCGTCAGCAGAAGTACGATAAAGCGATTGAAATGCTGCGCCGCGCCTATGACATTCTTCCAGACTCGGAAATAGCGGCGCATCTGGGAGAAGTGCTGTGGGTGTCCGGCGACGAAACCAGCGCTACCCAGATCTGGGAAGAGGCGCTAAAAATATCTCCGGATGATGATCTGCTCAACAGCGTTATGAAAAAGTATATCCGTTGAACCGATTGTATTTATTCGCGCTGTTGTTTCTGCCGGTATTGGTCGGGTGCCAGAACTTGCGCCCGCAGCCAGACAATCTGCCGCCAGCAACCGAACAGGAAATCGCTGCCCGCGACGCTCGCCTCGCGGCTTTTAAGCCATGGCGTGCGTTCGGATCTCTGATCATAGACTCCGAAAAAGAAGGCGTGGTAAACGCATCATTTGCCTGGGATGTCCTGGCTGACGGCTTTCAGATAAAGCTGTTTGGGCCGCTTGGCTTACAGCAGTACCAGGTGTCGGAAGGGCTCAGCGGTGCTGAACTGATCGCAGATGGTGACAAGTTGACCGGGTATTCCGCAGAGTCCCTGTTGCGGCAGGCGATGGGTGTTGAAATCCCGCTTAAGCGCATGCAGTCCTGGGTTGTCGGTTTGCCCACAGAGGCCAGTGAGGTCGAACGAGATCAGCGTGGGCGCCTGAGCAAAATGACCCACGCATCCGGCACCGAATGGCAAATCAGGTTTCTGCGTTATCGCAAGTTCGAAGACCTCGATCTGCCGCGGTCAATCGTGGTGGCCGGAGATGGTGTCGAGATTCGTTTGTCGATAAAAAAGTGGCTCAAGCCAACAGCGACCGAAAACGGTCGGCTTGAAATACCGGGCGTCAGTAGCTGATTGTTGATGGCTACAGATGCTCCCTGCGACGCTCCTCACGATGTTCCCTGCGACGCTCCTTACTATGCTCTCTGCGATGTTCCCTGCCATGTTCCCTGCGATATTCCTTGCATCGCTATCGAGGTTGATCTGCAAGCCAGTGTATGTCGGTTTTCTTCGGTGCAGCAGTGCGCCTGATTAGTGAGCCTGATGTGAGGGCGCGCCGAGCGCAATTCTGTAAAATTAAACATCGATAACATGTGATGCGTTGTTTTCGCCGCCCTCGGCAACTGAACAGGCGATGGATTGCCGTTGAATTCGCTAAATTATGTCGCTAAGTCCGAACTCTTTAACGATCGACAATTGACACACGAATGCTCACCGATCACAATACGCCGCTTCCAGGAGGGAGAGGTGTCGCCAGTCGCTCGCTTACCGTCTCTGTGGCAGGTGAAGTGAACGTAAATGCGAGTCTCAAACGCTTGCGATACCAACCGATGGCATACAAAATGTTTGTCGGCGTAGGTAAGCGAGAAGGAGCGAACGAAAGTAAACGTTTTGCTTCAGGCAGTAAGTAGCAGTTCGGGCAGTAAGCGGTAGAGAAGTAAAACGATGAATTGAGTGCATTTCGAAATTGTTGCTTCTGGTCTTATCCACGGCAGTGATCTATTAACGCGACTCAGGCAGTGCGAGAGCGCATCTGCATAAACAGTTTATTGGGGCGTAGCCAAGCGGTTAAGGCACCGGGTTTTGATCCCGGCATGCGTAGGTTCGAATCCTACCGCCCCAGCCATATCCTAAACCGAAGCAGGCGGGCCTTTTGGTGTCGGAATCCAACATGATGGTGTTTTCTGGCAAGGCCAATCCGGCTTTAGCCCAAAAGATCGTCGATCAATTAAGAATCCCCCTTGGCAAGGCCTCGGTCGCAGAATTTGCAGACAGTGAAACGGCTGTCGAAATTCTCGAGAATGTTCGCGGTCGAGATATCTTCCTGATACAAACCACCTGTAACCCGACCAACCACAACCTGATGGAAATGCTCATCATGGTTGATGCGTTTCGGCGTGCATCGGTTGAACGTATAACCGCGGTAATGCCTTACTTCGGCTATGCCAGGCAAGACCGGCGTGTACGGTCCGCCCGCGTAGCAATATCAGCCAAGCTGGTCGCGAACATGATTGCAGTGGCTGGTGTGGATCGGGTACTTACCGTTGACGTTCATGCCGAGCAGATTCAGGGGTTCTTTGATATTCCTGTCGATAACGTTTATGCGTCACCCCTGCTGTTGGGTGATATCTGGCGACAGAAACACCAAAACCTGATTGTGGTATCACCGGATGTTGGTGGTGTGGTTCGAGCCCGAGCTGTCGCCAAACAACTCGATGATGCAGACCTTGCCATAATCGATAAACGCCGACCTCAGGCGAACATGGCTCAGGTGATGCACATTATTGGCGACGTGGCAGGCAAGACCTGCGTCATTATCGACGATATGGTCGATACCGCAGGTACACTCTGCAAAGCTGCCGATGCGTTGAAAGAGCATGGCGCCGGCAAGGTAGTGGCCTATGCAACTCATGCAGTATTGTCCGGCCCAGCAATTGATAATCTGACCGAATCGCAGATCGACGAGATCGTCGTTACCGACACTATTCCGCTGTCAGAAGCGGCTCAGGGTTGTGGAAAAATTCGGCAGCTGTCAGTAGCCAATATGCTGGCTGAAACCATCCGGCGCATACACGAAGAGGAATCCGTAAGCTCAATCTACATGGATTGAACAAGCCCGAGGCGCACGTTTTTTCAGGCCGCGCCGATGTTCCTGAATGGTTCGAAAAGCGCTAAACGACTGGCTATCGCGCGAAACTTTGTTATACTGATCGGCTTGCATTGATTTGGTCGCGAATCAGCGCATGCCTATCTTTCATTTAATTTATCCTGCAAGGACAACCCCATGAGCCTCGAATTTGTTTTGAGTGCGGAAGTACGCAGTGACTATGGTAAAGGTGCGAGCCGCCGTCTGCGTAAATCCGAGAAGTTTCCCGGAATTATCTACGGTGGTGGCGGTAACCCCACGCCAATTTCGCTGAATCACAACGAAGTGATGAATAATCTCCAGCACGAAGCGTTTTTCTCGCACATTTTAACGCTTGATGTCGGCGGCGCGAAAGAACAAGCCATTATTAAAGATATTCAACGTCACCCGTTCAAGCAGCAAATTCTGCACATAGATTTTCAGCGTGTGGTTGCCGGTGAAGCACTGACGGTCAGAGTGCCGCTGCACTACATCAACGAAGAAGCCTGTGTTGGCGTTAAGCGGGACGGCGGATCGATCAACCGTATTGAAACGGAAATATCGGTCAGTTGTTTGCCGCGCGATCTTCCAGAGTACATTGAGGTTGACCTTATCGAACTGGAATTGGGGCAAACCCTGCACCTGTCTGACGTTAAGTTGCCTGAAGGTGTTACCTCGACTGATCTTGCTCACGGCGATGAAGATCACGATCGTGCGATTGTTGCTGTACACCAGACCAGAGCAGCGAAAGAAGACACTGACGAAAGTGAAGGCGATACTGGTGAAGAGGGTGGCGAGCCAGCTGAAGGCGGCGAGTAAAAACACGCTGCAACACTGCTTAACCACAGGCTTACTCGAGCAGAGTATCCGGGCGGCTGTGTGTCGCCCGGCGCTATTTGTCAGGTAAGTTATTATCAGAATAAGTCATTGCGCTGACCACAGAGGACGGTAGTGCCTGTGTTCAAATTGATAGTTGGTCTCGGTAATCCCGGATCCAAGTATGAGGAAACCCGTCACAACGCCGGTTACCTGTTGCTTGATGAAATTGCCCGGGGTTATGGTGCGGGCTTTACCGCTGAAAAGAAGTTTCAGGGTGAGACCGCACGGGTCATGATTGACAGCCGCGATATCCGCTTGCTGAAGCCGACCACGTTTATGAACCTCAGTGGTGAGTCGGTAATGGCAATGGCCAATTTCTATCGCATCGAACCGGAACATATTCTGGTCGCTCACGATGAGTTGGATCTGCTGCCGGGCACAGTCCGCTTAAAGCAGGGTGGCGGTCACGGTGGTCACAATGGTCTGCGCGACATTATTAAGCACCTTGGTCGCGACTTCTGGAGAGTGCGGTTGGGAATCGGCCATCCCGGTGATGTGAAACAGGTATCCAGCTTTGTATTGAAACGTGCGCCCAAATCGGAGAGTGATCTTCTGTTGCGATGTGTCGATGATGTGATGCGAGAAATGCCCAACATCGTCAACGATCGTATGAATATGGCAATGAACACGTTACATACCAAAGAAAAAAAGCCTGACACTAAAACTGACAAAGCCGCTGGTAGCGAAACGAAAAGCAAATAGGGCGTAAGCCTTAACGCAAAAGTTGAAAGCCAGTGGTAACTACTTATTCAATTGCAATCGAAGAGATTACACGGGTAATTCATGGGATTTAAATGCGGAATTGTCGGGCTGCCCAACGTCGGTAAATCAACGTTGTTTAACGCGTTGACACAAGCCGAAATTGCAGCGGAGAACTACCCGTTCTGTACCATAGAGCCTAACGTGGGCATTGTGCCTGTTCCTGATCCAAGGCTCGGACTGATCGCAGACATTGTCAGCCCGCAGAAAATACTGCCCACCACGATGGAGTTTGTTGACATCGCAGGCCTGGTTGCCGGTGCATCCAAAGGTGAAGGGTTGGGTAATAAATTTCTTGCCAACATCAGAGAGACCGATGCTATCGGACACGTCGTGCGATGTTTTGAAGACGATGACGTTGTGCATGTGGCAGGTAAGGTTGATCCTATATCCGATATTGAAGTCATTAATACCGAGTTGTTACTGGCCGATATGGACACCGCAGAGAAAGCCGCTTACCGGGTAGGTAAAAACGCGAAATCCGGTAACAAAGCTGCCATTGCTGAAAAAGCGCTGCTGGAAAAAATAGTGGTTCATATTGATGCCGGCAACCCGGTACGCAGTATGGAGCTATCAGATGCAGAACGGCCGATTATTCAGCAGTTGCATTTGCTGACATCAAAACCGGTTATGTACATTGCCAATGTCGCCGAAGACGGATTCGAAAACAACGCCATGCTCGACCTGGTGCGTGAATACGCAGCAAAAGAAGGCGCCACAGTGGTCGCGGTGTGCGCGTCGATAGAAGCAGAAATTGCATTACTCGACGACGCCGATAAGGCCGAGTTCCTCGAAGAGCTGGGTCTGGACGAGCCCGGTCTAAACCGCGTCATACGCTCAGGCTATGACTTGCTGGGCTTGCAAACATTTTTCACTGCCGGGGAAAAAGAAGTGCGCGCCTGGACAGTGCGCAGTGGCGCCACCGCACCGCAAGGGGCAGGGCGCATACACACCGATTTTGAAAAAGGATTCATACGAGCCGAGGTTGTTGGCTACGACGACTTTATTAGTTGCGGTGGCGAGTCAGGTGCCAAAGACGCCGGCAAATGGCGCCTTGAGGGAAAGGAGTACACGATGGTCGAAGGAGATGTGGTGCACTTCCGATTTAACGTGTAGAAATCGCGCCTTGCTGTCTTGACAGAAACGCCGGAAAAA
>CALGNZ010000117.1 GCA_937957915.1 uncultured Granulosicoccaceae bacterium | reverse complement strand
CTGGCTGCAGTCAGCATAAACGCTTATGAATCCGGGCAACAGGAGCTACACGATCTGAGCGTGATCGGGCAGGGGGAGCCGGTAATTGTGCAGATTCACGATCCGAATTGTCCGACCTGTCGGCGATTGAAAAAGGTCGTCACTGGCGCGCTCAAATCAAATGATTCAGTGTTATACCGACTGGCTAATATCCGGACTGCGGAAGGCAAAGCGCTGCAGGATAAACATGCAGTACCTCACGTGACTCTGTTGTTCTTTGATGGTGGCGGCAAACATGTTCATACAACCACCGGGCTTCAGACACAGGAACAGATTGGCGGTGCCGTGGCACGATTTCTAGCTCCGTCATGAATGGCTGAAAAAGCGCGGTTGTTAAAAAACCAAAGGCCGCAAACGCGACCTTTGGCTACTTCCTACAGCTATACTACGATCTCACTTTGCCGAACGTACTACTACTGCTACGTCACTACTTCTTAAAACGGTTTAAGTTAGTGTTGAACGCTAACGCCGAGTTGCTTCAGTGTGTCAAAGGTCAGCCCACCAGTGGCCAGGCCTTTAGTGCGCTGAAAGCGATCAACAGCTGCCATGGTTTGTGAACCAAGTACGCCGTCGATTGGACCCGGAGCGTAACCGGCGCTAAGCAATGCACGCTGAACTTTCTGTACAGTACCCTGAGTCATGTTGGTATCGCACAGAATTGAACGCCACTCGAGTCTGGCATCAGATACTTTGACACGCTTTGAGATAGTCTCGGTTTTCGCTGGAATGCTGGTGCGAACTTCTTTTGCATCTTCTACCAGTTGCTGAACCTTCTTCGTTTCGTACTTGGCAGGGATCTCTACACGCTTAACAGAGGCAGGAGTCTTTACGACGCGCTTCTTGACAGAAGCCATCTTTGCCGGAGTTGCCTGTAGACAGATTTTGTTGCCTGTGTGCTTGCCATGGGCACTGCCATCGCCAGCTGAGTTGTGCCAGTGATGTGTTGCTGCCTGATTCAGAACACGCTTGGTGATGGTTTCGTACTTTGCTGGAATCTCTACGCGAGTTTCAGTGGCATCTTTCACCAGTTTACGAACTCTGATAGTTTCGTAGCGAGCTGGCTGCTCAATAACGCGAGATGATGCTGGCGACTTGACAATGCGCTTGCTCAGTGTCTTATAGACAGCCGGTACTTCAACCAGGCACATGATTTCGCCACTGGCGTGATCAATCTTTTCTATACCACCACGGCCTTTTTTCCAGACACTCTTTGCATCTTCTACCTTGATGCGCTCCTGTACTGATTCAAACACTGCAGGTACTTCTACCAGTTTGCGTGATGCTGGAGATACCATCACACGCTGTTCAACCCACTCGTATTGTGCGTCGACCAGTTGCACTTGCTCTGATGCTTCTGAAACCAGAACACGTTCAGTTACAGTTTTATAGGTGGCGGGCTTGTAGTGCTCGTCGAAACACTGTCCTGGCTGTGCGGCATCCAGATTTGCGCCGCTGGCTCTCGCCATTGCCAGCATGCCTTCGTTTGCCGGTACGTTGCCCGACTTTGAGTCCATAACCCACTGTGTGCTTGCTGGTGATACTTCATAAGTTTCGGTAACTGTGCCGAAGGTGGCGGGTATTGCACGAAGTTCGCTACCGGCTTCGCTAACGAGCACTCGTTGTTCTGCCCACTCATAGCGAGCTGGTACTATTTTAACCTGTTCGCTTGCTTCTTTTACTACAACAGTTGAACTCTCGGTGCGGTACTGCGGAGGTATAACAACTTTTGCATAGCACTCACCGGGTTGGGCGTTAGGCAATGCAGCGGTCAAATCCTCCATAGCGTAGCCCATGCTGGCCGCGCCCATAAAGGAACTTAATACAACAGTTTTCAGTAGGGTGTTACTCATATCAAATCCTGGTTAGTGGTTAGTCCTGCGGCCAGAGGTCGAGCACGGTCGATGCCAATGGTGGTCGCTTAATGCCCGGGGTGCACACAGCCAGTACTGCTTTTTTTGCATAGACTAGTCAGAGTTACTTCGCTCATGCTGAATAAACTACTGAGCACTCTAAACTTTCCTGGCAACAGACAGTAATGCATCCGCTAAAGGGTGTAGTGGCGTGTTGCCTGGATTTATAAGTAAACAAATGTAAAGCGCATCTGCCCGGCGTTCGCTGATTCAATTTTTTCAGCGGCGATATCGTCAAGCCCGGACTTGGTCTGATCGTTGGTGGAATCAGAAAAGGTATTTAGTTGTCAGTGCAAGCACCGAGATGATGCTCAGGCCTGGACAGCCCGGCGCGACTGGTGGCTGGCTGTCGACACAAGTAATTTACGATGCGGAAGAAGGTGACGAAGAAGGTGACTTACAGACCTTTGGGATGGGTCATGAACTCTTCAATGACGTGCTGCGGTGGCTTCATAAAGTCAGATACGCGGCTAACTGACAGCCCGGTTGTCTGTTTTAATTTAACCGCCATTTCCGCCATCTTGACCACAATCGGTATACCGTTGATGACAGGAGCTCCGGCGACAGCATGTTGCTGGATTTGAGAAAACAAAAGCATGGGTATGCCGCCGCCGGGAATAAGCACGTCGACATTATTCTCTACCAGTGGAATAGCTTGTTCCTCGAACAGATTGGCTACCGTTTCGAGCTTGTTGTCGTCACCGAATGCGTCGAGTATTTGCCCGGGCTGGAAGGTCATTGCATGTACGCCAGTGACACGTTCGTCGAGGCCGTATTTTTTTATCTGCTGGTGAAACCAGGAAATATAACGCGGGTTGATAGTGACGATGCCGATGCGTTGCCCAAGCTGACAGGCGTAGAGCATTGATGATTCACCCAGGCCGACTACGGGTATGTCTACTACCGAGCGTGCCTCGTACAGACCTGCATCCTGAAAGTGGCCGACCACAAATGCGTCGTAACCTTCCTGCTCTGCTCGGACCGCATTGCAAATAACCTCGCGGGCACAGCGGAATTCCACAATCGGGTGAGCGTAGGAGTCATGCGGGGTGATGCCTTTTATATCTACCGTCGTGCCCGGGTCAGTGATGTGCTCAAGGTGCTTGCCAAGAAAATCCCAATATGACTGACCATGTTCGGCGTCGACATAACTCTGGTACCAGATTTTCATCTATTGTTTAGTCTCGTCAGCAGTGTCAACAGGTTCGCCTTGCCCGGTTATTTACCAAGACCGGGGAGCCACAACGCAATATTTGGCCAGATGATTAACAGCCCTACCAGTAGTATTGCGCAGCCCATGAACGGCAGCGCTGCTACATAGATATCGCGCATGGTGGTGCCTGGTGCCGATACCCCCTTCATCACAAACAATAGCAACCCGAAGGGGGGTGTCGTAAAACTGATCTCGAGGGCGAGCAGCGTAATGACGCCGAACCAGATGAGATTGAAGTCCAGTGATTCAGCCAATGGAAAAAATATCGGTACGGTGAGCAGCATCATTGAGAGTTGATCCATAAACATACCGAGAATCAGCAAGATGCCAAACATGACCAGCAGCATAACAACCGGCGCCAGATCAAAGCCGGTTGCCCAGTTGATAAGGCCGGCACTGGCACCTGAAAAGGCCAGCAACGAAGAAAAAGTTGCAGAGCCGAAAATAATGAGTAAAGCCATTACGGTGACTTTTAGTGCGCCCTGCACTGAAGCGATGATATTGCTGAAAGTAAGTTTGCCATAGATTGCCGCCAGTATTAAAACACCGAGACAGCCAAATGCAGCTGACTCTGAGGGTGTCGCCCAGCCCTTCATGATGAGTAGAATGACGGCAAACACGATAGACATCATTGGCAACACCTCAGAGATGAAAAGCCTGCCTCGTTGTAGCCAGCTTATCTGATCTACCTCATAGGCCGGCGCTGCGTCGGGGTCAATAAGGCACATGATTAAAATCAGGATTGCGTAGAAACAGGCGAGAATAAGACCTGGCACTACGCCGGCGATAAGCAACTGCCCAACATCAAGGTTGGCCAGCGTTGCCAGTAACACAGCAAGTGCCGAAGGCGGAATCAGCATGGCTAAACCGCCTGTGCCCAGAATTGGGCCAATAGCCATATGCTTTTTGTAACCGCGTTTCTGCATCTCGGGTACCATCAGCGAGCCCAGTAATGCAGTTGATCCCATTGATGAACCGGATAACGTAGCGAATGCAGTGCCCCCTGCAACGGTAACAAAAGACAGTCTTCCGGGGATACGGCCCATTAGTTTGTCGATAGCACCGAACATACGATTAGCCAGGCCGGTAAAGAAAAACAATTCACCCATGAGCAAAAACATAGGCACTGGCATCAGGTTGAACGTTGTAACTGTGGGAATCGCGTTGTTTGCCAGTTGCCCGATACCACGCGACATCTGAGTAAAGATATCGCCATTGCCGCCCATGAAGTAGGCGGCGCCCACCATATTGGCGGCTAAAAATGCGAGCGCTACCGGTACCCCGATAAACATAAAAAATAAAACAAGGCCCAGTAAAAACCCCAGTGCTGTATACCATTCCATCAGCCGGGCCTCTGTGCGCTATAAACCAATGCAGCGATCACTCATGTACTCCCGCTTCACCGGTGTGTAAGGTCTCTGGCCCAAAGACAAACCGCGAGAATTGAATAGCCATTAACCCGAAGCAAACAGGCATGGATACCAGTAACAGCCACTTTGGCATATCCAGTGATCGCATATCATAGTCTGAACGATTAAACGCTTTGAGAGTTGCCTCTCCGGTGTACCAGACAAGTAGCAAGCAGATAATGATGCAGATGACGGACACCAGCCGTGAGAATTTGCGTGCAAGGTTTTTTGGCAGCGCGGCCGTTAGCATTTCAATGTAGACATGGCCTTTCATTCTGACCAGCCAGGGAGAGGCAGCCATAACGATATACAGCAGGCCGTATTCGGAAAAGGTAAACAGGTGTGATGACCCCGAGTATCCAAACGACCGTGCTGTCGCCTGAAACACAATGGCGAACATTATTGTCACCAGATAGATGCCAGCAAGAATCGCCAGAAAATTACAGATTCGGTCAATTAGACGCATAGAGGTGCACGCATAAAAAGTCTGTTGTTAACGGTTGTTGTAATGGCGGAGGCGGGCAGAGGTAAGTGAAGCGAGGGTGTACGCGGAGCCGATAGGCTCCGCTTACCCTTAAAAAAGCAAGTTGCGGTTTATTCGCCGTAGTAGGTCTTGCGCAATGCGTCGTAGCTGTTGTCGCCACCCATTTTGTCAAGCCGTCCTTTCATGCGTGACCATGATGCGTCGTCGGCCATCTGCAGGTATTTGGCTGACGCCTCCTCAGACATTGGTACGAACTCCATGCCACGCTTTTGCAGCTCTGCAGCGTCGGCAACAACATCTTTCTGGCGATCAGCGAATGATTTTGCTTCCCACTCGATGACAACTTCTTCAATCAGCTTTTGCGATTCTGCAGACAATGCGTTCCAGCTATCCTGATTAAATATAACGCCAATATCAGTATTGTAGAAAGCAGGGTCAATTCGGTACTTAACGAATTTGTCCCACTTGAGGTCCATTAAGCCGATGGACGTCCACGCACTTGCGTCGACTACACCTTTTTCTAATGCTGCATATACTTCGGTTGAAGGCATAGATGCGGTGGTTGCATTCAGTGCTTCAAAAAACGCATGATAGATTGGATTGTCGCGTAGTTTAACGCCGCTCAGATCGACCACGCCGTCATCACCAAAGTTGAATGGCTTTGAGTTGTAGATGTGGAATTGTACACCGCCATCGATCCAGCCCAGATGTCGCACGCCAAAACGCTTTTGGTGGGCTTCGTCCATCAGTGC
The DNA here is from genome assembly GCA_937957915.1 of uncultured Granulosicoccaceae bacterium. GTDB lineage: Bacteria > Pseudomonadota > Gammaproteobacteria > Granulosicoccales > Granulosicoccaceae. The sequence goes on along the minus strand of CALGNZ010000117.1, from coordinate 45,140 downwards.
TGCACCACCATTACTGCGGGCTTCCATCGGTGTGACGCGGGCGGCTACCATGGCATCGATTTCAGGTACCGAGGCACCATAAAAACTACCGGGCGTGTGTACCATGTCGACAACACCGTCGCGTACCGCATTGGGTTGCTCAAACATGCCAATGGCTTCTGGTCCACCGCGCACGTTGATTTCGACAATGCCTTCACCGCGCTTGTTGATATCTTCAACCATTGCCAGAAATGTCTTGGTGTAGACCAGGAATGGCGGGAATGCGTGTACAGCGGATACTTTGTCTACCGCCTGGGCGACCCCGGCGGTTAGGGTCAGGGCACCAGTGGCCACAGCGACCAATGCTGTCCTGCGTAGAATTGCTCTGCGAGCTGTGCTGACTATTTTCAAGGATTTCCCCGGTTCTGCGCCTGGCGGCGCGGTTGAAAGACGGCAATCTGAACAGCGTTTGCCTGAGCCTGAGGCTATTGTATATGCTAATGTAGTGCAACCTTCAAAGTGCACAAAACGGTCAAACAGCGCATTGCAGCTCATCGCTGAAGGGTGGCTCAGGATGGTTCGATGTCGAAATGCCACGTCGAAATGCAACGTCGAATTGCCACAAACACCAGCTGGGGCTGAATGCTGGCGCGGGTAAGGGCCAGGCCAATGGCTATGAGGGCAATGGCTATGAGGGCAAAGGGTGCTCGGGCAAATGCAATTCAGGCGTGGGCGATTAAAAATTGAGCGGCTGGAATGTCACCGATGACTAACGCCTTAGTGGCGATCGCAAGCCTCTCTCATACTCACACTGCACAAGCACCAGAAAAAAGAAATGGACCGAGCAAGTATCTATATTGAGCCGCTCAACATTCGAGCGCGAATCGTCAAGCCGCAACCAAAAGGCTTGCCGGTTATCAATCTCAGCTTTAACGAACTGCCATGGCCACCATCTGATGCGGTACAGCTGGCAATAGATGACAGCGCGTCGAATGCCAACTTGTACGGTAACCCCTCTTGTCAATTGCTGCGTGAGGCAATTGCAGGCAAATGGGCGCTGAATCAGGAGCAAGTTATTTGCGGCAACGGTTCAGAGGAGTTGCTCGATGTAATCGGCCGCGTGTTCGCTCGTACCGGTGATGAAATACTGATTTCCGAGTTTGGCTATATTCAGTTTCCAATTGTCGCCAACAGAGTTGGTGCCACACTGGTTAAAGCGCCAGAGACTGGCTACACGACAAGTGTTGATGCATTGCTGGACAATGTTTCAGATAAAACCACTGTTGTTTTTCTTGCGAACCCCAATAATCCAACCGGTACCATGATTGACGAGAGCGAACTGCGTCGACTTGCTTCATCGCTTCCGGCGAAAACTGTACTTGTGATTGATCTGGCGTATGGTGAGTTTGCAGATGAGGATTATTGCGGCTCTATGCATAAACTTGTCACTGAGTTTGATAACGTCATCATCACACAAACCTTTTCTAAAGCGTATGGACTGGCCGGGCTTCGGATAGGCTGGCTGTATGCGCCCGAATGGATGATTCCAGCGTTGTATGCGGCACGTGGAATGGGAACCGCCAATGCGGTTGCCCAGGCTGCGGCAGTCGCAGCAATAGAAGCGTTCGAATCAATGCGCAGCCGTGTAAAAATCATAGTTGCAGAGCGCGAGCGAGTAAGCCGGCAGTTGTCGTCACTGGGAATAAGTGCAGTCCCCAGTAGTGCTAATTTTGTAATGGCCAGATTAGACAACGGTAGTGCCGTCAGTGGTGGCGTAAACAGCGCGGATGCGCTGGCGGTTCATTTGTATGACGATGCCGGAATACTGGTTAATCAAACAAGGGAAGCAGGGCTCGAAAAATTTATTCGCTTTTCGATTTCCCTGCCAGAACACAATGACAGGTTGTTGTTGAGTCTTGCAGATTTCGTACGACATTGATCAGACCGGCACAGCGGGTAGTATCCTCCTGTTTAGCTAACTGTTGTTTATAAAACAGTCGGGCGTGTGTCTTTAATGTGCTGATCTACCACAATCAAAGCTTTAGCAATATTAGAAAGAAAGGCCAATAATATGAAGATAGCGGTGCTTGGTGGAGGCAATGGATCACACGCCGCCGCTGCAGATTTAACCCTGAACGGTCATCAGGTGCAGTGGTGGCGCAGAGATGCAAAGGCAATTGCTGCCCTCAAAGCGAATGCTAATGCGCTGACACTGAAAGACTCCAATGGCAGTCGTGAAGTTACTGTCCACGTTGTTACAGATAAAATTGAAGAGGCCTTGTCTGGCGCACAGTTGATTGTTTGCCCGACGCCTGCCAATGCACAGGCAGATATCGCGCGATTGATGGCGCCGCATCTGGCAGACCAACAAGTCGTCTATTTACCACCGGGCAGTTTTGGCAGTTTTATCATGGCAAAGATTGTTCAGGATAGTGGTAACTCAGCGCAAGTTGCGTTTGCAGAAGCTGGCACATTGCCCTACCTGGCACGCACACATGCAGAATTCGAAATTGCCATCACCACTCGCGCGACACGTCTGCCGACCGGGGTATTTCCGCATCGGCTGTCAGAACATGCATTGAGCGTTATAGCGTCTGCTTATCCGTCGGTTGAAGATGCCGGCAATGCCTTGTCTGGTGCGCTAATGAATGCAGGGCCGATTATTCACCCGCCACTGATTATCATGAATGCCGGTCCGATAGAGCATTTTGAGCACTGGGATATTCATAACGAAGGTACACAGCCGGCGATCAGGCGAGTGACTGACCAGCTTGATGCAGAGCGTATTTCAACCAGAATTGCACTGGGCTTTGGTGAGCCGCACTTCCCGCTGGCCAACCACTACGACAATGATGCCGAGGAATGGATGTACGGCAATCTGGCGCATGAAAAGCTCACTGATTCGGGTGACTGGCGCGAGCATCTGGTGCTGACAGAGCATCGCTACATGCGCGAGGATGTGGCCGTTGGATTGTCGCTGCTGGTGTCCATTGCCGATTGGTGTGGTACACCGGCGCCGGTGGCCACCGGGCTGCTGGCGTTGGGGTCATCTATCTGTGGTGAAGATTTTCGTAGTCATGGTCGCACGCTTGAAAGCCTGGGGCTGGGTGATATGACTATCGATGCTGTGTCAGCGCTACTGCAAAATGGATTTGATACTGGAAGAGCACATTGAGTAACAGGAATTATAGCGGCCCGGTTGTTGCTATCGCCGGTGCCGGTCGCATGGGCCGTGGTATTGCAGTTGCCAGTGCTCTGGCGGGTGTTAAATCACAGATCATTGACTTGAAGCAGCGCAGCGCTGATGACGAACAGGCATTGCGTGCTGAGGCACTGGGTGAAGTGCATGGTGCGATCAATATGCTTGCAGACATTGGTATGGTTGAGCGATCGAATGTGGCGGCGATCTGTGCAAATGTCGAGTTTTCGGATTTGTCTGCGCTGCAGCATTGCGATTTTGTTTTCGAGGCGGTACCGGAAACACTAGAGGCAAAAACAAGTGCGTTTGAAACGATTTGTGCGCAGGTCGCCCACGAGGTGATCATAGCCTCTACTACCTCGACAATATTGTCTGACGATTTACAAACACTGGTTACGCATCCCGAACGATTCATAAATGCGCACTGGCTCAACCCGGCTTTTTTGGTGCCGCTTGTTGAGCTTTCACCTGCGACCGCTACATCGGATACAACGATTACTGCGTTAAAGCAGTTGCTTGAATCCATGGGTAAGGTTCCGGTCGTTTGCAAGGCTTCTCCGGGTTACATTGTGCCGCGAATGCAGATGCTTGCAATGAACGAAGCGGCGCGCATGGTAGAAGAAGGTGTGGCGTCGGTTGAAGATATCGATAAGGCCAGTAAGTACGGATTTGGATTTCGCTTTGCCATACTGGGTATGCTTGAGTTTATCGACTGGGGTGGTGGCGATATTCTTTACCATGCAGGTCAGTACATGACCAAAGCAACGGGTGAGGAGCGCTATGCGGCACCGGAGATCGTTAATCAGAATATGGAAAACGGCCGTATCGGATTGCGTACCGGTAAAGGGTTTCTGAACTACGATGATCTGGATCTTGATGTCTATAAAAATCAGAAGCTCGCCGCCTTCTTTGGCATGCTTAAACATCTGGATGTATTGCCGGTGTGTGATGGGTCGTATAGAAAAGCTGAACAGGCAAATTCTTCTGATGATCGATCGACGCGTCCTGCTGATTGATTCGCACGGATTAGCGGATAAAGCAGTTAACAAGTAAATCATTGGTGGATTGACACGACGAACCCGACGGCCCGAACTCTGAAGATGAGAGCCGTGATTATTCGCCCTGTGACTAATCGCGTGCGACTATTCGCCTGCGACTATTCGAGGAGCCGCTCGGAAAAAAACACCGGAAAGTTTTAGTTTTGTTATTTCTCTGTAACAACTCTCTGTTCAAATTATACCCGTGACAAGGAGCCCGGCCAGGAATGAATGATCTCCTGCGGACGCGGTTTTTTGGCCCGCTATTGCGAACAATTTCGTTAAGTATGAATGAAATTAACACGGAAATAATGGAGAGTCCCATGTCAATAAACGAACGTAAACTCCCGGTTCTGGCGCTGTCGGCATGCAGCATCCCTGTGATGCTGGCCTTTGCAGGTTATACAACGCGAACTGTTGGAATGCAGTCACCGGCAGTTGTCGGTGACATCGCTGTTGACCTCGCGCGAGACCAGCGTAGCGATCATCCAATTAATTCATCTTTTAATACAACAACCAATTCAACAGCCAATCCAACAACCGGGGCGAAAGCGGTCTGTAACTCAGGTGTGACTGATCATTCAGTCAGTGCTCTGAGTACGGATAGTGCACGATCGGCACTCAGTGATACCTCGTGGATATGTGGTGCGCCGGATGGGAATCATTTCTGGGTGGCCAGTGGCAAAGACTCGACAATAGCCACCTACCGAATCGTTGAGGCGAGCGACAGCGCGGGGTCGGAGAGTTTTGAGTTGGTCGCGACGCTTGAAGCGTTTGGTGTCAGCGGTGAAGTTGCGGACAAAACGACTGAAATAGCGAATGGTTGGGTTGATCTGCAACTGAGCGAAGACGGTCAGTGGCTGTATCAGTTGTTCGAAAACACCGGGGCAATGGCGGTGTATGAAGTCAATGGAAGCAGGCTGGCCTTTGTAGAGTTGCTGACAGCGTGATGCGTAGATTGTTTTAGTCTGCCAGTTGCATGGCCGGCAGGCTGAAATCCGCTGTTGTATTCTATGGCCCCGGTCTGTTATGAGGCCACGGGTATTAGCTTGTGGGTATTAGCATATGTGTATTGGTCAGGGGTATTTGCTCATAAGTATTAGCTCGTGGAGCTATGGTCAGAGTGCGTCAGAGCGAATTGAGTGGCCTCCGCGACGCTGGTGATCTTTAGCTTGCGATAGACATTACTAATGTGGCGTGCGGCCGTGTTGATGCTGATGCCAAGCGAATCTCCAACTTCGCGCCGATTGTAGCCATTGCTGATCAGGACGAGCACCTCCTGTTCGCGTTTGCTAAGGGGTGGCTCTTCGTTAACCACAGGCCCGGCTTGCAGTGTTGGAGGAGCTGTCGCATTGCAATCTGAAGGCATCGCAGTTGCAGCTTCGTACTCGGTGTTGATGAATGCCTGCATCGTCTGAAACAACTGATCTATCTGATCGGGAGAAAGGTTGCGCGTTATAGCGGAAAACCGACGCTGATATTCGCAGATTCGCTGACTGGCAATATCCGCTGGCCTGGCCTGATCGCAGACCGGTAGTGTGAACAGGTTCGATGGAGTCGGCATTCTGTTTATTCCTCTTTGATTCAACAATCAAATGACTGTGTCGCGGACGGTCTGCCTGCGGTACGGGCACGGCGTGTCATGCGAGGAGTGTATTGAGGGTGGGTTAGTGCTTCGTTTGTGTAGCGTTATAGCAGCGTTAATTTGCGGCAGGGAGTACGCAAACAGGGCTGAATCTCAACCGTCGTGTTTGGTCGGTGAGTTTTGCGGTGTCGACTGGTGCGCTTTGTATGTGCTGACTGAAGAATTCGCCCGGTAGTGCCTGCAGCAACACACCCTGCGGGTGTTGCAGGGGCTCTTCGGTGGTATTCTCAGCTATCTGGCAGCAATTCAAACTGGTGAGTGCAGGCTCTTGCGAACTTCAATGATCATGGCAATGGATTGCAACAAACTGATCGGTAAGACTGGTGGGTTACCGTGGCACATCTCGTCTGATTTAAAGTACTTCAAACGCGTAACGATGAACAAGCCCATTGTCATGGGGCGGGTTACCTTCGACTCTATTGGTAAGCCGTTGCCCGGGCGCACCAACATTGTGATAACTCGTGACGCCAACTGGAATGAGCCTGGCGTGGTGGTGGCGGGTTCGCTACAGAAAGGGCTGAATGCAGCCCGTGAGCAGGGCACTGAAGAGGCGATGGTTATTGGCGGTGCGTCGATTTGCAAGCTGGCAATGCCCGTTACCGAACGACTTTACCTGACAGTGATCGACCATGAGTTTGCCGGTGACACCTGGCTTGACAGTTTTGACTGGAACGACTGGACTATCGTTTCAGAGGATCCGCATGACGAGCGTGGCGACGGCGGCTATCAGTTTTGCTACTACGTGCTGGATCGCCAGGCTTTTGCATTACCATGAGGGCTCTGGCGTTGATAGCTTGTGCATTTGACGTGGTACTGCTTTTTATCTGACAGGCGCATGGCCGTGAGTGTGTTGCCCCAGACACAGCCGCTGTCCAGCGCGTAAAGATTATCGATGGTTTGCAACCCCATCGCAGCCCAGTGGCCGATCAACAGTGTGTGTTGTTTCTGAGACTCGTTCTGTAACTCAAACCACGGCACCAGCGTGTCTGGCTGGGTGCCGGGTGCACCGGAGTTTTTGAAGTCCGGTGTGCCGTTTTGATCGCAGAACCGCATGCGCGTAAAGCAATTAACCGCGTAGCGTAATCGGTTGTCGGTGCCTTCGTTGTCTGACCAGGTGCCAGTGGTTGCGCCGTACAGAGATGCCATTGTAGAGCGCAGTGCTTCCAGATCAACAGTGCCTTCAATTTCGGATTCAGGGTCCGCGTCCAGATTGACTGCAGGGTTGGCAGCGATCCTGGCTGAAGCCAGTTTCGCTTCAATTTCTTTTGCCAGTGACTCTGCTGTGTCTATGCCCCAGTTGCGGTGCAATCCGGCATGCACCATAACGGTGTTGTCTTCGCGATGCAGCAAAGGCTGACGACACAACCAGTGGATCAGTGCGTGCGAATCTTCTGCGTTAAGAATTGGCTCGAGCGTCGGGTCTTTGCCTTTGGGCCGCACGCCGCAGAATAGCGCTAACAGGTGAAGGTCATGATTGCCCAGCACAGTGATAGCATTGTCGCCGAGTGATTTAACGAACCGCAGTGTTTGTAAAGACCCTGTACCGCGGTTAACCAGATCACCGACAAACCACAGTGTATCGTGCGCAGGGTCAAAGGCTATCTGGTCAAGCAGTTGCTGCAACTCGTCAAAGCAACCCTGTATATCGCCAATAACATAAGTGCTCATGGCTAGTTCGGGCGGCTAGTGCAGCGTACGCGGTGTGGACAGCAAGAACTCAGGAATGGACGCGTTAAATTCGTCGCCCTCGTCGGTGACCATTTGGTAGCTGCCACCCATTGTGCCCATCGGCGTTTCCAGAATGGTGCCGCTGGTGTACTGATATCCTTCGCCAGGCTTGATGCGCGGTTGTTCGCCAACCACGCCGTCGCCGCGCACTTCCTGTTGTTTGCCATTGCCATGTGTAATAACCCAGTGTCGGGTGAGCAGGCGCGCGGGAATCTCGCTCTGATTGAGGATGGTGACAGTGTAGGCGAATACAAATCGATCTTCGTCAGGGTTTGAGTCTGACTCAAGATAACGGGTTGCTACTTCGACTTTAAAGTCGTCATTGCTGGGTAGCGGTTCTTTCGACACAAAAACTCCATAGATTGAGGGTGTGTGCGCATCCGGCTGCTATTAAGGTTCCGCGAATTGCAGGGACACTCTGATCGTTTATTGTAATGGGGATCCAGAACGTGTGGGCACTGGAAGTTAAATTAAAGTAGCGATCTGTCAGCGACCTGTCAGCGGGCTGGAGTGCGCTATTGCCCTGTTCCAATAATTACGATGGCAACGACCCGCTGGCTTTATTGCAGCGCCGTTTAATTTTTAGCAAAGGTTTCAGTCAGGGATCTGAATTGCTCAATGCCGAGCGTTTCGGCGCGCTGACTCGGGTCTATACCGCAGTCGCCAATTTGCTCACTGCTGAGCATGCCCTTCAGATTGTTGCGCAGGGTTTTGCGTCGCTGTGCAAAGGCACACTTAACCAGATGATTGAATTCTGTGTGGAGCGCCGGGTCCACCAGCGGTGTTTGCCTGGGAATAAGCTGCACCACGCCCGAAATTACTTTGGGTGCCGGCGAAAAGGCGCTCGCTGGTACTTCGAACAGTGCATGCGCATCGCAAAGATTCTGCACCACGACGGACAACTGTCCATAGTGTTTGCCGCCTGGCTGTGCGCAGAGTCTGGAAACCACTTCCCATTGCAGCATGAATTGCATATCGCTGACGACGGCGAGATTGTCGAGCAGCGTGAAAATTAACGGTGTTGCGATGTTGTACGGCAGGTTACCCACGATATGCAATGGTGATTCGGCTGCCAGTGTCGACCAGTCAAATTTCAGTGCATCACCCTGTAGTAATTTGAAGTTTGATCTGGCCGCAAACTGTTTTTGCAGCAGTGGTATAAGATCGCGGTCGAGCTCCAGCGCTACCACGTTGCTGCCGCAGTCGAGCAGGGCCTCTGTGAGTGCGCCTCGGCCGGGGCCGATTTCGACGATGGTTTGTTTTGTATTCTGGTATCTATCCGCAATCTGGCGGACGATCGATGTGTCAGTCAGAAAGTTCTGACCAAATCTTTTGCGAGCCCGGTGCTGTGACACTAGTGGTGGTTCAGGTTGGCTTGAGCCAGCGACACCGCCAGATCGATTGCCGCGATTAAGCTGCCGTTATCAGCTTTGCCAGTTGCTGCCAGATCCAGCGCGGTGCCATGATCAACCGAGGTGCGGATAATAGGCAGGCCAAAGGTGATATTCACGGCCCTGCCAAAACCAGCATACTTGAGTACCGGGAGTCCCTGATCGTGATACATGGCGAGCACCGCATCGGCGCCTTCAAGATGGCGTGGTGTAAACAGTGTATCGGCAGGATAGGGGCCGGTGGCATTGATACCTTGCGCTTGTGCCGCCTGAATTGCCGGAATGATGATGTCAATTTCCTCGTGACCCAGATGCCCTGACTCACCGGCGTGCGGATTTAACCCGCAGACGACAATATGCGGGTTTTCTATTTTGTATTTGGCAATCAGATCAGCGTGCAGGATTGCCAGCGTTTTTTCAATTAAGGGCCGGGTTATCTCTGCTGCGACATTGGCCAGTGGCAGATGTGTAGTTGCCAGTGCGACTCTCAGATCGTCTGCAGCCAGCACCATGACCGGGTCTGCATCGAGTTGCTCGGCAATAAACTCTGTATGGCCGGAGAACAGGACACCGGCATCGTTTATAACGCCTTTGTGTACAGGGGCGGTGACCATCGCATCAAAGCGGTGGTCGCGACATCCGGCAACTGCCTCGTTGATGGTGTCGAGCACATAGTGCGCGTTGGCCGGGTTGAGCGTTCCGGCGACAACGGGTGCAGCCAGATCAATGTTGAATATTTGCGCATCGGCTATGGGGTGGCCCAATAACTCCGATCGTTCTCGCAGCAATTGTGCATTGCCAATCAGCGTGATTTGCGCGTCACTGCGTGCTTGCAGAGCGCAACACAGATCGGGGCCTATGCCTGCTGGCTCACCCGTGGTGATGGCAATTTTTGGTTGATGGGTCACTGAAAATTCTTGGCGAAACCGCGTAGTTCAACATAGGCGTTGTCGCGCAGACGTGTGAGCCATGATTCGTATTGCTCTTCGGCTTTTTGTCGGCGCAGAGTCTCGCGTGCTTTGCCTTCGAGTTGCGTGCGCGGGCTCTCCGCCAGTTCCTGATCGAGTACCTCAAGGATGTGCCAGCCAAATTCTGTTTCGAATGGCTCGATAACCTGATTGATGTTCGCCTGAAAAGCCTTCTGCTCAAATTTCGGAACCATTTCACCGCGATCAAACCAGCCGAGGTCACCGCCATTGGAGGCACTGCCGGTATCGTCGGAAAATTCTTTGGCCAGTGATTCAAAAGAAGCGCCTGACTGCAGCTTTGCGTAGACGCTGTCAATGATCACTTTGGCGTCGGCAGAGCTGGTGCCGTTGCGTGTGCTGGCGAGGATGTGCCTGGCTTTGATTCTTACTGCACCGGCCTGATCGAGGCTGCTGCGGCCGACCAGTTTGATGACATGGAAGCCTGCTGCACTGCGCAGCGGTTCGGTGACATCGCCTTCCTGCATCACTTCGACCTGGTTGGCGAACAGCCCGGGCATTTCCTGCAAGCTGCGCGAACCCAGATTGCCGCCTTCGATTTCTGTGTTACCGAGCTTGCGCTGAGTTTCGACCAGCTGCGCGAACGGCACGCCATCGCGGGCTTCGCTGGCCAATGACTGTGCAGTCGCCAGTGATGACTCAACCAGATTGCTGTCTGCCTGCTGAGGCATTTTTACCAGAATATGCTCCAGCTCGTAGCGAAAGCCTGCGTCGCCGGTCATCTCTGCGCTGAGCAGATCTTCCACTTCGGCATCAGACACGCTGAGATTCGATTCAATTTCACGCCGCGTCAGCGTCGATACAATGAGCTCTTTTCTGATGTTTTCTCTGAACTCGAGGAAGTTGATGCCGTCTTTGCTCAGGGTGTCGCGCATTTGCGAGACAGTCATGTTGTTGTTTCGGGCCATGTCATCGAGAGCGCGCTGCAAACTGTTGTCGTCGATTCGGATGCCCCGCAACTCGGCCTGCTGCAATTGCAGGGCCTGCACGATCAGTCTTTCGATCACCATTTTGTCCAGCGCCTCACCTTTCGGCGCGCCGGAGCGGTTTTGGCGAATGAGATTGCCCCTCTCGCGAATAAAGTCGCTCGCCAGCACGATATCGTCGTTAACGATAGCAATGATGCTGTCGAGTTCCACTTCCTGCGCGTGAGTGACTGCCGCTGAGCAAAGCAGCACCAGTGCCGCTGCAGACTGCGCTAACCAGCGTGCAGGCGAAGCATTTTGTCGCGGGGCTTTTATTGACACGGCTTTTCTTAAAAGTGCGTTCATAGTTTGGATAGGGGATACCGGCTGGCGTTGCATGCCAAATGTGATTGGTAAGTCGGTGGTTATCGCGACGTGTAACCGCCAATCGCTTCACCGAGCACTTCGGACACATTCTGTCCGACTGGTGCGAGGCCTTTCAATACCAATTGGAAAAAATACGACGTGGTTGTGTCTTCGCCATCGTCGGTGATGTACCGACGAGCGGCTGTGCGCATGGTGTAGCAACAGCTTTCGTATTCAATGCCCAATACGGTCTCGATACTTTTATTATCGTCCAGTGAGTAGTTCCAGCCGCTGGCGAGGCGCCATTTTTCGTTAATAGGCCAGGAAAACGACGCATGTATAAATTCTCCGTCATCTGGCAGATATCTGTGGCCCAGGTTGGCAAGCTTCCCGTTGTCACCCCGATATCGGATCATCGCAGACGATCTCTGCGTGTCGGCATCTGAGGGGTCCCATTGCAGATTCAGGCTGGCGTCAACCTGCCGCGTAATTTCGGTTTTTAACTCGGCAACGATGTCTGAACTGCTGCGGTCTTCCTGTTCGTTGCCGGGTAACGTTACCAGGCGATCGCTGAAATAGTAGATTTGTCCGACGCTGGCGCTGTATTTTTCACGACCGTTTTGATTAATCCAGCGCGAGCTCAGCGCAAAGCTCAGTTGATTGGCGTCGTTAATACGGTCGCCGCCGGAAAAGCGGTTTTCTCTAAATAGCTGCGAGTAGTTAAAGTCGAGTGCGCCGGTGTCAAAGATGGGGACCTGATCCTGGTTTCTGCGCGCCGCATACAAATAGAAGAGTCGAGGTTCCAGGGTAAGCAGGCTGCCATCAGCGCGCCTGGGTCGTTCAAGATAGAGGCCTGATTCGGCAGACAGCAGCGGCACGTTTCTGGTCTGCACCCGATCTGCTGATGGCACATTGTTAAGATCGTAGCGTGTCATTTGCCAGCTACTGGCAATCTTGGAGTACCAGCCGGCACGTCTGATATTCCATTCCAGCTGGGGTTTGAAGTGCAACCGTGATCCGGTGACGGAGTTGTCTCTGTCAAAGTAGACAAGCTCTGAATCGACTGAAAACTCTGCGCCAAGCCGTTTGACGGGTCTATGATAATCCAGTGTCAGCTGGGGCAGCAGGCGATACGGGCGCTGACTCTGCTCGATATTAGAATCAATGGTCTGATAGTTCAGCAATCGGGTACGGAAGCGGAAGTTTTCTTTTTGGTAGTTGAGGTCGGCGCGACGCTGCAAATGGGTGATGCTGGATACCTTCAGGGTGTCGCCCAGATCCTCGAAGTAGTCTTTGTCACTGGCGTAGTTCAGGTCGATTTCGGTGGTCCATCGGTCTGCCGGGCTGCCTTCGTGCTGAAACCGGGTAAACCTGCGGGCATCGCTGCGCGCAAAGCGGCGATCATTCTCGATGGTCTCGTGATTCAGTGACCAGCTGCCGATGCGATTGAGGTAGCGCAATTCGGTTTGAAACTGAAATCCGCGATCGGTCATGGCGCGCAACACAAATGTTGCGTCCATATTGGGCCTGATGTTCCAGTAGTAGGGCTGGCGGTACTCGAAACCGGTTTGATCGTTTTGATCGAAACGCGGCGGCAGGAATCCGGTTTTGCGTCTGTCGCTGATCGGGAAGCTGATTGCAGGTGTGTACAAAATGGGTACAGACCTGAATCGCAGGGTGACGTTGCGCGCCGTGCCCACGCCTTCGTCAGCATTGAGCTTGATGTTGTCGGCGTACAGGCGCCAGCCGTTGTTTCCCGGCGGGCAACTACTGTACGAGGCTTCGTCGAGAATGAGTCTTCCCGAGGTGTCGCGACTGATCTTTTCAGCGCGCCCCTGTGAGGTGACATCACCGCTCTCTACTTCGTAGCCTGATTCACCCAACTGGAAAGTACCGTCGCCAAGATCAATCAGGGCGTCCGAGCTGTGCACACGCAGCCCCTCAGCCTGGTACGACAGCTCACCGGCCACAGTGGCCGTGTTGGTTTGCGGATCGTAGCGGGCATTGTCGGCTTTGAGCTCGCCGTCGCGATGGCGAATTGAAATCGTCCCTTTGAGCAGAATGTCATCGGGATTGTTCGGGTCGCTCTCGGCGCTGTCGGCTGATAGTTCAATTGAATCGGCAAGGTCCACAGCGGGGCTGAAGGCGGTAGCTGGCAGCTCACCGGCACGAGGCGCGACACATTGTTCAGCTAATGCGCTGGTTGGCGACAGGCACAGCAGTGCCAGGGTAGCCAACGGCAACTGCCAGTCACGTGCGAATGGATATTTGAATTTCAATGCTGTGTTCGGGTGGACAGTGGATTAGTATAAGGATAACTAGGAAACGCCTCGGGTTATTGCTACAACGTGTCAATCTATTGGAAACTTGCATCTCAAGAGATTGTGCAGCGCTGTGTGGCGACTACTCCCCGATCCGATCGCGGCCTGCATCCACAGCGAAATCTCGTTGTTACTGTTTAAAGTTTGGTCAAATTGACTGTTGCCGAAGTAACGCCTTCAAAGCACCATTTGCCTGCGAGAAAACCCGATGACAAAAAGCCGCGTCCGACTTGAACCCGGTTGGAGAGCACAGCTGGACGACCAGTTTAGCGAGCCCTACATGACCGGTCTTCGGTCCTGGTTGCTGCAAAGGGCAAAAGAGGGCGTAGAGATATATCCCCCGCCAGCGCAATGGTTTAGTGCTTTTGACATGACACCGTTTGACGATGTGCGAATTGTGATTCTCGGGCAGGACCCTTACCACGGGCCGGGGCAGGCGCACGGCATGTGTTTTTCTGTGCTACCCGGTGTGCGTATCCCGCCATCCCTGCTCAACATTTACAAGGAGCTGGAATCGGACCTGAGAATACCGCGGGCGACTCACGGCTATCTCGAGAGCTGGGCCAAACAGGGTGTGTTTCTGTTAAACAGCGTGTTGACTGTCGAGCGCGGGCAGGCGGCGGCACATCAGAATCGCGGCTGGGAACAGTTTACCGACGTAGTAATCGACAAACTGGCCAATAACACGGACAATACCGTGTTTATGCTTTGGGGTAGCTACGCCAGAAAGAAAGGCCAGATGATCGATACGAACCGTCATCTGGTGTTGCAGTGTGCGCACCCTTCACCGTTGTCAGTGAGGGGGTTCACCGGATGCAAGCATTTTTCAAAGGCAAATGACTATCTTAAACAACACGGAAGGCAACCGGTTGACTGGCAATTGCCGGCAACGGTTGCAGTGTGAGAGTGCCGTCCAGGTAAAGCGCGTGAGCAGAGAATGTAAAGGAGTTTAGTTGTCATGGAATTGGTCTTTCTGTGCCGTTGAAGGTAATCAGTTTCACGCAAGTGGTGGGAAAATCTCGAAATTACAAACTAGACTCTGTTGCAGGTGGTTGTGCCGCGGCTAAATGCTGGGGCAAAATCACGCCTCCGTATCGATTCAAAACTTCAGATCCACATCTACGTTCACAACAACAATCTATCGAAAGGGGATAAACACTGATGGCATTACTTCCTGTACTACTCGGCGTGGCCGGCCTGGCCATGGCGGTGTATGTATATACGCTGGTTCTGAGGTATCCGGCCGGTGACGGCAAAGCCGCCGAAATAGCGATCGAAATTCAAAACGGTGCAATGGCTTTTTTGCGTCGCGAATACAGTATTCTGCTGGCTTTCGTTATCGTTGTCGCTGCGGCGTTATTTTATGCTTTTGAGACTTCTCATACGGGAATCGCGTTTCTGTTCGGCGCCTTTTTCTCTGCGGCGGCGGGCTGGTTCGGCATGTACACAGCCACTCGCGCAAACGTTCGCACCACGGTTGCAGCTTCTGAAAACGGTGCAGCTGAAGCGCTGACGGTTGCGTTTTTTGGCGGATCAATTATGGGTCTGACCGTAGCCTCGGCTGGTTTGCTGGGTCTTGGACTGTTGTACTGGTTCTGGGGTGCGGAGCATGCCGAGTCAATTCACGGATTTGGTATGGGTGCATCATCGGTTGCACTGTTTTCGCGTGTAGGTGGCGGTATTTTTACCAAGAGTGCCGACGTTGGCGCCGACCTGGTTGGCAAGATCGAAGCTGGTATTCCGGAAGACGACCCGCGAAACCCTGGTGTGATTGCCGACAACGTTGGTGACAACGTTGGTGATATCGCGGGTATGGGTTCAGACATTTTTGAATCGTATTGCGGCAGCATGATCGCGACAATTGCGATTGCGGCGACAATGACCGCGGCAGAGCTGGCACGTATTGGCGCTGACGTCACCGCTGAGGGGCTGAGCTTTCTGCCTCTGGCATTGTCATCCGTTGGTCTGATCTGCTCCGTAATGGGTATCTTTCTGGTCAAGCAAATGTCTGATCGTTCGCCTGAAAAGGCGCTGCGTTATGGCACCATTGGCTCAACCATTCTGTTTATCATCGCGGCGTTGCTGGTTACAAAACTGTCGGGCATTCCGATGGCTGTATGGTGGTGTGTTGTGGCCGGTGCAGTCGGTGGAATCGTAATCGGTTTGGTGACTGAGTATTACACTGGTGGGCCTCCGGTCCGGGCGATTGCCAAATCTGGTGAAACCGGTCCTGCGACCGTTATGATTTCCGGTCTGGCAACTGGTATGGAATCAGTCGTGGTACCTGTATTGACACTGTGTGTGATTATTTTCACCTCCAGTAGCCTGGTTGGTTTGTACGGTGTGGGCATTGCCGCAGTTGGTATGCTGGCAACAGTCGGAATTACCATGGCGATCGATGCCTATGGCCCGGTTGCAGACAACGCTGGTGGTATCGCTGAAATGGCAGGTCTGGGTGAGGAAACACGCAAAATTACAGACGGCCTTGATGAAGTGGGTAACACGACTGCTGCTATCGGCAAGGGCTTTGCCATTGGCGCGGCTGGCCTGGCGGCACTCGCAATTATCGCAGCATTCATTCAAACGGTGAAAAGCCACCATCCTGAATTCGCCCTTGATATCGGCAATCCGATAGTGCTTGTCGGCATGTTCATAGGCGGTATCTTCCCGTTCCTGGTCAGCGCGATCACCATGCGTGCAGTGGGTGCTGCTGCGTTCGATATGATCAAGGAGATCCGTCGCCAGTTCCGTGAAATCCCGGGCCTGCTTGAAGGCACAGGCAAGCCCGACAACGAGCGCTGTGTAGCGATTGCAACGACAGCGGCGTTGAAGCGCATGATCCTGCCGGGTATTCTCGCGGTTGGTGCACCTCCAGTGATTGGATTCGGATTGGGGCCGGAAGCACTTGGTGGTTTCCTTGCCGGTGCATTGGTTGGCTGTGTCATGCTTGCACTGATGATGGCGAATGCCGGTGGTGCATGGGACAACGCCAAGAAGTTTGTCGAAAAAGGCAACTTTGGCGGAAAGGGTACCGAAACTCACGCGGCTGTGGTTGTTGGTGATACGGTTGGCGACCCCTTCAAGGACACCTCAGGTCCTGCGATGAATATCCTGATTAACGTGATGGCTATTGTGTCGCTGGTAATTGCACCACTGCTATAAGTAATAAACGACAGGGTGTTCATGGTCAGGCCATTGAGCAACTGTTAGTGAAAACAAGCTGTTGAAGAAAGCCCGGTTCGTCCGGGCTTTTTTTTGGCTTCGAGTCGGGTTACTGGCTTCGGTTACATATCAAATTGCTCATGATTCGAATGAGCCATTTAGCGCATTATTGCCGGTCAATACCTCTGAATCGAAATAGCAGATAGTCTGTGTTAAGTGAACCCAATATTTTCTCCCTGACTGAAGCCCGGTTAATACGCCGGATAGATCGCACCGGCACGCGTGTGAATTTCAAACCTTTACGGCGAGCCGCGGCGGCGATTATTGCGTCTCTGTTTTTTGCAATGACCAGCAGTATGGCAGTAGCGGATTTCAGTGATCATCCAAAAGCATTGAGCTTTATCGATGAAATGCAAAACAAGCATCAGTTCGAAAAGGACTGGCTTGAAGCCCTGTTTGCCGCAACACCGCGCAGCGAAAAAGCACTTGAATTAATACAGCGTCCGGCAGAAAAAACACTGCAATGGGAAGGCTATCGTCCGATTTTTCTGACTGAAGAACGGATTGATGCCGGGGTCGAGTTTTGGCAGGAGCACAAAGAGATACTGGAGCGTGCGCAACTGCGCTATGGCGTTCCGGCGGAAATGATTGTAGCGATTATCGGGGTTGAGACTTACTACGGGCGAATCAGTGGTGGATTTCCCGCAGTGTCGGCTCTGGCAACGCTGGCGTTTGAGTTTCCAAGACGTGAGAAGTTTTTTCGCAAAGAGCTCGAGGAGTTTTTACTGCTGATCAGGGAGAACCAGCTCGACTATCGCGAGCTTGAAGGTTCGTATGCCGGAGCGTTTGGCCTGCCGCAATTTATATCCAGCAGCTACCGCGAGTATGCCGTCGACTTTGACAATGATGGTGAACGCGATCTATGGGGTAGCGTGCCCGATGCGATCGGCAGTGTCGCGAACTACTTTTATCGACACGGCTGGAAAAATGGCCAGGCAGTAACGGAATCAGTTCAAATTACCGGTAAAGCTCAGGAGCTGGTAACTGATGGGCCAAAGCCTGTGCACTCACTGGACACGCTGAAAGCTGCGGGCATCTATCCAAAACGTAAAGGCAACGGAAAATATACCTTATTAAAGTTGCAGGGCGAAAAAGGATCAGAACACTGGATAGCACATGAGAACTTTTATGTGATAACCCGTTACAACCACAGCAACATGTATGCGATGGCTGTGTATCAACTGAGCCAGGAAATTCGAAACCGAGTACGTAATCGCTAGTACGTGTTTTTGCTTACTATCCCGAGGGGATTCAATACTATGAAATATAGCCAAGCCGTTTTGGCGGGTCTGTTGGCGGGCGTTGTTGCCGGCTGTTCGACGTTGCCGACAGGTTACTCGTCACGTAGCAGTTCAAGTCTCGAAGATCTGTTTACCAGTGACGAGAATGTTATTGCCAGTAATGAAACAAAAGCCGCCGCTGTTGAAGACACTGGTCTGCGTATCAGAAAAAGTGAGCGCGGAAATATGAAGTCTTACGTTGTGCGTGGTCAGCGTTACCACACCATGGCCGAAAGTGACGGATACTCTGCGCGCGGTCTTGCGTCTTGGTATGGACCAAACTTCCATGGCCAGACTGCGTCTAATGGCGAAACCTACGACATGTACAAAATGACGGCGGCGCACAAAACACTGCCGTTGCCGACCTATGCCAGAGTGTCGCATATAGATAGTGGCAAGTCTGTCATCGTCAAAATAAATGATCGTGGTCCGTTTTCCGGCGACCGACTAATTGATTTGTCGTTTGCCGCGGCATTGCAGCTTGGCATGGTTAACGATGGTACCGCCATGGTAGACATTGAAGCCCTGACAGCTCAGGAAGTAGCGGAGCTTAGCGGGCCTGATAACAAGTGGAATGTTGATTTCTATACCGATGAATCAGTGCGCGTTGCATTGGAGACTGAAGCAACAGATACGGCGCCAGTACTTGCTGCCGTACAGGGCAGTGAATCTGTCGAACTGCAGCCTTTAGCGCAGGCAGAGCAACAGGGTGTTATAGCTGCTGTACAGGCTGCTACAGAAACTGATGCGGATGGTGGTGAGTTGCTGAGCCTGGATTCACTGGAGTCAGAACTCGCTGCAGCAGATTCGGCAACTATCAACACCAACCGTGTAACCAGTGGCGCGTCCGACACGGCAACAAATATGGCAACCAAAGCAGTCGCCAACGAGGAGATAAAGGTACTGGTCAATGCTGAGGCGACAACTGAAGTGCGCAAAGCGGCTGGTCTGCCTGTTGATCTGATCGAAAACGCCAGTGCTGCAGGCCAGCCGGTATCACTAACCAGCATCGGTGCTGTGCAAACCACCAAGGCAGTTGATGAAACAGCTGCGCTGGAGCAGGCGGTTGCGCAGGCTGACCAGGGCGGGGTGGCTGTTGCTGTTCCCAACACCTTGCAAGCAGTTGATTCAACTGCCGGGGCGGCTGCAGCAACTGCTGAAGCTAATAGACCTGGTTACTATATTCAGGCTGGTGTTTTTGCCAATGTCAAAGATGCTGAAAAAGTAGCGGTAGAAGCAGTGCTGGCTGTTCCTCTGGAGGAAGTACATGTTAAGCCGTTGAAAGGGTCCGAGATGTATAGAATTACCGTTGGGCCCATCATTGCTGCTGACCATGCGGCAGAAGTCTCCGGCAAACTTGATGATGCCGGTGTTGATAACTTCACCGTGAAGGTCAAGTCTATCCAGTAGAGATGTAAGCCGAGTGCGCATACTGCTCTGTTTGGTATGCGCGCTTTGCCTGAAATTACTATACTATTTTCTGATTAGTCCTCCGCCCGGCGGACTAATTTCTGCCGCAAATTCGGGACTTTCGTGATCGTCCGCCAACTTCAAACCGGTTTATTTTTACTGTGCTGTTTGTGCCTTCATACTATAGCGCTCGCAGAAGTAAAACCGCTACCAATACCCGCGCCTCCTGCGCTGGCCGCCAAGAGTTATTTGCTGCTGGACTATGACACCGGCACAGTAATCACCCAAAAAAATCCAGATGAAAAGCTGGAGCCAGCCAGTCTGACCAAGATGATGACGGCTTATATTGTTTCTTTTCAATTGATCCATGGCGATCTCAGTCCTGACGACATGGTGCACGTCAGTCGCACTGCCCACGGGATGAAAGGCTCCCGGACCTTTCTTGAGCCGGAATCAATGGTATCGATCCGTGATCTAATGTACGGGTTGGTAGTGCAATCAGGTAATGATGCAAGTGTGGCGTTGGCTGAACACATTGGCGGATCCGAAGAGGGTTTCGTCAGCATGATGAATGAAATGGCCCGGCGCCTGGGTATGGAAGATACCCATTATGAAAACTCTACCGGATTGCCGGCGGAAGGGCATTTAACAACAGCGAACGACCTGGCCAGGCTTGCCCGAGCGGTGATCAAAGATCATCCCGAGCTGTACAAGCTTTATTCGATCAAAGAGTTTACCTACAACGGTATTAAACAGAAGAATCGTAATACACTTCTGCTGCGTGACCCGTCTGTAGACGGAATGAAAACAGGTCATACGGAAGCGGCCGGGTATTGTCTTGTTGCTTCAGCCAAACGTGGCGATATGCGTTTAATCAGTATTTTGCTCGGTGCTCGCAATGAGCAACTCCGCAGCACCGAGAGCATCAAGGCGTTAAACTACGGATTCCGCTTTTTTGAAACGGTTAAAATTGCTGAAGCAGGCAGGAAACTCGGTGATATCAGAATTTGGGGCGGCCAACAGGAGAATGTTCCGATGGCCGTAGCTGCCGGGCACTACCTGACCCTGAAGACCGGGCAAGCCGAGGTGCTGGAGCGCGACTACCGTGTAACCAGTAGTCTGGTGGCGCCGATTGCCAAAGGACAGAAACTTGGCATGGTCAGTTTCCGACTTGACGATCAAATACTTGCTGAACTTCCGCTGGTGGCGCTGGAGCCGGTCGAGCAGGGCAGCTTTTTTCGACGTGTCTCCGACTCGATCAAGCGAATGCTGAAGTAAGTCTCCGTGGCCTGGCCTTGCTCGAAGAAGCCTTGCTCGAAGAAGCCTTGCTTGAGGCAGCGAAGTCGCTAAACTGAGCTTCATCGAGGGTGTTCGGCAGAGTAAGCAAGAAGACTGAAAGTTTGAGCGAAGAACGACCAATACAACATTTTCCGGACACCTACTCAATCAAGGCAGTAGGGGTTGATGAGAATAACTTTGCCGAGTTTGCCGCTGATGTGGTGCGCCGCCTAGTCGACGACGCAAGCTCTGTCAGCTACCGTACTCGTCCCAGTCGCAATGGGTCCTACCTCGCGGTGACCTTGTCATTTGTCGCGGTAGATCAACAGCAGCTCGATGCCGTATTCGAGCAAATGAGTGCCCAGGATCGCGTAGTCTGGGTGCTATAGCCGGCAGCCTTTGTTGTATTCAGTGTGATTTGCCACGATCCACAAAGATACCTTACGGGCCTTGAAGTTCGCCGCTTCTACTTCCATGCTACTGCTATGGATTATCCTGTTGCAATTCGACATTTGGGGCTGAGCCCCTATCAGCCCGTACTGGATCAGATGCGGGCATTTACCAGTTCGCGCGATGGTAACTGTGCTGACGAACTTTGGGTGGTAGAGCACCCTCCCGTCTATACTCAGGGGCAGGCTGGTAATCCTTCGCACATTCTGGATGCCGGGGACATCGAAATCGTGCAGGCCGACCGTGGCGGTCAGGTGACCTATCACGGTCCTGGTCAGCTGGTGGTCTATGTACTGGTCGACTTGCGACGAGCGGGGCTGGGTGTAAAAGCACTGGTTAACCTGCTTGAGCAAACCATTATTGAATACCTTCGAGGCCACGAGGTTGACGCTGTCAGCGATGCAAATGCCCCTGGTGTGTACGTGGACGGTCGCAAAGTTGCAGCATTAGGCCTTCGCGTGCGACGCGGCTGTAGTTTTCACGGCATGTCGTTAAATGTTGATATGAACCTCGAGCCATTTACCCGGATTAACCCGTGCGGTTACGCGGATTTAAAGGTGACACAATTGAGAGACTTGGGTATTGCGGCCACAGTGACCGAAGCCGGCAACGATATTACTCGCCGGCTGGCGGATTCGTTAATGGAAATTGCCGGGGCGAACGGCGATAGTAAAGCAGGGACAATGCAGTGAAAAAACCGGCCAACCAAAAGCTGTCGAGCATTCCCGTGGTGAGCTCTGGTGAAAAATACAAAACCGGCACCGGTTTTAACGCTATCAAAGATGGCATCAAGACCAGCGGTGGTGAAACTGAGTCTGGCCCTGAGTTAAAGAAACCCTCCTGGTTGCGCGCCCGTGTGCCGGGCGGTGGCAAATTCAATGCAGTGCGCGACAACGTGCACCAGCATCGACTGGCTACGGTATGCGAAGAATCAAAATGCCCGAATATCGGTGAATGCTGGACAGCAGGAACCGCCACTATCATGGTGATGGGGTCTGTGTGCACGCGTGCCTGTCGCTTTTGCTCGGTTGATACCGGCAACCCTAACGGGTGGTTAGACCCAGAAGAACCTGCTAACACCGCGCGATCCGTGGAGTTGATGGATCTTAAATATGTTGTGATTACGTCTGTCGATCGTGATGATCTGGACGATGGCGGGGCAGGTCACTATGCGGCTTGCATACAGGCCATTAAAACGCTGCGCCCGCAAACGGCAGTTGAGGCATTAACACCGGATTTCGATGGTAAAAAAGAGCTTGTCGAACAGGTGATTGATGCAGGTCTTGAAGTGTTTGCGCAAAACGTCGAAACCGTTCGACGGTTAACGCATCCGGTGCGCGATCCACGTGCCGGCTATGAACAAACTCTTAGCGTACTGGCTCATGCGAAACAACATCGACCGCGAGTATTGACCAAAACCAGCTTGATGCTGGGGCTTGGTGAAACAGAACAGGAGATACTGCAAACCATGGATGATCTTCGCGCGGCCAACGTCGACATTCTGACAATGGGCCAGTATCTGCGGCCAACCAGAAACCATCTGGCAATTGAACGTTATGTGACGCCGGAGCAGTTCAATCAATACCGACAGTGGGGACTTGACCGTGGATTCCTCGAGGTTGTTTCAGGCCCGCTGGTCCGATCCAGCTACCGGGCTGAGCGAGTTCTCGAGCTCAACAACGTAGGGCTGCAGGTAGAAGTCTGAAGTTTTGACGGTAGCCCGACAGCGGCGAAAACGGAAGGCTGGCGCGGATAAAGTGCGCCAGCCCAGGCAACTTAGCCGTCTTCGTTGATTTGTGCTATCAGCTCTTTTAGCACCTGCGGCGCGCGTTCATGGTCTATCTGACACGTGCCGGCTGCATTGTGGCCACCGCCACCGTAGCGCAGGCACAACTCGCCAACGTTGGTGTTAGAGGAGCGGTTGAGTATTGATTTACCCATCGCATAGACCACATTCTGTTTTTTCAGTCCCCACATTTGGTGAATGGAGATATTACATTCAGGGAATAGCGCGTAGATCATAAAACGATTGGTCGGGTAGATCAGTTCTTCTTCACGCAGATCCAGAATCACCAGATTACCGTGGGTAACAGCGCAGCGTTTGATCTGTTCACGCGCTTTCATTTTCAGTGATTCGTAGAGCTCGATACGCTCCATTACATCCGGCAGGCGCAAGATGTCGTTGATTTCGTTTTCACTGCAGTAGTCAATCAACTGCATCATTAATTCGTAGTTGGAGATACGAAAATCGTGAAATCGACCTAGCCCGGTTCTGGCATCCATCAAATAGTTGAGTAGTGTCCAGTCAGTGGGCTCAAGCACTTCACTGCGCACGTACTGGGCAGAGTCTGCCTTGTCAACCGCCACCATCATCTCTTCCCATGATGCAGGGAAAGTATCTGCGCCACCGAGATAATCGTAAACAACCCGTGCAGCAGAAGGTGCATCAGCATCGATCACATGGTTATCATGTGCCCCGTTGCGAATGGTTTCACTGTGGTGATGATCGAAGGCCAGGTAGCAACCGGAAACGTAGGGCACATTGGTTGTTATATCGTTTTCGGTAATTTCAACCTTACCGTCCTGCATATCCTTTGGGTGCACGAATTTAATATCGTCGAGAATGTCGAGGTGTTTCAGTAATACAGCACAGACCAGTCCGTCGAAGTCACTGCGCGTAACCAGTCGATAACGGCGGGAGGTATCAATTAGAAAGGTAGATTCGGCACGAAGCGGCTGACTCATAATTTCTCCGTATGCTCTTGTTTTAACGCAAGCTTGTCATTTTTATGACGGCTATATCGGCGTCAAAGAAGTGTCCTTGAGCTGTATTGATTAATAAGTAGAGGTTTACCCGGGGCGGGCTATGCTACAGAAGGTAATTCCTGTAAGTGTTTTCGGCATGAAACTTCCAGCCTCAGGCAAGTCGATGGAAGGGGTTCATGTGTTCGGGGTAATTTCCACCCGGAGACTTACACCGGCTGCTGAACTAGAATACGGTTCTTCAGGCAGTCTCCTGGAATTCTGGGTCTGTCGCTTTATGCATTGAATTTGCCTGTTGCCTGATGGTCGGACCGATCACTCCATTCTGAACCATCCATTCTGAACCCTGATCAGCTTTAACAGAACAACGAGATCTGCTCATGTTTGCATCTTTTTTTCCATCGCCAAGGAAGTTTTTTCTTTCAGCGGTGGCGTGGTTCTTTGTCAGCCTTGCACTTTGGTACGGCTTGTTCGACGGAATGGCGGCGCAATTCAGCCTTATGCGTGAGGCATTACCAACCCCTGAGGGCGCGCGTCCGCCATTTTTGAATCCTGACAAAGTCTGGTTGTACCAGTACATAGTTTTGGTGACAGTGGTTTTCTGTATTGCGTGGTTTTTTGTCGATCGTAATCGATGGTATTGGTGGGCCGTGTGCGGTAGTGCAGTGATTCTGCTGGTAACCTATTTTCAGGTGCAGTTGGGGGTGTACATCAACAACTGGTACGGTGATTTCTATGACCTGATTCAACTGGCTTTGTCAGAAAAGGGTACCAGTAAAATAACCAGTGAAGAGTATTACGGGCGGTTGTTGACGCTGGTGTTTATCCTGATCCCCAATATTCTTATTCTCGTGCTTTTCGCATTTTTCACATCGCACTATGTTTTCCGGTGGCGTTCGGCGATGAATGATTACTACATGGAACACTGGGGCTCACTGCGGAACATCGAAGGTGCAGCTCAGCGTGTGCAGGAAGACACGATGCGATTTGCCAGCATTGTTGAGGGGCTCGGGTCGTCATTCATAAGTGCGATAATGACACTTATAGCGTTTCTGCCATTGCTATGGACGCTATCGAAGCAGGTCACGGAATTGCCATTGATTGGCGCAGTGAATGGTTCACTGGTATTTATTGCACTGTTATCGGCTGCTTTTGGCACAGTGTTGCTGGCTGCCGTTGGTTATCGGTTGCCCGGGTTGGAGTTTAATAATCAGAAGGTCGAGGCTGCCTACCGCAAAGAGCTGGTTTATGGCGAAGACGATGCAGAACGGGCATCCCCGCCGTCGGTCGAGTCGTTGTTCGGCCATGTTAGAAAAAACTATTTTAAACTTTACTTTAATTATCTTTATTTCAATATCTTTCGTTATGCGTATCTGCAGGGGGCTAACTTTATTCCGCTGATCGCCTTAGGGCCTACGTTCGTTGCCGGTGCGTTTACCTTCGGGGTCTATCAACAGATCAATCAGGCTTTTTCAAGAGTCGAAAATTCGTTTCAATTTCTGGTGAATTCGTGGACCACTATTGTTGAACTAATGTCGATCTACAAGCGATTGAGAGCCTTTGAATCAGCTATCACCGGAGAAGAAGTGGGCGAGATAACATTGGGCGTTTGAGCTGGCCGAGGCAGGGCGAATAACCTCTAATTTGATATTCGCGGTCGACGGAGTGTTGTGTATACATAGTTAGTATTTGTTGTGCTCGCGTGCAGGTTAGTTGAGTTTTTTGCTGCACGGCGAGGACAACAGAGTGATTGATGCAAGCCTTGGCTATCTGGGTTAAGGCATGGCCAAAACGTTATCCCAGGCCATGGCTCCAAATGCGGAACCCAAAACGCGGCGAGGATGATTTAGCAATAAAATTATCCTCGCCGAACGGGGGTGTGTTGCATCACGTAAGCTACCGGAATGGGCCTTAACGATATCTGAACCCCTGTTATGTTCCCGGGTTGCAGCGGAAGTTAATGGTGGAAGTAGTGGCGTTTGCCTATGTCATAGCCTCTGAATTCATGCCCGTTACTTTTGTACAGTTTGTAATGGTTGCGGAAGAACGCAGGAAACTCCTGAGTTCGATCGTAGCTCAGGCCTGTAGCTGGCAGGGACTGACAGCCCGATAAAGTGGCTGCAATTAATATTGCTGCGGTTGCGACAACTCGATGGCTCATCTCACTTCCTTCCAATAATGAATGTAACGTCGCCAAGTTACCTGATTTGGTGTGGTACAGGCAACGATTCATCCCTCCAATGCTGCGAATTGCAAACGCAAAATTTCCACAGCTTTTTCAGATTCGCAATTGATCTAAATCGTGTGTCCCGATGCGGTGGCCATCCACTGTTGTAATTGTGAACTGATGCAAATTGCTGGCAGAAGATTTGCTCGAACTCTGTAGTCCCTCATCTGCGATAGTTTGGTCACAGGGCGGTGAGCAAGCGGGTACAAGCGAGCTAATCAAGTGAGCGTTATGCCAGCCAAAGAAAAAAATGCTGTGGAATGTTCCGACAGCGCACTAATGCTGTTGTTTTCGGATGGAGAAGTTGATGGCTTCCAGCACCTGTATGACAGGCACAAGCAGTCGATCTATCAGTTCTTCTTCTATGGAACCAATGGTGATAAGGAGCTTTCATCCGAGCTATTTCAGGATGTCTGGATGACCATTGTTCGCGGACGCAAGCGATTTACCAAGGACATCTGTTTCATTGATTGGCTAAGACATGTCGCCTGGGCGCGGTTGTATGATCATCTTAGGATGTATCCTGTCGCTCGCCAGCAAGAGCCTGAACAAAAATTTGAACACTCAAATATCGTATCGTTGGCGCAACGTAAGCCAAACCAGTCTCGCTTGCCTGCCATTGGTAGTGAAAATTGCCTGTTGATGACGATGCAATCACTGCCTGACGAGCAGTGTGAAGTGGTGCTTCTGCGCTACTGTTTTAAGATGGACTTAAACGAGATAGCCAGCTTTCTGGATGTCGCGCGAACCTCTGTCAGCCATCTGCATAAAGAGGCGCTGGCATACCTGCGCAGAAACGTGGCGGAGGCGGTTTAATGGGGGAGGTAGTCAGCATTGCCAAAGCCAGGCAGACCGATATCTTCTCCATGTTTGATGCTGCGTGCCCTTCGTTGCCTGAAGAAGCCAGCCGCGAGGTGGTCGAGACAGCATTGCGTTCGGTTGGTGGTGCAAAATCAGACAAAACAACGTCGTTCAGGGCTGCATGTATAGTGATTGCTGTGATTTCGCTGTTTGGATTGGCGCTGTCGTATTTCAATAGTTTCCCAGTGCAACAGCGAGCTTCTATGGGTGGTGAGGTCAGCACTCAGAATCAGGGTCGCCAGGCGATGCTTGAAATGCAGTATGCGGTTGATGGTGCTTTTTCGAGTAACTTGGTCGAAACTGAAGAGTTTACTCTGGGTCAGGGACAGTCAGATAACCCTGCCTGGCGTCATTCGCGCGAATCCTGGCTTGCCGAAATTTCGTCACTGGAGAGCCATCCGTACTATCAGCAAGTAGTTCGCGAAAAGCGGCTCTTCTCGTTAGCCCACCCCGATCAGTCTGAGTAATTGCAGCCTTCCACGCCTGCGGTTAAACTGTGCCATGTGCGTCCTGCTGTTCACGCTCAGCCTGTGTTGAGCACGCGCTGGTTTATTGGGCCGCGCGTTACTTCTAATCGGTGTTGCAGTAATCAGTTTTAATCGCAATCAGTTTCAGACACTGGCCTTTATAGACGTAACCCAGACATCGCGAGAATCCCTCAGGTAAACCGGTTATTAATAGCGGTTATTAATTTGAGGGCGTTACATCTGACGAAGGGCATCATGTAATACAGTGTCTTTTGACAAAACGATGTATCTCTGTAAAGCACTGTGTTTGGTAAAAAGCCTGCGTTTGATAATAACTGATCTTTGTTGTCTCCTGCTATGGGAGTCATACTATCCTGGCTAAGAATATGAGTAACCGATACGAAGGCACTCCCTTCGATTTATCTGGAAAAACTGCGCTGGTAACCGGAGCATCGGGCGGACTGGGGTATCGGTTCGCTCAGACACTGGCAGCGGCTGGCGCAAATTTAGTGGTTACCGCCAGAGACAGCGCACATCCACGTTTGCATGAGTTAAAGCAGTCTCTGCAACATGTCAATGTATCAGTCAGTTCGCTTGATGTGGCGAGTGAAGAATCGGTGACGCAGTGTGTTCAGGAAGCAATTGCTGAGCATGGCGCCATAGATATTCTGGTTAACAATGCAGGCATAGCCGACGCTGCGAGAGCGGTTGACGTGAACCTGGAGAGTTGGAGTAAGGTTACCAGTATTAATCTCGATGGCGCGTGGCTAATGGCACGTGAATTTGGCAAGCATCTGATTGACTCTGAACGCGCCGGTTCCATTGTAAATATAACCTCGATACTGGGCCATAGAGTGTTGAGTGGTGTGATGTCGTATGCGGTTTCCAAGGCCGGTTTAGAGCAGATGACACGTGCACTGGCGCTGGAGTGGGCGCGATACAATATTCGAGTCAATTCGATTGCGCCTGGCTATATCATGACTGATATGAATCGTGACTATCTTTTATCTGACGCAGCAGCAAAGATGATTGGTAACATTCCCCAAAAGCGGGTAGGCGACCCAGCAGACCTTGATGGTGCGTTGTTGTTGCTGGCCAGTGACGCATCGGCTTTTATGACAGGCAGCACCATCACTGTCGATGGAGGTCACACATCTTCATCACTTTGAGCGTGTTGGTATCGTGTATAAATGACGCTTGACTTGAGCAGTGTTGTGTCAGGTTGCGCGTAAAATCTCTATCGGTTCTGTGATGCCAATTTATTGCCAATCGCTTTTGGCAGGAACCAGTTCACTAAATTTTTCTTTTTGTGAGCCGTTACCAATAGCATAAACGATGAGTCGATCTTCTAGCGGCGGTCGGAATTTTATATGTTGGGAAAAATAATATTTGGTGTTGCAGCAGCGTGTTTTTTCGCGTCTCTGGGTGTGGACACAGTTTCAGTAAGTAGCAGCCACTCATTAAACGGCATTGAAACGTTCTTCTACACGTTGCGCTATGGCACCGCCGGGGTGTTCAACGCTACAAGCCTTTCCAATTTTGTTATTCATTTCGTAGCGCTGGTTGCCGCCGGTGCCAATTTTGTTTTTGTGTTTTGGGCAATGCTGGTTTTCTCTCCCACCAGAATTACATCGTTAAAGTGGTTTTGGTGGCTCAGCCTGTTGTTTATGCTTGCCGCTGTCTATACCGGTATTCAGGCATTGCTTGACGGACGTGTGGGGTTGCAACAAGGCTATGGGTTATGGATAGCCTCATTAATACTAATGCTGCTGGCGCCGGTGGTGAGCCGCTTTGAGCGCAAGCGAAAACAAAGAAGCGCGCAAAGCGCGGAGCGCGCTGAGGTGACAGAGCAGGCCACGTCCCGGCCGCACAGGAAAGAGAGCGAGGCAGAGGCTGTTGTCTAGCTCCGGTAACCGACCGCGCCAGGTTCGGGTTCTTGTGGTTGCTCGCGGGTGGTTGCTCGCGGTTGATCGCTCGTGGTTAGTCGCTGCTCGGCTAAATCTATACCAGCAATTGAATTACGGCTTTCTCTCAGACAGTCACTTCAGCTGTAGTTAAATGTTCACGACCAAATACATGCAGATACCGGTCGAGTTCGTCCCTTGGACCAGTAGCCTTGGCCAGATTGTCTGACAACTTTACCGTTGGCTTGCCATCTGCCTGAGTTACTTTGCACACCACAGAGAAAGCCTCCAGATTGTCGTTGCGATAGGGTGCGCAATCGCGAAAGTCATTGGTGAGGTTAGTGCCCCAGCCAAAACTCGTTCTTACCCTGCCTTCGAAATGATGATAGGTAGATTCGATGGTATCTATGTCTAGACCGTCGGAGAAAATCATCAGCTTTTCTTTGGGGTCTCGCCCCATTTTTTCCCACCAGCTGATAATTTCTTCGCCGCCTTCAATCGGTTCCTTGGAATCAATTCGAAATCCACTCCAGTCAGCAACCCATTCCGGGGCATCTTTTAGAAATCGGGTTGTGCCATAGGCGTCGGGCAATACGATGAGCAAGTTGCTGTCATAGGTTTTTTGCCAGCTTTCCAATACCCGATAAGGCGCGCTCGCCAGTTCTGCATCAGTGTTTGCAAGCGCCGCTGCAACCATAGGTAGTTCATGGGCGTTGGTGCCTATCGCCTCAAGGTCATGATCCATCGCCAGCAGCACATTACTGGTGCCAGTGAAGTTACTGCCGAGGCCTTCCTTCAAAGCATCAACGCACCAGCGTTGCCAGAGAAAGCTGTGGCGGCGGCGAGTGCCGAAATCGGCAATGCGCAGGTTTGGCAATTTGGCAAGCCTTAGTACCTTCTCCCACATTTTGGCTTTCGCTCTGGCATAGGTGACGTCAACTTCGAATCTGCCCATGCCGCGCATAGCGGATCGTGAACGGAGTTCACTGATAATGGCGAGCAGCGGAATCTCCCATAGTGACACCTCGGCCCAGCTGCCATGAATATCGATGACATACTGACCGTCGCGTTTCTGCAATTCAAATTCGGGTAGCTGGTAGGTCTTTAGCCACTGCAAAAACTCAGCGCCAAACAATCGTTCTTTGCCATAGAAGGTGTTGCCCGCGAGCCAGATGTTTTCTTTCTTGGTGAGCTTTACCGTGCGTGCATGATCAAGCTGCTCGCGTAGTTCTGCTTCATCGATCTCCTCGGCCAGTCGCACAGTCTTGCTGCGATTGATTAAGGAAAAAGTAACGGGGATGTCGCGCCACTCCTGCCATATAGTTTGCAGCATCAAAAGCTTGTAGACATCTGTGTCGAGGATGCTGCGTACGATCGGATCGAGTTTAAACGTGTGGTCGTAAACTCGTTTTGCGATATCTATATGAACCATGATCTGGAAAGCTCTTACTATGGTTTTGGTAGGTGCGCTTGCGCAAAACCTGCTATTGCGATCTGACGTCAAGCATGCCTTTAGTCGGCGGTGGCACTACACGTTGCGGTGGAATGGAATCGAGTTCGACATTTTCAGCACCGTGGTAAATCAGGAAATGCTTGCCCTTGGCGCGTGCAATCATCGTTAGCCCAAGATGCTCTGCCAATTCAAGACCCATGTGTGTAACACCTGATCGAGAGACCAGTGCAGGGATCCCCATAAAGGCTGTTTTCATAACGATTTCTGAGGTGAGTCTGCCTGTGGTGTAAAAAATTTTATCGTCGCCACTGATGCCATCCAGCCACATGTATCCAGACACTGCGTCTGCCGCGTTATGTCTGCCGACGTCCTCGACATGAATCAACGACTCAGTGCCGAGACAAAGCCCGCATCCGTGCACCGCGCCGGCACTGCGATAGATTTCGTTGTGTTTACCGACTTCGCGTATCAACTCGTACAGTTGCGACTGTTTGATTCTGGCTGCGGGCAGTTGCACCTCGTAGAGTTTGTCTATGGTGCAGCTGAACACAGTACCCTGGCCGCAGCCACTGGTGACTATCTTACGGTTGAGTTTTTCCTGCCAGTCATCGATGCCCTGGCCGGATTGCGTTTCCACTACAACCAGCTCACGCTCCCAGTCGACGTGAACTGATTTAATTTCCGTGATGTCCTCAATGAGCTTCTGGTTTCTCACATAGCCCAGGGTCAGCGCTTCGGGCTGGGAGCCGAGTGTCATCAGCGTTACGATCTCGGTATCGTCAATGCGGATAGTAAGCGGGAACTCACCTGGAATATGTTGTTCGGATTGCTCCCCGTACTCATTGGTAACCGTGACAGGGTGAGTTGGCCGGAGGCCTGATTGGCTCATTGCCGGACGGTAGCTCTGTGGGTTTGTTTGGCTCACGCTTTCTATCCTGCTGCTGGACGCTAAGGGTACCACCGAGCGCCCGGTGATTTCGATATGAGTCCTATCATACCGGGGCCGGACCAAATGAGCATCGGCCATTCGTGATCTTTGCTGGTGATGGTGTTCAGCTCAATAAATGTGTGGTCGAGTTTGCATTTGCAAGGGATTAGCTGCACGATATTCAGACTAGGAGTCTGCGCGGCAGAACCTCCACTACTGCGAACTCGCCCTGCCGGTGCGTTTTTATCGATCATTTTCGTTGTATGTGAATAACATATTTAACGAAATTGATCGGAATCGCTGGCCCAAAGATCGCGTCCGCAGTAGATCATTGGTTCTCAGACAGCCTCCTGGGCGTCCGCTTTGCTCAGCGGCATCCGCCTCATGTCTGTCAACAATACCGAGGATTCTTCCGATTGCCCGATGGTAGCGAGTTAGTAGCCGGCAGAAGTGCCCCGTCTTTCAGTGTTGGTGTGGTTATCGAACTGCGCCATCGTATTTTGGTGGGAGGGTTCCGGCAGCCAGTGTGGTCGCTCGGCGAACTGGCCATTCAGGGAGAGAGTAAACACTCTTCTGACGGGCAGATACTGCGTCAAAAAACTCAAATCGAGAAGAGTGATGAGTGTGAACGGTTTTTGTGGACTGGGCTGGTACTGTCGTTTTTTAAAGATGGCGGCGAGAGTTACTGGCATACACTGGTAGGAGAGCAGCAACAGATCTTTGTTGTTTGTCAGGAAGACGAAGACGATGGGCTGGGGCCAATTCTGGTGACTGCTGACTACGATGAGGCGATGGCCTACCAGGAAGCCGACGACACGATTTTCTCATGCCCGATGCCACCGCTGGTCTATCAGACTCTGGAGCGGTTCGTCCTGGAAAATTATGCGCCTGAGCAGAAAAAGAGACGCAAGCGCAAACAGTGGCACGGCGATGCAGGTGGTGACGAGCCGTTTGCCAAAAGGCCTCGCGGTTGATCGCCTGGTCTGTGCGAGGCAATCGCTAATGCACCTCGGTTCCGCTTTCGAGTCTTGGGGTGGGGCTGCTCTTTAGTGATGCTCTGCCGTAACGCTCTCCAGTATCAATCAGAAGCCATGTTTCTCAATGTGTAGCCAGGGTGTTTGACAAAACAAGTATGACTCAACCCGAAGATAACTTTATTGGCCGCTGGTCTCGTCGTAAAAGAGAGCAGGGTAAAGAGCTCGAAAAAGAGGCTGGAACTCCGCAACCCGAGGCTGTCGGTGACAATGTTGTTGACGAACCGAAAATCGCAAAGGCTACTGAATCAGCCAGCGTAGCAGATCAGGAAGTCAGCACTATCGATGCGGTTGTCGCTGAATCCGGCAATGAACATGCTCCGGCTCCTGCTCCGCCGACTGATGAAGACATGGTGGCACTCGACACACTTGATGCTGACAGTGACTATGCACCGTTTATGTCTGAAGGAGTCAGCAGTGAGTTGCGAAAGGCAGCGCTTAAAAAGCTGTTTTTCAGTGGTAAGTTTGCAGCCCGCGATGGCCTTGACGATTACGATGACGACTTTACCAACTTCGAACCTCTTGGTGATACTGTCACCTCGGATATGAAGTTTCATGCGCGGCGAAAAGAAAAAGACCGGCTGGCAAAACTCGAAGAGGAGAGGCTGGCTCTTGAAGCCCGGGCAGAGTCTGCTTCAGATAGCGAAACTACCGACACGGTTGAAACAGAGAGTGCCGACAGCGACACTGCCGGCGAGCCGGAGCAGGTGGAGCAGAACACGAATGATTCAGAGGCACCTGCAGATGCTCCCGAGGCGCCCGAGATTCAGCACGCTTCTATACAAGATAATCAACAAGAATCGCAAACGGACTCTGACAGTGGAAAAACCGCATGACTGACAATGAGCAGCCAGGCAGTGCTCAACCAAGCAATGCTCCACCGGGCAATGCTCCACCAGACAATGCTCAGCCAATTAATTTTGGCGTCCCTGTTGATGTGCAAACCACATCGCTAATTGGCTACCAGTCACGCGGGCATTGTCTGGTTATTGCTAATCAGGAGCGCGGCCTGGAGGTTTGTGCCGCGCTGCAGACGGCTGCCAAAACCCTGCTGGTGCCAGACGCCGACGCAACCGCAATCGATAAACAGGCGACAGATGATGCAATTCGCGTAATAACAGCCAGGGTGGTTAGCCTGAGCGGCTATCTTGGCGCGTTTGATTGTCAGGTAGGTTCGGAAACTGACCCGGGATCGCTGGCCAAAATAGCCGGTGTCTCCCTGTTTGGCGGGTTTGATCATGTCCTTGACCTGAGCCCGATGCCGCTTTTGGCGGCCGAGGTACTGCCATTCGGCTATTTTGCCCCAGGCGATGATCCGCAGGCGCTGGACGCTGCGCTGGAGCAATTGGCGGAACTCGAAGGTGAATTTGAAAAGCCCAAGTATTTTGAGTACGACCCTGGCATTTGCGCGCATTCGCGCAGCGGCATCACCGCCTGCACTAACTGTATTGATGTCTGTGGGACCGGGGCGATTACCACGGCGGGTGAGCAGATCAGTGTTGAACCCTACTTGTGTCAGGGCTGTGGTAGCTGTGCCAGTAACTGTCCCAGTGGTGCAATCCGTTACGCCTATCCCGCGCCGGCTGACGCACTGACACAGCTGGCCCAAATGCTCGACGATCGACGCAAAGCCGGCTTTCAGAGCACCGTGGTGTTCTTGCATGATGGTGACGAAGGCGCAAGTCGGCTCCAGCAGTTCGAGGCCGAGTTGAGTGATGTAGTGCTGCCGATTGCTGTCGAGGAGGTCGGTAGTATTGGTATTGATGGCTGGTTCGGCGCCCTGGCGTATGGTGCCTCGGCGGTGGTTATCGATGCGCCCGGACCGGGTGGTATGTTTCAGTCGTTGACAAAGCAGCTTAATGTGGCCAATACCATCCTCGATGGCCTCGGGCTACACAATCGCCTGTCAATGATGGAAGGCGACGCTCTAAAATATTTGAATGCGCAAGCCTCTCGTTCTTACCAGACTTTGCAGCCCGCCAGCTTTCAGGCTTTTAATGACAAGCGTCAGACCACCAGAAATGCACTGGATCATCTGGTTGCTCAAACCAAAGGGGTGGAAGCGTCCGCTGTCGCACTGAGTACTGACGCACCATTTGGCGAGGTCATCGTCGACAAAGACGCCTGTACGCTTTGCCTGGCCTGTGTGACCGTCTGTCCCGGTCGCGCGTTGCAGGATGGCGAGTCCAAGCCTCAGTTAAAACTGATTGAGAGTGCCTGCCTGCAATGTGGATTGTGCGAGAAAGCTTGCCCGGAAAGTGCTATTACACTCAGTCCCCGCTATCTTTACGATTCGGAGCAGGCGCGGACTCCGCGCGTACTGAACGAGCAGACACCTTTCAACTGTATCGTTTGTAATACACCGTTTGCGACATTGCAGATCATTGGTCGAATGCAGGCGCAGCTAAGCGGACACTGGATGTTTGAGGATGAAAAGTCGCTGCGGCGCCTGAAAATGTGCGAAGACTGTCGGGTGAAGGATATTTTCGAGAGTGAGCAGGGTGGGATCAATGTGCATAAACCCGATGATCAAACATCCTGAAGCCGAAATAAAAAGTGGCAAAAAAGGGATTTCTGGAGCACACTAATGGATAGAGAAAATACGCATTGAGGAAACAATTGCATGCACGCTGAGGTTGCTGGCAGTGATGGTTCTCACGGGCAAACGGAACGCAAGACGTTTCGGATCAGCACCGATGAGGAAATCGCTGCGCGAGAAGCAGACCTGGACAGGGCGAATTTCTACACATCGCTGGGTGCGCTGTTGGCCGCCCCTGCGTCTGCCGAACACTGCGAGGCCCTTCGCAACCTTCCTGAAATTGAAAATCCGGAGACTCCACTCGAGCTGGCGTGGACGCTTGTGCGTGCCGCAGCATACGAATACAGCGTGGAACAAATTGATGACGAATACCACCAGCTCTTTATTGGCGTTGGCAGGGGCGTCGTCGTTCCCTATGCGTCGTGGCACCTCACTGGCTTCCTGATGGAAAAACCGCTTGGCGTATTGCGAGCAGATTTGCGGCAACTGGGATTCGAGCGTGCGGACAATGTCAAAGAATCTGAGGATCACATCGCATCCCTGTGCCAGGCGATGGCAGCGATCATCACCGCCGAAGAAATAGATCTTCAAACCGAGCAGGAGTTTTTTAACAAGCACCTTGCCGGTTGGTCGGGAGCGTTTTTCACCGAGGTGCAAGCAGCATCCTGCGCGGGCTTTTATCGTGCAGTCGCGAACCTCGGGCAGAGTTTTATAGATGTAGAGAAACAGTATCTGGGGATGACACTTTAAAGTGGATTTGGCGAACGGTTCCACCGGCGTACGACAATGTCGTTGTCGTACGCCGGTGGTCTTAACCAATAGCTGAATTGAGCAGTGAACAGTTACAACGCTGACGTTGGGTGTGAATCCACCCGCTGTCAGTTTTTACAAGCAAGGAATTGCAAATAGATTCTTACCAAACAGACGAATTGGCTGGAGGATAGAAATGAAAGAGAAAGCAAAGTTTATCCGATCTGATCGCAGATCATTTTTGAAAGGAGCAGCAGTTGCCGGTGGCGCTGCGGTAGTCGCTCCATCTGTTGCAACGGCCTCTGAGGCACCGGTGCCTGACGTGCCAGCGACCAAGCTGGACAAGGGTTACGAAGAGAACGACTACATTCGCAACTACTACGATCGCGCCAGATTCTAGGTTCGGTGATTCAAATTCCGGTAGAGGAAAAACGATGAAAAAACTCACAAGAAAATCCGTCAAGGTCGACGTCGGGCAAGCATCGTCGTCCGCCGATCAACGGCAAGGTTTGTTTGGAAAGGCGGTCAACCGTCGAACCTTCCTTAGACACTCAGGCGTGGCAACCGGTGGTGCTGCACTGGCCAGTGTCGCTGCTCCAACCATGATCTCCAAGGTTCGTGCTGCGGAAACTTCGCCAAAAGCCGATGTGAAAACAGAAGTTAAGCTGTCTGTTTGCACGCACTGCTCGGTAGGTTGTGGTGTTGTTGCAGAAATACAGGACGGTGTCTGGACTGGTCAGGAACCTGACTATGATTCACCGCTGAACCTTGGTGCTCACTGTGCAAAAGGTGCATCAGTGCGAGAGCATGGTCACGGTGAAAAGCGGGTCAAATACCCCATGAAACTGACCGGCGGAAAATGGAAGAAGGTCAGCTGGGAAGAAGCAATAGAAGATATCGGCGATCAGATGATGGACATCCGCGCTGAATCGGGGCCTGACTCTGTTTACTGGCTTGGCTCGGCCAAGTTCAACAACGAACAGTCATACCTGTTCCGAAAATTCGCAGCTATGTGGGGAACCAACAACGTTGACCACCAGGCCCGAATTTGTCACTCCACGACAGTTGCCGGTGTTGCGAATACCTGGGGCTATGGTGCGATGACTAACTCGTACAACGATATGCACAATTCGAAGGCGATGTTTTTCATCGGATCGAATGCAGCGGAAGCACATCCGGTTGCGATGCAGCATATTCTCCGTGCTAAGGAAAATGGCTCGAAGCTTATTGTCTGTGATCCTCGCTACACGCGCACCGCGGCGCATGCAGATCAGTTTGTTCGTTTTCGTCCTGGTACTGACGTTCCTCTTATCTGGGGCATCTTGTGGCACGTTTTTGAAAACGGCTGGGAAGACAAAGAGTTTATTAACCAGCGCGTTTATGGCATGGACGAGATTCGTACCGAAGTTGCCAAGTGGAACCCGGCTGAAGTCGAGCGTGTATCCGGTGTACCGGAAGCGGTGGTTAAAGAAGCTGCAGAAACCATGGCTAACAACAAGCCAGGTACCTTTGTCTGGTGCATGGGTGGAACACAGCACACCATTGGTAATAACAACACTCGGGCCTACTGTGTCATGCAACTGGCGTTGGGCAACATGGGTGTATCAGGTGGTGGTGCCAATATTTTCCGCGGACACGACAACGTTCAGGGCGCTACTGACTTTTGCATTCTTTCCCATTCACTGCCTGGCTACTACGGTTTGTCAGCGGGTGCGTGGAAGCACTGGTCTAGTGTCTGGGGTGTAGAAACCGACTGGATCAAGTCGCGCTTTGACACCGGTAGCTACGAAGAATCGAAAGGCAAGCCAGTCAGCCCGATGAATACCAAAGGCATGCCGGTCTCGCGCTGGATTGACGGTGTACTTGAAGACAAGGGCAACATTGCGCAAAAGGACAATATTCGGGCAATGGTACTGTGGGGTCATGCACCAAACAGTCAGACCCGTGGTCCGGAAATGAAAGAGGCGATGGAAAAACTGGACCTGATGGTGATCATCGATCCGTATCCAACGCACTC
Source organism: uncultured Granulosicoccaceae bacterium (assembly GCA_937957915.1). Lineage (GTDB taxonomy): Bacteria > Pseudomonadota > Gammaproteobacteria > Granulosicoccales > Granulosicoccaceae. The sequence goes on along the minus strand of CALGNZ010000117.1, from coordinate 7,000 downwards.
CGCGGTACTGCCTGACAGAGAAGACGGCGTATATATTCTGCCGGCAACAACGCAGTTTGAAACCTACGGTTCGGTTACTGCCTCAAATCGTTCACTGCAATGGCGTGAAAAGGTGATCGAGCCTCTCTTCGAGTCTCTGCCTGATCACACGATCATGTACAAGCTGGCCAGCAAACTGGGTTTTGCAGATGAGCTCTGCATGAACGTAGCGGTTAATAACGACGAGCCATTGATTGAAGATATCACTCGTGAATTCAACAAAGGTATGTGGACCATTGGCTATACAGGTCAAAGCCCCGAGCGCCTGAAAGATCACAAGAAATATCGCAGCACCTTTAACACCACGACGCTGAAAGCCGAAGGCGGACCGCTCGATGGTGAATACTACGGTATGCCCTGGCCTTGCTGGGGAACGCCTGAAATGAAGCATCCGGGCACACCTCTGTTGTATGACACCAGTAAGCCGGTGGCGGAAGGTGGTCTGTGTTTCAGAGCTCGCTTTGGCGTTGAAAGAGAGGGCGAAAGCCTGCTTGCTGACGGTTCCTATCCTGTCGGATCTGAACTCGAAGACGGATATCCGGAATTCAGTGCTGATGCATTGAAATCTCTGGGCTGGTGGGATGATCTCACCGATGACGAGAAAGCCGTCGCTGAAGGCAAGAACTGGAAGACCGATAAATCCGGTGGTATTCAGCGTGTCGCGATTGCTCACGGTTGTGCGCCATTTGGTAACGCCAAGGCGAGAGCTGTGGTCTGGACCTTCCCTGATCCGGTGCCAATCCATCGTGAGCCGCTATATACCAGCCGCTACGATCTGGTTGCGGATTACCCGACTTACGAAGATCGCAAGTCGCACTATCGTTTGCCTGTTCGCTACGCAAGTATTCAGGCCACTGACTATTCCAAAGACTTCCCGCTGATACACACCAGTGGACGTTTGGTGGAATATGAAGGGGGTGGTGAAGAGTCTCGTTCCAATCCATGGCTGGCAGAACTCCAGCAGGACATGTTTGTCGAGATCAACCCCGCCGATGCCAACGATGCTGAAATTGAAGACGAGCAAATGGTTTGGCTGGAAAGCCCTGAAGGTGGAAAGATCAAGGTTAAAGCCATGGTCACGCAGCGTGTCGGGCGCGGTGTAGTATTTACACCATTCCACTTTGGCGGACACTTTGAAGGCGAAGATCTGTTCGACAAATATCCAGAGGGTACTGCACCGTACGTTCGTGGTGAGGCAGCGAATACTGCTTTTACCTACGGCTACGATTCTGTTACGCAGATGCAGGAATCTAAAGTCACGCTCTGCAAAATTTTTGCGGCATAGGAGAAACAATCATGGCTAGAATGAAATTTCTGTGTGATGCCGAGCGCTGTATTGAGTGCAACGGCTGTGTGACTGCGTGCAAGAACGAGCACGAAGTTCCGTGGGGTGTAAACCGACGTCGCGTTGTTACCATGGGTGACGGTGAGATCGGTCAGGAGAAATCTATCTCCGTCGCGTGCATGCACTGTACGGACGCACCCTGTCAGGCGGTCTGCCCGGTCGATTGTTTTTACACAACCGATGATGGCATCGTATTGCACGACAAAGACCTTTGTATCGGTTGCGGTTACTGCTTCTACGCGTGCCCCTTTGGGGCACCGCAGTATCCCAAGCAATCTGCCTTCGGTGCTCGCGGTAAAATGGACAAGTGTACGTTCTGTGCCGGTGGCCCGGCGGATGATATGTCTGATGCCGAGTTTGAAAAATACGGTCGCAATCGTATTGCGGAAGGCAAGCTGCCACTGTGTGCCGAGATGTGTTCAACCAAGGCGCTCATCGCTGGTGACGGAGACAAAGTCGCCGACATCTATCGCGAGCGAGTTACCAAGCGCGGTGGTCGTCCATCGAACTGGGGTTGGGACACAGCTTACAAGGGCTGAGATCTCCACTTGAAGTAAAACAACAGGTCAGACGGGCGGTCCAGGTGACCGCCCTTTTTTATCAAGTACCTATAAAAGTTCAGCGTTGAAAATGTTCGCGCTGATTATCTAAAAACACATATTGTTGTACGGGGGGCCGATGCTAAAAGCGCTTAAACTGGGCGGGATTGTTCTGCCATGTCTCATTCTGACTGTGGCTTGCGATGCGGGGAAAAAAACCAGCGCCAGCTATGATGCGGAAGGTTATCAATACAAAGGTGCTGCTGATCCACTGCTGTCAGTTCCGTCCTCTGAACGTGCTGCATCCTTGCAGGAACGATTCGATTTAATTCAGGGTCGACAATAACAACGATGGGAAGAACAATGCGAGCAAAGAACGATCCGGTGCGTATCAAACGACGCAAACGTATAGCGGTTTGGAGTTTCGTCTTTATTATGGTCGCCTCATTTGCGGCGCCTTTCAGCGGTTTCCTGCTGAATGCTATTGACGGTGCAGTAGCACAGGAAACACCGGCCGAGAGCAATCCTCGAGCGAACTACTGGCGGGCCGTAAAAGGTGGAGTCGATGGTTATAGTTCAATAAAAGGTCCTGAAACCGGTGTGTTAATACAGCAGGGTGGCACCGAATGGACCAACTTCAGACAAGGTCCTATTGTTAAGAATTTGCCCTGGATAGTATTGGGCATGCTGGCGCTGGTGACGCTTTACCATCTGCTGCACGGTAAAAACCGACTTGATAGAAAACCATCAGGTGTACTGGTTAAACGCTGGTCATGGTTCGAGCGGCTGGTACACTGGACTACCGCAATCTCTTTTATTATTTTATCTATAACCGGATTGAGCATGCTGCTGGGTCGGACGGTTATTCTTCCTGTTCTCAGTCAAATGGAGGGCGGTAAAGCTGCATTCGCTTCATGGTCGCAACTAGCTATTCAATCTCACAACGTTATGGGGCCCGTGCTGAGTGTAGGCATTGTGTTGATGATCGTTATGTGGATCTGGTACAACTTTCCTGGTCGTGGTGACTGGAGCTGGATCAAAGCCGGTGGTGGTTTGATTGGCAAGAAGCACCCCAGTGCCGGTCGTATGAATTTTGGTGAAAAGGTCTGGTTCTGGATTATCTGCACATTCGGTATGGCTGTGGTCATTACCGGATTGGCACTGGTTGCACCCAGCTATCCGCAATACGCTGACCTTGCACCCATCGCATTGACCAGAGATGTCATGCAAGACGCAAATGTTTATCACGTGATTGCCGGACTAATCTGGATGGCTGTTGCCATCGGTCACATCTATATTGGTACAGCGGGTACCGAGGGAGCATTCCAGGGCATGTCGACCGGTTATGTTACTGCCGAGTGGGCTGAACAGCATCACAACCTGTGGTTTAACAAGCTGCGTCGCCGTGGCAAGGTTGCAGATCGTCCCAATCGTTATTCGCGCGGCCACGGAGCGATTCGTCAACGCTCGTTTTGACGTTGGGTACTAGTGAGTGATTTTAAAGGCGGGCCCTGGCCCGCCTTTTTTGTGGGGGTTTAGTTTTGCTGGATAGCCTGCGGCATGTTGAGGGTGGCTTGCAGCTAGCGGTGCTGGTGGAACATCGCTGCCGTGCGCCTTCATTTTTGGAAAGACCAAAAACGAAGCAAAAAGTGTTTTGCGGACAGACATAGGGCGTTGGTGAGCCACGCGAACCGCACCAATCCTGTGTGTACCTTTTGCAAGGGCTGGCCCTCGACAAGGGCTTCTTCTCACTCTGCCTGCTTCTACTGCTCAGACTCCTTGTCTTTTTTGCCGGGCCTGAGGAACGACAGCCTGCATTTTGTCGTTGCCTTGCAGTATGATCTACCTAAAGGCCTGACGATTCCTGCTTTGAAAAAGTTTCCACAATCCGTTATCGATATGATGAGCGCCGGTGGCTCAACCGTCACCTGTTTGCCCGTGCAACTGGATGACAGTGACAGTGGCCATGGTGGTGATGTGCCCGCGGCCGCAAACCATCAGTTGATTGACCAATGGCAGAGCTGCATTTTTTTCCGGCTCGGTGGCTCGGAGTCGCGCAACGATATAGAGATACTGCAATCTGGCGCAGGTCCGTTTACGGTTGGTATTGAAACCGACATCATCGAACATGAGCATGCTTCTGTTGTGGTGTTACGGTTGCAGGTATTTACGAATCAGTCTGATCCGCTGGTTGGAGAGGTGTTGATGACGCCGGGTGGTGCTGAAACACATTATGAGATACTCGGTTTACTTGGCGAGCAGCAAACACTGACCTGGTTTTTTGCGGATCAGAATTACCGTCAAATTTATCAGCAGTCGCAGGCACTGTCGCAGGAATGGCGAGACGAGTTTCTTGCGCTTCGATCAGAGGCTTTCAAACGAGATTCAATTATCCGCCTTGCCGGAAAGTACAATGCGCAGGCAGCTTTTGCCGATGTCGTATCACAGTACGCGTTGAGATAACGAGTTATAGACATGCAGGATCGTTTGTCTGGCACCGGTTTTCTCAGCGCGCATGATGATTGTGCGGTCGCACGTTGTTGGCTGACAACTGGTTCAGCGTCAATATCAAAATTGATGGCGTTTGCTTTTCTGAGCTTTATAGCACTGGGTCCGGTTTTAACTCCTGCCTCTGCATCAGAGGCTTCAGAAACTCATGTGCCCGCAGCGATCAGTGGCACAACGGACTCTCGTGCCGACGCAACTGATGAAGCCACGACTGAGCGGCCTGTCAGTGATGAAGTGCGCTGGAAGCGGGCGATAGATCGTGATGATGGACAAGCACTTCGGCAGTTATTGAATCAGGTCGATGTCAAATTGTCGAATGACAAGGGCAAAACGGCATTGATGGCGGCAGCCAAAACAGGTGATTTGAACTTACTGGAATTGCTGCTGCAAAAAGGGCTCGCACTCGATGATCGCTCCTTTACCGGTGGAACAAGCCTGATGTACGCAGCGTTGGGCAAACAAACTGCCATGATCAGCTATCTGTTAGATGCGAGGCGCGATGCAGATAATTTTCAGGCGTTTGTTGATGCTGAAAGCACGAATGGCTGGACAGCAGTGATGATTGCAGCGGCCAAGGGCTTTGATGATGTGGTCAGGCAGTTAGTGGAAGAGGGGCAGGCCGACGCCTGGCGCGCCGATGCGTATCAATGGTCACCATTGATGCGAGCCATAGACAATCGGCATAGCTCTGTCGTCCGTTATTTGTTGGAGAGGGAGTACCCGGAACTAAACAGCGTTAACGAAAACGGTGCCACCGCGTTGCATGTTGCGGTTGAAAAGGGTGATGTCAGCACCGTCAGATTGTTACTTGACAGCGGTGTTGATCAAGAGACACGTGATAACACGGGTCGAACCGCTGTTGATATTGCGCGCAGTCGTAATGACAAACCAATTATGCAACTGTTGGCTCGTTAGCCCGGGTTTGACGGTGCTTTGTGTCTTATCGACGGTACGCTACGCCCGTACGCCTGACTATTGCAATAGCAAAGCTGTCTGAAGTATAGCACTGCCTGTATAGATAGCACGTTCAATGGAGCTGTGTGGCGGCAGCGGGCTGTGTGCTGTTATTTCTGTCTTTAAATCTGAGCGATGACCAGCGTGGTGTTATGAAAATTACCGACATTGAAGTCTTTGTATTAAAGACGGCACTTGATACCCCGTTTGCGTTTTCTCAAGGGTGGGTTACGCAGCGCTCGGCGACGTTGGTAAGGGTTACTACGGAAAACGGTTTGCAAGGTTGGGGGGAGGCTTTTGCGCAGGGTCTGGAGCCTCCGGAAATAGCCGCGGCCGCCATTGAGCATGCATTAAAGCCTTTGCTATTGGGTGAAAGTGCGCTTGATATTGCCGTGCTGTGGCACAAGATGTACTCAAGCACTCGCGACTTCGGCAGAAAAGGGTCAGTGGTCGCAGCAATAAGCGCGGTCGATACTGCGCTCTGGGACGTTGCCGGTCATTTTTATCAGCAACCCGTCTATCAGTTATTGGGTGGTGCCTGTCGCACAACTATTCAGCCGTATGCCACGGGATTCTACAGAGTGAGCGGGCAAAATGAATCAGCGCGTTTGGCCGACGAGGCCGTGCAACATGCAGATGCCGGCTTCAAGGCGATGAAAATCAAGCTCGGCTTTGGACTGCGCGATGACATCGAAGTGATGCAATCCATTGGTGAGGCATTGGCTGATCCGGATATTGAATTGATGGTCGATACCAATCATGCCTATGGTCGACGCGATGCACGATACCTGGGTGAAATGTTAGAGGAGTACAACCTGCGCTGGTACGAGGAGCCGGTAGTGCCTGAAGACCTTGATGGCTATGCAGAGCTAAGGCAGGCGCTGAGCGTCCCGATAGCAGGTGGCGAAAACGAACACACCTGTTATGGTTTTAATACCTTGTTTCAACGCAACGCTGTTGATATAGCACAGCCGGATATCGGCTCTTGTGGTGGAATCAGTGCGGCAAGGGATATCGCTATTCTGGCTCAGGCAAATGGTGTCATGGTGAATCCGCATGTATGGGGCAGTGCCATCGCGCAGGCGGCATCGTTGCAGTTGTTAGCATGGTTGCCGGTTACCCATCATTCACTCTTTGCCGCTGAGCCCATACTTGAGTATGACTTGTCGTCGCATCCGTTCAGACAAGACCTGGTTACCGAACCCGTGATCATGCAAAGCGGTATGGTCCATGTGCCAAATGGTCCTGGCCTGGGCATTGAGGCCAGGATGGATACCATTGAACAGCATCGAGTCCGGCAATGAATGCCATTGGCATTGACTGGGGGTCATCGTCCTTACGTGCTTATTTATTTGATAGCTCTGCGGCGTTGCTCGATCAAAAACAAAGTGATCTGGGGATAACCCGGCTAAATGATAGTCCGCAAAGCTTTGAACAAACTTTACTGGAGGTAATTGCAGACTGGCGTCAACCCGGCATGCAGATTTTGTTATCAGGCATGATCACCAGTCGCAACGGATGGATAGAAACCCCGTACCTGCCCTGTCCGGCAAGGCCAGCTGATTTGTATGGCCGTGCGGTTAAGCACGAAGTTCAGGGGCTCAATCTGAAATTT
>CALGNZ010000116.1 GCA_937957915.1 uncultured Granulosicoccaceae bacterium | reverse complement strand
GTCACTCGGTTGTGTCTATTTTCCTTTAAATTGCGGTTTGCGTTTTTCCATAAAAGCCTTGCGTCCTTCCACATAGTCTTCTGATGCGAAACAGGCGGCCACCATGTTGTCGCAGCGGGCGTAGTCGCGTGCGGCTGGGTCAGTCTGCATCACCTGAGTGGCGATGTACTTCATCGCCTGTATGGTCAGTGGTGCGTTGTCTGCAATATTGCCGGCGAGCTCTGTGACTCGTTCACTGAGCGCTTCTGCTGCCACGACTTCCTGTACCAGACCTATTTTCAGCGCCGCCTCTGCATCGATTGGATTAGCGGTAAATATTAATTGTTTCGCTGTTGCTGCACCGACTGCATTGATTAGTCGGCGGATAGCATCGAAGGGATAGCCGAGCGCCAGTTTGGCTGCGGGCATTGCAAAGCGTGATTTACCGGATGCAATGCGAAAGTCAGTGCACACGGCCAGATTCAAACCTCCGCCCAGGCAATGACCATCAATCATGGCAATGGTGGGTTTGGGGTAGTTTTCGATCAAATCATAAATCACTTTGAGTTTGGCGTTGTAGTGCTCGGTCGCCTCTTTTGAACCGCGCTCTTTTTCAAACTTTGAGATATCCGCACCCGAGACAAAAGCTTTGCCACCGGCACCAGACAAAATTACAACACGTACCGTATCGTCTGCTGCAAACGTGGTTAAAGCCTGCTCCACGGCTTCCCACATCTCCAGTGAAACAGCGTTGTAGCGTTCGGGATTATTGAAAACTAAATGGCCGACCGCACCATCGACCCGAGCAAGAATTTTATCTGTTGGCAGCGCCAGGTTTGTTGTCATTGGTAGTGTCCCTGTCGATCCGTCATCGACGAATTGATTTGTTTAAGTAAATAGTTTTAGCGTCGTGGTGACAAGTTAAACACACGGCGCAGCAAGACTTTCCCGAACCACACGGTTAATAGAATTCGAACCAGGTGATGCAGTGCGACGACCACCGGGTTAAAGTTGAGCGACAGTGCAATAAGGCTCATTTCGGCCAGGCCACCGGCCGCAAAGCTGATAAACATGGCGCCAAAATCTGCAGGTACAAATTGCACAAGAATGATTGCAAAGGTGGCCGCCAGGCAAAGCATGTAGGTACCAGATAACAAACCCATGCCGAATCCGCGTACAAGAAGCTGCCGTGACACGCCGGAGAACTGGGCGCCAAGAGCAGTGCCCACCATGTACTGAGCGACATGCCCGAGCCACGGTGGTACATCGATCTCCACAACACCGCCAACCGACAGTGCAAGCGAAAGCAGCAGGGGGCCGAGCATATGCGACACGGGCAAATTGGTCAGTGTGCCTATGAACAAACCCACCAGCGCAATCGATAGCAGTAGCAGCACGTCGATCGCGTCGTAATGGCTGGTGGCCATGGATTGTCCGCCCAGTGATCCTACCGCGTCGCCCTGTATAAAAAGGAAAAGCAAAGGAACTGTTGATACCACCATGATGATGCGGATGAAATGCTGTGCGGTGACGATGCGAAGATCGGCCCCGGCCTGTTCCGCCAGCGCTGTGGAGTCAATAATACCCCCGGGCAATGCGGCGAAATAGGCGTCGAGTTTTTCATAACCGCCAAGCCTGCGCATAATGGTATAGCTGCCGGCGTGTGCCAGCAGAATAAAGGGAATAAGTGCGAGTCCGGAGATCCAGAACTGAGGTAACAGGGTTAATAGTTCCGGTGAAAAGCGCGAGCCAATCATCGCCCCGATGATTGACATGAATACCAGTCTTATCCATCGAGAGAGCTTCGGCAGTTGCCTGCCATTGCGCTCGTAGCAAAGGACAAAACAGGCCGCACCAAAAACACCGCCCAGCAGAAACGGCATGGGTACGCCGATTAACCACGCGCCGAAACCACCAATTAAGCCGAAGGCAAAAATTGGCAGTAAGCGGATGTCAAAACCTGCCATGGAACGGGGTTAGTGTTCCGGCGCTTTACGAGCACGATAGCTCGACCAGCTGCGAAAGATGATCACCGCTGCGCCGATTAATAGAAATATGGGCGCGTATGAAAACTTGCCCTGATACTCGAAGGTTGTGAACACAAAAAAGCCGTTGTCCGAGATGATCATGGACTGTCTAAAGGCTTCTTCCATACTTGATGTCAGCACGAAGGCGATAATAAAGGCCGCGGCGGAGAAATTGGTACGCCGCATCGCATACCCGATGACGCCGAACAATAATGCAAAGCCCACATCCCATATGGAAGCACGCGAGGAATAGCTTGCCGCCAGTGCCGTCATGAAGATGAACGGGTAGAGATACTGTGTCGGCAGGATAGCAATCATGCGCCCGATTAAAGGCGCTGCGAAATAGCCGATTAGCGCGTAACAGGCAATGCCAATCAGGCCGGCCGCAAAAATACCAAATATGAATTCACGAGGACTGATGAGCTGGCCACCCATAAACAGAGGTGGTTCAGTGGCAAAGATGCCGGGCCCGGGTTGCAATCCGTTGACCAGAAACATACCGATCAACACCGCTGCTATGGTTGAACCGGGAATGCCTAGCGTGAGCAACGGTATCATTGAAGGCCCGGATACTGCGTTGTTGGCTGACTCCGGCGCGGCGATACCTTCGACAATACCGGTGCCCCATTCTTCTTTATTTTTAGCGCGCCGCTTCTCTTCACCGTAGGCGACAAAACATGCAACTGATGATCCGAGACCCGGCATCATTCCGATCAGGGAACCGTAAATAGATGAGCGGAACATCAATGGAAAACACCGTTTGAATTCGGCCCAGGTAAAATAATGGGCAGACGGGTCGTCCACTTTGTCCGGTGCCAGATCAGTCATTTTGACCTTGGCAGCTTTTTCAGCCTGAATAATCACCTCTGAAATAACGAAGACGCCAATCAGTAGTGGCACCAGCGCCATGCCTGATTCCAGCTCGTCGATACCCATTGTCATTTTGAATTGACCCGTGATGATATCTTCACCGATCAGGCCGATCACGGCACCAAACAAGGTGGAAATAATCCCCTTGATGATGCTGTCGCTAACCACAGAGCCGATCACCACAAATGCCATCAGGTAGATGGCAAAATTTTCCGGCGGTCCAAATTGACGCGTGAACGTGGCGATAGAAACCGCGCCAAAAATCAGCACGATTTCGCCAAAGTAATCGCCGTAAGCCGAGGCGACAGTGGCTGTTTTCAATGCTTTGCCGGCTTGTCCATTTTGCGTCATCGGATAGCCGTCCTGCATAGTTGCAGCAGAGGCCGCAGTGCCGGGAGTATTAAACAGGATGGCGGCGATGGACCCGCCGTAGCGGCCTGACTTGCCGATCACATACAGAAAAGCGAGGCCCGCAAGCCCGCCGATCTCATCGTTATAGGCAATGAGTATTGGCAGCATCATCGCTATGGCTGCCGCCGCAGTTAGCCCGGGCAATGCACCAAATACAATGCCGACAAACGCTGCAAGCACCACGAACATAAGCGCGTAGGGATCATTAAACAGGATGACAAAGCCGCAGGAGATATCGAAGAAGATCGATAAAAAACCCAGCGACTCAAAGAATTCTTCTACGCCGGCACATTGGTTCTGCAACTACTTCGCTCCCGTGATCCAGTTGGTGTAGGGGCGCATGTCGACAATCGCGCCTTTGGGGTCATTCAAAAGCATAACGCCCATAAAGACCCACTGAAAGATAAGGGCCAGTATGACCGCGCCAAGTATCATTGCTATCCAGTTGCGAACCCCGAATGTCAGGAGCATCGCAATCAAAGTGACGACAACGGCGAGGAAGTAACCGAACGCCCAGAATGTTGTTACAAACAAAACGCCGCAGGCTACTATTAAAAAGATACGCTTAACATCGCTTTCTAGAAAACCGTAACCCGCTTTCAGATCGCCCGTCTTGCCAAGAAACGCCCGCAACCCCAGCCACAGGCCACCGATCACCAGTGATATTGCGAGCATCATTGGCAGTGTGCGAGGCCCTACTGACTCGCGTGACGTTTCAATAGTGAATGCCTGATAGATAAAAAACAGACCAACCAAAAGCACAACGGCAGCGACGCCATATTCCACTTTTATTTTGTATTCCTGGCTGCCCATGTACGTTTTCCTGAAGTCGATTGTGGCTTTTCCTGTGGTCGATCGAACTTGCGAGATCGAACCATACCGGCAATCGTTCTGATGCCGAAAACAAAAAGAGGCAAGCCCGGCTGGGCTTGCCTCTGGCGTAGCTTTACGAAGTTACGGCAAACCTACTGGTTGGCGATAATCTCTTTGACCACAGGGCCCATGACTTTAAACATTGTGTCCTGCGCGGCTGTTGCGGCGGCAGAGTCAGTGTAGAAAGAGGCCAGGTCGTTTTTCGACATGTATTTTTGATAGCCTTTAAGGTCTGCGATGTGCGCGATAGCAGCGCCAACATCTTCTTTCACTTCGTCAGGAACACCTGCTGCGCCGAAAAGGCACATCAAACCAGTGAAGTCTATGCCGTCGGTGCCTTGCTCTTTAAACGTCGCCAGATCAGGTGCCATCGGGTCACGCTCGGCGCCGGCAGAGGCTAACGCACGTATATCGTTCTCAAAGCCGACAACGGTGTTTACGCCGCCGAATACGGCTTCAACAGATTGCGATACCAGTGCAGCGCGCGCTTTTGAACCACCTTTGAATGGTACTTTTTTGTGTGCGATACCATGGGTGTCGAAGAAGATGTGGCCGATTGTGGCGTGCATGGTTGCAGCCCCTGATGTACCCCAGGTAACTTCTTTGCCAGAAGCTTTGGCGTTGGCGATAAATTCTTCCATGGTGGTTGCCGCGTTTGATGTATGTATCTGCAACGAAGTGACCAGTTGCGATGCGCAACCCAGGTTCACAAAGTCTTCGGGGATGTGATACGGCCGGTCGTCGCCTTTGGCCAGTTCACCGGCGATAAACGTGCCGATATTAATCATATAAAGTGTGTAGCCATCGGCGTCTTCATCAAGAACGGCCTTGGCCGCTTTTTGCCCGGAAGCACCTGGCAGGTTCACGATATAAGCGGGCAATCCGTTCATGCTGGGCGCCTCGTGCATATAAGAGGCGAAACCACGAGCAGTGGTGTCGGTGCCGCCACCAGCAGAAAAGCCAACCATGATCTTGACCGGTTTCTCCGGGTAATCAGCCAGAGCTGCAGTGCTCATCAGCATTGCCGTTGCTGCGACGGTTGTAGCAATATTCTTAGCGAACTTCATAGTTTCCTCCAATAGGGTGCAGGGATGGTGCTGTATGCCGGAAGCCTGTTTCTCAGGCGGCTCCCTCTATATGTTACCGAAGGGCGATTGTAAACCCAGACAGGGTGCTTTCGCTAAATATAAATTCGACGTACATTTATTGTTGTGAGGCGCACAGGTATTTTTCAAATGTCACAGGAAACCGAGCTCATATGTCGAAAACGCATCCGTTTACGGATCTTTTGGTAGTAGATTTCACTCATGTACTGGCGGGGCCAGCCTGCTCTTATTATCTGGGGCTGCTTGGCGCGGAGGTTATAAAGGTCGAATCTGAAAAAAAGGGTGACGCAATACGGCATCGCGGCGGAACAGATGCACAGGCAGCAAAGGCAGGGATGAGTACCTCTTATCTGACACAGGGGGCTGGTAAGCGTTCGATTACACTCGAGCTGGAGTCGGTGGATGGCCTGGAACAGTTCCATCAACTGTTGGCGCGGGCCGATGTGCTGGTCGAAAACCACGTTCCCGACACCATGCGCCGTCTGCAGCTCGACGAAGAAACCCTGGCCACTCGGCACCCGCACCTGATCCACTGCGCGATGACAGGCTATGGCCGCGGTGGGCCACAGGAAAACACCGCGGCTTACGATGTCAATATTCAAGCCGCTTGCGGGCTAATGGAAGCGACAGGCACGCAGGACAGCGGGCCAACCCGAACCGGCGCACCGGTGCTCGACTATGGCACGGCACTGGCTGCAGGTTTTGCTATATCCGCTGCCTTGTATGAGCGGTCGTCAACCGGGCAGGGTACGTTCATTGATGTATCAATGCTGGAAACCGGCCTGTCACTGATGAGTTCTTCGGTTACTGATTATCTTAGAACCGGCAACGCACCAAAACGACGTGGCAATCTTGCCAACAGCCGTTCACCGGGGGCGGGGAGCTTTCCTTGCAGCGAGGGCGTGCTGTCGCTGGGGGTCAATGAAGAATCGCACTTTGAGAGTTTAGCCGCTGCGCTCGACCGAGAGGACTGGCTAACCGATGAGCGTTATGCACAGCGCGACGTGCGCAACACTAACTCTTCAGAGCTGGCGGCAGAGATCGAGCTTGAACTTGCAACGAAGACCGCCAAAGAGTGGGAGCCCATACTGCAGGCCGCCGGTGTACCCTCAGCGCGATTGCGCAGTCTGCCCGAGGCGCTCGAGTCACCGCAGGTGAAAACACGTGGTTATGTTCAAACCACGGCTGATGGTGTTGACGTGCCGACACTGCCTTTTCGGATCGGCGGGGCGCAGGCTTACGCACCGTCGTCTAAAGCACCGACGGCTGGTGAGCACAATGTTGAGATTGAGGAATGGTTGTGCACCTGCAAAGGTGACTGAGGCTTTTGCATTCGGCGGCAGTGATTCGTATATTCGGGCGCGTGGCGATCCTCACGGGTGGAAAACGTCTTTCGCAAAACACCCGAGTTGTTCTTTAGATTTTCAGCCGCAGACGCAGCGAAAAGCTGTTGCACCTCGAGGCAAAAAGAGGTTCCCGCTTTTACCAACAGTGCCCAACCATTTACACTGACAGCTCACTTTGAAATTGCCGCAAAGATGACGTAAAAAATGTTAAGAAATCGATACGGTATGTAACAACACAAAATAAGGGTTTTAAGGCGAAATAAGTGTCATTTTACTGCAGCAATACTGTAGACTACTCGCTTGGCTTTTAAGACATCTGAAGGCAATTGAGGCACGTGTTTTCAAC
>CALGNZ010000115.1 GCA_937957915.1 uncultured Granulosicoccaceae bacterium | reverse complement strand
CTGAAATCGGCACCAGCCAGCTCGACAGTTTTTTGTGAGACTACAAGCTGACTGTTGAACTTTTTGGTGAGGGATTCTAAGCGGGCGGCGATGTTGATGTTATCGCCAATAGCAGACCTGATGGGTGTGGCCGGTGGCCCCATGTCACCAACAATCGCCTCGCCGGCGTGAATGCCTATGCCAATTCTTAGCGGGTGTGAGATCTCACTGGCGAGTTCGGTATTCATTTTTTCGACCCGCGCAATCATGTTATGCGCACCATCGATTGCGGCGCTTGCGGCTTCTTCCAGCGCTGTATCCAGGCCGTACAGTGCGAGTAATCCGTCGCCGGTAAACTGGGCGTATAGCCCACCGGTATCGTCAAGCGCCTCAGACATCTCTGCGAAAAACCGGTTCAAAATAAAAACCACGTCGTAAGGCAGCTTGTCTTCGGCGAGCCTGGTTGACTCTCTCAGATCAACAAACAGCGCTACGACGTTGCGTTCGCTGCCGGCTACTCCACCACGTTGTGATCTGTTGCCGGTGCGCATGGCCTGCGGGTCCACCAGCGGTGTAATAGCAACATCGCTTGTGGGGTAGCACTGGCACGCCAGTCGTATACCTGGTGCTGCACCTATACGCTCAAGAGCGGCAGCTTCCATCGTGGTGGGCTTGGGCAGTTGCTCAGCGCCGTTGCTGATTTCGACGCGGCAGGTTGTACACCGTGCATTCCCGCCACAGATACAAGCGTGTTCTACGCCTGCAATACGAATTGCCTCGAGCATAGACTGGCCGGGGCTAATCGGTATGGATTGCCCGCTACTGTGGCGGATGACGGCGGAGGCACGGGTGCGATTGCGCCACAGTACTGCCGATCGCAACAGTAGTGATCCGACAACCGAGAAAATAAAAATGGCTAGCAGAATGTACTCGAGTGAATGAAGAATCGCCCGCGTATCACTACCCAGTGCAAACCATCCGCTAAAGATGTCGGCGCGGATAACCGGGTCACCCATTGCAAGCAGCACTTCCATCAGTCCACGCCAGAAACCGAGAAGCGATAATACCGGTAATAGAACAGCCAACGCATAGAGCAAGGGCTTAACGCGATGATACCAACGCCACTGGCGCAGCCACATGTGCAATCCTATGCACAAGTGCACCCAGACGAACACAACCAACAGGCTTTGCGTCACTATGCGAACGCTGCTCGACCCGATTGTGCCGAGAACGTAGTGATAGTCTGTCACCATACCGGTCATCGTGGTGGTGACACGGGTGCCGACGATATGCCCCAACAGTATTAGCGGAACCGCAAGGCCCAACAATAGCTGCAATATCTCGGAAAAGGGCATGCGCAGTGTTGCTCGCCTGAGAATGGCGATTAACGAAAATACCAGATGAGAAAGAAGCGCAGTAGGCAATACCCACCAGATGGGCGTCCATTGCCAGAACGTCGCCAGCACCTTACGCAATGCTTCCATGGCCTCGATTGATATGAGGCCGAGCGCATGGTTAGTCAGGTGGGGAATCAGGTAGCAAGCGATGGTCAGACCGGAGACTATTCTCACTTGCCGTTCTATCCGACTCCAGTTTTCGCGATTAATTGCAGGCATCATGGCGACAGTCTATCACCGTGCTAATTAACGGTCAGATTCTGCGTTTGTTAAATATTGGAAGCATGGTTGAGAGGCCAACGTATTTTCAGGTTACCAGTATTTGATGGTACATGCGCCTGTCGGCTTATGGCCCCTACTGTCGTCGATGATTTGTAGTGGAATACGGCACAGGCACCAACACGCAATTGATGGTACTTGCGCGGACCTTTGATCCTCCCACCGACTCCAGCAAAGCTGTTCGTGGGAGGAGAACCCCGTTCCACGAACTGCCACGATGGTTGAATGCCGGGTGTGAAATATGGCAGTACAAGAACACCCAACGATGAGTTGTTTTCAGGTTACCAGTAGAGGACTGGTCGCAGCTTTACGGGATTGCACGGCGGGGATAAAAACGCAGACCAGTATTTGATGGTACATGCGCCTGTCGGCTTATGGCCCCTACTGTCGTCGATGATTTGTAGTGGCAGTACAAGGACACCCATTGAAAATAGCCTTGTTCAATAAATAGAAGAACCCTCACCGAAGACGGGAAGTTGATACTTGCGGCTCAAGGTGGCTGCGGCATCGCACCCTACCCCCTTCCGTGGCAGTTTCAGTTAGCTATCAGTGGCGTGTTTCGTCAAATAGAGTTGGCGGTAGCGAGAACAGCGTGAGCGCAGATGCCCCGGGTTCGCTGGCACCCGGATGCAGAGACTTTGCCGTCAGGTGAAACACGGTCAATTCCAAACCACAAAACAATACAGTAAATCAACAACTTAGTTGTTTTCTAAAAATATTCAAAAAAAATTTCAAAAAGCTGTCGAAAAACGAAAACGAGTTACGTCCTAGAGGTGCAAACAACCTAAAAGGATAAAAACAATGATCTTTACCGTCACACCTCTCTATGCACTCGCCGTTGCCGTGATCTACATGATTCTCTGGATGCGGGTTACCGCTAAACGGGGCGGGATGGGCCAGTCCATCGGCGACGGCGGCGACCCGGACCTTCTTCTGCGCATTCGCCAGCATGGCAATTGCGCCGAGTGGTCAAGCTTCCTGCTGATACTAATGATCCTTGCTGAAGGCATGGGCGCTCCAGGTCTGTATCTACACATCGGCGGTGCATTGCTGCTGGTCGGTCGCATTGCGCATCCTTTCGGATTGAAGAAAGACAACGCGTCACACGTGCTGCGCTATATTGGCAATGGATCGAATATGCTCGCAACACTGAACCTGATGGTGTGCCTTGGCGTGAATAGTTTAGGCCTTTGATATTTCAAAAGACACATACGTAACCCGCAAACAAAAGGAAACAACCGATGAAATACATGCTTTTGATCTACAACAATCCAGAACAGCAGCCACAATTTGGGACTCCTGAATTCGAACAAATGATGGGCGGTTTTTTCGCTGCAAACGAAAAGATGAAGGCCGACGGCGTGCTGGTGGATGGTGAAAGCCTGAACCAGCCGGAAACCGCCACCTCGGTTCGCATTAAAAATGGCAAAACCGAAACGATGGACGGCCCTTTCGCAGAAACGCGTGAATATCTGGGTGGGTATTACATCATTGACGTTGAGGATCTGGACTCAGCTATCACGTACGCGGAACTCATCCCGTCGGCCACCTTCGGAACCATTGAGGTCCGTGCCTTGATGGACTACAACCCCGCAGGTTAACTCATGTCAAAGACGACCACCCCGATTGCGATCAACAGGGCGATAGAAGAAGTACTGCGTCGTGATCGGGGGCGTCTCATTGCCGGACTTGTGTCCCGCCTGGGTGATTTGCAAATGGCAGAAGATGCACTGCAAGAGGCCCTGATCGCAGCCATGTCCCACTGGGGGCGATCCGGTCTTCCCAATTCTCCCATTGGCTGGCTGATGAAGGTCGGCTTGAACAAAGGTATAGACAAAGCACGCGCTGCCCAACGCGATGCCAACAAGGTGGAGCAGTTTATGATACTGCACGAAACACTCGACACCATAGACGAAGAGCCGATCCCCGATGATCGGCTACGGCTTATTTTTGCATGCTGCCATCCGGTGCTGGATGAAAAATCGCAGGTCGCGCTCACTTTGCGGACTGTTTGCCAACTGACAACCCGTGAGATTGCCGCTGCCTTTCTGGACAAAGACATCACCATGGGTCAGCGGATTTCACGGGCAAAGGCGCAACTGAAAGAGACCGCCGTCGAATTCGAAATCCCCGATCAGGAGGTTTGGCCAGCGCGGCTGGATGCGGTTCTGTCTGCGATCTATCTGATCTTCACCACCGGCTATGTACAGGAAGATGAAACCGACAGGGATCTTTGCGCCGAGGCGATATTCTTGTTGCGATTGCTTGACAGGCTTCGTCCAGACGACCCTGAGATCGAAGGTGCGCTGGCGCTTGTACTATTGACTGAAGCTCGCAAGCAAGCGCGGATCGGACTCGACGGTGCAAGCGTGCCACCCGCAGAGCAAGACCGACAACTTTGGGACATGCGAATCGCACGCGAAGGACAAGAGCTGTTATCGCACGCCATGATGCGTGGTCGACCCGGACCGTTCCAGATCAAGGCGGCGATCGCAGATTGTCATATGGCAAAGCCCAAACCAGACTGGCCTCAAATTTCGCTGCTATTCGGGTCGCTGTGGGCGCACGAGCCTACACCGGTTGTGGCGCTTAACTGGGCGGTTGTTATGGCCGAGCTTGGTGAAACTGACCTGGCCTTGAGGAAGATAGAGGCGCTGGAACCCGAGTTAAAAGCGTTTCAACCCTTTCACGCAGCCTACGCCAGTTTGCTGGAGCAGAAC
>CALGNZ010000114.1 GCA_937957915.1 uncultured Granulosicoccaceae bacterium | reverse complement strand
CGCTGATGGCAACGTAGCGTTAGTGATTGATCTGATTGAAGGGGGTTACGCCGCTTTTGATAACATCACTGTGGCATCGTCTGATGTTCGGGGGGAGATTGGCACTGTTGCATCGTCAGGCAGTGGCGGTTCCGGTTCAATTTCATTGTTGCTTATGTTGCCAGCACTCGCAGGATTGCGCCGCAGAGTTTTCCGCCAATCGTAGAGCGTTGATGAGTGGTTAGATGTGACATCCCTGCCGGGGGCCTTCATTTTTGAAAAGACCAAAACTAAGCAAAAAGGACATGTCCTTCAGGCGGACTTACTTTTCGACACGCGAAAATCAGTCAAAAGCCTGTTTGTGGCCAATCAGCCCTGGAGGCTGCGGCATTTTGAGATGATTGTTGTTCCTATCGGGCCTCTCACTTTTGAACGCGGCCCGCCGGTACATTTTGTCTATCATTTTCAGGGCAACAGAATGACTATGCGCCTCAATTAATTGCTCTTGATTATAAGAGGCAGGCATTCGTCTTGGCACTCTCTCGCTACGCAGACTTCTGCCGCGCTGCTACCTGTTGTCGTTTAAGCCATTGGTCTATTTAACTGCTCGTTAAAAAGGTGCAGGATCTACGCTGCCGGTTAACGTAACGTTGCGATGATGTCAGTAAATTGCCGGGCTGAAGTGATATGCTCGCAGCTCCTTACTTTGTATTTCGGTAGCCCGAGTGATCGCAACCAGATTTCAAATGCATACGGTTTGGTTTTCGGTACAAAGCTGCTGTGCGGTACTTGCAGCGGGCTTTTCTATCGCAACTTTACACCGCTGCTGTGGTTTCATTTTTGCCAATGAAGGCTAACACCACGCTCGACTCGACGAGAATCGTCGCGACTGTGGAACGCCTGTGCAGGCGCATCGAGGAGCGGTTTCCGGCGTCTGGTTTGCATGGTGTCTCACTGACCTTGCTGAATGTGGCCAACCATGTTGAGCGCGAATCAGACGCAATACACCAGCCTATCTACTACCTGCGTTGCCTGATCGGTGCATTGCTCTTTATTATCGGGGTGTTGTTCTGCGCCGGCATCTGGCTGCTGTTAAAAGAATTGCTTAGTAAAAACACGCTGAACCCGAGTGAACTGGTACCTCTGCTGGAATCTGGTGCCAATGAAATCATATTGATCGGCGTTGTGGTGTTTTTTCTCGTTGGCTTTGAGCGGCGCATTAAAAGACAGAGGGCGCTTAAGGCAATACACCAGTTGCGTGCTATAGCGCATGTGATCGACATGCATCAGCTGACCAAAGACCCGGTCGCTTATGATGAGACTTACGTGTCTACCGCGTCGTCACCCAGTCGTTTGTTAAGCACCGCGGAGTTGGTGCGCTACCTCGATTATTGTTCCGAGTTACTGTCGCTGACGGGCAAGCTTGCCGCGTTGTATATACAGCGTTTTGACGACGAGGTAACGTTGTCTGCTGCGAACGATATAGAAAACCTTACAACGCAACTGTCACGAAAGATCTGGCAAAAGGTAATGGTTGCCCATAACACCGCCGGTGATTAATACGGTGCTTGTTTTTCGATGCGTGTATCGTGAATCTTTTCTCTTTTAAAAAACCTTAATGGAGCGGGAGCAGATGATTCCTCGCGGTTGGCATCATTGTCATAAACCTGATCACAGTCCACTTAGCAAACGATTGGGTTCGGTCAACTATCCGTTTGGTGCCAGCCATTAAACGGCTGGCGCAATCGGTGGAGACTCTGGCGCGTCGTACTGGATTGGTAGCCGCCTGCGTGTTTCTGCCTTTGCTGATTCTCGGGCGCTGTTGGGAGATCATCAGTCGAAACCTGTTTGATTCCGTCACGACATCGTTCTTCAATGCGATGGAAAGTGAGTTTTTCCTGCTTTTTATATTTTTATCGCTGGCAACAGGCTATGTAGGCAATACACACGTAAGGGTGGATATTTTCAGGTCTCGCTTTTCGGGGCGTGTCCGCTGGTGGATAGAGTGCCTGGCGACCCTGTTATTCGCAATACCGTTTACGTTGATTGTTATCTGGTATGGCTACGATCTGGTGGTGTCGGCCTACCAACACGGTGAACGCTCGGCGGCCGCCATGGGCGCGCCACTGAGGTGGCTGTTGATTGCATCAGTGCCCTTTGGTATCACTTTGTTTACCGCTGCCATGATTGCACGTGTGGTTCTGGAATTTAGCGACAACCAGCCTGCATCGACACTAACAGCAGCATCAACAGCAGATACCGCGGTAACCGGTAGCGGGCATTTGGCCGATGATTGATGCGCTGCCTTTTTTAATGCTTGGCTCATTGGTATTGTTACTGTTTACTGGCATTCCTGTCGCTGTAGTGTTGTTTGGTCTTGGTATTACCTTTTGTGGTTTTGGTATAGCACTTGGTGAAATGCCTGTGGCCGGGCTGTTTAACGTAACGCCGAAACTGATTACGTCAATGAGCGGAAGCCTGTTTTATCCTGCCGTTGTCATGCTGTTGTTTATGGGCGTGGCGTTAGAGAAGGCGGGTATCGCCCGCGATATGTTGACTTGCTTAAGCCTTATGCTAAACAGGGCGCCCGGAGGGCTGGCGCTCGCTGTTCTTATCATTGGTGTGGTGCTGGCGCCGGCAGCCGGCATCGTTGGTGCCTCGGTAGTTACTCTGTCACTGATAGCGCTGCCGACGCTTTTACAGCGTGGCTATCCTGCGCCCGCGGCATCCGGTGCGGTCGCCGCGGCCGGTACGGTTGGCATCATATTGCCACCAGCGGTTATGCTGTTTTTTCTGGCTGGTGAATTTAAGGTTCCCCTGGGCAGTATGTTTATGTCAACTGTTTTACCCGGTGCTTTACTGATCATTCTATATGCCGTGTACTTTATGTGGTGCGGTACCCGACATACCACTGTACCGGCAGACTTGGCATCTGCTCCGACAACTTTCCTGCAGTGGCTGTTATTGATCATTCGTGGTCTGCTGTTGCCAATCGGATTAATAGCGCTGGTGCTGGGTACTATCATCGCGGGTTGGGCAACACCGTCGCAATCCGGCGCTATAGGTGCTGCGGGCGGGTTGCTACTGGTCGTGCTCAATGGTCAGTTAAGCAGACAGCTACTGGTGGATTTGTTTACCACCACCGCTCGGCTCTCGGCGATGGTCTTTTTTATCATCATGGCTGCTGCGGTTTTTGCTTATCCGTTTCGCTATTTTGGCGGTGATACATCCATCGCCGATGCGTTGAATGCAATCAGCGCAGGTCCGTGGACACTGTTACTGCTAATCGTAGGCATCATATTTGTGCTGGGCTTTTTTATCGACTGGATAGAAATTACGGTCATCACGCTGCCGTTGATGATGCCGACACTGGGTGCTCTGGAATTCACTGATCACGTTGTCACTGGCAAGACGACCCTGTTGTGGATTGCCGCCACAGTAGCACTGGTGCTACAAACTTCGTTTATAACGCCGCCATTCGGATTTGCGCTGTTCTTTCTAAAAGGCTCCGCACCGCCCGGTATCAGTCTGTCAGATATTTACCGTGGTGTCTGGCCAATACTGTTGATTCAGTTGCTGGTGATAGGGGTAGTGTTACTGTTTCCTGAGCTGGTGCTGTGGTTGCCTGAAAAGATCTACGGCACAATACGTTAACAGAAGGTGCAAGTGGCACCTCCCTGCCGGAGGCGTTCGTTTTTGAAATGACCAAAAACGAAGCAAAAAGTCATTCGGTAAGCGGACATAGGGTGCTGGTGAGCGACGGGAACCGCGCCAAATCCGGCAGTTTTAAAAATGGTTTGGTGTGTTTATCTTTCTAATTCTCGTCGGGCTGCCTGCTCAAAGGCACAGTTGGCTTCTGGCACCTTTGATTGCCAGCGCACTGCCTGACCTGCTTTTCCCGGTTCTATTGATCTGACAACAGGGCTTCTAATAGATCTTTATTCTTCAACATTCTGCCGCTGTGATGCCCTCAACCATGCTGCTGGCTGCAATTTTGTTTCGGATTTTGCGGATTGGATCTGATCCAGTGCCGAATGCGCTATATAGGGTAGTAACCCGGTGAGTTGTTCTGCTCCGGATCCCCGTCAATATGTCATCTGAGCCAGAAATCCGGATTCATTGTTGATACAGGTGAGTAGGGCGGGTAAAGGCTGTTACAATTTTCACTCAGCTGCAATTCGCCTACGGAGGAAGCAGTGGCCATGTTGCCAACCGATATAAAAGATCCCGAGTACTTTCACAAAGTGGTGGATTGTCAGTATGCCTGTCCGGCGCACACGCCTGTGCCCGAATATATTCGTCTGATAGCGCGTCGGCAGTACACTGAAGCCTACGTGATTAACTGGGAGTCCAATGTGTTTCCCGGGGTATTGGGCCGCACCTGCGATCGACCTTGCGAGCCGGCCTGCAGGCGAGGGCGACTGGTTTCTGAAACGTCAGCAGATGGCAAGCCTGAAGAACCTGTGGCAATTTGTCGTTTGAAACGAGTGGCGGCAGATAACAAGGGTGACATTTCCAACTGGCTGCCGCAGGTGCCGGTTGAAAAAAACGGCAAAAAAATCGCGCTGGTCGGCGCGGGACCTGCGTCGCTGACCGTAGCGCGCGACCTTCTGCCTCTGGGTTACATCATCGATTTATACGACGAAAACCCCAGGGGTGGGGGGTTTATGCGAAGCCAGATACCGTCGTTCAGATTGCCTGTAGAAGTACTCGACGAAGAAGTCGACAGAGTACTGGATCTGGGCGTCAACCAGATCTTCAATCAACGCGTCGACAGTCTGGAAGCGTTGCTGGCGCAGGACTACGATGCAATTTTTGTCGGAACCGGTGCGCCACGTGGCAGAGATCTGGACCTGCCCGGCAGGGAAGAAGCCGACGCCAATGTGCATATAGGTATTGACTGGCTTAAAAGTGTGGCCTTTGAGCACACCGAGCAGGTTGGTAAAAAAGTGGTCGTACTGGGTGGAGGCAACACGGCGATGGATTGCTGTCGTACCGCTCGTAGAATGGGGGGCGAGCAAGTCACCATCACGGTGCGCAGTACGTTTGATGCGATGAAAGCATCTCCGTGGGAAAAAGACGATGCGCTGCGCGAGGGCATACCTTTTCTGCCAAACCATACACCGTTGACTTACGTTTGTGACAATGGCCGTCTCGTTGGCATGACCTTCGATCGAGTCGAATCAGTGTACGAAGATGGCAAGCGGCGCCTGGTTTCAACGGGTGAGGAGCCGGTATTTGTAGAGGCCGACGATGTGCTGGTTGCCATTGGTCAGGAGGTTTCGTTTCCGTGGATCGAGCAGAGCACTGGTATCGAGTTTAATGAGTGGGGTGAACCCGTCGTTGATGCAACCACGTTTCAGTCGACTAACCCGAAAGTATTTTTTGGTGGCGATGCGGCATTCGGCCCGGAGAATATTATCACCGCCGTTGCACATGGCCATCAGGTGGCGGTTTCAATAGACCTTTGTCTTAACGAGAAAGACATGCTGGCTGATCGCCCGGCCCCGGGCACGCATTTGTTTTCCACCAAAATGGGCATCCATGAATGGTCCTACGATAGCCCGGTTACCAACGATGAAAGATTTGCCGTGCCGCACCTGGCCAACGAGGTGGCACTGGTTGATCGACGAGCCGAGGTTGAGCTGGGTTTCGATCCGCAGATTGCATTCGCGGAAGCCGAGCGCTGTTTAAATTGCGATGTGCAAACCGTATTCGAAGAAAAGAAATGCATCGAGTGCGATGCCTGCGTTGACATCTGCCCGACGAACTGTATCTCGTTTGTCGGCAACGCCGATGAGAAAACGCTGCGTGCAACCCTTAGCGCTCCAGCCGACCAGACTGATCAGGATCTCTATGTCAGCGGTGACCTGCCAACCGGCAGGGTGATGGTTAAGGACGAAAACGTCTGTTTGCATTGTGGCCTGTGCGCCGAACGATGCCCGACCGCCGCGTGGGACATGCAGCAGTTCAGCTACACCGTAACCAAGGCCTGTCGGATCCCCGGGCCACTGACAGGAAAGCCGGCAAATGTCTGAGTCTGTGAAAACCGGCAAATCGAATGCGTCTGCCATTGGCAGCAAAAAAACGACTGATCAATCGGTTCTGCCAATAGAGGCCACCAACGATTTTGTCGTCAAGTTTGCCAACGTCAATGGTTCCGGGTCAGCCAGTGCCAACGCGCTGTTTGCCAAATCTGTATTTCGTATGGGGGTACCAGTTACCCCGCGAAACATATTTCCGTCGAACATTCAGGGTCTGCCCACCTGGTACGAGGTACGAATTAGCGAGCAGGGCTACACGGCACGGCGCGCCGGTGGTGTTGATTTCATGGTGTCCGTTAACCCGCAAAGCATGGCTGACGATGTTCGCGAGGTAAGGCCAGGCGGATATTTTTTCTACGACTCAACCAGACCACTGGATATTCGTTTGCTGCGTCGTGACATCAACTATGTCGGTGTGCCGCTTACCGAAATCACCAACCGTGCCTACGATGATGCCCGACTGAGACAGTTGTTTAAAAATGTCATTTATGTCGGTGCGCTGGCGGCCTTGCTCAATATAGACATGGGCGTGCTTGAGCAACTGATAGCCGAGCAGTTTGCCGGTAAGAAAAAACTGATTGAACCCAACTGCAGTGCACTTAAGCTCGGGTTTGACGCAATCAGTGACGAGCATAGCTGTGGTTTACGCATAGAAAAGCGCGACCTGATAGGTGATCAAATTCTGTTGTCGGGCAACAGCGCCTGCGGACTGGGTGCTGTATACGCCGGTGCCACTGTTGCGGCCTGGTATCCCATTACCCCGTCAACATCGGTTGCCGAGGCTTTTGAAAAGTATGCCGGTAAGTTGCGCATAGACCCGGATACCGGCCACAGAAACTATGTGGTTATTCAGGCCGAGGACGAGTTGGCGGCCATGGGGATGGTGATTGGTGCTAATTGGAATGGTGCGCGCTCCTTTACCGCGACCAGTGGACCGGGCGTGTCATTGATGACCGAGTTTCTCGGTCTGGCTTATTTTGCCGAGGTACCAGCGGTGCTTATAGATGTTCAACGGGCGGGCCCGTCGACCGGAATGCCCACCAGAACCCAGCAATCAGATATTCTCAGCACCGTGTACGCATCGCACGGCGACACCCGTCATATCGTGTTGCTGCCATCAAACCCGAAAGAGTGTTTTGAACTGACAGCCGCATCGTTTGATATTGCCGAGCGTTTGCAGACGCCGGTCATTGTTCTGACCGACCTCGACATTGGTATGAACGATAGCCTGTGTGATCCGCTTGAGTGGGATGACAGCCATACTTACGACCGTGGCAAAGTACTTGATGCAGAGGCGCTCGATAACATAGAACGATTCGGCCGCTACCTCGACGAAGACGGCGACGGTATAACGCCTCGCACCTTGCCTGGCACGCATCCTGAAAAAGGCGCGTTTTTTACTCGTGGCACATCGCGCGATGAATACGCAACCTACACCGAAAAAGGCGATGCCTATGAACGAAATATGCAACGCCTGCTGCGTAAGTGGAATGGTGCCAGTGAATACCTGCCTGCGCCGATAGAAAAGGGCAGTGGTGCATCAGTCGGTATTATCCACTTCGGTACATCGGTCGCGGCGGTGCACGAAGCAATTGATCAGTTGGCACACGCTGGCATCGGTGCGGACAGTCTGCAACTGCTGGCAGTACCGTTTCACGATTCAGTGGCAGCGTTTATCGACAAGCATGAATCGGTATTTGTTGTGGAGCAAAATCGAGATGCGCAGATGCGTACTGTTTTGGTAACCGAGCTTGAAATTGACCCGGCTCGATTGCAGCCCGTGCTCTACTACGACGGATCTCCATTGACGGCAGATACGGTATACACAAAAATTGTCGAAGTGCTGGGTAAGGCATCGGTGTCAGCCTCAACCTCAACTACAACCATAGCCGGCAACTCAGATACCGCGGCAGGAGACTGAAATGAGCTATCAAAAACCGACGTTTCGCCACCCTCAGTTACCGCGTAACGGGCTTGATTTGACGCGTAGTTCCTACGAGGGGCTGATCTCAACACTGTGCGCAGGCTGTGGTCATGATTCAATCAGTGCGGCTGTTATACAGGCCTGCTGGGAGCTCGATATAGAGCCACACCGAGTGGCTAAGGTGTCCGGTATTGGCTGTTCTTCAAAGTCACCTACGTACTTTTTAAACAAGTCTCACGGATTTAATTCCGTGCACGGGCGTATGCCTTCAGTAGCAACCGGCGCGAACGTTGCCAATCATGAGCTCACTTATATCGGTGTATCCGGTGATGGTGACAGTGCATCTATTGGTATGGGGCAGTTTGCGCATGTGGTGCGGCGTAATCTGAATATGCTTTACCTGGTTGAAAACAACGGTTGTTACGGCTTAACCAAAGGTCAAGACTCCGCTACTGCTGACGAAGGGTCAAAGTCAAAATCGGGACTGGAAAATCCGTTCGAGAATATCGACCTCGTCGGCGTTGCACTGGAAATAGGGGCAACTTTTGTGGCGCGCAGTTTCTCGGGAGATAAGGATCAATTAGTACCGTTGATGAAAGCTGCACTTTCGCATCGAGGGTTTGCGCTGATTGATGTTATCTCGCCCTGTGTCACGTTTAACAATCATCATGGCTCAACCAAGAGTTACGACTACACGCGTGATCACATCCACACAGGCAACATTGTAGATTTTGTACCGGCGCGCAGCGAGATTACCGCGCACTATGACGCAGGTGATACCACGCTGGTTGACCTGCACGACGGATCCTCGTTAAATCTGGCTAAGGCCCAGCCTGACTATGACCCCGGAGATAAAGGTGCCGCGGTCAACGCGCTGTTGAAAAGTCGTGAAAAAGGCGAAATATTAACCGGGCTTATATACATCGACACGACAGAGCCTGATTTTCACGAGGTGATGTCGCTCGGTGCTGCTCCACTGAATAGTTTATCGCAAGAGACGCTTTGCCCCGGTAATGAACAACTGCAAAAGCTGAATGCGGGGTTCCGCTAAACCAGGCTTTTATGCACCAATCACCAGCGGTGCTACTCGGGCTCGCAAGCTGGCTATCACACTGAGCGCGACAATGCGACCGGTGGCTGGTTTCTCCG
Organism: uncultured Granulosicoccaceae bacterium; assembly: GCA_937957915.1. Lineage (GTDB taxonomy): Bacteria > Pseudomonadota > Gammaproteobacteria > Granulosicoccales > Granulosicoccaceae. The sequence continues at coordinate 24,720 of CALGNZ010000114.1, read as the reverse complement.
AGGTTGGTATCGACAGCATTTTCATTTCAAAGCTCGCACTGTCAGCATCGATTTTGATTGTATGAGTATTGCGAGTGATGGTCGGGTCTGCCCAGATTTGTAGCTGAGTGTTGTCCGGGCCGGGCCCTGCCAAAGACAGTGCTGCCGCAACGTTCACGTTGGCGGGAAACCCCCTGGCGCCTTCGCGCGCTGTTCCTTCGAAAACCAGTTTGGGCTCGGTGAGGTTGTCTATGTCGATGTTGTTATTGATCAGGTGCGGTGCACCGGCAAGCCCTGCAGGCGGCTTACGTGTGACCATGGTTGCACTGTGAATTTTACCCTCACTGGCAGCACGCACAGCATCAAGGCCCAGTAAGGCGCCGGATGGTACAAGGATTTGTGCGCCGGTGCTTTTGGCTTTGTCGACCAGATCCCAGTGGCTTAACAACGCGCCAACACTCAGTGGTATGAATTGCTTACCGGCAAGAATAACCGGTTCTGCGATATCGCGAAATACCGCAGCGGGCGCGCACTCAACAACAATGTCTGCGTGCTCTGCAAGCGCGTGTAGAGCCACGGCATTGGGTGGCGTGCGAAAGTGAGCGACACGTTGTTGCGCTGAGTCGATACTACTTGCCGAGACCGCACTCAGCGTAAGTCCATCAATACCCTCGTCGAGTTTTTTGGCAACTCTGAGCCCTATAGTGCCAAGGCTTCCAATAGCAACGTTGATCATGTTTCGATTCTTATGGTTCCGCGGATAAACAGGGTCTGAGGTGGAATTGCGCAATGATTGGGCTATTAAGTGGAGACCGCTTACTATACAAATACCAGCCAGCACCGGCCGTACCTGACCGACCATCATCAGTAGTGGTAAAGCGACGACCAGCAATAGTGTTGGAGATAGTTATAGAGTCGCTGCAAATAGCAATGAAAATCTTAACGGATGATGGTGCTGGTGGTCTACTTCGTTGTTGTAAATGATGATTCTTTTGAGAGGGAAGGGTGGGCTTCTGCAAGAGGTAGCGTGGAACCGGCGTGCGGTTGTAGATTCAATCGAAGAGCGGACTAGCTCCGCTCTCCAATTGCGACCTCCCTGGTCTTGTCATTTGGTGGCGATTGTATCTTCCGTGATTATCGAGTTTTTTCTGTTCCCTCCGTGGTTACAGTTCGGCGTCGCGATTCTGCGTCGCTCATCGATGTCGCTCGGTACGCGAAGACCCTCTGGAGCTACCAATAATGCAAGTCTCCTGCGCTTCGACAACCGAGGTGCCGTTGTCAGCGGTGTTTCCGTTCGCAGTTTCATCTGCAGTTGATGGCTGGCCCTGTCACGGATTATCGCTGAAGTCGTTGTATCGGTCGCAGCTGGTCACTTCTTCAGTTACAGATGATGAAATAGCAGGCTTGTTCACACTTTGCACTGCATGCGCAGCACTGAATAGATACCGCTGATTGTGCAACACAGGTACTTTGTATCTGTAATGCAGAGCGGTAACGCTTTACAGCTACCAAAGCCAGCGTGGCACGTTCCGCTTGTAATATTCAAACTCGTCGCCAAAAATATTTGCCAGTGCTTTTTCTTCGGGAATGATTTGAAACAGTGTCACAACCAGGATAAAAAGCGGCAATACCAAAAGCGGTGTCAGGCTTCTGAATAGCAGCGTAACACCGATCAGACACACCAGCATGCCTGCATACATTGGATTGCGGCTGTAAGCGTAAAAACCGCTGGTAACCAGGCTGCTGCTGGACTCGGGTTTTAGTGGATTAATTGTGGTTCTGGCCTGCCGGAATTGCACAATCGCCAGCAGATCGATCAGCACACCGACGAGGATCAACAGGCCTCCAACGATCACTGGCCAGCGTTGACCGGTTTCCAGAACCGGGTAGTATTTGTTGAGAAACCACATCAGAGCCACTGATGCGATCGCATAAATCGGTGGAGGAATTTTCATCGTGCTGCCCCGCGTGTCTAATATTACTTTCTACAACTGACTGGATACCGGTTTGTTACTGGCAAAACAAATCGTAGACGACTTCAATCATCTTTTTCACTCGCTCGTCCTTGATTGCATAGTAAATGGTTTTCCCTTCGCGACGCGTGGTGACCAACCCTTCGAGTCGTAGACGAGCAAGTTGTTGAGAGACTGCTGCCTGCCGTGCCGATAACATATTTTCCAGTTCACTCACCGGACACTCGCCCTGCGCCAGGCGACATAGAATAATCAGACGGCCTTCATGTGCCATGGCCTTTAGAAAGTCTGTTGCGTCACGTGCGTTTTGCAGCATTTGATCAATGTCTTCAGCAGTTGGCGCTTCAGTGTGTGAAGACGGATCTGCCGGCAATACGATGTCATTCCCGACTGAGGGCTCCTTGCTTGCTGACGGATCTTTCCTTGCCAACGGCTCTTTGCCTGCTGATTGCTGTTTGCCTGCTGAAGGCTCTTTGCATGCTGAAGGCTCTTTGCCTGCTGAAGGCTCCTTCCTGGCTGATGGCTCTGTCTCGCCCGACTGCATGGCTTACGACTCTGATTCGACGGTTGCAGACGAGGCTGGCTGCGACTTGATTTCTAATGGATCAATTTTTTCTAACAATTCACCCAGTAGAAACCAAAAGTACTCGTCTCCGTTGTAGCCAACCAGTCTGCCAATTTCACGGTTGTCGTGTAGCAGAATAAATGTCGGTGTAAACCGTGGACGTTCAATGTGGTTCAACGCAGCAGGCCAGGTTCCGTAAAGGTCAATGCGCCGCAATGGTGCCGTTTTGCCTTCTGTCGTTTTGGGGTAGGCGACTGCAATTTCGCGATTAAATTTCGCGCAGTACACACAACCGGCCTCCTCAACCATCAGCAGTTCCGTAGTGTCTGCGATTGCAGGCCAGACACTGATACCTGCGAACAGCACAAACCATTTCAAAACAGCATTGACAGGGCGGTGCAGACCGCTGGATAACTCAGGGGAAATGGGCACGTGTGCTCATCCGATGTAAGGTCGTCGAGCCTATTGTACCGCAGGTTTGTCTGGCGCGATTTCGACTCAATCCGTAATTAGTCGAAACTCGGCGATTCTGACAAAAGGTGTGGAGCGGTCTACCTGCCTGAAAACACAGAGTCGATCAAGCAATGGTGTCTGCGGCACCAACTGTCTATAGACGGACTGAACCCAGGGTACAAATTGAGTGTCGTGAGTTGGCAAAGGGCCAGACAGCGTCATGTGAAACTGAAAATCTGCGAATATATGCGGGTAACCAAACTGTTCAAGGTTATCGATCTGCGATGCTGTCAGTGTTTCGACTTGCCGCCGCTTTATGTCGGCAGGCGAGAGTTCTTGTCTGAATGGTTCGAAATGCCTGACAACATCCGATGCGAGCTCAACCAGTTCATCGGGTTGACCAGGCATTGTCAGCGCGGTAAACGCGCCCAAATTTGCTGGTGCGAGATCAGTAAGTGCTATCGTGTGTCTGGCGCCGCAAAATGATGACAACTCGGCCAGTAGCTCTGCCGCTGTGCAATCCGGAGCCAGTTCGAATGGCGCTTTAATAGTGGCGTGAAATCCGTAGTGGGCGGGTTTTTCCGTGTAGGTTTGCCATAACACTTCGTCCGCGAATGGCTTGATAGGCTGAAACCTGTCTGCGTTGGTTCCTGAGGTACCGGTTGCATTGGTGCGGGCAAGGCATTGGCGGTTCTTGTATGAGTTGGCATCTCTACCCAGAACAGCTGTGCCAAAGCGCGCCAGGTCTGACGCATCGGCAGGGGAAAAATAGATTGCGTAACGAGCCGTCATTTCGTTTGAACCAGATTACTATAGCTTTGATAATAGCTGAGGCACTCGAAGCTGTGTTCCAGAAAGCGGGCGTCGCCATTAAGGTCAGGAAACATAATGAATAGAGAAATTCCGGAAATTACTGCGCAGCAGGCTGCTGCCAAAGTTAACTCGGGTGACACCGTTCTGGTTGGCGGCTTTGGCATGACAGGTTATCCAGTGCATCTGGTGCACGCGCTGGCTGACTCTGACGTGACAAACCTGGTTTACGTCGGAAACAATGTCGGTGAGGCCGGGCTGGGCGGAGGACGACTCATTCGAAATGGTCAGATTGCTCGCGCTATCGGTTCGTTCTTTACATCGAATCGCGAAGTTGTCGATGCCCATATGGAGGGCAAAATTGACTGTGAGTTACTGCCCCAAGGTACATTGAGTGAGGCCATCCGGGCAGCCGGTGCGGGCATTGGCGGGTTTTATACGCCGACCGGGGCAGGCACTGTGCTGGCGGAGGGGCGTGAAACCAGAACCATTAATGGCACTGATATGGTGTTTGTTGAGCCCTTGCCCGGTGATGTTGCACTTATTCGGGCATGGCGGGCAGACCGGTCGGGTAACCTGCAATACCGCATGACCGAAAACAATTTTAATCATGCGGCAGCTACTGCGGCCACTGTGGTGATCGCCGAAGTTGAAGAGATCGTAGAGACCGGACAGATTGATCCAAATCAGGTGCACACGCCCGGTTGTTATATCGACTTTCTTGTGCAGGCCAGCCTCACCGCAGAGGATCTGGGTACCTCTGCCTCCATCAGTGGCGGAGCACGCAAAACCGATGACACGCGGATGCTTATGGCACAGGCGGCACTTGCCGAATTGAAGCGTGGTGACATTGTAAATCTCGGAGTTGGAATTCCGACGCTGGTGGCAGATCTGATTACGCCCGAACACGGTATCGTCCTGCATAGCGAAAATGGCATGCTGGGTGTAGGGCCTGCCCCCGAGTCAGGTGGTGCGATGGATTTTCCGGTGAACGCTGGCAAGGTTCCGGTTACCGCGCTGGAGGGAACCAGCTACTTTGACTCGGCGGCTTCGTTTGCGATGATACGCGGTAAGCATATTGATGTGGCGATACTCGGCGCCCTGCAGGTTGATGAGTCTGGCAACCTGGCCAACTGGGCCGTGCCTGGTAAACCGTTGCTGGGTGTCGGTGGCGCAATGGATCTGGCGCTCGGTGCCAGGCGGGTGATCGTCACCATGACGCATTGCGACAGAGACGGCAACAGCAAGGTTGTGCCGAGTTGTACGCTGCCATTGACCGCCAGGGATGTCGTTAGCACTCTGATTACAGATCTGGGTGTGTTTAAGGTTGATTCGTCAGGTCTGGTGCTGACCCGGCTAATGCCCGGGGTGTCGTTAGATCAAATAAAACAGCGCACCGACGCTTCGTTTACCGTTAGCATTTGAGCCTGCCAGTCTAAACTATTTGCCATGTACTCCAGCGCACTGCTTCCATCACTTGATGAATTTGAATCGACCGCATCTCTGAACGGGCGGACTGAGAAGCTGTCTCCAAACGAGTTTGAGTTACTGTCTCAGCTGCTCAGATACCCGGAAGAGACAATCTCCAGAGAATCTCTCAAGCGCATAGTCGGTTGCGATGATGGCACTTTGTCAAACCGCAGGCTTGATGCATCAATGACGGTGTTGATCAGAAAGGTCAATGTGCTGTATCCAACCTTTGACCTGGTCAGGTTCTCACCCCCGGACAGCTATCTGTACACGGTGGTGCCGCCAAAGCGAAAGCCGGGCGCAAGGTCGCGATAGAGATTGGGCGCTGGTGTGCCCACGTTTCTGTTGATCCGATACTCTCGGCACCGGTTTCGTTTTAACTTTACCGAGTCATTCTCCGTAGAGACGATCTTCAAGCGAGCGCCCGTTGATCAAATAGCGATACGACCAGCCATTGGCAGTCAGTAACTGCAGGACCTGCTGATCTACGGTGTGCTGTTTGTCGTAGCGAATCAGAAAGTCACCCTGTGCCTGCAACTGCACACTGCTAACCCCTGGTATTGACTGGCAGGCTTGCAAAAAGCCGTCGTTATCAATTTCACCGGGTCTTATGGTCAAATAACCCGAGTCGGCTGATGGATCAATGGGGCCGTATTCGACCAGCTTGCCAGCGGCCAGATAAACCACTGACCCACAGAGTTTTTCCAGCTCATCCAGGTTGTGCGAACTGATAATAAATGTCGCATTGGCGGATTCTCTGCGGATTAGATCGCGAATGATTTTTACGTTTGGCGGATCAATGCCAGCGGTGGGCTCATCGAGCATGATCAGTTCCGGGCTGCCGATTAGCGCTTGTGCCAGTGACATGCGTTTGCGCATACCGTGGCTGAGTTCGTCGGGTTTTCTTAAGCCGATGTCGCCGAGTTGAACCGTGTCGAGTACGCGGTCTGTTTCGTGGGCTGCCTGCGACGCAGACATGCCCTGCAGTCGAGCCAGCAAGCGCATCTGTCGTGCAATAGAGATGCGCGGGTCAAAGTTGGCATCCTGTGGCAGCGCAGATACCTTGCCGACCAGATGTTTGCTGCCGATGGCGTGCCCGAGTACGGTGGCGCTGCCGGTGCTCGGTTTGATAAAGCCACAAAGCAAGCTCAGCAGCGTAGTTTTACCCGCACCGTTGGGGCCGACCAGTGCGATAGGATCACCGGCCTCCAGCGTCAGATCCAGTGAGTCCAGCGCTCGAACCTTGCCGTAGTGTTTGCCCAGCCCCCGCGTTGTAATCAGGCTCACAGGTCTATCCTCCGCATTGCCAGCCAGCCCGCGAAAAGCAGTATCGCCGTGTGCAACAGAGGCACGGGTGCCAGCGACAGAGTGTCCCAGCCGTCGAGGCGCAATAAGTTACCGATCTGCGAGCCGGGGAGCACCCAGTCAAGTATTGGCAATGGGCCGTAGCGACTTTGAATGACGCCAATTGCAATCGATATGATGGTCCATGCGACAATTGCGTACAGGGTAGCCTGTCGGGCAGACCTGGCCAGAACCGACAACAATGCCATCAAAGCAACGTAAGGCATAATCACCAACAGCAGGTTGACGAACACGACCGGCGTTGATTCCAGGGCTCCGCTTAACTTATCGGTAGAGTAGTAGCCTACCAGTATCAATACACTCGCGATGGTCACGGCCACCAGCAGAATTTGTATCGTGAATTGCCCGAGGAAGCGGCCAAAGAAGATCTGGCTTCGGGTAGTGCGCAGTGCGAGGAAACGCAAGGTGCCCCGGGTTTTATCTGACGCGGTTTGGTCTGCGGCAATGGTGATGCTGAATAATGGCAGCAGATACAGCGAAATTACCCAGTAAAGCGCCATTTCAACCGACGCCCATCGCGATAGATTTTGCAGGCCCAGCGCCTCTAGTGCAATTGCCGCAAGCCCGCTCAGTTCAGACGTAACGACGCGTGCTGCCGGGGCGATAATTGTCACCAGAATCAGTATCCAGATCAGCACGAAAGCGGCGATCGACAACCAGCCGCGGCGGGTCAGAAACAGTCTCGACCATTCAAATTGGCAGATACTCAGAATAGGCATGGTAATTCACGAAATAATGATAGGCGGATCATAACCTTCCAGGGCTCGGTGCGGGTATTTTTTCCGTTTGCGTGGTTTCTGTTTATTCAGCCATAAAATACACGCTTGCACGATAGCTATTACGTGTTTACTGTTAGCTTTCGCCGCTGTTTTTCTCATACTCGCCAGCCCCTTAAGCAAGCAGAAAATTTGAAGACGGATCACGCATTTCTCACCCTCGCCAAACGCCCGGAGGTGGTACAAACTGCACTCAAGGTGGCAGTAGTTGTCGGCACGGTTTTGTGCCTGATAAACCATGCGCCAGCCATGATGAACAGCCAGTTTGGCACCGGCAATGTTGTACAAATGATGCTTACCTATCTGGTGCCTTATTGTGTGTCGACCTATTCGTCAGTCAAAATGATTCGCCGATTCGCGGATAGCTGATCGCGCTGAGTCGCGGCATACCAGAATATTTCTCCGGTTACCAGATCAGGATCAATGTCGCGAGCTGGCAGGAATATCAATGCAGCAGCAATCGTGTATTGATGCTTTACCTGAAGGCGGCTTGTGTGCCAGAACGACTGAGGGCATCACAGGTCCAACAAGGCAGATGTCACGGGTTGATCCGGGCTGATGAGTGAGCACGGCCTGGCTGTTGCAGACCTGTGCGTAAAAGCGTTAGTACTACCGGATAACGGAGTAACACTTTGCAGTATTTTTTATGAATGACAGCAAGCAAGAGCAGCTGACAATGGACAGGATAGACGACCGTCTTGTCGGAGTCTGCCTGCAACAGCTGTTCTCCGAAAGCGAAGACGGTTTGATCGACGCGGTCCGATCTGAATCTGAAACGGTCACTATTAAAAGAGGCCAGGTGCTGTTTAAACAGGGCGTTGAAGGAGACGAGATGTACCTGCTGGTGCGCGGCCGTCTGCGCATGACCGTACGCGGGGCGGATGGAGAGTTACTGCTGACAGCCGAAATTCCCCGCTTCCAGACCATCGGTGAAATTGCACTGTTTACCGAACATGACCGCACAGCTTCTGTGCTTGCACTGCGCGACAGCGTTTTACTGAAAATTACCCGAACCCAGTTTGAAAAGCTCTCGCGCAACTGGCCTGACTTTACCCTGCAGATTGGCAAGCTCATAGTTAACCGGCTTGCCAATCAGTCACTGGGTAAACATTTGCAGGCAACCAACGCCACCATACTTACGGTGGTCTCCACCGGAGACGATGTCGATCTCAATCACTTCCATCAGCAACTTTGCGATGCGCTTGAACCGTTGGGTAAAACGTTATCGATCGATGAGAACACAGTCATTCGCGAGTTGCGTGGCAGAGGGCTGAGAAGGTTGTCTGACCGCCATGTTCATGTACTACTGGCCGAGTGGCTGGATGAGCTGGAGAGTAAATACGATTTTGTGGTCTGCAATGGTGGCGGCGTCCATTCGCGATGGGCGCGCCATTGTGCACGCTACGCCGATCGCATGGTTCTGGTGGGCAATCTGGATACCCGGCAAACGCTGGCCGCACTTGAATCGCCGTTACTGAGCGGTGTTCGCGTTGAATGCGAATTAGTGCGGCTGCACTGCGGCGACTATCAAAATGTACGCGACAGCCAGGTATTGCTTGATACCGGCCGTGTCACTCGACACCACCATATCTGCCAGTCAGATCTTGATGGTTTGCCCAGGCTTGCGCGCTACCTTGCGGGACGTGCAATAGGCCTGGTGCTGGCAGGTGGTGGTGCTCGCGGTTTTGCACACATTGGCGTGATTCGCGCAATTCGTGAGCGCGGTATACCGATTGACTATGTCGGTGGTACCAGCATTGGTGCAGTGATCGCAGCGTTTGTAGCCATGGGTATGAATGATGATGAATTGCACACCACCTCGCGCCATGTGTTTTTAACCGAACGTCCATTACGTGACTATACGTTTCCATTGCTCTCATTAATCAAAGGTCGACGTATAGATCGATTGCTGCGTGAGCACACCTCCGAGCGTGAGATCCCTGACCTGTGGTTAAACTATTTTTGCGTGTCTGCCAGTCTGACGCACAATCAGCAAGTGGTGCATGAAGAAGGTGAGCTGTGGCGAGCGATCAGGGCAAGTATCTCGTTGCCGGGTATACTGCCGCCAATGGTGCGTGATGGAGAGCTGTTGGTCGATGGCGGGCTGATCAATAACCTGCCCGTCGATGTCATGATTGCCAAGGGGGTAGGGCGCACTATCGCAGTAGACTTGCAGGGTGATGCACAGCAACTCACCGTAAGCGGTTCCGAGTTACCCGGTGGTGCCGCTTTGCTGCGCCGAAAACTACTGCCGTTTGCCGATGCGGGAATCGACTCGCCGCCCGGCATTTTTGAAGTGATGTTGCGGGCGTCTCTGGTGGGCAGCGCCAGTCAGTCACAGCGTAACAAGTCGGTAGCCGATGTCTACCTGAATCCACCGGTTGAAGATTTTGGCCTGCTGCAGTTCAAGTCATTTGATGAAATTGTCGAGGCAGGTTATGACTACGCAAACAAGGTGATGGACGACGAGCATCTTGCGTTATTGATGTGACTGCCCCGGTTATATCTCTGCGATAGCTGCCAGCTGCGCTTCGTCAATGACGGTAATAATGCCCTTGTCGAATTTAACAATAGCGGATTTGGTCCATGCATTGAGGTAGCGATTGACATTTTCCCTGGCGATACCCGAGATTTCACCGAGTTCCGTCTGCGATAAATGCTGCGTTACCCGAGTGGCACCGTCTGCTGTCGGTTCGCCCCACTTTTCAGCAAGCCTGAGAATACAACGGGCCAGACGTGCATTGGCGTTTGGCAGCGATTGCGCTTCGAATAAATCAGAGGTATTGCGTACGCGCTTGCACAGCGTGTGGATAATTTCGAAGCACGCTTCAGGATTGTCGCGGAGAAAATCCATCATGGTTGCACGGCTTAAAATAATGCCGGAGACATCCGTTTTGGCAATCGCGTTGGCGCTGCGCGGTTCGTTATCGAGCAACGCAATCTCACCGACGATATCGTATCGTTCGATCAGGTTGAGGATCGATTTTCGACCACTGAGGGATACCACGCTAATCTCGACCAGGCCGTCTTCGAGCAATAAAACCCACGCACCTTCGTCACCACGCAGAAAGATAGTTTCGCCTTTCTGGTAGGTTTTGTTGCGCCCGCGACTGATCAGCTCACGTAAATCATCCTCTGTAAGGGCAGAGAATATAGGATTGGTGGTGTAACGCTCGGTCAGTGGTGAGTTCGGTGAAATTGAATGCATGCACATGGAAGGGCGACTCCGTTCGTCCCGGCTACCTCCTGTTTTTTAGGCCTGCCTTAGCGAGAGTATGGCACAAGTCGCGAGCCATAACCCGGTGTTATTGCATCGAGTGTATCGGATAATTTAATTGCTTTGTGGCACCGACATCCTGTGCCGAGGGCCTTCATTTTTGTATAGACCAAAAAACTAAGCAAAAGCGATTCAGCGACTGGACGCAGGGTGTGGTTGAGCGACGCGACCTGCACCAATCCAAGGGGTGCCTGCGGCATTGTGAGAGTGATCGCAGAGCGCACCGTGCAAACGGCCATCCCTGCCTGACAGCGCTCTTTGCGCCATACCTGTCGCGCCGACCCGTTCCTCGATCAATCTCAAAACTGATCAAACGCGGAATGAGCAAGTGTAGACGCCGCTTGTTTCTCACTGTTTATCACTCTTCCCGGGCCACTCACTTTGTTTTGTGCCTGAAAATTCTTACGCATCAAAAAATCAGGCGTTTATAATTTTGTTTGATGACAGTCTGCGGGGCAGAGGCTCTGTTGCCAATAGCAAGCATGGGGCACTCGCTTTGCCGGTGTGTTTTTATCAATCGATTTCGGCGTAATGTCTGAGCCGTAGGTGCCTTTGTAGGTGCCTTGGATGATTGCTGCTAATTGTAAGAATCGAGCCTCTGCATTGCACCAGGTCAGGTCGACAATATAATTTTGAAGTACACAAAAGCCAATTTGCCGGAAAAATACTGCCTGGTGTGTCAGCGTCCTTTTGCGTGGCGACGTAAGTGGGCGTCGTGCTGGGACGAAGTCAAATATTGTTCTGAACGGTGCCGCAGAAATCGCAAACAGCGTAGAAATGGTCAGCCCGCCCGCGCCGATGAAAAGCGCTGAAGAAAAGCGCTGATGATGGCCGGCAGCGCATAACGTTAAACAGGAGTGGGATATGAACGTGGCATTACTCAAAGCAGCCAGGCTAATGTTTCTTGCAGCCGCTGTGGTTTTGTATGTGCTGACAGGCAGGGTTTTCGCCGCAGACGCACCTGCGCTATTGCCGAAGAATCAGGATGCCATCATCTTTATCAGACATGCCCTGGCGCCGGGGACCGGCGATCCTGCCAACTTTGATGTCAACCAATGCAGCACCCAGAGAAACCTGTCGGAGCAGGGCCGGCTGCAGGCTGTGGATATTGGCGCCAGACTTCGCGATTTGGGTGTTGAAGGTGTGCCTGTCTACACCAGTCAATGGTGCCGGTGCGCTGAGACTGCGCAGTTAATGGCTGTAGGGCCGGTACAGGACCAGCCTTTACTCAACTCGTTTTTTGGCTCACCGGCTGACGGCCCTGCGCAACTGAAAAAACTCAAACAGTGGCTGCCTTCGATCGAGGGCACCGTTGTGCTGGTCACTCATCAGGTGGTCATCACCGGTATAACAGGGGTATACCCTTCGTCCGGCGAGATGGTCGTCACCGTGTTGAACAATGACGGCGAGCTATCAGTGGTATCAACCATTGAAACAGAGTATCGCTAATCTGACAGTGAATCGATGAATGTCTGCGCGTCGTGGTTTATTTCTTCAACGCGGGCGTCATCCATCTTTTGCAAGGTGCGGTAAACGGGCGCCAGCCGATGATTGCCTTGCAGCTTTTCTTTATTGCGAATCAAAAAGTGCCAGTACAGGTAGTTTAGCGGGCAGGCGTCCTCGCCCGCTTTCTGTCTGACTTTATAGCGACAGGTTTTACAGTAGTCAGACATCTTGTTGATATAGTTACCACCTGCAGCGTAAGGCTTGCTGGCCAGCAAGCCACCGTCTGCAAACTGACTCATGCCAACTGTATTTGGTAGTTCAACCCATTCGTAGGCATCAGCATATACCTGCAGGTACCATTCGTGTATCTGCACAGGATCAACACCGATGAGCATCGCGAAGTTACCGGTGACCATCAGACGCTGTATATGATGCGCATAGGCTTCCTCAATGGTCTGGCTGATGGCGGCCTTCAGGCAGGCCATATCTGTGTCAGCCGTCCAGTAGAAATCGGGCAAGTCCCGGGTATGGTTAAAAAAGTTTGACTCGACGTAGTCAGGCATCTGCATCCAGTAGATACCGCGCACGTATTCACGCCAGCCGATGATCTGTCTGATAAAACCCTCTGCGGCGTTGAGTGGCACTTTGCCCTGCTGATAGGCAGTTTGCACGCTTTGGCAAACTGCCAGCGGATCCAGCAGACCGGCATTGATGTAAACAGACAGTACCGAGTGAAATAAGTATTTTTCGTCGCTCAACAGGGCGTCCTGATAATCTCCGAATTCAGGCAGCGAGTGTTCGATGAATTGATCCAGCGCGTCATTGGCCTGAGCGGCCGTTACCCCGAACCAGAAATTATCGAGCCTGCCAATGTTATCGGCAAATCGGTCTGCCACCAGCTTCAAAACGGTGTTGGTAATGTCATCCGCTGGAAACTGTGCGGGCGTCGGAAAGGACAGACCTTTTTTGGCCGGCTTTCTATTGTCATGATCGTAGTTCCACTTGCCGCCCTCGGGCTTGCCATCTGTCATGAGCAACCCGGTCCGCACACGCATTTCGCGGTAAAAGTGCTCCATACGCAATTGCTTTTTGCCGTCGGTCCATTGGCTGAAAACGTCGTGACTACAAAGGAACCGGGTATCCTCGAGAATCCGAAATGGAATGTCCGGCTCGGTAGCGCTTTGCAGTGATTTAAAGGCCTGCAGCAGTCGATACTCACCGGGTTCGGTGGCAAGAATTTCTGTGGGTCTTTGCGCTGCTGATACCCGTTGTATTTCGCCGATGATTGAGCCCTGATTTTCCGGATCATCGAGTTCAATGTATCTGACCTGCCAGCCATCGGATTCCAGCTCACGGGCAAAATGTCGCATCGCAGAGAGGGTGAAGGCTATTTTTTTCTGGTGGTGAGCCACATAGGTGGTCTCTTCGTTTACTTCCGCCATCAGGATAACGTCGGCGTCACGGTCCGCCTGCAGCAGTGCGGGGATATTGCGGCTGAGTTGATCGCCGAGAATAACAATGAGCTTTGACATAAGCGTACGCGGGGAAATTGGAAGTAATTACGTTGGTCGGCACGATCAGGATTGGCAGTGCTGGCTCTGATCGAGGTTGTTATAACATCCGTGATACAAAAAGGTTGAAGTTCGTTTTTACTTTCGTTTATAAGTGATGGTGTTAAAACGAAAGCAGATGAGGGCAGCGTGAGCAGCAACAGACAGCAGCAGATTCTTGATATCGCACGGCAAACCGGGCAGGTGTCGGTGGATGAGCTGGTGCAGCAATTCGGTGTCACGCCACAGTCCATCAGGAAGGATCTTAATCAGCTGTGTAATGATCGATTGTTGTCGCGCACACACGGCGGTGCCAGGCTGGCGTCCAGCGTAGAGAATATGAGCTATGAGGCCAGGCGCATGCTGGCCAGCGATCACAAGGCCGCCATTGGCCAGGCGGTGGCGGAAATTATTCCAGACAATTCCTCGATGTTTGTGAATATCGGTACCACCACCGAAGCGGTAGCCAAAGCGCTGGTTAATCATCAGGCACTCATGGTTATCACCAACAATATAAACGTGGCCACTGAACTGCGACCCTGCGTCGACATACAGGTCATAATTGCATCCGGAGAAGTTCGTTCAACTGATGGTGGTATCGTTGGTGAGGCAGCGGTAGACTTTATCAATCAGTTTAAGGTGGACTTTGCGGTGATTGGCTCGTCGGCCATTGACAGTGATGGTGCGCTGCTCGATTTTGACTACCGAGAGGTTAAAGTCTCGCAGGCGATTATTGCTAATGCCAGGCACGTGATACTGGCAACGGATTCGACCAAGCACGAGCGCACTGCACCGGTTCGGATCGGCCATATTTCGCAGATCGATTCGTTTGTCACCGAGCGTTGCCCAGACGAGTTCAAACGACTGCTGACGAGTTTCGACATCAGGGTAATCGAAACCGCGGTCTGACATCTGTTAACGCGCTGAATCTATTTTCCGATTGACTTTCGTTTTCTTACTACTTAGTGTTGAAAAGAAAACTCCATGCGGCGAGGAATGATATGTTCAAGAGTCTCTATTTTTCGGGGATGAGTGCGTAATGCTGACAACAGCTGTCGGTTGGCAACAGTTGTGGCCGTCACATTGGTTCTCGCCCTGGTCATCGGTTTGTACCTCACTCCTGATTAGTTCGCAGCGGATTAGCTTGCATCGGATCAGCTTGCCCTGGATTAGCTCGCCCCGGGTCGGAATGGACAGGAGCAGCGTAGAAACGATGGTTTTCACAGCCTGCGACACGCAACTGACCGGACGCCGCAATGCTTGAACTCGACGCTGTGGAGAAGCGCGTCGGGCGCGACATGCACATCGAGAATGTGTCACTTAATTTCGCCCGTGGTTCTCTGAACGTGTTACTCGGCCCCACGCTGGCTGGCAAAACCACGCTGATGCGGCTGATGGCTGGTCTCGATAAACCCACCGGTGGAGATATACGGGTCGATGGCAAAAGCGTTGTTGGCACCTCGGTTCGCCACCGCAATGTGGCCATGGTCTACCAGCAATTCATTAACTACCCGGGCTTAACGGTATACGAAAACATCGCCTCGCCTATGCGGCTGGCGAAAATCGGTCGCGATGAACTCGACAAGAAAGTTCGTGAAGCAGCGGCATTGTTGAAGCTCGAGCCGTTTCTGGATCGCACTCCGTTAAATCTGTCCGGGGGGCAGCAACAACGCACCGCTATAGCCAGGGCGCTGGTGAAAGGTGCCGAACTGGTGTTACTGGATGAGCCGCTTGCGAATCTGGACTACAAGCTGCGAGAAGAACTACGAGTGGAGTTGCCCCGGTTCTTTGCCGAATCAGGTGCCGTGTTTGTGTACGCGACAACAGAGCCCCACGAGGCGTTATTGCTTGGCGGCAGCACAGCTACTCTGCACGAGGGCCGTGTAACCCAGTTTGGCAACACCATTGATGTCTACAACCAGCCTGCTGATTTGCGCACTGCACGCACTTTTTCTGATCCGCCGTTCAACCTTGTGGATGTTGTGGTTCAGGGTAATGCTGTTAGCACACAAAACACGGGCACACAAAACACGGGTACAAAAAACACGGGTACGCAAAGCATTCGCTTAGGCACTGTTGAGGAAAACCTGATGCGGCTGGACGATGGCCAGTACACTGCCGCTGTTCGACCGCACCATCTTTCACTTGCACCCACAGAGCAGCACACGATAGCGTTGCCTGCGATCGTTGGCACCAGTGAAATAACCGGCTCGGAGACATTTATTCATCTGAATGTTGCAGACAACCGCTGGGTGGTGCTGACTCATGGAGTGCACCGCGTAAGTGCTGGTGAGGCGCTTACTGTTTATCTGAATCCGGATACCCTGTATCTGTTTTCTGCAGATGAAAAACTTGCACGAGTGCCGTCACTTGCACTGGGAGCGCGCTAGCATGGCACAGATCAAACTGGATCAGTTAGCACACTCCTATGATGCGAATCCGCAAACCGATGCTGACTTCGCGTTAAAGCAAATTGACTATGAGTGGGACGACGGCGGTGCGTACGCACTGCTGGGTCCGTCTGGTTGCGGCAAAACCACATTGCTCAATATTATTTCGGGGCTACTGACGCCATCGCGAGGCAGCATACAATTCGACGGTAACGACGTCACTCACAGAACACCTGAAGAACGCAACATCGCACAGGTATTTCAGTTCCCGGTGATATACGACACCATGACAGTGGCGCAGAACCTTGAATTCCCGCTGGCCAACCGAGGCGTTGACAGCAGGGAAATTCGCAAACGTGTCGACGAAATGCTGGTAACGCTTGATCTGACTGATAAAGCCAACAGCCGCGCGCAGCGCCTGACTGCTGACGAGAAGCAAAAGATATCACTCGGCAGAGGCCTGGTGCGCTACGACGTTAATGCCATTTTGTTTGACGAGCCACTGACCGTGATTGACCCGCATATGAAGTGGCAGCTGCGAACCAAACTAAAAGAGCTACACGACCGCTTCGGCCACACGATGATTTACGTCACGCATGATCAGACCGAAGCGCTGACTTTCGCCGATAAGGTAGTGGTCATGTACGAAGGCGAGGTGGTGCAAATAGGGACACCGGAAGAACTTTTTGAACGCCCTGATCACACCTTTGTGGGCTACTTTATTGGCTCACCCGGTATGAACATACTGCCCTGTAAGGTAGATGGCGCTCAAGCGATTGTTGCCGGCCATCGGGTGGCGCTTGGCGGGCGCTATCACGTTGACGACCGAGCACGCATTGAACTGGGTATCAGGCCTGAATTTATACGCTTTGCCAAAACACACGAGCACGGCTTGCCAGTGTGGATAGAATCAGTTGATGATGTAGGGCGTCACCGCATCGCAAAAGTCCGGCTGGGCGATTACCAACTCAACATCATTGTACCGGAGGGGCAGGAGTTATCAGCCACTGACCATCGGATAGTGATCGATGCAGATCGATGTGGAATATATGTTAATGATCATCGTGCCACCGGAGTAACAGCATGAGCGGGGTGATCGCATGATAACCAAAACGGTTAATCAGAAAGCCTGGTTTTTGGTATTACCGGTACTGCTGATTGTAGCGCTGAACGCGATCATCCCGTTGATGACGGTGGTGAATTACTCGCTGCAGGATACGTTCAGTCCGGGAGTTTTCTTTTTCGAAGGCACAAAATGGTATCGCGAGGTATTGTCGTCGCCGCGCTTTCATGGCGCGCTGGGGCGTCAGTTCCTCTATACCGGCATCATTTTGCTCATTGAAATTCCACTCGGGGTGCTGGTGGCGCTGGCCATGCCGCGCAAGGGGCCCTGGGTATCCGTTTGTCTGGTGCTGATGGCGTTGCCGTTGCTGATACCGTGGAACGTTGTCGGTGCGATGTGGAATATATTTGCACTACCCGACATTGGTCTGCTCGGCTACGGACTGAATTGGCTGGGCTTTGACTACAACTACACGCAACAGCCGGTTGCGGCGTGGGCAACCGTAATTTTGATGGATGTATGGCACTGGACATCACTGGTGGTACTGCTGGCCTACGCCGGCTTGTCGTCGATACCGGATGCCTACTATCAGGCAGCCAAGATCGACGGCGCAAGTTCATTCGCCGTGTTTCGCTACATTCAGCTGCCGAAAATGAAACGGGTACTGATCATTGCACTGCTGTTGCGCTTCATGGATTCCTTTATGGTGTACACCGAACCCTTTGTGTTAACTGGCGGTGGCCCGGGCAATTCAACGACCTTTTTATCGATAGATCTTGTTAAGGCCGCTATCGGTGAGTTTAACCTGGGTATTGCTGCTGCGATGAGTATTCTGTACTTCCTGATGACGCTGCTCGTGTGTTGGGTTTTCTACACCGTGATGATGCGTGGAGAAGACACATGAGAGGCGCGAAAATAGCCGTTGTTGTTGTCTATATCCTGTTCCTGATGCTGCCAATCTACTGGCTGTTGAACATGAGCTTTAAAACCACCAACGAGATTCTGGGTGGTTTTAGCTGGTATCCGCAGGAATTCACACTCGACAGCTACATCACGATTTTCACTGACCCGACCTGGTACAACGGGTATATTAATTCACTGACCTATGTGCTGATGAATACCGTGATATCCGTGTCACTGGCACTGCCTGCGGCATATGCGTTTTCACGCTATCGCTTTATGGGTGACAAGCATTTATTCTTCTGGTTGTTGTCTAACCGCATGGCACCACCTGCAGTGTTTGTACTGCCGTTTGTTGAGCTCTACTCGGCGATGCAACTGTTTGATACGCCACTGGCGGTGGCATTGGCTCACTGCCTGTTTAATGTGCCGTTGGCGGTGTGGATTCTGGAAGGCTTCATGTCAGGCGTGCCACGAGAGGTAGACGAGACCGCTTACATCGATGGTTACTCGTTTCCACACTTTTTTGTAAAAATATTTATGCCGCTGATAGCTGCCGGTATCGGTGTCACGGCATTTTTCTGTTTTATGTTCAGTTGGGTTGAGATGCTGCTGGCGAAGAATTTAACGTCAGTGGCGGCGAAACCGATTGTAGCGGTGATGACGCGTACCGCATCAACCGCCGGTTATGAGCTCGGGTTGCTGGCAGCGGCTGGTGCGCTGACGCTGATTCCGGGTGTTATCGTCATCTGGTTTGTGCGCAAGCATATCGCCAAGGGCTTCGCGTTGGGGCGGGTATAGTAATGATTAACAATAATTGTCGTACAGGGGGCTGCTAATGAAACCCCTGGCGTGGATGGCGTGGACCTGGCAAACCGCCGCATTCTTTGCTTTTATTGCCGTGTGTCTGATCACGATGTTTGTCTGGGAAATACTCAAGCCCGGAGGCGATCCGCGAGTTGGTATCCTGAAGCTCGACACCACGCGAGGTGATCGATTGTTTATCTCACTGCTGGGCAGTGCCTACATTCATGTTGCCTGGCTGGGCCTGACTGACCTGCCATTGTGGTGGGGGTCTGTGGTTTCTGTTTTTTTCGCACTTGCCGTGTTTCGGTGGGTGTAGCTGCGGTATCCGTGCAACCTGCACGGTGTGAAAATGCATCAACTCATTTGTCTATTGTCGATGATGACGGATGCAGTTAAATCAAAACTTGTTAATACGGAGAGGAAACACACGATATGAAACGACAATTGCTGGCTACATTCGTAGCGGCCGCACTGACTGTCCCGGTAGGACAGGCATTTGCGGATATTGCCGCTGCTGAAAAATGGGTAAACGATGAGTTTCAGCCATCTGCTATCAGTAAAGATGAACAGATGGCAGAAATGGAATGGTTTATCAAAGCTTCTGAACCGTTTAAGGGAATGGAGGTGAACGTGCTGTCGGAAGGCATACCAACGCACGATTATGAATCCAAGGTTTTGACTAAAGCATTCGAAGAAATCACCGGTATCAAGGTAAATCATCAGATTCTTGGTGAGGGTGAAGTTGTACAGGCGGTGCAAACGCAAATGCAGACAGGTCGTAACCTGTACGATGCGTATGTCAACGACTCTGACCTTATCGGCACACATTCACGCCTGCAACTGGCGGTAAATCTGACAGACTGGATGGCCGGTGAAGGTAGCGATGTAACACTGCCGACGCTTGATCTTGAAGACTTCATGGGCACGCAGTTCACCACAGGTCCTGACGGAGATCTCTACCAGCTGCCCGATCAGCAATTTGCAAACCTGTACTGGTTCCGCAAAGACTGGTTTGACCGTGAAGATTTACAAGCGGCTTTCAAGGAAAAGTATGGCTACGATCTGGGTGTGCCAGTTAACTGGTCTGCCTATGAAGATATCGCCCAGTTCTTTTCTGAAGACGTAAAAGAGATTGATGGCGTTGAAATTTATGGCCATATGGATTACGGCAAGCGCGCGCCTGATCTTGGCTGGCGTATGACCGATGCATGGTTGTCAATGGCCGGTGCGGGTAGCCCGGGTGAGCCAAACGGTGTACCTATTGATGAATGGGGCATTCGTATGGAAGAGGGCTCTTGTAATCCTTCCGGTGCATCAGTCGAGCGTGGCGGTGCTGCAAACGGCCCCGCAGCCGTATATGCAATCCGCAAGTGGGATGAGTGGTTGCGCAACTATGCGCCTCCCGGTGCTGCAAGCTACGATTTCTATCAATCGCTGCCAGCGCTGAGTCAGGGTAATGTTGCCCAGCAGATCTTCTGGTATACGGCTTTTACCGCTTCAATGGTGGCATCTCAGGCAGACGGCAACAACACCGTTGATGCCGAGGGTAACCCGCTATGGCGCATGGCCCCGTCACCTCATGGTCCGTACTGGCAGGAAGGACAGAAAGTCGGTTATCAGGATGTTGGCTCCTGGACTATCCTGAAGTCCACCCCGACTGACCGTGCAAAAGCCGCCTGGCTGTATGCGCAGTTTGCCGTATCGAAAACCGTTGACGTGAAGAAAAGCCAGGTCGGCCTGACATTCATTCGTGACTCATCGGTTCGCCATGAATCATTTACCGAAAGAGCGCCAAAGCTGGGTGGCCTGGTTGAGTTTTATCGCTCACCGGATCGCGTGCGCTGGTCTCCTACTGGCGTGAACGTTCCTGACTATCCGAAGCTTGCGCAAATTTGGTGGCAGCAGATTGGTGACGTGAACTCTGGTGCGTTTACCCCTCAAGAGGCGATGAATCGTCTGGCCGGTGAAATGGATCAGGTGATGGCGCGTATGCAGTCTGCTGATGAGAGTGCCAATGTTTACGGTGGTTGTGGCCCTCGACTTAACGAGCCTAAAGATCCTTCTGAATGGCTTGGAAAAGGTGGCGCGAAAGCCAAGCTCGACAACGAAAAGCCGCAGGGTGAAACCATCGCCTATGACGAGCTGATCAAGCAGTGGGCTCAGTAGTAGCTGACTGGTCAGGGTTATACGCCTGACTTGAGTGTGTACAACCTTTTGTGGATCGTCAACGCTGGCGATCCACAAGGGTTTTGATCTAAAACTGCCTACCTGCCGAAAAGAATGACAAACGCACCAACCAAACCTGACTGCGATTATGACCTGGTGGTGATCGGCGGGGGTATCAACGGCGCTGGAATTGCGCGCGATGCCAGTGGCCGTGGCCTGTCGGTGATGCTGTGCGAAAAAGATGATCTTGCGCAACACACATCATCCGCCAGCACCAAATTGATACACGGTGGATTGCGTTACCTTGAACACTATGACTTTCTGCTGGTGCGCCATGCGCTGCAGGAGCGCGAAGTTTTACTCGATGCGGCCCCCCATATTATCTGGCCCCTGCGGTTTATTTTGCCGCACCATCACGCATTGCGCCCGCGCTGGTTAATCAGGCTCGGTCTTTTTCTCTATGACTACATTGGCGGTCGTAAAAAACTACCGCGCTCTCATTCCGTGAATTTAAAAACCCACCCTTCCGGTCAATCGTTAAAGCCGCAGTTTACCCACGGTTTTGAGTATTCCGACTGCTGGGTGCAGGATGCACGGCTTGTGGTTTTAAACGCGATGGATGCAGCGGCGCGTGGTTGCGAGGTCAGGGTGCGAACAGAAGTGACGGATTTGGTTCGCGATCAGGGATACTGGACAGTACATCTGCGAAACAACAATACGCAGCAAAGGTCTTCAGTGACAGCGCGTGTCGTAGTAAACGCATCGGGGCCGTGGGTAGTGAAAACACTTGCTCTTGATGAAGCCCACGATTCACGTTATTCCACCCGTCTGGTAAAAGGCAGCCACGTTGTTGTACCAAAGTTGTTTGACCATCCTTACACCTACATTTTTCAAAATGCCGACAATCGCATTATCTTTGCTGTGCCATATGAACAACACTATACGCTGCTCGGCACCACCGATATGGAGGTTGACGATGAACCCGGTGCGGTCAGTATTGATCAGTCGGAAATTGACTACATCTGCAATTCGGCCAGTGAGTATTTTGCCAAAGACGTGCGACCCGAAGAGGTCGTATGGACTTACTCCGGCGTCAGGCCGCTTTATGACGATGATTCATCCAACGCATCGAAAGTAACCCGCGACTACAAGCTTGATCTGGATACTCGAAAAGAGGCGCCGGTGTTGTCGGTCTACGGTGGAAAAATTACTACCTATCGAAAGTTGGCCGATGATGCAATGAAACTGCTCGCAGCGCATTTGCCGATAACGACTGACGACTGGACCCGCCATGAGCCACTCCCCGGTGGCGATATGCCCGACGCTGACTTTGATGCCTATCTGGACTCTGCAAAAGCACAATACCCGTGGATGGATAGCAGCGTTCTGCTCGATTACGTGCGCAATTACGGTACGAAGGTCAATGTGTTGCTGAAGGGGCGAAGCAGCACTGAGCAACTTGGCCTGTTGTTTGGCACGCAGCTGTACCAGGCGGAGGTCGATTACCTGGTTGAACACGAATGGGCGCAGACGGTAGATGACATTGTCTGGCGTCGATCAAAAAAAGGACTGGGTATGAGTGACAGCGATCTCGCGTCACTTCAAGAGTATCTGACCCGCGTGGTTGGTTTGGAAGGTTAGCGGTCTATAGGCGGTCTACAGGCAAGGCAACTCCTCACCGAGTTCCCATCAGGCGCCGGTCAAACGGGTAGCGATTCAGATTTTCAAATCCATCATCAGTCACCAGTACCTGATCTTCGAGCTTTATTGAGAAGTCGCCACCCTCAGGGCTGACCAGCGCCTCTACACAGAGCACCATGCCGGCTTCCAGTTCGTAGTCAAACGCACCTTCGACCATTTGGTCAGGGTAGGCGACCAGTGGCCATTCATCACACAATCCGACCCCGTGCATCAGGCAGCCATACTTCAGATTTTGAAACTCCGGTCTCAGCTGGTGTGTATTGCGACTGAGGTCTTGAATATTGACGCCAGGCTTTAACATTTCCATGTTGCGCATGATGTGATCATGGGCGTGCTGCATGGCGTCTATCATGTCAGGGCGGGGGGGCTGGTCTCCAATCCACCAGCTGCGACTCATATCAACGCAGATTCCGTAGCTGCCTATCAAGTCGGTATCAAAGCTGATCATCTCGTTGTTTTGGATAATTCGTTGTCCGCACTCCTGAAACCACGGGTTGGTGCGAGGACCGGAGGTGAGCAGCCGCGTTTCTATCCACTCGCCACCGCGCTTTATATTTTCCGCATGCAATATGGCCCAGACATCGTCCTCGGAGATCCCGCCGCCGGGTATCTCGTTGCGTGCAAACTCTTCCATTTTCGCCACTGCTGTCTCACAGGCGTGAACCGCACAGCGCATGGCCAGTATTTCATCAGGGCCTTTTACCGAGCGGCTTTTTTCGGTTACCTCTTCACCGGGGAAGACCTCGAAATTCTGAGCCTCCAGCGCGCGCAATCCTTCAAGCATTATTTTGTCAACGGCCAGCCTGTTGTTGCCGCCACCGTGCTCGGCGATGAGCTCTCTCACCTCGACAGAAAATTTGTCCGCGGCAATATCCGTTTTATCACCTCGGTCAAAGTAAAACAGATCAGCGCCTGAGCGCTGCTCTTTGACCAGCGGATTAAAAGTGGACAGAAAGGGCGAGTTTTTGTAGTCCCAGATAACCATGTAACCATCGGCGCACAGCAGCACAGCTCTGAATGGATTGTGGGTATTCCACAGTTGCATGTTGGTGCTGTCAGTGGCGTAGCGAATATTCAGCGGATCAAACATCAGCAAGCCGCCAAAGTCACGGTCGACAATATGTTGCGTCAGTCGTTTCCATCGGTACTCACGCATGGTTCGCAGGTTTGGTAAGGTCAGTCCTGCCGCTGACCATTCGGCAAACGCCAGTTGCGTCGGGCCGATTTCAATTCGATTATTGTCGTTGGGAGATCCGTCAGCAAGCGTGTCGCCGCCGGTCGGATCAAATCGGGCCAGCTCCGGCCCTCCCTTAGCGTGGCTGCTCTGGTTATACCCGGACGGATCGATTTTGCGATTATCACGGAAATGTTCGACTGGCATGATGTTCCCCTGCAGGCAGTAGTCGCTAACAGCTATCGCTGGCGGTCAGATCAGATTGTAGCGACAGCAAGGGTTACACGTGCGGGTTCAGTTAATCGTATTTATCTGAATTGCGACACAATGGCGTCGCCTGCAGAGTGGTTGTCAAAATACGGAAACGAGGGACGGCTGGCTGGCTTGCAATAGGGAGAATACGACAGGTAATTTAGCCGGAGGCCTGGTCTGCATTCATTATGCTTTGAGTGGCGCCTGTGGACATTCAAAAATATCGTGCAGCGTGCGCCATCAACGCTATGGAAAGTTGTTAGATTGAGTATCGACTATTGACTTCATCAGTAACTGGAATTGGGAGCAGAGTCAGGATTGATCTCATCTGCTACCTCGTCCGGGTCGACGTCATTAATCAGCAACATCTCGCGTACGGTTTGAATGTCAGCCAGTATTTTTTCGAAGTTCTCACCATGGTCGAAGCGATTTACCTCAATTGGCTTCGGCATATACGTGAATGCAATCTTTAGTGCCAGCAATGCATCGTCGCTGAGTTGATCCGGATTTGATGGTTCAGTTGTTGTGTCATTTGACATAGGTTCATTCTCGGTTTTTGTTTGCCTGCGCCGTGTCTCTGCCCTTTATCTCTGCCCCGTAGCC
>CALGNZ010000113.1 GCA_937957915.1 uncultured Granulosicoccaceae bacterium | reverse complement strand
GCACCTTGAGAATCTGAAAGAACACTTTTGCATATCCCGTTGGCTCATTTCAAAATTATGCCTCTTCCATTTCTAAATCATAGCTCCACACACATCCTTGCACTAACGGCACTACCCCACCACAGAAAAACTCGACTCCATGTTAATTTCGCGCTTGCGTGAATAAAACCCACTGGACACTGTAGTCCCTACGTAGGGCAATTCGAACTGCATTGGGGAGTTGTCGTGATCATTGCCAGCCTCACAATAGTCAACCAGTGCCGCCATGAGCTTACCGGCGATCGGCGCGTTTTTATATTGATTGCCGCTGGAGCCGCACGCCATGTAAAAACCTGGCAAGCTTGACCTGTCGTAAATCGGAATCCAGTCTGTAGATGCGTCATACAAATCGACGATGCCACGAGTTTGCTGCGGAATACCCAGTGATGGCACTCGCTGCGCGTAACGCATTGCCTGGGTTGTCCATTGCTCGGTGAAGTCACGGTTATAGTCGGTGTCGTCATCGATCCACTCCCGCAGGTCACACTCAGGATCTTCGCTGCCTATAAGAATGTGGTTACCCTGTTCTGGCCTGCAATACAGTGAGGTATCGCTGTCAGACACCATCATGCCGTCTTTTTCAAAGTCATAACCTTCGGGCGCGGGTACGTGTACAACCTCTTGCCGCAATGCTCGCGTGGTAATGGTCATATCATCAAGTACGTCTGCCATCGCATTAATCTTGCTTGACGCTGGCCCCGCAACATTAATTACAATTGGCGCATGAATTTCTTCACCATCAGATAACCTAACGCCACTCACTTTGCCGCCGGCTGTCAGTATGGCTGACACCTCAACCCCCAGGTAAAACTCGGCACCTTTTGCCTGTGCCGCTGCTGCAAGGTTCTGTGCAGACAACGCCGGATCAGTGACGTAACCCGCATTGGGCCAATAGACACCGCCAGTCATGCGACCACCGTTTGGCTGACCGAATGCAGGGTCGTCAAGGCGGCGTGGTGGTGCAAAACTCTCGAGGTTAAAAATGGGCAGGCGCTCGGTAATTGTCTCGGCAGACCAGTCCTCATAGGGGCACTCTAGCGCCGTGCTGTTTTTCATATGCTTGACAAGGTAACCGTTTTCTTCTGACTTCATCACCAGACAGCCGGTTTCTACAAACTTCGATAGCGGCCCATCGCCTGTAGCCTCGAGGTATTCTGCCCAGTCTCGCCAGTAGTGATACCCCTCCCATGCGAACGCCGTACCGTCGAAAGTTGAATAGTGCATGCGGATACAGGCGCACGAGCCTGCAGTTGAGCCATGACCAGCCAGGGTGTTTCGGTCCACCGTAAGGGTGCGCATGCCACTCTTTGCCATCTCGTAGGCTACCGCGGCGCCAATAACACCAGCGCCAATGATGATCGCATCTGCTGTTCTATTCATATTGAATCCTGAGTATTTAAGACGAGTGTACCGCAACGTGGACTGTCTACCCGCCAATTTCTACGGATGCCGAACTACAAACATTTAGAAAAACCCAGGGAATGATTACATCCCGACGGGCGTTAGTGACCCTCGCAGATCAGGCGCCCCGCTCCAGGGTTGCTACAACAATGCTATGGTCAGAGAGAACATCATCCAAAACTCTTTGCTCGACTATTCGAAATTCCGGACTGGTGAAAATCCAGTCGATCCTTGACCCTAAAACAGGAAAGGTAACTATAGAAGAATCATTAACACGCCATGTCTGCAGACCTGTTTCCTGCAGGAATTTTGGCAGCAAATCTTTGGACATATCTGTATTGAAATCGCCCATCAATATTATTGGCCGCGCAGACTGTTTTACCAGCTTACCCAGAATAGCCAACTGCCTGGATCGTACCGTGGCACTGGCAAAATCCAGATGGAGAGAAACCACATCAAATTCAAAGCCTGCGTACCCAGGCCAGCTACAGGTCACCACAACAAAGCCCTTGCTAAATGTGGGGGCATTTTTTTCGAAGGTAACCTGACGAGCTCCCGACACTTTCAACTCAGTTACCACAGCCGCACCGTAATGCAAACCTAAACCATCAACATTGCGCCCCTGTACCGCCGAGGCCATACCACCAACCGTAGCTACCCTTTCTACATGTGAAAATTTCCCGCTCCACCAGGATGGGGCATCGGCTTCCTGCAGGGCAACTACCTGAGCGTTTTCCCTGGTGATCAGTTGACCAATATTGTCTACATTCTCCTTAATAATTGCGGTTGACTGAAGCATTTGATTTCTTCCATCTGCCCTGCCATGAGCCATATTGATTGTCATAACTCGAATTTGATCAACGCCCTGACCCGCGCTTTGACCCGCGCTTTGACCCGCTTTCTTATCGGCAGCCAGCCCGACCGGGGAGCTTTCTATCGGAACGACTTCCAGCTGCATACTACTGCCATGGGTCATGGTAACTACTATAATGTCGACGAAAACCGCACACAAAATAGTAAGAGCCGGCAATAGAACTCGCTTCTTTCTATAGAACGGTTTTGGCCTGGCTAAAGGGTTCGATGAATAGATAACCTGCTTCCTCGTTGTATCGTTGTTGGCCTCTGGCCTTCGTTTAGCAGTCGCAAATTTCGAAAAATGCACAGATAGATCACTGACCAGACCGACTACCTCACGAAGTAATCGCTACCACCGGCACACTCGCTAACGAGTATATAGTGCTGTTTACACCTGGCACCACTGGCCCGGTTAATTCAAACCGCTCTACTCGATCAGCCAGTGCGTTAAACAGACAGTCCATTTCAAGACGTGCCAGATTCATCCCCAGACAGGCATGCACGCCCTGACCAAAACCAACATGACCAATGGTTTTCCGCTCTATATCGAACGCATCCGGATTCGGGAATTTTCTTGCGTCGCGATTAGCAGCGCCAAAAACCATCAGCACACGACTGTCTTTTTCAAAATGTGTGTCAGCCACTTGTGTGTCCTGACTGACATAGCGGGTGAAGGCACGAATAGGGGTATTGAGCCTGACGATTTCCTCGATGGCGTTTTTCATTAACTCGCGATTGTCACGCAGCTTCGCCCATTGCTCCGGATGACTGGCGAATAGCATCATGCCGAACCCGATGGCAGATATCGTTGTATCAAGGCTTGGGGCGATGTAGTCTCGCATTAATTCGGCGGCGCGAGCCGGCTCCATGCCACTTTCGATTCCCAGTCGGGTAGCGCGCCTGGCCCATCCGTCTGCACTCAGGTTATCGAGTGTTGCCGGATCTTCCAGAAAGCGGCGCAGGTTCTTCAGGTTATTTATAGCCGTGGTGCGCCTTTCACCCGGATCACCCATCAACTCAAAGGTCGCCGCCCCCCAGCTCAACATATTGTCTTTGCCATAGTCACCAAGGCCAACGAGGTCACGAACAATCGTCAAAGGCAAATGTGGCGCAAGTTCTGCGGCAGCATCGAACTGCTTTTTCGATACCATTTCGTCTGCGAGTTGCTGTGCCTGACTGTTAATTTGATCACGCACGTACCGAATCTGTTTTGGCGACAGCGGGTTGAAGGTGATCTTGCGGGTCGCATCATGCTGCGGCGGATCCGAGTTCAGTGTGCTGCCAATTAACATCTTGTTCACTGAATCATCGATCGAGACGCCTTTACCAGACCTGAAAACCTCATGATTGCGAAGCGAGCTCACTAACTCTGCATGACCACACACAGCATAAAGGTTATTACTGTTTAGCCAAACCACCGGACCAAGACTTAACATTGATGCATAAGCTGCCGCAGGATCAGCGATGGTGGCGGAGCTATAAAAATCAATATCACAAGCAGGTGCATTGATTGGCGCGTCGTTCATAAGTTACCCTTTTTAAGGTCGTACGAAGTGCTAACATTCAGAAGACTATTCAGAGCACATCTGTTGTTCACCCGGGCGCTGATGTTTATGCTCAAGTACCTGTGTTTGCTCCACGATGGCGACAGACTCAGGTTCCACGCGACCCCGGTTAGCCCACCAAAACGAGGTGACCATTATCATGCTATGCCAGCACACAGGCGTTACTCTGAATCAAGCCAGCATCGCAACCCCGGGTTATGTGTTGTTTGCCCCTGGCAGCGGCAAGCAAACCTTCCTGATCGATTATACAGGCAATACCGTCCATGAATGGCACGGCAGCGGTGGCTTGACGCATTGGTGCTACCTGCTACCCAATGGCAATCTGTTTGTGAATGAACGCTGCGACAACCCGAAGGGCGTCAGCCTGACCGGCAGCGGCTTAATGCGCGAATATGACTGGGACGGCAACATTGTCTATGAACACATCGACCCATGGCAGCATCACGATGCCCGTCGTCTGCCCAATGACCACACTGTCTATCTGGCGTTTACTGAACTCAATGCCAGGCAACAGTCGCAGGTAAAAGGGGGCATTGCCGGCACCGAAACCGGGAGCGGCATTGCCGGCGAGTGCATTCGCGAGGTAGACGCAAATGGGGATGTTGTCTGGGAATGGCACTTCACCGAGTTCGACGACGATCAGTTTCCAATCCATGTAAACGCAAATCGCTGGTCGCGAGGTCATACCAATACAGTGTGCCCACTGGCCGATGGCAATTACCTGATCAGCTGCAAAACCCTGAACCTGCTTTTTATTATCGACAGGCAACAAGGCAATGTCATCTGGCACTATCAGAATAACGACATGGGCGGACAACACGATGCACAGATGCTTGAGAACGGTAACATCCTGCTGTTCGCTAATGGCGCTTATGCCGCAGACCTTCACCACTCGCAGGTTTGGGAACGGAACCCCGCTACCAACGACATTGTGTGGCGTTACAAATCTATAGACAACCCGCAGAGTTTTTTCTCACCCCACATCGGTGGCTGCCAAAGACTGCCATCGGGCAATACACTTATTTGCGAAGGTGCAAAGGGCTGTTTATTCGAAGTGACACCCGCAGGTGAAGTAGTCTGGGAGTATGTTTGCCCGCACTTCAACCCCACAGAGCAGTTTGGAAAGGTAAACTGGTTATTCAGAGCACGGCACTATGCCAAAGACAGTATTGAACTGGCGGGTCGGGTGTAGAGGGTCGCCAGTGTTACTTTGCGCTATAACGCGCTTCTAGTAGAACACAGCAGGTACGATGAGCGGTGCGGTTCGCGTCACCGACACCCTATGTCCGGCCGCAAATAGACTTTTAGCTTCGTTTTTGGTCTTTTCAAAAATGCTGGCCACCGGCTGGGATGTAATGGTCGCAAAACGCATTGAAAATCCAAACTCAATATGCCGCTGGCATACACAAATCTACACAACCCGAATACACATTTACCCTCATTAGTTGGCGACAACAGCTGGAACGTGCGACGATGGCGGCATTTTCCTACCTAGAGCACCTATGGCCACTGACTCTGATAACCGCCAGTTAGCGATCTTTTGCGATTTTGAAAACGTCGCGCTGGGCGTAAGAGATGCGCGCTACGCCAAATTCGATATCAACCTCGTGCTGGAAAGGCTTTTGGTGAAAGGCAGCATTGTCTACAAAAAAGCCTACTGTGACTGGGATCGCTACAAGGAATTTAAGAGTGCCATCCACGAGGCATCGTTCGAACTTATCGAGATTCCGCATACGCGGCAGTCCGGAAAGAATTCAGCCGATATTCGCATGGTGGTCGATGCGCTGGACCTTTGTTACACCAAACAACACATTGACACTTTTGTTGTGATCAGCGGTGATTCCGACTTTTCACCACTGGTTAGCAAACTACGCGAAAACGCAAAGACCGTGATTGGCCTGGGTGTAAAGAACTCCACGTCTGATCTGCTGATCAATAACTGCGACGAATTCATTTTCTACGACGATCTGGTGCGCAGCGAAGCCAAAGCAAAAAAACCAAAACGCACCAAGAAGGTGGCAAAGAAGAAGATCAAAGCCACAGACACTGAAAACAACAGCACCAACGCTGCGGAGCCAACTGAAGGAGGCGACGCGGAAGAGGCACTGGCAGTGGTAATCGCAACCATTCAGGCACTTCAGGGAGAGCGCGGCGGGCGCAGTAAAGTCTGGGGCTCGATGATCAAGCAAACGATCAAACGACGGCGACCCGGGTTTAACGAATCCTTCTACGGATTTCGCACCTTTGGTGACTTGCTCGAGGAAGCGCAAAGCCGTGGACTCATCGAGATGGAACTCGACGAACGCTCAGGTGGCTATGTGGTACACAAGGTCAATCGCGAAGAGTAACGCGTCTCCCTCAATCTTCATGGCAACCACCACAACAGCGCGGCAGACAGTACTGCGCTGACCGGAGCCCAAAATATTTGGTTGACACTTAATTGAATAGTACGTACTTTAAGTGAATGCTGCGTATTGCCATCGACATTGGAGGAACCTTTACGGATATCGTTGCCGAAACGGAAAGCGGGCTCCACTCTGTAAAAATACTCACCACCCCGGATGCGCCGGAAACTGCGGCGTTACAGGGCACAGCAGAACTACTGCACCGACTGCAGAAATCACACGCTGACATCGACAGCGTGGTGCATGGCACCACACTGGCCACCAATGCACTGATTGAACGGCGCGGCGCAAAAACAGCGTTTATTACCACGGCAGGCTTTCGTGATGTGCTTGAAATGCGTTATGAAAAGCGCTTTGATCAATACGCACTAAATATCGAACTGCCGCAACCGCTGGTTGCGCGCCCGCAGCGGTTCGGCCTTAACGAACGAGTGCTGGCAGATGGCACTGTGTTAACACAGCCGGTTGAAACAGAAATTGATGCACTTTGCGCCACGCTGCAGGCGCAGCAGGTTGAAGCAGTTGCAATCGGTTTCCTGCACGCCTACAGAAACCCTGCAAACGAACAGACTGTCGCCAACCGTGTGCAATCACAACTTGGCCCCACAGTAACGGTATGCCAAAGCGCTCAGGTTGCTGGTGAAATTCGTGAGTACGAGCGCTTCTCTACGGTGGTGGCCAATGCCTACGTTAGGCCGTTGATGACACGCTATCTCGAGCGGCTTCAAACAGAGTTTCGCCAACAGGGGTTTAACGGGTCACTATTGATGATGCTGTCAGATGGCGCGCTGACTACGGTAGAAAACGCAATGCGCTTTCCGATCCGGCTGGCGGAAGGCGGCCCGGCAGGCGGCGTTGCCCTCGCCGCCTTTGTGGCAAAGCAAACTGACTCTAAAAAAACACTGTCGCTGGATATCGGCGGCACCACAGCGAAGATCTGCTTTATTCAACATGGCAAGCCGCAAACCACCCGGCTGTTTGAAGTTGCGCGTTCATGGCGCGATGTTAAAGGCAGTGGCTTACCGGTCCGGGTACCCACCGTTGAGCTGGTTGAAATTGGTGCCGGCGGAGGCTCTATAGCCTCGGTCGATGCGCTCGACAGACTCAAGGTTGGTCCGCGCAGCGCTGGCTCTGAACCGGGGCCTGCGGCCTACCAGCGAGGTGGCAATCAGGCCACCATCACTGACGCTCACCTGACACTGGGAAACCTGACCGCTGATGGCTTTGCCGATGGCATGATCGCTTTATCTCCAGATGCCGCAGCTCAGGCAGTCAAAAATGATATACAAAGCCCGTTGAACCTGGCCAGCATTGAACAAGCCGCAGCGGGTATTGTTGAACTGGCCGATGAAACCATGGCCAATGCCGCACGCGTACATGGTGTTGAGCTCGGACTGGATGTCGCAGGTTTTGATTTGCTGGTCTCGGGCGGTGGTGGCGGACTGCACGCGGCGCGCATCGCTGAAAAACTTGGAATTCGTCGAGTAATTGTACCGGCCCATGCCGGTGTTGGTTCTGCCGTAGGTTTTTTACGCTCACCGGTTGCGTTTGAAAGCGCAATTACAGTAATGGAGCCACTCAACTCAATAGACTGCACTGCCCTTGAAGATCGCCTGCAAACCACCCGCAGTGAAATAAGCCGGATAGTCGACGACGCCAACGTCACTACTGCCGTAACTATTGAGACAATTGCCGAATTGCGCTATCGCGGGCAAGGGCTCGAGTTAAGCATGCCGCTGCCATCGGATGCTCCTCTCGAGGACGCTATACCCGAACTTGTCCACTTGTTCGAAACGCAATATAAAAAGTTGAATGGCTTTGTGCTGGAGAATATAGAAATTGAACTGGCATCAGTGAGCGTATGCGCCCGCAGCGTAACGCCAGCATCCACACAATCTCAGCCAGCTAAAACATCAGCACCCGACCCGGCTATACACACGCGCCAGTACTACGACCCAAAAGCGAAAGATACTTTCCAGATCCCTGAACACTCAAGGTATAGCATGGGGACTGAAGCCCTTACAGGCCCGCTGGTCGTGCCCGAAGCACAAACCACTACATTGGTACGCACAGGGTGGAACATAAAAAACACCACTCTCGGTCACCTGGTCATGGAAAGGGCTGACTGATGACACTGTCGCCTGCCTCCACCGACAACACCGAACCCCTTGATGTCGTTACACAGAACGTATTGTGGAACAGATTAATTTCTGTCTGTGAGGAACAAGCCAACGCATTAATGCGCGCTGCATTTGGTGCCATCGTACGGGAAGCCGGTGACTTGTCGGCCGGTGTGTTCAATGCCAACGGAGAGATGCTGGCTCAGGCCGTTACCGGCACCCCCGGACATGTAAACACCATGGCCGCTTCTGTGCGCGCCATGCTTGCTATACAGCCCGCCGAAAGCCTGTCGCCCGGTGATGCGTTAGTGACCAATGACCCCTGGCTCGGCGCAGGACACGTCTTTGACTTTGTTGTGGTGACACCGGTTTTTATAGCGCAAAACATCGTCGCCTACCTGGCATCAACCAGCCATATAGTTGATGTTGGCGGACGCGGCTGGTCAGCTGAAGCGGCATCGGTTTTTGAAGAGGGAGTTACTATTCCGGTTATGCACCTTCGCCGAGGTTGCCCGTCAAAAGGTTACCAGTTACGAAGCAGCCAATCACCTGGCAGCGGTTTACGGGGCAGCGATTTACAGGGCAGCGAATTGCATAGCAGCCAATTACACGGGGCTCAGCTGAACGAGGACATGCTGCGCATTGTGGAGACCAACTCCCGTGTGCCACATGAGGCACGCGGGGATATTCTGTCGCTGCTTACCAGCAATGACACCGGCGCCAGGCGACTGCTTGAACTCATGGCTGAGTACCAGCTAACCGACCTGATACAAACATCGCGCTTTATTTTCGAACGATCACTACAAGGTACCAGAACGCTGCTGCAACGCGTTCCCGACGGAATCTATGACAGCACGTTAGCGCTTGACGGCTACGATGCTCCCATCCATTTGCAAGCGTCTATGTCTGTGAAGGACAGCCATATCAACGTTGATCTATCCGGCAGCTCAAAAGCAGTCAACCGCGGCATCAACTGCCCGCTCAATTACACGGCAGCTTACGCGGCCTTTGGTATACGTGCGCTACTGACACCTGACGTACCAAACAATGAAGCCTCATTGAAGGCGGTTACTATAAGCGCACCACCCGGCCTGGTGGTCAGCGCTGAACGACCCTCCCCCGTATCTGCCCGGCACGTCATTGGTCAGGCCCTGCCCGACCTGATGATGGGCTGCCTTGAACAGGCACTGCCCGGCGAGGTACTGGCCGAGAGTTCAGGCGCACTGTGGACGCTGTCGCTTTCCGGTGCGGGCACGACCGAGTTTACGTCATTAAACGTCGTGCTCGGTGGCATGGGCGCACGCCCGGCCACCGACGGTTTGTCGACCACTGCTTTTCCATCAGGCGTTGGCGCTGTACCGGTTGAAGTCGCCGAGCTGGCGGCACCCCTGATCTATCAATCAAAAGAGTTTGTCGCGGATTCCGGTGGCGCAGGTAAGCACCGCGGCGGGCTGGCACAACGACTCGAATTACGCTCGGCTCTTGATGAAGATATGTCTTTATCCGCCGCCGCGTTTGAACGACTGACCAGTGGACCCGCCGGGCGCGAAGGTGGACACAACGGCAGTGCCGGTAAAGTAGAAATAACCGATGGCACTCAAATAACAGACAAGGGAAATTATCGAATTCCGGCTGGTGAGACTCTGATCTTGCAATCGCCGGGCGGTGGTGGCTTTGGCAAGCCAAACCATCGCGACAAGTCTGCTGTTATGCAGGACTTGGCGCACGGGCTGATCTCTGGCGAGGCAGCCACTGACATCTACCAACTGAACAACAAACCAAACAACAAACCAACTGAGGAATAACGTGATGAAACCATGGAAATCGATTCTGACAGCAACTGTTCTCGGGTTGTGTACCACTGTAGCGGTTGCGGAAACAAAGTGGGATATGAGCACTGCCTGGGGTGCTAATAACTTTCACGCACAAAATGCCATCAAGTTTGCAGATGCGATACGCGAGTCAACCAACGGGTCAGTTGATATCACCGTGCATTTGTCCGGTGAAATAGGCGTTAAGATTACCGAGAAGCTGTCTGCTGTTGAAAACGGTGTCGTTCAGATGGCTGATATGCTTTTGTTTTTACAAGCCGGTGAAGCACCGTTTCTGGGCGTCGACACACTGCCCTACCTGATACAGGGTCAGGACGAAATGAAAACCTGGCTAGACGTTGCCGGTGACAAGTATGACGAAATTTTCGCCGCACATAACCAAAAGGTACTTTACTACGTACCATGGCCGTCGCCGGGCGTATACACCAAGGTGCCTGTGGTCAGTGCCGAAGATATCAAAGGGCTGCGCGTGCGTGCCTTTAACGCCACCTCTTTTGAATTTCTGGATAAGCTCGGTGCCGCCCCTGTAGAACTGCCTTTCGGTGAACTGGCAGCAGCAGTCGCCGCAGGTACTGTCGATGGCGCCGCCACTTCTACTTCAACCGGTGTAAATTCCAAGCTCTATCAATTCACTGATCATTTTAATCCGCTTAACTGGTCAACCTCGCCGGACGCGGTAACAGTAAACCTCGATGCATGGAATGCACTAACAGACGATGAACGTAAAATCATTGAAGATCTGGCCAATGAAATGGAATCAGAGTTCTGGGCGGTATCTGCGGAAGAAGACCGCTCAAAAACCAAAACGCTCGAGGAAAACGGCATGACCATTTCTATGGCTGATGACAGCCTGAAGGGAAAAATGGCAGAAGCCGGAAAAGCAATGTGGGAAAATTTCTTCACTGATGTACCCGATGCAAAGGCCGTGGTCGAGGCCTATACAAAGGAAACCGGTAAATAGACAGAGACCGCCGGGTGTACAACACCCGGCAGGCTTTGAGGTGGCGACCAGTTAACTTGCCTCTGCACCATTCGCCTGCCCCCTCTCTGCACAACACACAATAATGCGTAGCACTCTACTATCTATTGATCGATTGTCGCGACTTGCTGAAAGCGTGGCCGTGTTATTGATCTTTGGCTATTGCACTCTGATGCTTGCAGAAGTTGTTGCGCGCTCACAGGCGCGCAGCCTGTCTTATTCGTGGGAGTACAGCCAGTACGCCATGGCGGCAATATTTGCACTGGCCTCCGGACCGGCAATTCGCACCGGCGTACACGTGAGAATTACATTGCTCGGTGAATACTTACCGTCACGCATGTCACGCTGGCTGGACATTGTGGCGACGTTAGCGTCACTGGTCATTGTGTCGCTTATTGTTTGGGCAATGTGGATTAAAGTGGGTAAATCGTTTGATCGGAACATACTGGCCACCACGGTAACTCGCACTCCGCTATGGATTCCACAGACACTGGTGCTATGGGGCTTTGCACAGTTATGGCTCGATTGCTTTGCTCGACTGGTACGCCGATCCACCGAACTGCCGTACGAGTGGAAATCAGCAGACGCAGAGCCCGAAGATGTTTGAAATCGCCATGGTGACACTGCTGTTGTTTGTGGCGCTGCTGGCCGGATCAGTGTGGATAGGTCTGGCACTGTTTGCCACCGGCTACGGCTTGCTCGCCATTTTCAAACCCAATATCCCGATGGATATTTTTACCAGCGGTTTGATCTGGGGTTCGCTAATCCCCAAGCCGCTGTTGTCATTGCCGCTGTTTATATTGATGAGTGAAATACTGGTGACCGCTGGTATCGGCAGATCGCTGTTCTCGGGGCTATCTCCTTGGCTGGGTCGGCTGCCGGGCGGCCTGATGCACGTTAATGTTGTTGGCTCGACGCTATTTGCGGCAGTATCCGGATCCTCTGCAGCGACCACGGCTATTGTTGGCAAGGTCAGCTTGCCTGAGTTACAGGCACGCGGTTACGACAGGCAACTCGCCATGGGTTCACTGGCCGGTGCCGGCACACTGGGTTTTTTAATACCGCCATCTATAATTATGATTATCTATGGCGTGGTTGCAGAGCAGTCGATTATTGAACTGTTTGTTGCCGGTATCATTCCCGGCCTGACACTGGCACTGCTATACATGTTCTACATAGCTATTCAGCAACAGTGGTCAGGCACCCAGCCTTTCATTCCAAAACCTGGCTGGCAGGAACGACTGCAGGCGTTGTGGGATATCGGACCAGTGGCTATCTTGATTATTGGCATCATGGGGTCGCTGTATCTTGGCTTTGCCAGCGTCAGTGAGCTCGCCGCCATCGGTGTACTGGGAGCGGTGTTAATTGCAGTGGTCACCGGGCAGTTTAGTTTGCGCGCAATGATTCGCGCAGGGCGCCGTGCGGTTCGAACCTCAGCCATGATCGGGCTGATTATCATTGGCGCCGCATTGCTCAACTCGGCGTTCGGGTTTCTGGGCATACCTAAAGCTATCGCCGGTCTTATCGGCGCATGGCAACTGGCCCCGTTTAACCTTATTATTGTACTGCTGTTGTTTTATGCAGCGCTTGGTATGTTTCTCGACGGCACATCAATTATAGTTATGACGCTGCCGATCACGCTGCCTCTTGTAACCGCAGCGGGTTATGATCCGGTGTGGTTTGGAATCTTCATTGTGGTAGCGGTCGAGATCAGTCAAATTACCCCACCTATCGGATTCAATTTGTTTGTCATTCAATCACAGACCGGCGAGGGTATCGGCACCATTGCCCGTGCCGCATTACCGTTTTTTATCATCCTGCTTGCGTTCGCCCTGCTACTGGCGGCATTTCCACCAATAGCACTGTGGCTACCGGGCACGTTGCAGTGAGTGCGTTGCAGTGAGCGCGTTGTATCGACAGGTCTGCCACCAAATCCTCGATCAGATAAACAGTGGCCAGCGACAGGTGGGTGACCGTTTGCCACCCGAGTCTGAGTTTGCCGCTGAACTTGGCATTAGCCGCTCCACCCTGCGACTGGCATTTGCGGAACTGGAAGACAGTGGTGTTTTACGGCGGCGCAAACGCGCCGGCACTGTCATCATCAGCAACACGCCACAGAAAAAATTCAACATGGCAACCACCGGCTTACATGAATTGCTGAGCCTTGGTCGCAACACCACATTGTCGGTGACCAGCATCGACACCATTCAAACCACCGATGCCGATGTGTTGCACGCGCATCACAGCGAAACCGGACACTGGTTGATGGTAAGCGGTGATAGAACCCTGCCCGGCGACGCCATACCATTCAGTGTAAACAAGGTTTATGTGCCAGCACGTTTCGCAGGCATCGAGCCCCTGCTGAAGAACACAGAAACATCGGTATTCCAGGTAATCGAAAAAACATTTGATGTAGCAGTCGGGCGTGTCGCACAGACCACACGTGCAGTTGCCTGCCCTGCAGCCGAGGCAAAGGTTATGGGGTTAAAGCGTTATACACCGGTATTGCAAATCGAGGCGGCGCTGTATCTGCAGGATGGCACTCTGGTGGAAGTGTCTGTAGCAACCTTTGATTCTGAACGCTTCCAGTTACAATCGGAAGTTGAGATTGGCTAGGAGGCTGTCCGAGAACCAATGATCTACTGCGGACGCGATCTTTTGGGCAGGGTGTGCTGAGTGGTGCGAAGTGCAACAGTTCGTTAGGGATTGGCCGGGTCGTTTCCCTCACCACACCAAACGTACCGAAGATTCCCTCTCGCACTGATACCACTACCAGCGCGAGAGGTTTTTCTACAGCTGCGAATTATCGCGTAACCTCAAACTTATTCAACGTAAAAGTACCCTGCCCCCACCACATTTCGGTGCCGATCTCGATGGCCCCCATGCAGAAGTCCGGGTCAAGCTTGTCAATTTCCCGCGCCTCTGAATTTTCATCAGTCCACTGCACGGTCCAGTCAACAAAGCGTTTCCAGTTTATTGTGCCGCTGGTCGAAGGCGTTTGTGCGGTAAATGCAATGTAGTGTTTATTGCTGCGCGGCTTGATGTACACATTCCATAACTTGTTATCTACCATAACGCCGGTTAACGCCAGATCGCCCGGTGTTCTAATTGTCGGGTTGTTTACCCAGATCATCATCTCGTAGGCGCGGTTGTCTACTTCATCGCACGGGCCCTGAATACTGCAACTGTCATGGAAAAATGATTCCAGTGCAACGTTGCGCTCGGCGTCGGTATTGGTTTCAGTAAAGTCGTAAGTAACAACAAACTCCGGCAGGTTACGCACTAACTCGGGCAAGCCGGTTTCCTCTTTACTGCCAGAAACGTGCGTACCCAGTTTAGGACCGTAAAGCACCTCTGGGTATGCCTTCACTTCAAACTCGCCAAACTGACCGGCATCGGAATCAGTTAGCCAGTCATAAGTCCATGACGAAGATACCGCACCGTTAGCATCTTCAGACACATTGATGATTTGCGACCAGCTGTCATTGGTCATTACCTTTGAGTTCCAGCTGTTGTTCAACACCACGTATTTGTCGTACGCCACCGAAGGCCACGCTTCACAGGTACCGGTATTTGATTTGATCGGCTGCATATTGGGGGAAACCGGCGTCGTGATGGATATCGGATCAGAAGTTGGCCCGGCCGCACCATTCACCGTTGATTCAACGGACCAGGTCAGATCGTTGTCAAAATAGCCCATGGAGGTCACCGCACTGCAGGTTCCCTCGCCTGTCTGACAACCAGCTGTAACCGGATCGACCCGCTTGTCGTATCCATTGCCGTTGACATCCTGCACAACAATTCTGTACTGCTCGGCACCGGCCACAGCAGGCCAGACGAATTCGGGCCTGCCGGTATCGAGCAAGCCGGACGGCGCCACAGCTTCACCAGACGTGGTTCCGCCCGAAGTGGTTTCACCTGAGGTAGTGCCCCCGGTCGTCTCGCCGCTTGTAGTTGTACCCGCGGTTGTTGTACCCGCGGTAGTGGCTGTTGTACCACCAGTATCCTCAGAATCGGAAGATCCGCACGCAGCAAGCACTGTGGCAGACAATAGAATAAAGGTAATTTTTTTGATGGTCATAGCGCTCCCGAAAAGCACATTAACAAATAGGGACTGGGCATGGAGATTTAACGGCCACAGCTGTGTATAGGACACCAATATTTCGAATTAGTTGTTCTTGCCTCAGGTTTGCCGTTGCCTTGAAACCGATACCACCACCTGCAACGGCGGCGTTACCACATTGGCATGGCCGCTGTGGTGAGGGCTCAGAGGCGCCGGTAGAAGCAAACCTGCTCGCAGATGGTAACCCGCCTGTGAATTACGATTGTAAATTCGTCGGAAAATTAACACATTTATAACAAAACCAAATTTTGCGATGTTTATACAGCCACGAACAATCTCCGCGAGCGATGAATTTGCCCGAAGTCCGCCGATTTTTCATAAGCGGCTACCGTGGGCCATAGCGAGGGCCCTCCATTTACAAATACAGATACGATCATTTCAGGCGCATAGCCTTTGCTTTTGATCTAGATCCACCCGCACTTAATCAACTTTGAGATTGATCGAGGAGGTGGGTCAGCGCACCATGGACGGTGCACGGAGCGCTGTCAGCCAGGAGTAGCTGTTTGCGCGGCCCCTTTCAGCGGTCAATCTCAAAATGCCGCAGGCACCCCTGGGACTGG
>CALGNZ010000112.1 GCA_937957915.1 uncultured Granulosicoccaceae bacterium | reverse complement strand
CTGGCCCCTGAAAACACGGCTCCAGCGTTTGATTTTGCTATGGAGCACGGTGCAGATGTGCTTGAGATCGACGTGCGTCTGAGTCGGGATAATCAGGTCATGGTCTTCCACGATGAAACGCTTGAGCGTACCACCGATGGTCATGGACCAGTGCGAGAAAGGGATGCGGCTAGTTTAAAAAATCTGGATGCTGCCTATCATTTCACTTTGAACGACCAGCAGTTACAGCGTGGAACGGGCATACAGTTACTCACGTTAACTCAATTGCTGGAGCGCTACGCTGAAGTCCGCGTCAATATCGATATAAAAGATGCAGATAAAGAAGCGGTCGTCGCTGTCGGTCAGGTTGTACAACGGATGGGGGCGCATAATCGATGTGTGCTGGCGAGCTTCCACGATCAACAAGTCCTGCGCTGCAAACAGTTGTTTCCAAAGCTCAAGTGCGGGATGAGCCTGGCTGAGATCAAGCGTTACTATTTTCGATTTGTAACGGGCCAGTTGCAGGGGGATAGACATACCGCCGGGCTGTTTCAGGTGCCGGTTAGTTATTACTGGCTTCCCTTGGCGGGCCGACGATTTATTAGCTCTATTCACCGCGGTGGCGGCGAAATAAATTTTTGGACAATCAACGATCCAGAGCAAATGAAGCAGCTGTTAGCAAGAGGAGCAGATGGAATTGTCACAGACCGGGCAGACCTGGCGCGCAGGGTATTTTCAGATCTCGAATGATCATTGTTGAGGCAATTGTTATTGGAGTCGCATTACTAAATCATCAATGCAAAGTGGTTTCGATCTGAGAATCAGACGAAAATTACTCGCTTTGTGCGTATAGACTGCGTTGGAAACTATTCAGGACATGCATAGCAAGAGGCCAGGAAATAGCAGTATGATTGATTCATCCCACTATCACATTGATCAAGCGAAAATCGCCATTATTGGCCTCGGTTATGTCGGTTTACCACTTGCGGTGGCGTTCGGCGCACAGGCTGATACGCTTGGCTTTGATATCGATAAGCACCGTATCGGGGAGCTGCGACAAGGTATCGACAGGACTCTGGAAGTAGAGTCATCCGAGTTGGCTGATGCAAAGCAGCTGTCTTTTACTTCTGAAGTCGACGACATGGCATCGTGTAATATCTTTATCGTTACCGTACCCACGCCCGTTACCGCTCATAAGCAGCCGGATTTGTTTCCGTTGCGCAGTGCCAGTGAAATGATCTCATCTGTACTAAAGCGCGGCGACATCGTGATTTATGAGTCCACTGTATTTCCAGGCGCCACAGAAGAAGTCTGTGTGCCGATTCTGGAGCAGCACTCGGGTCTTGTTTTCAACAGGGATTTTTTTGCGGGCTACAGTCCGGAGCGTATTAACCCGGGTGATAAGAGTCACCGACTGCAACACATCAAGAAAGTTACTTCGGGGTCAACTCCTGAAGTCGCAGAAATTGTTGATAAGCTGTATGCCAGTATAATTGTAGCCGGGACACATCTGGCGAGCACTATCAAGGTTGCGGAAGCAGCCAAGGTTATTGAAAACACACAGCGTGATGTCAATATTGCGCTCGTCAATGAGTTAGCGTTGATTTTTAACCGCCTTGATATCGATACCAGTGAGGTGCTTGCTGCGGCTGGTACCAAGTGGAATTTCCTGCCCTTTACACCTGGCCTTGTCGGTGGCCACTGTATCGGTGTTGATCCGTATTATCTGACGCACAAAGCCGATGAAATTGGTTACCACTCGAGGGTTATTTTATCGGGTCGTGAGATCAACGACGGCATGGGGCAATACGTGGCGGAGCAAGTCATCAAATTGATGACGATGAAGCGCATACACGTTGTTGGTTCCCGCATACTTGTTCTCGGTTTTGCGTTTAAGGAGAACTGCCCTGATATGCGTAATACTCGGGTTATAGATATCGTAGAGACGTTGCGAGATTACAATGCCGAGGTCGATGTTTATGATCCCTGGATTGATTCACAGCAAGCGAGTGCGGAATACGAACTGAGCATGGTCGAGGTGCCTGTGTCGAACACCTACGATGCAATAATCCTTGCGGTGGCACATGATCAGATTGTGGAAGTCGGCGTTGATGCGATCATCGATTACGCTCGGCCGGATTCGGTGATCTATGATGTGAAAAGCGTACTGCCGGCAGATCGGGTGGATGGCCGATTGTAGATGCAGACAGTCAGCTATAGTCGCACGCTATAAGCAGGGCAGGCATTGTGTGTCCTGTTGCGGCTAGCGCTATTGGAGTGTCTGACTAGTGCGCCTCATAAAAAAAGGCCGAGCGAATCGGCCTTTCAAAAATGTGCGTGATTGTAAGGCGTCTGGGCGCCTTTTGTTGTTCAGCTTACATCAACGTCGCTTAAAGATTGCGACAATCAAGGTGAAAAGAATTGCGCCGGCCGCGGCAGCCATTGCATTCATTAACGGGTTGTTGTCAGTCACCTGGTTGATGTAGGTCAGAATGACTCCGGCCAGAAACGCCCCCAGGATACCCAGGCAGATATTTCCGAACCAGCCGAATCCACCGCGTTTCAGCAGCGGCCCCAACAGCAATCCAAGTAGCCCGCCAATCAATACATAGATGAGCAGGGTCAGAAGTGTTACTTCCGGCATCGATATACTCCGATGTTCATTATACGAAATCTTGTTATGGGAGTGTAGCAGCCAATCGAAAAACGACACCTATTAATGAAAAGAATTTATCAGCGCTGTGATCTGCTGCGTGCTTGTCTGGTCATTGGGGTTTTACCTGGCGTTGCAGCCCCACCCTGATTGGTGTCTGGTTGAAACTCTGGATTCGTGATCGTTGCTGCCACGACAATTGATTGGGCTCGCGTGTATTTTTCCCAGGGGGGGCGTCCCTTTTCGCCGCAGCGGTTAAAGTCGGTTTCCAGCGCGGTCAGGAGTTCGGCCTGCGTACAGAGAGCCAGTTCATTTGCAGCCAGGTAGATCAGCTTAAACAGCCGTGCCAGAGATATCCGCGATGTTTGGTCAGTGGTGTGATAGAGCCAGTCTGACAATCGTAAGAAGTTGTTAAACGGATCTGAGCCGAGAATAACCGGTCGAGTTGTCGTGAACCGGCCTGAATTGCCAATCAT
Organism: uncultured Granulosicoccaceae bacterium; assembly: GCA_937957915.1. Lineage (GTDB taxonomy): Bacteria > Pseudomonadota > Gammaproteobacteria > Granulosicoccales > Granulosicoccaceae. The sequence continues at coordinate 48,728 of CALGNZ010000112.1, read as the reverse complement.
GTCCCAGTAGCGAGCAAAACGCTGCATCCGTTGCATCGTTGTAAAATCGATGTCTCGACTTTTTAACAAAGCATAGGGCGGGTCTGCGGCATAGCACAATGCGTATTCGCTGGTATGGCGATCAATACTGGTGCCTCTCAGTCGTTTCAATATGCCCACTTGAATTTCTTGTGGATTCAGGCCAATCAGGTCGTTGAAGCCATCGGCAAAGCTCGCCAGGGTCTCCCCGGGCAGGCCGAATATCAGGTCTGCGTGGATGTAGGCCTGTGTGTTGGAGCGCAGCCACGCGATATTTTCACGGGTCTTGTTGTTGTCCTGTTTGCGATTTATGGTGGCCTGTACCTGTGGGTTGAATGACTGGACGCCAATCTCGAATTGCAGTGACAGCTCCGGAAACTGAGTCAGCTTTGATCGCAGTGTTTCGGGTAGCTTGTCGGGGATAACCTCAAAATGTAGAAAAAGATCGTCGCTCAGGCGTGCGAGAAAAAAATCGAGTATGCGAATGCAGCTTGCAACTTTGAGGTTAAATGTGCGGTCGACAAACTTGAATTGTCTGGCGCCGCGTTCATATAAATCTGCCAGTGCCTGTAGAAATTCATCCAGTTCAAACGGGTAGGCGCTTTTGTCCAAAGCTGACAGGCAGAATTCACATTTGAACGGGCAGCCACGCGATGCTTCTACGTAGACGATTCGATTGGCGAGGTCGTCAGCGCTGTATTGATCATAAGGTAATACAAGTGCTTTGACGGGTGGTGGTGCTGCATCGATGACTTTATGTTCAGGCTGGTTACCGGCCAGCAGCGCACTGCACAAATCGCGCAAAACAAAATCTGCCTGTCCGGTTATCAGGTAGTCACACAATTCAAAAGCGCGTGTAGCATTGTATTCGTAACTGACTTCCGGGCCACCGATAATAATCGTGGTTTCCGGTCTGATCTTTTTGATCAGCGAAATGACAGCTTCGGTTTGTTGAACATTCCAGATGTAGATGCCAAAACCGATCAGCTGCGGTTTCGTCGCCAGTAGTTTTTCAGCGATGTCGATCGGGCGCTGATTGATGGTAAATTCATGAATGCCTGCCGCGGGTTTCAGAGCGCCCAAATTCGCATACAGATAGCGCAGACCCAGGGAGGCATGAATATATTTGGCATTCAGCGTACACAGCGCAATTTGATCTTTACGCAGCGTTGATTCACCGACAACGTCAGTCTCGCTATCGCGCGCGGCCTCGTCGCTGCGCGCCAGGCCGTCCGCTGTCGAGGCGAAGTTTTTATGCCACTTGAGTGGTTGTTCGAGTTCTGACAAAGCGTTAGCTCGATGTCTGGCCTGCAAAGTTGCGTTCTTCAGCGTCTGTTTTAAGAGCTGAGTGCCCAGTCCCAGTACAGTTCTCTTGATCGTCTGGCGACTGGACCCGTTTGGTAGTTTTTGTCTTCAATTTGCGAGACTGGGGTAATTTTAGTTGCGTTGCCGGTCAGGAATACTTCATCGGCTTGACGGAAATCCTCCATCCCCAGGGTCGTTTCATGGACTTTAAAACCGTCTGCACTGAGCAGAGTGGTAATGCGCTGGCGTGTGATTCCGTTTAAAAAAGTACCGTTGGGAACCGGCGTGAAAACCTCGCCGTCGCGCACCATGACCAGGTTTGATGTGGCGCTTTCGGCGACATTGCCGTGTGAGTCACAGACAATCGCATTTTTGAAACCGCGATTGTTGACCTCGCGCAGCATGCGCGCATTGTGCGGATACAGGCATGCGGCTTTAGTGTTAACCATGGCAGTCTGGAGTGTCGGTCTGACAAATGAAGTGGTGCCAAGGGTGGTTGATGCGTCCGCCGGTGGCATCGGTAAATCCTCGATACAAAGGCAAAATTGAGTAGATTCAGCATCTGCATCGACAATTGCGGGGCCGGACTCGGTCGACCAGTACATTGGTCTGATATACGCAGGCGTGCCCACTGGCAGGTTCTTCAGTCCCTCGAGTGCGATTTCCACCATGTTCTCGGTGGTTACTGTCGCTTTCAGTCCCATTGCAACCGCTGATTGATTAATTCTCTGGCAGTGGCTGTCCAGATCAGGCGTGACGCCTTCGAACTGGCGAGCGCCATCAAATACCAGCGTACCCAGCCACATGCCGTGGTCTGCTGCACCCATGACCGCCAGGTTGCCCTGCTGCCAATTGCCGTTGAAGTAGGTCCAGATATTCTTGCCGACTGCCATGACACGCGTTCCAGATTAAATTTTACGAAGCCACCCATGGTATCAGTCCGGCATGGGTTGAGAAACGAAGGACTCGATAAAGGCTTCAAAAAAAATTTGACCATTTGGATAAAAATTGCTTAAATCTTGGCAGGTCCACACACGCGGTGATTGCCAATGCAGCAGGAAACAGGTCCTTTTGCCGGGCTGGAAACAGATCTTCATCCGCCACTCGACGGGCATGAAGCGTCCGTCGAAGCCGATCGTTGCTACTTTTGCTACGACGCCCCCTGCGTGACTGCCTGCCCGACAGGCATCGATATACCGTTGTTTATCCGGCAAATTCAGACTGGCAATCCGTCCGGATCGGCCAAAACTATTTTTGATGAAAACATTCTTGGCGGCATGTGCGCACGGGTTTGTCCAACTGAAACGCTGTGCGAGCAGGCCTGCGTGCGTCAAACTGCTGAAAACAAACCGGTCAGTATTGGTGCACTGCAGCGCTATGCCACCGATCATGCGTTGCGCAATGAACTGTCTGAAAGTAAAACTCACCCCTATCAGCGAGCGAAGCCCACTGGCAAAAAAGTGTGTGTAATTGGTGCCGGGCCGTCTGGCTTGTCATGTGCACATCGGCTGGCCCGCTACGGACACGCGGTCACTATTTTTGATGCGGGCGACAAACCAGGTGGTTTAAATGAGTACGGTATTGCGAGTTATAAAACCACCAACAATTTTGCACAGGAAGAAGTTGAGTTTGTGCTCGGTATAGGGGGAATCACTCTGCAGACTGGTGTTCGGCTGGGGGTTGATCTCAGCTTGCAAGAGGTGACCGATCAATACGATGCGGTCTTTCTGGGTGTTGGTCTCGATAGCGTTAACAAGAGCAACATCACAGGCAGTGAGTTGACCGGCGTGGCTGATGCGGTTGAGTTTATAGCTGCCCTGCGCCAAAGTCAGGATTATTCCTCACTGTCGATTGGACGTCGGGTGGTGGTGATAGGAGGTGGCATGACCGCGATCGACGCAGCCGTACAGGCAAGTATGTTAGGTGCGGAAGATGTGATGATCGCCTACCGACGCCCCCGGGAAAAAATGAATGCCAGTGTCTATGAGCAACAACTGGCACAAACGCATGGCGTGAAAATCAAGCACAGTGTTCGGCCGGTGAAAATAATTGCCGGTGACGACAACGCGGTTGCGGGAGTAGAGCTTGAATACACCACTGAAGGTGAGGGCGGCCTGTCGGGTACCGACGAGTCCTTCGTTGAAAATGCTGATCAGGTATTGATGGCGATTGGGCAGGCGTTTGATGCAGACGCGGCGGAGTCATTCGGCCTGGCGTTGTCCAACAAGCGCGTCAGTGTCGATGCCGATCGAAAAACCAGCCACGAGAAAATTTGGGCAGGTGGCGATTGTATCGACGCCGGAGAGGATCTGACAGTGTGGGCGGTGCAGGACGGGAAGCTCGCAGCAGAGTCCATTCATCGGTCTCTCACTTGAGGCTTGTCACGCTTCAGTGGTGAATGCTCAACAATCTTAGCGCACGCAGGAGAATACAATGGCCGACCTGAGTAACGATTTTATCGGCATTAAATCGCCCAATCCGTTTTGGCTGGCATCAGCGCCTCCAACCGATAAGGCGTATAACGTCACTCGTGCGTTTGAGGCAGGCTGGGGTGGGGTGGTTTGGAAAACCCTTGGCGAAGACCCGCATATTGTTAACGTTAATGGGCCGCGTTACGGGGTGGTCCATTCCGCAGATCGACGTTTGATTGGTTTGAATAATATCGAGTTAATCACCGACCGACCGCTCGATATTAATCTCGAAGAAATCAAACAGGTCAAACGCGACTGGCCTGATCGTGCGATGGTTGTTTCATTGATGGTGCCGTGCGAGGAGCCAAACTGGAAGTCGATATTAAAACGGGTTGAAGATACCGGCGCAGATGGTGTGGAATTGAATTTTGGTTGTCCACACGGCATGTCAGAACGTGGCATGGGTTCATCGGTCGGGCAAGTCCCCGAGTATATAGAAATGGTCACGCGCTGGTGCAAGGAAGCGACTGATATGCCGGTTATCGTTAAGCTCACGCCCAACATTAATGATATCCGCTATCCCGCGCGTGCGGCGCTGGCGGGAGGTGCTGATGCTGTTTCTTTGATCAATACCGTCAGTTCTATTGTCAGTGTTAATCTGGATACGATGTCGCCTGAGCCCTCTATAGATGGCAAAGGGTCACACGGTGGTTACTGCGGGCCTGCAGTCAAGCCAATAGCGCTAAACATGGTGGCAGAGATTGCGCGCGACTCGGAAACCGCGGAGCTGCCGATTTCGGGTATTGGTGGCATTAGTAACTGGCGCGATGCAGCGGAGTTTATGGCGCTTGGTGCTGGCAATGTGCAGGTTTGTACTGCTGCCATGACCTATGGATTTAAAGTAGTACAGGAAATGATTACAGGCCTTGAGCAATGGATGGACGAAAAAGGCCATACAGACCTGCAAAGTATAATTGGCAAGGCAACGCCTAACGTCACTGACTGGCAATACCTGAATCTGAACTTCGTGAGTAAAGCGGTAATTGATCAGGACAAGTGTATTCAGTGCGGCAGATGCCACGTTGTCTGTGAGGACACATCGCATCAGGCCATAACTCAGTCGGTTGATGGCAAGCGTCATTTTCAGGTAATAGATGAAGAGTGTGTTGGTTGTAATCTATGTGTCAGTGTTTGCCCGGTCGATGAATGCATAACCATGCAGCAAATGACATCGGGGGTTGACCCGAGAACCAACTCCCCAATAAACAGCGAGTACCAAAACTGGACCACTCACCCAAACAATCCGATGGCAAACAGCTAATGTTTGTGTGCTCCGGGTGCGGTCGCTGTTGCTACTTATGATCGAAAAATATTTTCTGAATCTGATGCGCCTGTGCTGCGTCTATATAGGCGCTGTACGAATTTTACTGCGGCACCAGGCCATTAAAAATCAGAGTTTTCAACGTGTGTTCTGCGTCGTCGAACAGATTTTCTGTGTCATCTGTCAGGCATTGCGTTTGTGCGCTAAAGTCGGCGTAGTGCTGGGTGGCAGCCCAAATAAAAAATATCAGATGCATCGGAGACACTGTGGTCAGTTTGCCCTGGTCGATCCATTGTTGAATGACGATGCACTTTGCACTGACCAGTTCACGCAGCTCTGTGCGCAGAAAATTGCCGATCATTGGTGCGCCTTGCAGCACTTCGTTGGCAAACAGCCGCGATGCTTTCGGGTTTGATTTAGACAGTGCAAGCTTTGCCTTTACATAGGCCCATATTTCATCTGCAGGATCCCCTTCAGGGTTTATCTGCGTTAGTGGCTGTAACCATTCAGAGAGTGTTTCTTCGAGCACTGACAGATAGATTTCTTTTTTGGTAGGGAAGTAGTAGAGCAAGTTAGCTTTGGACATAGAGGCGCTATCGGCAATCTGCGCAACGGTGCTGCCTCTGTAGCCATAGGTTGAGAATACTTCGAGCGCGGCGGTTATTATTCGCTGGCGATTTTGAGTCTGGATTCTGGAGGTTCCAGAGCCTGGTCTTTGTTTGTTTGTTATTGCTTTTGTCATACCGTTGACCAGTTGGTCAAGCTGCGATAGGTTAACTATTAACCAGTTGGTCGGATTATACTGGTTACTCGAACAAAATGAGAGGTGGTGTGGCTTTTTTGCCGACTGCTAACCAGAGAAAAGACATGTCACAATACGTTGCTCGGCCAAATAATCTGGAAGCCTTCTGGATGCCCTTTACGGCCAACCGGCAGTTTAAGCAAACGCCCCGGATGTTTGTTGCTGCAAAAGATATGCACTACACCACTGATGATGGTCGTCAGGTGCTTGATGGCACTGCAGGGCTTTGGTGCTGTAACGCCGGGCACGGTCGACCAAAAATTGTTGAAGCGGTGCAGAAGCAGGTTGGTGAACTCGACTATGCCCCTGCTTTTCAACTGGGGCATCCCAAAGTATTCGAGTTGGCTTCAGCGCTGGTAGAGATCACGCCGCCCGGAATGAATCACGCGTTTTTTACCAACTCTGGTTCCGAGTCTGTTGAAACCGCGTTAAAAATGGCAATTGCCTATCATCGCGTAAAGGGTGAAGGCAGCCGCACCCGTCTTATCGGTCGCGAGCGTGGTTACCATGGCGTGAACTTTGGCGGCATATCGGTTGGTGGCATTGTCAGTAATCGAAAAATGTTTGGCACCTTACTGGGCGGTGTAGACCACTTGCCGCATACCCACGACATAGAGCGCAATGCATTTACCCGTGGACTGCCGGAGCATGGCGCCGAACTGGCCGAAGATCTTGAACGTATTGTCGCACTGCACGATGCCTCAACGATTGCTGCGGTTATCGTTGAGCCGATGGCCGGATCAACCGGTGTATTGATGCCGCCTGTCGGTTATCTGAAACGCCTGCGTGAGATCTGCGATAAACACGGAATTCTATTGATATTCGACGAAGTCATTACCGGTTTTGGCAGGTTGGGTGGGGCATTTTCGTCAGATGCATTCGGTGTGGTACCCGACATCATGACAACTGCCAAAGGCCTGACCAGCGGCGTTATCCCGATGGGGGCAGTGTTTGTTCGTGATGATATCCACGACGCATTTATGACCGGGCCTGAGCATCTGATTGAGTTTTTTCACGGTTACACGTATTCAGGTAACCCGGTTGCCTGTGCGGCGGCGCTTGGCACGCTTGAAACCTATCGTGAAGAAGAGTTGTTAACTCGCGCGACAGAGCTTGCTCCTTATTGGGAGGATGCATTGCACTCGCTGAAAGGGTTGCCTCACGTAATCGATATTCGCAACTATGGATTGATTGGTGCTATCGAGCTTGAGCCAATTGCAGGCGAACCCACAAAACGAGCTTTTACGGCGTTTTTAAAGGCATTTGAGAAAAATCTGTTGATTCGAACGACTGGTGACATCATCGCATTGTCACCCCCTCTGATCATTTCAAAAGCGCAGATTGATGAGTTGTTTGATGTGTTGAAAGATGTCTTGCGAACGCTGGATTGAAACGTTTATCTGCTTCAGCAATGCTAAAAACTGATGACCTTTTAAAGAGAGAGTGTCTGTGACTATATCCAGCAATATGAAAATCAACAGCGAACGGCTGTGGGATTCGCTGATGGAGATGGCGACAATCGGACCGGGAATCGCCGGTGGAAATAATCGTCAGACATTAACTGATGACGATGCTACTGGCAGAAAGTTGTTTCAGTCGTGGTGTGAAGCGGCGGGCCTGAGCATGGGGCTCGATCAGATGGGCAATATGTTTGCCCGGCGTGAAGGTACGGACCCTGATGCGTTGCCGGTTTATGTTGGCAGTCACCTCGATACGCAACCAACGGGTGGTAAATATGATGGTGTGCTTGGCGTACTCGGCGGGCTGGAAATCATTCGTCAGTTGAATGATATGAAGGTGCAAACCAGGCATCCGATTGTTATTGTTAACTGGACAAACGAAGAGGGTACTCGTTTTGCGCCAGCGATGGTGTCGTCGGGTGTATTTGCAGGGGTTCACACCCTCGATTGGGCCTACGAACGCGAAGATGCAGATGGTCTGAAACTGGGTGATGAGCTCAAGCGCATTGGCTGGTGCGGAGATGAGCCGGTGGGTGAACGTAAAATGAAAGCGTTCTTTGAACTGCACATAGAGCAGGGCCCAATCCTCGAAAAAGAAAACACAGATATCGGTGTGGTTACTCATGGTCAGGGTCTGAAATGGTTGCAGCTAACCGTTACCGGCAAAGAGAGTCATACAGGCTCAACTCCAATGCCAATGCGTGTCAATGCAGGCCTGGGAATGGCGAAAATAACTCAGCTGGTTGATGAAATCGCCTGGAGCCACGCCCCCAATGCGGTCGGTGCCATTGGCCATTGTGATGTCTATCCAAACTCGCGCAATATCATTCCCGGCAAGTGTGTATTCACCATTGATTTTCGTCATCCGCAAAAAGAGATTATTGCGGATATGGAAGCGCGCCTGCGCGAGGGCGCAAAGAAAATTTGTGATGATATGAGCCTCGGCCTTGAAATTGAACAGGTAGGCGGGTTCGATCCGGTTGAGTTCGATCTCGATTGCGTTACCGCTGTCCGCAGTGCTGCTGAACGCCTTGGCTATAGTCATCGCGATCTTGTATCCGGTGCTGGTCACGATGCGTGCTGGATAAACCGGGTAGCGCCAACGGCTATGGTGATGTGCCCCTGTGTAGATGGTCTGTCGCATAATGAAGCGGAAGAAATTTCACCCGAGTGGGCCGCGGCTGGCACCAATGTACTTTTTCATGCGGTGGTAGAAACTGCCGGAATCGTTGAAGCGAGTTGAAATCTCTTGTTACCAGCCCACGCCATTTACCCGCGTTTTGTCCCCACGTTTTTTTATAAATAGGAGCCCATTATGTCGACAGTAATCAGAGGTGGTACGGTGGTGACCGCCGATCTAAGTTATTCGGCTGACGTATTGATAGAGGGTGGCCGCATTGTCGAGATCGGTGACAATCTCAGTGGTGATGAAACTCTGGATGCAACCGGTTGTTATGTGATGCCCGGTGGAATTGACCCGCACACGCATCTTGAAATGCCTTTTATGGGTACCTATTCGACCGATGATTTTGAGTCAGGAACCCGCGCTGCGTTATCCGGCGGAACGACCAGTGTCGTCGATTTCTGTTTACCTTCTCCAGGGCAGTCACTGCTTGAAGCGCGGCAGATGTGGGATAACAAAACGTCGAAAGCATCCTGTGATTACTCCTTTCACATGGCCATTACCTGGTGGAGTGAGCAGGTATTTAATGAAATGGCCACTGTCGTTGACAGCGGCATTAATACGTTTAAACATTTTTTGGCCTACAAAGGTGCATTGATGGTTGACGACGATGAAATGTTTTCGTCGTTTCAGCGTTGCGCTGCACTGGGCGCGATGCCACTGGTACATGCTGAAAACGGAGATGTTGTTGCTCAGTTGCAGGCAAAGCTGTTGGCAGAGGGCAATAACGGTCCGGAAGGGCACGCCTATTCACGCCCCCCTGAGGTAGAAGGCGAAGCTGCCAATCGTGCGATCATGATCGCAGATATGGCCGGGGTGCCACTGTACATCGTTCATGTGTCTTGTGAGCAGGCACACGAGGCGATCAGAAGGGCAAGACAAAAAGGCATGCGCGTGTATGGCGAGCCGCTGGTTCAACATCTGACACTCGACGAGTCAGAGTACTTTAACAAAGACTGGGATCACTCTGCCAGGCGGGTTATGTCTCCACCGTTCCGCAGTAAAGAGCATCAGGATGGTTTGTGGGCAGGTTTGCAGGCGGGTAGCTTACAAGTAGTAGCAACTGATCACTGTTCTTTTACAACCGAACAAAAGCGTTTTGGACTGGGCGACTTTACTAAAATTCCCAACGGCACCGGCGGTCTGGAAGATCGTCTGCCAGTGCTATGGACCAAAGGTGTTAACACTGGCAGGCTGACGATGAATGAGTTTGTTGCCGTAACCTCTACCAATATTGCAAAGATACTAAACATGTACCCGAAAAAAGGTGCAGTGATGGTGGGTGCTGATGCCGATCTGATTGTGTGGGATCCAGCGCGCAGCAAGGTAATAGCCGCTGACAAACAGCAATCTGCGATTGACTACAATGTGTTTGAAGGTATCGAAGTCACTGGTTTGCCACGCTTCACACTCACACGTGGTGTGGTAGCAGTAGCTGAAGATGAAATAAAAACTCGAGAGGGTCACGGGGAATTTATCTCACGCGAGGCGTACCCGGCGGTCAACAAGGCATTATCTGCATGGAAGGAATTAACCGCACCACGTGCTGTTGAGCGCGATCCGGCAAATATGCCAGCGGGAGTTTGATGCAAACTTCAGTGGTTTATTCAAACAAAACAACTCAGCGACGCCGGCTTCCGGTGAAATGGATTCGCACACTATGAGCGCAGAGGCTCAATCCGCTACAGGCAATGTGGTCACTGCCAGTGATCTGTCTCTTCGCTTTGATACCAATGATGGTGCAGTTCACGCGTTATCTGATATCGATCTCACTATTCAGGCGGGTGATTTTGTCTCTTTGATCGGGCCGTCAGGCTGTGGCAAAACCACACTGCTGCGAGTGATCGCTGATCTTGAAACGCCAACGTCCGGTGATGTGCAGGTTAACGGTGTTAGCCCGCAGCAAGCGCGTCTGGCACGCGCTTATGGTTATGTGTTTCAGGCAGCCTCGCTATATCCGTGGCGCACAATTGCACGCAATGTTGCACTACCCCTGGAAATAATGGGGCTTGACAGAAAGGAGCGGCGCGCCCGTGTCGAGCGTAATCTTGAACTGGTTAATCTGTCGGGGTTCGAGAAAAAATATCCGTGGCAGTTGTCCGGTGGCATGCAACAGCGTGCATCCATAGCACGGGCCCTTGCCGTTGAGCCAGACTTACTGTTGATGGACGAGCCGTTTGGCGCGCTGGATGAAATTGTACGCGACCATCTTAATGAGCAGTTGCTACAACTTTGGGATAAAACGAACAAGACCGTTGTTTTTGTCACTCACTCCATTCCGGAAGCGGTGTTTCTGTCTACACATATTGTGGTGATGTCTCCGCGCCCTGGACGCATTATTGACATCATAGAAAGTGATTTGCCAAAAGATCGAGGGCTCGACATTCGTGAAACGCCAGAGTTTCTGGCTATTGCACATCGAGTCAGGGAAGGCTTGCGGCAGGGGCACAGCTATGAAGATTAACGGACGAGCGTATTGTCCTGTGTACTCTCAACCTGAGCACACCAGGCCCGCGTGCTTACAGTCAGTGCAATTTGCCACAGCGCAGGCTTTCAGGTGACTGATAACGGCGGTCGCGTGTGGCCGGTCACAGTCGTTGTGCTTGCGATTATAGCGGTATGGTATCTGTCCGCTGTCTTGCTTAACTCGCCCTTTCAAAAAGATAGTTACAAACGCCAAAAACAAACCGACGTATCCCTGGTAACACTTGCCAGAGATACCATGAGTCAGGAGCGTCCGGTGTTGCCGGCACCTCATCAGGTCGCTCAGGAGATCTACAAAACAACAGTCCAGAAAAAAATCACCTCGAAACGCAGTCTGATTTTTCATTCGTGGATAACGTTATCTACTGCACTGTTGGGTTTTGTAATGGGCACAGTACTGGGTATCGTGCTGGCGGTTTCAATTATTCATAACCGGGCACTCGATAAAAGTTTGATGCCATGGATAATTGCATCGCAGACCATACCCATTTTGGCGATAGCACCCATGATTATCGTAGTGCTCAACGCGATAGGAATACAGGGCATGTTGCCCAAGGCGTTGATTTCTACCTACCTCAGTTTTTTCCCGGTGGCAGTAGGAATGGTGAAGGGGCTTCGGTCGCCTGAAGTCAGCCACATTGATTTGATGCGTACCTACAACGCTTCGTCGTGGCAAACCCTGTGGAAGCTCAGGCTGCCTGCGTCTATGCCCTATTTGTTCACCAGCATGAAAATCGCGATTGCGATCGCTATGGTTGGCGCCATCGTTGGCGAGTTGCCAACCGGTGCGGTGGCCGGTCTGGGGGCACGCCTGCTTGCCGGTTCGTACTATGGTCAGACGGTTCAAATCTGGTCTGCGCTGATAATGGCGTCGGTACTGGCGGCATCACTGGTCGGGTTGGTCAGTCTGGCCAATCGTCTTGTGCTAAAGCGCATGGGGTCGCTGCCATGAGTCGTATAGAAAAGTTCCTGCTGTTGCTCGCCTGCGTAACCGGGTTGCTGTCTCTGTTTGTCTATCCGCTGAACACAGCGGGTGAAGGTATCGCCAGTAGTCCAAAACTACAGGTCTTTTGCGGCTTGACCCTGATGATCGTAGCGGTAGGCTATGCGCTGGAAGAGACCGTACTCCGTTACCGGCTGTTAGCCGGCATCGCTATTTGTGCGGTATCTCTGTTTGGCGCGTGGACGCTTATTGCGTGGCTGGGGATAGCTGCAGACACGTCAGCTCTGGCTGCCGAATCAGCTCAATCCGGGCCTGGTGCAGGCTTTTGGACTGCGTCTGTTGCGGCCTGGGCGCTGGGGTGGCTGGGTGTCGAACAATTGGCTGCGGTGATGTCTCGCAATCGATTGTTGCAACTGGTGTTGCGGGTAGTTATACCCATTGTCTTTGGTGCCTGGCTGCTCATTATCTGGGAGCTGGTCACTCGCGGGCTTTCGGTACCTCAGGTGTTGTTGCCCTCGCCCAGTGCCATTGCAGAGCGTTTTGCGAATTCGACCGCAACTCTGTGGGTCGACTTTAAGCAAACCTTCCTGAAAGCGGTGTTGATTGGTTATTCGATGGGTTGTCTGTCCGGTTTTCTGGTAGCGTTGCTAATAGATAAATCCTCATTTCTAAAGCGCGGCCTGTTGCCCGTGGGAAATCTGGTGTCGGCACTGCCTATCATCGGTGTGGCGCCAATAATGGTGATGTGGTTTGGGTTTGACTGGCATTCCAAAGCGGCGGTGGTTGTAATAATGACCTTTTTCCCGATGCTGGTTAATACGGTGGCCGGGTTGTCTGCAGCGGACCACATGCAGGGTGATTTAATGAAAACCTATGCCGCCAGCTACACCCAGTCGCTGATGAAATTGCGCTTGCCGCAGGCGCTCCCTTTCATCTTTAACGCGTTGAAGATTAATTCTACGCTGGCCTTGATTGGCGCTATCGTGGCGGAGTTCTTTGGTACCCCGATCGTTGGTATGGGGTTTAGAATTTCAACGGAAGTGGGTCGTATGAACGTTGACATGGTTTGGGCAGAAATAGCGGTAGCCGCTGTCGCAGGCTCGGTGTTTTACGGGCTGATTACTTTGATTGAACGGATGTGCACTTTCTGGCATCCATCTTTTCGATAACAGGAGATACGTGATGAAAAAACTGCTAACGACTGCGGGCATTGTCGGCCTTGGTCTGGTAACCGGTCTGGCGACCGCCGCTGATGACATAACTCTGCAACTCAAGTGGGTTACACAGGCTCAATTCGCAGGCTATTACGTGGCAAAGGACAAAGGCTTCTACGATGAAGAAGATTTGAATGTCACCATCAAACCCGGTGGTCCTGATATCGCACCACCACAGGTAATCGCCGGTGGTGGTGCTGACATTATTGTCGACTGGATGCCTTCAGCGCTTGCCAGCCGTGAAAAAGGTGTGGCGCTGGTCAACATCGCCCAGCCGTTCAAGCGCTCAGGCATGATGCTGACCTGTCGTAAAGAGACCGGTATAAAATCTCCTGCGGATTTTGCCGGCAAGACGCTCGGCGTGTGGTACTACGGCAACGAGTACCCGTTCCTGAGCTGGATGTCTCAGCTTGATCTGGCTACTGACGGCAGTGATGGCGGCGTTACCGTGCTCAAGCAGGGCTTTAATGTTGATCCAATCCTGCAAAAGCAGGCGGATTGCGTCTCCACCATGACCTACAATGAATACTGGCAAATCATTGATGCGGGTATTCCTGAAGAAGAATTGCAGGTTTTCAAGTACGAAGAGCAGGGTGTTTCCACAATGGAAGACGGTTTGTACGCACTGGAAAAGAACCTGGCAGACGAGGCGTTCGTAGAAAAGGCAGCGCGTTTTGTCAGGGCATCGATGAAAGGTTGGGCCTATGCTCGTGAAAATCCGGATGAGGCAGCTGACATCGTGCTTGAAAATGACGCATCAGGTGCGCAAACTGAGAAGCACCAGCGTCGTATGATGCGTGAGATCAACAAGCTGACTGAAGGCGCAGATGGTAAACTGGACCCAGCGGACTACGAGCGTACCGTTAAGACGCTAATGTCGGGCGGATCAGATCCGGTAATTACCAAAACCCCGGAAGGTGCGTGGACACATTCGGTCATTGAAAAGGCAATGTAATCTGCCAGCAGGTCCTCGTCAGAGGGCCAAAAGCGGTTCTGCCTGTGCCCCGGTTTTTCCGGGGCATTTTTTAATTTGAAACCCCCATTTTATGAACAAGAAAACACAAACTGACATGGCTCCGGTGCCGGACACTACCCGCAAGGTGGCAGACGCTTTCGGCATCAATATCGACATGGATGTGCCCGCTTACAGCGAGAGCTCGGAACTGGTGCCGGATCTGGACGCAGACTACCTGTTCGACCCTCGCACGACGATGGCCATTCTGTCCGGCTTTTGTACTGACAGGCGTGTGCTGGTTACCGGGTTTCATGGAACCGGCAAATCCACCCACATAGAGCAGATCGCCGCCAGGCTCAACTGGCCCTGTTTGCGCATCAATCTCGACAGCCACGTTAGCCGTATCGATCTGATTGGTAAGGATGCAATCGTGTTGCAGGACGGCATGCAGGTGACCGAGTTTCAGGATGGCATTCTGCCATGGGCCTATCAGCGCAACGTCGCGCTGGTGTTTGATGAATACGATGCTGGTCGCCCGGATGTCATGTTTGTGATTCAGCGAGTGCTTGAGTCTGCGGGGCGGCTGACGCTGCTTGATCAGAGTCGGGTTATTCGCCCACACCCGGCGTTTAGATTATTTGCCACAGCCAATACTGTCGGACTGGGTGATACCACAGGTTTGTACCACGGTACTCAGCAAATAAATCAGGCGCAAATGGATCGCTGGTCGATCACCACAATCCTGAACTACCTGGCGCCCGAGAAAGAGAGCGATATCGTCGCGTCCAAGGTGCCTGAGTATGCAAAAGAGTACGGAAAGGCATCCGTGGAAAAGATGGTGGCGCTGGCCGGTTTGACTCGTTCAGCATTCCGCAATGGTGATCTGTCCACTGTCATGAGTCCGCGTACGGTTATCACCTGGGCGCAAAATGCGATGTTTTTTAAGAGTACGCCACTCGCCTTTGAGCTGACTTTTTTGAACAAATGTGACCCTGTTGAACGCGAACTGATTGCGGAACTGTATCAGCGCGTATTCAATGAGGAGCTGGCTGAAACTGCCGCTGAAATGTTTGTTGGTGTTTAGGAACCTGTCCGAGAATGATTGATCTATTGCAACCACAATCGCAATGGCCTTTGGCTGCAAAAGCTCAGACCGTGCGTTGTAAGGTGATCGGTCCGAGCCCTGAATAATGGCAGAAACAACTGACAGCACAGATATAGATAGTGATGCGTTAAAGAAGTCGCTGGGTGCCTGTGCCAGGGCGGTTGCGGGTGACGAGTCGTTGCTGGTCAGCTTCGACAAGGGGCAGGGAGCGCTGGAGGTCGGTGGTACTCGCGTTCACGAGCCAAATGCGCAACTTACAAGTGAGGCCCTGGCCGTCACTCGCGGGCAAACCGACTCGATGGCGTTGTGGAGAGCGCATCACGATGCGTCTGTACATCACAAGCGGGCGCCGGCTGAAGCGATGGCGCGACGGGTATTTGATGCAATAGAGCAGGCACGTGTGGAATCCGTTGGCTGCAAACACCTCGACGGGGTGGCGAGCAACCTTGAGCAGTCACACACGTCACGTATGCAGTCCATGGACCTGCAATCCGATCAGGGCGTTCTGGCTGAGGCAATGGCGACGCTGGTAAGGCAGCATCTGGGGCAGCGTGAGGCAACGGACACTGGCAAGAAGGTAATAGAACATTGCCGTTCGCAGATAGACAAGGTTTCAGACCAGTGGCTCGAGCGTTTGCGCGACGATCAGCACGATCAGGAAGCGTTTGCCCGACAAATAAATGATCTGCTGGTGTCGATGGACCTGCTGTCAGACGTCGAATCCGGTGATGATCCTTCTAATCAACCGCCATCTGACGAAGCACCCGAGAATCAGGAGTCAGAGAGCGACGGCGAATCCGCCGGCGAAGATTCCGACGATCAGCAGATCGAGTACGACGAAAACGCCGAGGACGAAGGCGACAGCGGCGAAGCACCGGAGAGCGACGATGCTGCAGAAGACGGTGATCCGGCGGAAACACCGGGCGCATCCATGCAAATGCCAGGTAGCAACCGCTTTGCAGATACTCAGCGCTATCGGGTTTACACCACCGACTTTGATGAAATCGTCAAGCCACATGATGTGTGCACCGCGGTGGAGTTGGAACGCCTGCGTGAAAGGCTCGATGACCATGTGGGCGACCTGCAGTCTTCAGTTGGTCGTTTCGCCAACCGTTTGCAGCGCCGACTCATGGCCAATCAGAACCGATCGTGGGATTTTGATCAGGAGGAGGGGGTGCTCGACACTGCGCGCCTGACCCGGGTGGTGACAGACCCGATGCAGCCACTGTCGTTCAAGCAGGAGCGCGAAGCGCCGTTTCGCGATACGGTGGTGACGTTACTGATCGATAATTCTGGTTCCATGCACGGACGCTCGATTGTGGTTGCCGCATCGTGTGCGGATGTACTGGCCAATACCCTCGAACGCTGTGGTGTCAGTGTCGAAATTCTGGGCTTTACCACAAGAGCGTGGAAAGGTGGTCAGTCGCGAACGAAATGGGTGTCTGCTGGTCATCCGCCCAACCCCGGACGACTCAACGATCTGCGGCATATCATCTACAAATCGGCGGATACCCCGTGGCGGCGGGGCCGGGCAAATCTGGGGCTGATGCTGCGCAAGGGGCTGTTGAAAGAGAACATCGATGGTGAGGCGCTGGCATGGGCTTATCAGCGACTGGTAACGCGGCCCGAGCGGCGCAAGATTCTAATGATGATATCTGATGGTGCGCCCATTGATGATTCCACATTGTCGGCAAACCCTGGCAAGTTTCTGGAGCGTCATTTGCGTGAAGTGATCGCACAGGTAGAGTCCGATCAGAGCGTCGAACTCGCGGCTATTGGCATCGGGCATGATGTCACCCAGTATTACCGTCGCGCTGCGACCGTGGCCAATGTAACGGAACTTGCAGGGGCGATGACCGCACAGCTTGCTGATTTGTTTGATCAGGATACGGCGCCAATGCGAAAGGGCAGTAATGCGCGTCTGTTGTAGGCTACAAAAAATCATTCAGCACAATCAACGGTACGTCGACTGAGCATTTAAGTTACCGGTTTGATTTCCTTCAAGCCTGAAACCAGCAAAGTGGAAATCACCACTCTTTCAGAGTGCGGGCCGGGCATGGGTCACTGTTGATCAACATTGCCTGCCGAAACGTATTAAACCGTTATTCAAAACATTTGGGCATTCGGAGCAATTATGTTTAAAAACGATGAAACGATAGAAGGTTATGACGATGAACTGTGGCATGCAATGCAGCAGGAAGAGCGACGTCAGGAAGACCATGTCGAGCTAATCGCATCAGAAAACTATACCAGCCCGCGGGTGCTTCAGGCGCAGGGTTCGGTGTTGACCAATAAGTACGCAGAGGGTTATCCGTCAAAGCGTTATTACGGCGGTTGCGAGTATGTGGACATTGCCGAACATTTGGCAATCGAACGGGCAAAAACGCTGTTTGATGCGGCTTACGCCAATGTTCAGCCACACTCCGGCTCTCAGGCCAATGCAGCTGTGTACATGGCGCTGTGCAAGCCGGGTGATATGGTGCTGGGCATGTCGCTCGACCATGGTGGGCACCTGACCCATGGAGCCTCGGTTAACTTCTCTGGCAAAATCTACAACTCTGTTCAATATGGTTTGAATGAAGACACCGGAGAAATTGATTACGAGCAGGTTGCGGCCCTTGCTCGTGAACACAAGCCAAAGATGATCGTCGCCGGCTTTTCAGCTTATTCGTTGATTATTGACTGGCAAAAGTTTCGTGATATTGCCGATGAGGTTGGCGCATATCTGCTGGTCGATATGGCACACGTGGCGGGTCTGGTTGCAGTCGGGCTCTATCCAAACCCTGTGCCGATTGCGGACGTTGTTACCACCACTACCCATAAGACATTGCGTGGTCCACGTGGCGGGATGATTCTGGCCAGGAGCAATCCTGAGCTGGAGAAAAAGTTTAACTCCAATATTTTTCCAGGTATGCAGGGTGGGCCGCTAATGCATGTTATTGCAGCAAAAGCGGTGGCATTTAAAGAGGCTATGGAGCCTGAATTTAAAACCTACCAGCAACAGGTTCTGGATAATGCGAAAGCTATGTGCTCGGTTTTCCAGGAGCGCGGGTACAAAATTGTATCTGGCGGCACGGAAGATCACTTATTCCTGCTCGATCTGATCGACAAGGGCATCACAGGCAAAGATGCCGATGCCGCGCTCGGGCGCGCGCACATCACCGTTAATAAAAATACGGTGCCAAAAGATCCGCAATCCCCGTTTGTCACGAGTGGCCTGCGAATAGGATCACCAGCGGCCACCACACGTGGATTCAAGGTAAAGGAAATGAGTGATCTGGCTGGCTGGATGTGCGATGTGCTTGACGATATCGGCAACGAGTCTGTCAGTGCTGAAGTGCGAGAGAAAGTGACAGCACTTTGCGCCAGATTCCCGGTCTATCAGTAAGCGTGACGTTGCAGGCTTTCTGCCTGCAACTGGCAAGTTGTATCGTATCCGGCTTGTAGTTCAGCCGGAGTAAAAGTTGTGCTGCTATTATCCCTGTGTCGACAATGGTGAGTGAGTAGCCTGCAGAGGCTGATTCGCCAACCGAGCATGGGGCTAACCAGCTGTATTGGATGAATTGCCTGCTTACATGGCGATTCAACCATCTGTATTGAACATCCGGTTAACTGGTGTTGCAATATCAAGCCCGCAATAAATTGAGAATAGTTTGTGAAAAAAACGCACGGAAAATTGCATCGATGGCTGTCTGCGACTCTGGTCACTGGTTGCATTCTTTTTATCGCGTCAGCTAATGCTCAAAAGCTCAGTGATCTGGAGCAACAGCCATCGGTTGGATCAACCGCCCAGGCGGGTTCGGAACCCAATGTAACCAAGATTGGTGACTGGAGTCTGGTTTGCGAGGCTGACGGTGCACCGCCCTGTGCAATGACGCAGCTTGGTAAGGACGAGCAGGGTTCACCGGCAATAGAGTTTGTGGTCCGCAAAATTGACGACGACAAAGCGGAAATAAACGGGGTAAAAGTGGATGCCATTGCAGACATCATTACACCGCTGGGTGTGTTGCTGGAGTTTGGGCTTCGCTTGAAGATAGATGACGGTGAGGAGCGGGGAGCGCCGTTTCGCATCTGTCAACAACATGGTTGTCTGGTTCGCGAGCCATTGAGTATAGACGTTATCGCCGCACTGAAAAAAGGTAACAAGGCGACAGTAGTCGTGGCGGCAGAAGGCGCGGGGCCGGTACAGATAGAAATATCGTTAAAGGGCTTTACCAAAGCGTATGGCTCGCTATAGTCCCGGTAGATAGTTGATAGTACTGGCGGGGTTGCATTGTAGAAGTCAAAGGCCGTGGAAGTACCAAGCGAATGAGAAAAGCCTGACTGCCGTATCTTCAGTCAGGCTTTTTTTACACTCACCGCAGGCAAAAGTGCAACCTTCGTCTGCAACCACGGGCCGAGTTGGCTTAGCTCAACCGCGGGTTCAGGCCGTTTCAACTCTCTGCTAAACGTTAGCGTACCTGGTTACAGACATTCTGTTCAGGTTGTCGCCAATCGCTTTGGCATAGAGAGCAATATATTCACTGGCACTGCGGTTCCAGCTATAACTTGTACGCATACCGGTTCGCTGCAGAGCTTTCCATTGTGCTTTGTCGTTATAGTGAACCAGGGCTCGTTGTATGCCATCAACCAGGTGCTCGGTAGTTGCTGCATCGATCACAATGCCGTTTTTCTGATCTTTTTTGGTATCGCTGCTGTCAACATCGAAAACGGTGTCTGCTAACCCCCCGACCCGAGTTACCAGTGGCACAGTACCGTAGCGCAAACTGTAAAACTGATTCAGTCCACAGGGTTCATAACGTGACGGCATCACGAAGATATCGGAGCCTGCCTCAATGGCACGGCTTAGAGACTCGTCGTAGCCAAAGCGCACAGCCACTTTTTCCGGGTAGCGATCAGCCAATTGCGATAATTGCGATTGCAAGTCAGTTTCGCCGGCGCCGAGGATTGCGAGTTGAAATCGCTCATCCGGCATTGCTTTAATGGCGTCTATTAGAACGTCGATCCCTTTTTGTATGGCTAACCGACTGATCGACCCGAGCAGGGGAATGTCTTTGTCAACTGGCAGCTTCATTCGCTGCTGCAGAGCGATCTTGTTTTCAATTTTTAAATCGATCGAGTCTGCGGTGTAGTTTTGTTTCAGGTAAGGATCAGTTTCCGGATTCCATTCCTCTTCATCTATGCCGTTCAAAATACCGCTTACACGCTCACCGCGACTGTTTAACATGCCTTCCATACCGGCACCGAACTCTGTGGTTTTAATTTCATTGGCATAACCTGGACTTACCGTGTTAACCCGGTCGGCGTAGGCCAGTCCGCCTTTTATAAAACTTGCCTGCCCCCAAAACTCAAGTCCGTCGGCGTGAAAAAGCGCATCTGGTAACTCTAGCTCTTTGTATGCGTTGTATAAAATATTGCCCTGATAGGCCAGATTGTGCACCGTAAAAACAGTGGCAGGTCGTTGATGAGATAACGACAATAGCGCCGGGGTCAATCCCGTTTGCCAATCGTTGCAATGTACAATGTCAGGTTGCCAATCGAGATTTGCCCGATTTAAACCGATTTCAGATACAGCCTGTGAGAACAAGGCGAAACGATAGGGATTGTCTGGCCATGCTCGATCATCGTCAGACATGTACGGGTTGCCGTTGCGATTGCTAAATACCGGGTGAGTGACCAGTAACACCTCGGTACCGGCCAATGACGTGCAGCACACAGCGACCGGACCGAGTGGCAGGTCGAGGTGGCAGACGTATTGCGGTCGATCGATTTGATCGAGAACCGCACGGTATCCAGGCACCACAATCTTCACCTCGGCGCCAGCGCGACGAAGGGCATGGGGCAAGCTTCCGCTTACGTCCGCGAGACCTCCTGTCTTAACCCATGGTGTTAATTCGCTGCAAGCGAATAACACGTTGTATTGATTTTTCTGCATATCCATAAATGATAGTTCACTCTGTGCGCTTCAGCACGATAGAACCGAGGGGCGGTAGTGTGACGGTGATTGATCGTGGTCGCCCCATCGCCGGACTCTGTTGCGCGTGGCATAAGTCTGCATTACGAATGTTGCTGCCACCGTAGTCGGCGTTATCAGAATTGAATATTTCCATATAGCTGGCGTCGTCGTCCATGCCAATCGCGTATCCCTCTCGAGGTACCGGTGTAAAATTGTGAATGACAATTAGTGAGTTATCGGCACTGCAACGTCGATAGCTGAGTACGGAGTTTTCAGTGTCGTCTGCCCACACCCATTCAAAGCCCGCTGCATCAAAGTCCATAACGTGAAGTTCGGGGTTGGATCGATAGAGCGCGTTCAGGTCTCGAACCAGGTTCATTATACCTCGATGGGCCGATACGTCGGCAAGATGCCAGTCCAGTGCGGTTCTGAAGTCCCACTCGGCGTGCTGAGCAAACTCGCAGCCCTGAAATAGTAGTTTCTTACCCGGGTAGGTGAACTGGTAACTGTAGAGCAGGCGCAGGTTTGCAAATTTCTGCCAGTCATCACCTGCCATCTTTTGTAGCATTGATCCTTTACCATGGACCACTTCATCGTGGCTGAACGGCAGTACAAAGTTCTCACTGTTCAGATAGAGAACGCCGAAGGTCAGGTCGTTATGGTGATGGCGGCGGTGCACCGGATCTTTAGACAGGTAGCGCAATGTGTCATGCATCCAGCCCATGTTCCATTTCATGTTGAAGCCCAGTCCACCGTTGTCAGGTGGTGCGGTAACTCCGGGCCAGGAAGTGCTCTCCTCAGCAATGATTACGGTTCCGGGTAGCTCGGTTTGAGTGGCGCTGTTTAGCTTGCGCAGGAAATCAACGGCTTCAATATTTTCCCGGCCACCAAATTCGTTGGGTAGCCAGTCGCCCTGTTCTCTGGAATAGTCGTGGTACAGCATGGAAGCGACGGCATCAACCCGGAGTCCGTCGAGATGAAACTCACGCAGCCAGTACATCGCCGACGCCAGCAACATGTTGCATACTTCATTGCGCCCGTAGTTAAAAATCAACGTGCCCCAGTCGCGATGTTCTCCGCGACGCGGATCTTCGTGCTCGTACAAACAGGAGCCGTCAAAGCGGGCAAGGCTGTGAGCATCACGCGGGAAATGTGCAGGTACCCAGTCGAGTATGACGCCGATATTTGCCTGGTGACAATGATCTACAAAATAACGAAAGTCGTCCGGGGTGCCAAAGCGGCTGCTGGTGGCAAAGTATCCGGTAACCTGATAGCCCCACGAATCATCGAGAGGATGCTCGGTAACTGGCAGTAATTCAATATGGGTGAAACCCATGTAGTTAACGTATTCGACCAGCCGATGTGCGAGTTCGCGATAGTTTAAAAAGGTGCCGTCGTCTGCTCGTTGCCAGGAGCCGGCATGTACCTCATAGATTGAGGACGGTGTTCGCATCCAGTCTTCGGCTGCACGCTCGGCTAACCATTGATCATCGTGCCAGCCATAGTGTGATTCGGTAACCAGTGATGCTGTTGCCGGGCGTACTTCAAATTCGTTTGCGTACGGGTCTTGCTTGACCTGTATATCTGCGCTGTCTGCATTTCGTAACTCAAACTTGTACGGCATACCAACGGTAATTGATGGTATGAACAACTCCCACACACCACTTTCTCCGCGACTCCGCATGGGGTGTGTACGCCCGTCCCAGTGATTGAAATCACCGACCACGCTGACTCTCGACGCTGACGGCGCCCAGGTGGCGAAACGTGTGCCGTCAACGCCATTCTGTTGACATCGGTGTGCCCCCAGTACTTTGTATAACTCCAGATGATTACCTTCGGCAAACAGGTGAAGATCATAGTCGGAGATATCAGGTGCAAATCGGTAGGGATCTTCAACGACAGTCCTAACCCCGTGTTTATCATCGATTGTCAGTCGGTAGTCGTCAGGCAGGTTCGCGGTTATCAGTTCAAAAAAATCTGAATGAGCAATCCGGACTAACGCCTCTCCGGTTTGTTCTACAACGATACGTTCCGCGTAGGGGTTGAATATTCGCAGAATTACCTGTCCCAGCGCCGGGTGTGGGCCAAGCACCGAGAATGGATCGTGATGCGATGCATCAGTGATTTTTCTCATTTCTGATGTAATGTGGCCAATTTGCTGGGAAATTTTTTTATCTGGCATTCTTGTCGGTCTGGGTATGAATCAAGACTTTGGTCCGGTTAGGGGCTATATAAAATGGTAACTGGAATCTTTATTGCGACTGGCAGTAATTCGATCAATCGGCCGGCGTGCTTATGAGCTTATCTCAATTCATCTTGTGCGCAAGCGTATCCTGGTAAATCAGTTTTCTAATGACATTAACAGACCTTACAAGTGTATAGCCAAAATCCAACACCAGCTGGTCGATTCGTCAGTCGACTTACGCGCGACACTCTGGCGTTGGTACTCGCCGGCGGCCGCGGTTCGCGGTTGGAGAACCTGACCGACTGGCGGGCAAAGCCCGCAGTACCGTTTGGAGGCAAGTTTCGTATTATCGATTTTACCCTGTCGAACTGCCTGAACTCTGGAATACGGCGGGTCGGGGTGTTAACTCAATACAAGGCGCACTCGCTGATACGTCACATACAGCGTGGCTGGGGGATGATAGGTGGAGACTTCGGGCCATTTGTAGAATTGCTTCCAGCGCAACAGCGAATAGATGAAAACTCCTGGTATAAGGGCACCGCAGATGCCGTGTATCAAAATATCGATATCATTCGAAGTTTTGACCCGAGCCATGTCATTGTACTCGCTGGTGACCACGTCTACAAAATGGACTACGGACCCATGCTGGCCTATCACGTGGCGCAGCAATCTGATTTAACAATCGGTTGTATCGAGGTGCCGACTGAAGCGGCAACTGCGTTTGGTGTGTTGAGTATGGCTGAAGATGGTCGCGTTAACGAGTTTACCGAAAAGCCTGCACAGCCTGATGAGATCCCTGGTCGTGATGGTGTCTCTCTTGCGTCGATGGGAATCTATATCTTTGATGTTGAGTTTCTCTATCGAGAGTTAATAAAAGATCGCAAAAATGAAAACTCCAGTCACGACTTCGGTAAAGACATTATTCCAAATGTTATTCACAGCGATCGGGTATTCGGTTATTCATTTCTGGATTTGCAAAGTGGCGGGCAAAGTTACTGGCGTGATGTTGGAACCGTCGACTCCTTTTGGCAGGCCAACCTGGAACTGACCCGGGTTCTGCCTGAGCTGAATTTGTATGATAAAGACTGGCCGATCTGGACCCATCAGGAGCAAGTACCTCCAGCGAAGTTTGTGTTTAACACTGAAGAAAAGAAGGGTGCTGCATACGACTCATTGATATCAGGCGGATGTATTATTTCGGGCGCGGAGGTTGTAGAGTCCTTACTGTTTTCCAATGTTGCGGTGCAAAACTACTCACGCGTCGAGCGCTCGGTAATTATGCCGGAGGTGCAAATTGGCAGTAACTGCCTCATTAGAAATGCTGTTGTGGATAAAGGTTGTCTGATACCGGATGGAACTGAAATCGGCGTTGATCTCGATAGTGATCGCAAGCGCTTCCACGTCAGCCCGGGTGGTATCGTGCTGGTTACACCGGATATGCTTGATCAAAAACTACACAGCGTAGAGTAAAGCAGCGGGCCGCTGCTTTTGTGGTGGGGGTTATGTAATCGTGGACGTATGTTGTAGCGCGTTTTGTTGTAGAGCATTACGATGTATAGCATCGCTGTGCAGTGTATAGCGTTGCGGGGTAATGCAATGTATCGGAGCGGGCCACGAGTGCGAGTAGCAATACCCACTGCTAGCGCGATTGCAGCAACCCGTCAGCGGAAACCACTATCATGCGTTTAATGCTATGGCACAAATGAAAAACCCTTTGGAGCAGCGTCGCTCTGGAATACTGCTGCACCCGACTTCATTGCCTGGTCCCTGGATCATGGGCGATTTGTCGCACAACGCCTACAGGTTTGTTGAATTTTTGGCAGCAGCCGGGCAAACCGTTTGGCAGGTGTTGCCGCTTGGTCCCACACATGGTGACCTCAGTCCCTATCAATGTATGTCGACTCACGCGGGTAACCCTCTGTTGATCAGCCTCGACTGGATGGTTGACAAAGGGTGGTTGCCGGTCGATGTATGGCATGGGGCACAGGACAACGTTCAGTGGCGCTTTGATACTCTCGCTCAGGGTTGTGATGCAGCGTTATCGTCGCTCGAAAGCACGACGCGCAAGCAGTTTGAGCAGTTCGAAAAATCCGAAGCGTACTGGCTGGATGACTATGCTCAGTACTCGGTTATCAAACAACTTGAGCAGGGTGCCGCATGGATGGACTGGCCGCGAGAATTGCGCCAGCACAATAGACAGGCTATCGATAAGGCGTTAAGTGGTTGTCAGCAGCAACTTCAACGCTGCAAGTTTGCGCAATACCTGTTTTACACGCAATGGTTCGAGTTGCGGCGATATGCCAACCAGCACAATGTGAATATATTCGGAGATTTACCCATCTGTGTTTCCGGAGACAGCGCAGATGTCTGGGCCAATCGTGACTGGTTTACCGTCGATGCTGATGGCAAGGGAGAATCAGTGGCTGGCGTTCCACCAGATGCGTTTACCGCTGAAGGGCAGCGCTGGGGCAATCCTCTGTTCAACTGGGAACGGTTGCAGGAGAATCGTTTTGGCTGGTGGCTCGATCGTTTGCGAACCCACTTTAAACTTTATGATCTTGTACGCATTGATCACTTTCGTGGACTTGAATCCTACTGGGAAATACCGGCATCCTCGCCCACGGCAATAAAAGGCAAGTGGGTGGAGGCACCGGGGGCTGGTCTGCTGTCAGCAATCGCCGCCGAATTTGGTGAGTTGCCACTGGTTGCAGAAGACCTGGGTATCATTACCGCCGCCGTGGATAAATTGAGAGAAGACTTCAGCCTGCCTGGTATGAAGGTGCTGCAATTTGCCTTTGATGGTGACCTCGGCAATCATCACTTGCCGCACAACCATAGCAAAGACATGGTTGCCTACACCGGCACCCATGATAACGATACGACGATCAGCTGGTACCAGTCTTTGTCTGATGAGCACAGACACCAGGTTCGTTGTTATCTGAATTGCGGCGATGACGATATGCCGTGGGCGCTGTTACGCTGTGCCATGATGTCCACGGCTCAACTTGCGATCCTTCCGATGCAGGACATACTGGCACTCGGGGCCGGTAACCGGATGAATACACCTGGCACCGTGTCGGGCAACTGGCGCTGGCGCTTCGACTGGCCTCAATTGAGTGAAACGCTCGCAACTGATCTGGCTGATTTGACGCACAACTACAGTCGTGTGCCAGAGCCATCTGATACGTTGGCCGGCTCTGGCTAGCTTACGTGAGAAAACCACCGCTGCATGCTGCACGAGGGTGCGGGTTGCCTTCCTGGTGTTGGCCGCGATGTTTACGGTTTAGCTGCCGGCAGTGTGGTTACCACTTTACGTTGCAGGGTTACCGGGTTAGGGTGTCGCCTCCCATCCTTTGACAACTAAACTGTGGCTACAACCTGCTTCGTCGCCTGCGCCTCTGGCCTGGAAAAAATTCTCGAAACCGAGCTTTTGGCTATGGGGGTCGAGCAGCTGAAACGGCGGCGGGCCGGTGTTGACTGTGCGCTTAAATTGTCGCAAATCTACAGCGTGTGTCTCTGGTCACGAGTCGCCAATCGGGTTTTGTATCCACTCGATGCTTTCAAGGTTAATGATGAAAAACACTACTATGAGCAGCTCAAAGAGATTGACTGGTCCAGGCATTTAAATGCATCAGGTACGCTCGCGGTAGATTTTTTCTGTGCAGATTCGGTCATCACGCACAGTCGTTACGGTGCACAGTTGACCAAAGACGCCGTGGTCGACTGGTTTCGCGAGCAGTCGGGTGAGCGCCCAAACGTTGATCGCGACACGCCGGATGTACGCATCAATGTGTACCTGTACAGAAATCGGGCACGGGTTAGCATTGATATGGCTGGCAGCAGTTTGCACCGGCGTAACTATCGGCAGCATGGTGGTATGGCACCTCTAAAAGAGAACCTGGCTGCGGGTATTTTGCTTGCTGCGCGCTGGCCGGAACTCGCAGCGAGCGGTGCGCCGTTGTTTGATCCGATGTGCGGATCTGGAACATTGCTTGTTGAAGCAGGGCTTATCGCTACCAACAGACCCCCTGGTGCCATGCGTGACTATTTTGGGTTTACCGGATGGCTCGGGCATCAACCGGACATCTGGTTGCAATTGCAGGAAGAGGCCAGACAAGTAGAGCCGCTATGGGTCGGTGGCAGCTCAGGCAAGCCGGTAATCGAAGGTGCAGATATCGACAAGCGAGCTGTTGCCACAGCGCGTGACAACATAGAAGCCGCAGGGTTGAGTGATCTGATCCAGGTTCGCTGCGACGATTTTTTTGCCACTGACGATCGTTTGCCCGTTGGGCCGGGCCTGCTGATCACAAATCCGCCATACGGTGAGCGACTGGAGGACTCTGACAATATTGCGGGCTTTTACTCACAACTGGGAAAAGCGGCTAAACGATTGGCGCCTAACTGGCGGTTCGCACTGTTTACCGCTAAACCCGCTTTGTTTCATCGCACCGGTCTGTCGCGACGTGTGGCTCTCGAGTGTGCCAACGGTGGCATTGACTGCAAATTGCTAATGTCCGAAATTCCACTCGCTGTTAGTGCAGAGCTTTCCAGTGGCACACCGGCGCAGGTGTCGTCGGTTAAATCGCCCTGGCCAACTGTGCGGGCCGGCAAAGATTCTCCCGGGCGCGAGAATGCTCGTGGGAATGCTCGCGAGAGTGCTCGCGAGAATATGCACGAGGATACTCAAGAGGCAGTGCAGGAGGCTGTAAACGAGGCCATAGCGGAGACGGGAGAGTCCGTGCCCGGACTCGATCAGTTTGGCGACCGACTTCGTAAAAATGTAAAACAGCTAAAAGGCTGGGCCAGGTCTGCTGATATTACCAACTATCGGGTGTATGACGCTGATCTGCCTGATTTTGCGATCGCCGTAGATGTTTACGGTGTGGACGTGGCGTCGGGACCGTACATTTGTGTTCAGGAGTACCGGGCACCTGCCAGTATCGATCCGTTACGAGCACAGCAGCGGCTCGACGGGGCCATCGCGATCATCGCACAACAACTGAACTGCAAAACCGAAAATCTGGCGATCAAGCGTCGGGAGCGGCAAAGAGCTGAATCTCAATATCAGCGTCTGCAAAAGCAAAGGCGGATGGACGAGGTTTCCGAGTCGGGATGCCAGGTGTTGATAAACCTGCATGACTATCTCGATGTTGGTTTGTTTCTCGATCATCGTAAAGTGCGTCAGTGGATTGGCAAGTCAAGCGCTGGTAAGCGATTTTTAAATCTCTATTGCTATACGGCAGTGGCAACGCTGCATGCTGCGATGGGTGAGGCAGATAGTTCTGTGAGCGTTGATCTTTCGCAAAAATACCTGGAGTGGGCGTCAGCTAATTTTCAATTGAATGGCGTCGACCGGCAAAAGCACGAGTTAGTGCACGATGATTGTGATCGCTGGCTAAGCCGCTATGCTGAATTGAACCGATCGTCCGCCAGTGAAGCGCCTCATTTTGATCTTATTTTTCTCGATCCGCCGACTTTCTCGAATTCGACATCAATGGAGAATGACTGGGATGTACAGCGTGATCATGTGTCGATGATTGATCGATGTATGACTATACTTAAGCCCGGTGGCACGCTGATTTTTTCCAATAACTTCAGACGGTTTAAGTTGTCAGAGTCAGTCAGTGGAAAATACCGGGTTGATAACCGCACCAGGTGGAGTTTGCAGCGAGATTACTCGCGCAACCCCCGTATTCACCAATGCTGGTTTATCCAGCATTCGTCTGACTGAACCGGTTTGATGAAAATGGTTTTATCAGAATCACATAGAACAACTTTGGAGCTATTAGCACGTGGGTGAGTTTTTTCTGAACTACGGACTATTTCTGGCGAAAATACTCACGGTATTTGTCTTTCTGGTGGCGGTGGTCGTGCTTGTCACCTCTCTGGGTGGGCGAGGCCGGCGTGAGCGAGGCAGTATTAATGTAGTCAATATCAATGAGCAACTCGATCAGGGGCGAGAGATGCTGCATTCGCTTGTGTTAGATCCCTCCGATTTTAAAGAGACGTTAAAGCGACGGAAAAAGCAGGAAAAAGCAGAGAACAAAGCGCGCAAGCTCGCCACCAAACGAGCGGCAAAAAAACGTGGTGACGGTGAAACCATCGTTGATGAAAAAAAGAAAAAGCGTGTATTTGTATTGGGCTTTACCGGTGATATCAGAGCGTCACAGGTGAGTAGTCTGCGTCGCGAGATTACCGCGGTACTGACGCTGGCAGACGTTTATGACGAAGTAATGGTAAAAGTTGATAGCGGAGGCGGGACCGTCCACGGTTATGGGCTCGCAGCAGCACAGCTGCAAAGAATCAGAGATAAGAATATTCGTCTCACCGTGTGTGTCGATAAAGTAGCGGCCAGTGGTGGCTACCTGATGGCGTGTGTGGCGAACCACATCATGGCAGCGCCGTTTGCCATTGTGGGTTCAATTGGAGTAATGGCGCAGATCCCCAATATCCATCGCCTGCTGAAGAAGCACGATGTAGACGTTGAATTGCTAACCGCAGGCGAGTACAAGCGCACCCTGACTGTGCTTGGAGAAAATACCGACAAGGGCAGAGAAAAGTTTGTGTCTGATCTTGAGGTTATTCACACTCAATTCAAAAATTACATCTCTCGTTTCAGGCCGCAAACGAATATTGCCAGAGTGGCAACTGGCGAGGTGTGGAGTGGAGAGGCGGCCTTGGCTATGGAACTGGTTGATGAAGTGATCACCAGCGATGAATACATCGTCAATTGCTGTGAGCAGGCTGAGGTTTACAGTGTGAAGTACGAGTCGAAGAAAAGCGTTGCAGAGAAAATGGGGTTTAATGCCGAGCTACACATGGACAAGGTTATTGATCGCGTGCTGCAGCGAATTAACAATGCAAGGCTGCCCGGGCAGTAGAGATACAGTCAGTAGAGATACAGTACAGTAGAGAGGCAGCAGAGAGTAACGGGTTTATGGTGGTGCCCCGAGGATTAGCCATCCTCGGTTGCTGGTGGTCGATGAATACCCAGAACTGGCATCAACAAGGTGATATTGACACTGCGCTGCTGGCCCCGGTTACATTACCTGGAGACGCTGCGCCTGCCACTGCCCGCAATATTAACACCGTATTTCTTCATTAGCCGGTACAGGGTTACCCGCGATACACCAAGCTGGGAAGCTGTCTCGGTTACATTGTTGTAGTTGCGTTCAAGCGCATTGCGTATGAATTCACCTTCCGCTTTAGCTCGAACTTCATCAAGATTGGTAGGCTCATCTGAATCCTGTTCAGCTGCTGCGCCTGAACCCAGACCAAGGTCAACGGGTTGAATCAGGCTGCTCTCGCACATAACGATGGCCTGACGTACCCGGTTAAGTAACTCGCGAACGTTACCTGGCCAGTCATGCTGATGCATTGCAATTTTGGCTTGCTGAGAGAAACCTTTGATCCGCCCCGGAGATTCCTCAATGTGCTTTTCGAAAAAGTACTGGGCCAGGGAGTCTACATCACCAATGCGCTCGCGCAGTGGTGGAATTTCAATATGCAGTATGTTCAGTCGGTAGTAGAGGTCTTCTCTGAATGCGCCGGACTTTACAGCTTCGTCGATGCTGTTGGAGCAGGCAGTGATAATTCTCACGTCTACCGGAACAGGATTACTATTACCGCGTTCTACGGTACCGGATTGCATAAACCGCAGCAGCAGCATCTGTTGCTCGGGAGGCAGGTCGGTAATTGAATCGAGAAACAACGAGCCGCCGTTCGCCTGCTCTATTCGCCCTGGGCCATTTTCAGTGGAGCCAAAAAGTTCTGCTCCGATCAGGGAGGCCGGGATAGTGGCGCAGCTCAAGGTGATAAACGGTTGTGTACTGCGAGGAGATTGATCATGCAGTGCCCGCCCGACCAGTTCCTTACCGGTGCCGGTTTGTCCGGTGATCATGACTGGTGCGTCTACTCTGGCCGACTTACCAACGGTAGCGAAAAGATTTTTCATTACATCGCTGTTGCCAACCATAAAACTGCCAGCGTCTGAGCTGACGGATGCTACAGCGGGTTTAGGTCGCAAGATCGACATCCCGTAGGCGTGGCCTAACGTGCCGATGAGTTGTTTGGTGTCGCAGGGCAGTGAATGATAGTCGTGGCAGTGGTCTGAAATCAGGCTGGCAACCCGTTCTACTTCAATGACCTCCGGGTCTACTACAGCTACCCAGTGCAAAGGGTGCCGATTAAGAAGATTTTCAATTTCTTCGATCGCTGGCAAGTCTGACTGCTGAAGGGTGAAGACACCGACTTCAAACGCACTGGCGTACAGTGCAGAGTCACCTTGCTCCAACGATGTCGATGGGACGACTTTCCATTGTGCTGCAGAGATTGCATCTGCTATGGAGCCCTGTCTGCCACTCAAATCAAGGAAGAGTGTTTTGCGATTGACAGACAAGCGGTCCCCGGACGCGCTGTTTGTTTTCACAGTCCCCCTTTCTCGATTGTGACTAGCATTCATTTGTGTGTTCCGAATTCGGGATCACGCCCGCTGCTTCCGTAAAGCGGCACGGACCATCCATAAAGCAAAAACGTGCGTCGAAGGTATCATCAGTCACACGGCAGTTCGTACAATGTTAACGATTAACCGCGGAGCAATCTTCGCAAAGCGTCATAAAAATGACCAATTAACCCGTAAATGTATCCGTATTGTCACTACGAGGTGGCGAAATAGTAACAGTTTTCTCGTTTGATTCAATGCCGCACGACGACGTCGTCACTCAAATTGATGTGGTTTTTTCTGTTTTCCGGCAATTTCGGGGTTACCGACGGTGAAATTGAAGGCACAGACAACGGTGCCAGGGCAGCGCTAACGGCGTTCAAACAAAAGTGGTGTTTCGCCGGTACAGTTCCCAAATTTGCATTTGCTCCCTTTTTACCCGGCAACGGAGTTGATGTTACTTCGCCAGGGCATTTGCTTTGTCCCGTAATACAAACTTCTGGATTTTTCCGGTTGAAGTTTTTGGTAAGTCCGAGAACAAAACCCGCGACGGACATTTGAAATGGGCCATGTTGTCTCGGCACCACTGTATTAGAGTTTGCTCATCTGCCTGTTTGCCTGCCCGCAGGGTTACAAAGGCACACGGGGTTTCTCCCCACTTTTCGTCGCCCATCGCCACCACAGCTGCTTCCAGAACGGCCTCGTGTCGATACAGAACGTCTTCAATCTCTATTGAGGAGATGTTCTCACCCCCCGAGATAATGACATCCTTGGAGCGGTCCGTAATCCGCAGGTAACCGTCGCTGTCCATCACTGCAAGGTCCCCTGAGTGAAACCAGCCGCCCTCAAAGGCTTTTTGCGTTTCCTGCGGGTTTTTTAAATATCCCCGCATCACAATATTCCCCCGGAACATAATTTCCCCAACGGTAGTGCCATCTCTGTTCACTGGTTTCATTGTTTCCGGGTCCATTACCTCCAGCCCTTCCAGAACCTGATAGCGCACGCCCTGACGAGATTTTAATCGCGCTCTCTCCTCGTCACTTTCACTGTCCCAGGCGTCCTTCCAGGCACACATTACGGCAGGCCCGTAGGTTTCGGTCAGACCGTAGACATGGGTCATATGGAATCCCATTGATTCCATCGACTGTAAAATTGAGGCGGGTGGTGGAGCGGCTGCAGTCATGACATTGATGGGGTGGTCGAACTCGCTTTGCTGGTTTTGGGGTGTGTTGATAATCATGCCAAGCACGATTGGTGCGCCGCACATATGGCTGACCTGGTGCTCGCTAATGGCGCTATGAATTATTGGACCAGAGATAGCGCGGGTGCAAATGCTAACACCTGCCACTGCGGCCAGTGACCACGGAAAACACCAGCCGTTGCAGTGAAACATTGGCAGAGTCCACAGATATCGCGGGTGACCGCTCATCTGCCATCCGGTGATATTGCTCATGGCATTGAGGTAAGCGCCACGATGATGGTAAACCACACCTTTCGGGTTACCAGTGGTGCCTGATGTGTAGTTCAGAGTGATGGCATCCCACTCGTCAGTCGGAAGTGTCCACTGGTAGTTGTCACTGCCGGTTTGCAGAAAGTCGTCGTATTCAATGGTACCCAGTCGCTGGCTGTCCGCAACACGGGGGTCTTCAATATCGATCACTATCGGTGGATTATCCATCGACGCAAGAGCCGCGCTGACTACTTGATAGTACTCAGTATCTGCCAGCAGTACTTTTGCTTCGCCATGTTCGAGAATAAAAGCGATCGTTGCCGCGTCAAGGCGAGTGTTAATGGCATTGAGTACTGCACCGCACATCGGGATGCCAAAGTGAGACTCAAACAATGCCGGTATGTTTGGCGCAATAACAGCTACCGTGTCGCCCGTGTTCACACCGACGCTGCTGAGTGCAGATGCGAGTTTCAAACATCGAAGCCGTGTTTCACTCCAGTTTTGAGTGAGGTCACCATGTATGATCGCGGTATGATCAGGGTAGACATCTGCCGCACGATCGATAAAGCTAAGCGGAGAAAGCGGGGTATAGTTGGCTTGAGATTTTTCGAGATCTCTTGAATAAATTGTTTGTTTTGCCATCGTGTCTGATTTGCCTCAGGTGAGGGATAGTCCCGGTTCTGTCTTTTTTACAACCAAAACACTACCGTCAAACAGTGAGACTCGCAATGAAAAACAAAAGGCCGTTAGACGGCATCAAAGTGCTTGAACTAGGGCAGTTGATCGCGGGTCCGCATGCGGGTTCTATGCTTGCGTATTTTGGGGCAGAAGTCATAAAGGTCGAGCCGCGCAACACGGGGGATCCGATTCGCGGCTGGCGAGAACTCGATAGCACTGGTACCTCTTATTGGTGGCACAGCGTTGCCCGAAACAAAAAATCCATAACGGTTGATCTGAAGTCGGAAGGGGGGCGTCAACTCGTGCACGACCTGATCAACAAGGTAGACGTAGTGCTGGAGAATTTCCGACCAGGCACGCTCGAAAAGTGGGGGCTTGGTCCGGATGAGTTCAAGCAGTCCAATCCGTCGCTGGTATTTACAAGAGTGAGCGGATATGGTCAAACAGGGCCTTTGTCGTCACGTCCGGGTTATGCGTCGGCCTGTGAGGCGTACGGTGGCTTTCGCTATGTCAATGGTTTTGCAGATCGACCTCCGGTGCGGCCAAATCTCAGTCTTGGTGATACGCTTGCGGCAACTCATGCTGTGATTGGAATTTTGCTGGCACTGTTGGGGCGACAAAATTCCGGTGATGGTCAGGTGGTCGATGTTTCTATATTCGAATCGGTTTTTAACATGATGGAAGGGGTGGTGCCGGAGTATTCCGGTAACGGCCTGGTGCGTGAGCCGTCCGGATCGACGATCACCGGAATAGTGCCAACAAATACGTATTTGTGCAGTGATAACAAGTATGTTGTGATTGGTGGTAACGGTGACTCGATCTATAAGCGACTGATGTGTTGTGCCGGTCGCGAAGACCTTGCGAACGATAGCCGCCTGGCTGGTAACGCTGGCAGAGTTGAACACGAAGGCGAGATAGATGAGGCGATCTCTGCCTGGACATCGAAACTGACTGAAGCTGAAGTGTTGCAGGCACTACAGGAGGCAGATGTACCCAGTGGGCCGATCTACAGCGTAGTAGATATGTTCGATGATCCACATTATAAGGCAAGGGGTCTGTTTGAAGAAATTGACCACGTTGAGGGCACCCTGACTGTTCCGGCTATTCACCCGAAATTATCTGAAACGCCTGGCCGCACCGATACCGGTGGGCCAGATTTGGGCGCTCACAATGAAGAGATTCTGCGTGACATGCTTGGTATGGATGCCGAGCAGATCAAGCAATTGAAGTCGGCTCAGGTGATATAAGCGGGAGGCCGCACCCCGAGGTAAAGCCTTGGGATAAACCCCAAGTTTAAGCCCAGGACTATACCAGCGCGACAGTACCAGCAAATCAGGATCAGAATTCGAACGAGTAGAATATATCAATGGCTTTCTCCAGACCTTGTGTGGTTTCTATGTAGAGTTGTTCTGCAAGGTCGTAACGCAGGAAGAGGGTGCTGACGGCGTTGAATACACCAACCCCGTACCGCACCAGCAGCCGGTTGTTGAGCCTGCCGCTGAGCATTACCTGGGTTTCATCCCCGGTGCCGGTGGCAGTCAGATAGAAGTCTTCGATACCCAGATTTTTGGCGATGTTCTGCGAGAAGTTTCGGCCATTGGAGATCCCCATAAACAGGGCGGCGTTTGTCAGCATTTGAGAATCATCGGTTGAACCGAATTCAAGACTGCGCCCTAGTACCACGTAAGATAAAATTTCCTCCTCGGGCAACGTCGGCTCAGAGAACAGAGTGGTCGTCGGATTTTGCAATGAGCCGTCGACACGCAGCCCTGCGAGTATGTTGTCAACCTCTCGCACAGCCTCCACAGTGACAGCTGTTTGTTCAAGCGGGCCAACAAATGTGATTCGCCCGTCTCTTATTATCAGGTTCTGTCCGTAGGAGCGATAGGTGCCATTGTCGACCATGATCTCACCGAGCAGTTCAGGTGGACGGTGTGCATCAAGCGCCAGGTGAAAATCACCGCTTAGATCTGCCTTTAAACCATAACCGTTAAATCTCACGTTTCGGCCCAGAGACACGTCAAGTTCGCTGGCAAAATTTTGCCTGGTGGCAGTCAGCGATTGTTTTTCGTTGTCGCTTGCGTCGACGATGACTACATCGCGTGAGGTGGCGATGCCGCCAGTTGCAATATCATTAACGACAATATTCGCTCTGTGTACATTCAGATCGCCGTCGATACGAATGCCTGTGTCAGCCAGGTGAATATTGAGGTTCGGCGAGACTATTGCACGGCGAAACAGGTCTGTATCCAGTTTAAGATTGTCCGCTTTGACATGAATCAGGGATGACCATGTGCCGCGGTTTTTAGTGCCCTTGCTTCGAGAGCCTGTGCTTCGTGAGCCAGCGTTTTGTGAGTCCATGCCCTGACTGTCGGCGCCCAGAGAACTGGTACCGGTAATCCTGATCGGCGTATCGCCCGACCGGGCACTGCCATGAATGCGTGATCTCTTGTTGTCGAATTCTATATCGAGGGCTATGTCTTCGAGGTCCACTGGTAACGAGGGCGATGAAACAGCACCCTGGTGCAGACTGATAACACCGTTTATTTGTGGTGCCTCGAGGTTTCCACCGATAACACCGTCGGCCGAAATCTGTCCCTCGAGCGTCGTTGTGTCAGGCAAATAGGCGCGCAGCCAACTAGTATCACTGTTTGATATTGCAATAGATCCGTTAACCGGATAATCGGTGGAGGCCGTATCAACATCGAATAGAACATTGACTGCACCGAATCGCTTTGCTTTCACACTTAATTGGGTTTTTACGAGGTTCTCTGTTGTGGCTATATTTAGTTTGGCGGTGTCGAGCGCCAGGCTGACTTTTTCGTGGTTGTCAGCATCGATAACCGACGCTACAGCGTTCGTTATATCGCCAGATAACGCAACGGAAGGTGATCTGTTGTTGCCCCAGTTAAGTTCACCTTGAGAGTTCAATAGCCCGGTAATAGTCAGGGGTGTGGACTGCAGCGAACTCAGGTTGCTCAATTCCAGTGAGTTCACAGTAAAGAATACCTTGCCGTTTTTACCGACCATTGCCTTGTTGGCGACGCAGCCTTCTGCGAGATCCATCTTCCAACAATGTGGCTCGAGTGCCAGTGATCGCTTTTCATGAATCCAGTAGGTGTTAAATGGTTGTTTCAGGGCGATCGGGTAATCCGCCAGCAACCCGCGAGCATCGGTTACCTGCCCCTGCCAGTCGTTAGAATGATTCAGGCCGCCTTTGATACGTATCTGTTTGGCTTTTCCGAGCTTGTGATCGAATGCAATCTGTATATGGTGGTCTGTAATCCTGCCGTTGAGATCCACCTTTGCCGTGTGAAAATGCTGTGAGTTCGCAACAATACTTTCCGCCACTGTGGTGATTTTGCTTTGCTGATGGCCAGCATGGATTAACACGCCCTGGCTTTTTACATTTCGTAGTCTAACATCGCCGATCTTTAGATTTGCCGAGCTGACCGCGCCGGTGATATTTGGTTTTTTTAGATTCCCTCTTATCGATAAATCACCGTGCAGATCTCCATAGACGCCGCTGATAAACTTGTGAATAGACTGGGTATTAAAAAGGAGTTTTAAATCGCTGTCGACGCCGATGGTACCATTGGCATAAATTTGATTGTTCTGGTTCACCGCTTCCATTGCTGAAAGATGCCATACACCGAACGGATCTTTCGTCGCATCACCGGTTAGACGAAATTGATGATCGTGCAGGGTGCCGGTGGCGTTTATAGAGTTCAGTGCAAGTCTCGTTTGGCCGTTGTGGTTGCGGCCACTAAAATGAGCTTTGCCGTTTACCAGCCCTTTTAGTTGTGGCCAATAGAGATCGGGCCAAAGCTCGTGGGCGGTGAGATTCGTGTTCCATGACAATCCGTTGTGCCACTTGAATACCCCTTCAGCTGCAAGGCTGCCACCCAGTGTCTGAAACTCCATTGGAAAAAAGGTTGCCTTGCGGGAATTTATCTTTCCATCGAGAGCTATGTCCGCGTTCGGTATGTTGTGACCATGAATGACTGCCGTCGCTTTGGTTTTGTAGTCGGGTCCGGTACCGGTGATATACAACTCGCCTTTGTCCACAAATAGTTGTGGCTCGCTATCCAGCCTCGGCCAGGGGGCAGTAGCCCAGGAGATTTTGATATCTGCCGGGAGTCCGCTGCGTAACATTGAGTATGTGCCCGCTAAACTGGCTTGATAAGGGGCGGTGAAGTCGGCCTCGAGTTGCAAACTCAGCAGGTCTCCGCCGAGTTGCCAGTTACTGCTAATGGGTAGTGACAGACCGGGGTCAGTACTGATCAGAGTTGCATCGGCGGCAATCGGGTAGTCCCCAGTCAATGTCATTGTGCCGTTGATATTTGCC
Organism: uncultured Granulosicoccaceae bacterium; assembly: GCA_937957915.1. Classification (GTDB taxonomy): domain Bacteria; phylum Pseudomonadota; class Gammaproteobacteria; order Granulosicoccales; family Granulosicoccaceae. The sequence goes on along the minus strand of CALGNZ010000112.1, from coordinate 10,470 downwards.
TGTAGCCAAAGCCAGTCGAGCTTTAGTCGACTGGCTATTAACGCTGAACCTTCAAGCCTGCCACCGAAATCGACATTTGTGAAAATAAAGGGGCTCTCGCTGACGTTGTTGATAATGACCTCACCAATCTTCAGTGAGTCAGCAATGATGGAGACAGGTAAATCGATTGCGGTGAGTGTTTTTACATCGCTTTTTTGGCCACCGGGTGCCACATCGATAACCAGCTGAGCAGCGGACAATTCGGTGATGCAGAGTTCTTTAGCGTGCCAGCACTTTGGGTTCCAGTGGAAAGTAAGGCTCGGTGAACTAATAACTGTATTGTTTTTGAGTTGCCATTTAACGCGTTCAAGGTGCAGTCCGCTGGCAAGCGTTCCCGATTTGTATTCGTACTCTAGTTTATTGACTCTGTTTTGTAGAATGTTCAGTGAGGTTCGGCTGCCGGATGCGGTAAACAACATCCAAAAGAACAACAGCAACATCAGGCTGAGTAATATCCCGATGGCTTGCAGTGATAATCTGCGCGCGGCCTTTTTCACAGTTGAGGCCCAATAGACAAATGTAGCCGAGCGGTAGGGTTGTCCTCACTGACGCCATAGCCAACATCGACACGTAGTGGCCCGACAGGTGACAGCCAGCGCAAGCCAAACCCGATTCCCACCCGATACGGGTCTGATGCGTTTGTGTAGGCTCGACCTGTGTCAATAAAAGCTGCCAGTGCCCAATGTTCTCTAATTGTATAATTATATTCGACCGAGGCGGTGGTCAGGTAACGTCCGCCAACACTTTCGTTATTTGCGTTAACCGGTGAAATTGACTGAAAAGCAAACCCTCGAACACTGGCATCTCCACCAGCAAAAAAGCGGTGTGACGTTGGAACCCTGTCGTAGTGATTGCTATGTACGCCGCCCAGTTCTGCTCGTGTAATCAGAAAGTGTTTGTCGCGCCACGAGCGTACATGTTTTGCCGACGCTGTTGCACGAATCAAGTCGATATCAGAGAGTAGTTTACGATTCCCCGCCAGTAGTTTAAATGATAAAAAGCTACCGTTCCTCGGATACAGCCCACCTGTCGACTGTGTTCTCGAAAAGCTGATGCCGGGCAGCAGCAGGTTAATCCTGTTTTTGTCCTCGCCAACTTTAAATCTCTCGTTCTCCCAACGAAGAAACGTATCCCGATGCCAGCCACTTTTTAGTTGTCTGTGATCGCTTAGGTCGAAAGTGCGCAGTTGAGACAACGTATCTTCTGTGCGGTGGTTTAACACGCCCAGGTCGAAAGAGTAGTTGCCGGTTTCCGGGTGACGTTTGTGGGGAATACGATACCCTGTGGATAGATGCTGTCTCAGGCGTGAGATACTTGTGCTTGCTTCAAGCACATGGCCGTGTTGATTGTGGTGTGGGCGTAGCCAGTTGCCTTTTACACGTGGTCCGCTATCCGTTGCAAAGCCAGCCCCAAGGCTAATGACATTCTCGGCGGATGACTCCAGTTCAACCAGTAAAGGTACCTGGTTGTCGACCGATTTCTCCAACTGTGGTGTTACTCGAACATATTTAAAATATCCGCTATTTTGCAGATTTTTCGTTAAGCGTCTGACATAAGATGTTCGATACGGCACCACTCCCGTGAATGGCTGCCAGCGCTGCAAAAAGTCTTTTGGGAACAGGGTGCTTTTGTAGTTGACCGTGCTTATGTTGTAGCGTTCGCCTGTATCAAAATGTAAGTAGACTTCTGCTCGTTTCTCTTTTTTAGTGACCAGAACCTGTGCGCGCGTGAAGTTGGCCGTAAAGTAGCCAAGATTGCGTGCATTGCTAATAAGCAGACTCTTGGTCTGCTCGTATTTCTCATGATTAAAAATATCCCCATTGCTCAGCGGTACCTCAGCAATCTGCTCTAGAAATTCAGAGTTCGTGGATGCAGGGCCAGAGAGTTTTATATCGAGGGTTCGAACTCGTACTGGCTGTCCGGTCTTTATGTCTATCTTTATAAGTGTGGTGCTGTAGCGGTCTTCAGTATTCAACTCTATCGTTGGATGGTAAAAACCAACGGCTTGCAGGCTGCCATTGATTTTGCTCTCAAGCTCATTCAAATAGACGGGCAAATCATCGACATCATGCAGGCTGGAATCGCCGATGTAGGCTCTGATCTGTTTTTCCAGTGTGGCAGTAACACCTGCAATAGAAATTTGCAATCCCGGTGACGGGTTTGGCCTGGAAAATGTGGGGCCAGAGGTAGCCAGGACAAGTATTACAAGTGCTATAGCCAGTGCGGGGCATAGATTAACTGTGCGCGGTTGGCGTAGCCGCGACCAGTGTTTGTTTTTGTACGGGCTGGCAATCAAAGGGTTTGCGTTTGTTAAAATCAGTGGGTCAGCGTTTCGTTGATCTGCATTCTTCGCTATGACAACGCGGTCCCCTTGTTGCTTGTGAAAATTTCCCACAGCGACACGCGACGTCGATTAATATTGCGACACAACGTCTTGAGATACGGTGTTTGCACGTCCCTGTATCCCGGCGATTAACTCAATATTCATACCAAGGGCGAGATAGAGCAATGGTAGTACCTCATTCAATAATTGAAGTGTCATCCGCAGGTTCCGGTGGCCACTGTGTCACTGATAGATGCAGCACTGAACCGGGCGATGGACGCATCTCTGTCCGTAGTGTTCGGCGCAGTGGTGGTTTTTTGGCAATGATGATGGCCGCGCTTCTTCTGGTACCGGGCCTGGTGCAGGCCTCGATGGAAATTCAGGAGCTTGATGGCAATATTGTTCGGCTTGACGAGCGTGTCGGCGGTGGAAAGTGGCTACTCGTTATGTTGTGGGCTACCGACTGCCATATCTGCAAACAACAAAAACCGGAAATTTCACGATTTCACGATAAGCACAAGGATATCGATGCCGAGGTGTTGGGCATAGCCCTGGACGGTATGGGCGCCGTGGACAAGGTGAAAAGTTATCTCGACAATCACAAGCCGTCATTTCCAAATTATGTTGGCGATATTGCAATTGTCGCATCTCACTATCTTGTGCTGACAGAAGAAAGTTTGCGAGGTACGCCAACTTACTTACTGTTCAATCCGGAGGGTGAGTTAGTCGGCAATAACCCGGGGCCTTTGAGTGTTGAATCGCTCGAGCAGTTTATTGCCAAAAAGGCCGCAGGCTAGCAGGTTGCGCTCTAGGGGGGGCGCGCAGTTAGTAAGCTGGAGTTTGGGTTTGATCGCTCCTGCGGGGGCTGCGCAAACAGACATCCCTGGCTGACAGCGCTCTGTGCACCATCCAAGACGTGCCGATCCCCTTCCTCAATCAATCTCAAAACTGATTAAACACGGGTAGATCAAGAGCAAACGCTTAGCGTTTCTCATGATCGTTTTTACCGGGCATTCACCGTTGTGTGTGCCCGGAAATTCTCAAGCAATAAAAATCAGCAGTTTCTAATTTTTTGATGAACTGGCTAGTCGCTAAAGCGGGCAAGTGCGGGTAGCAATCGCCGATTTTCATCCATTCGAGGCTGTTTACCTGCCAGTCGATCTTCAAAGTATTCCAGCTTCCACATAGCAGCTTTGGTGTCCTCAGCGTCGGCACCGTAAATGTCGTTGTAGATATTTAGTGCCAGCCGCTGATGGGTAATCGCCTCCTCCAGAGAGTCTTTATTGCGCTCCGCAACCCAGGCCAGCGCCTCCAGTGTCTGAGCAGTCTCAGGATGGTAAAGCCCAAGTGTTTTGGTTTGAATGCTCAGGGCACGGTTGTATTGCTGCTCGGCAATTCGGTAGTCAGATTCGAGTAGAGCGGCGAGGAAATAGGTTCTGGCGAGACGCCCGTCATCGCTGCGAAAGCCGGCGGCTATTTTGCGCGCGGTCCTGATCCACGGTGCCGGATCACCGTCGTTGGACATCAAATAGAATTCTGCGTTTTCTACCGCAATTCGCCACATCTCATCCTCTGTTGAGGCAGCTATTAGCTGTACGGTTTCATTTGCCGGTGTTGGTAGTGTCGGAGTAGGCTTTGTCGTTGCTATCGGAGTAGTGCTGGTTTCGGGCACTTCGACAGTGGCATTGTTGTTAACCAAAGCGTCATTGCTTACACCGAGGTTGCCAATGGTGCCAGCAGTGACATTAGCCAGTGAAACATCGTCTAACGCTTCGTAATTGTCGTCGGCTATGTTTGCAGTAATGGCGTCGTTGGCAGTACTAGCGTGGTTGGCTGAAACAGCATCGGTAGTATTTTCATTTTGCCCTCCGGCTATCACCTGATCAAAGCTGCCAGACTGGTTTGCTGGATCTGACTGCTGGCCAGGTATTATTGCAATAGCACCGGCGATGGCGGCTGCTACGCCCAATCCGACGATGGTCTTTCGATGGGTCAGTAATGATTTCACTGGCAGCTTGCCACGGTTGCCAATCCATTCCTCGACCTTTGGCTGCGGCCTGCGTGCTGATCGTGATGTAATCGCTGCCTGGAAAGCGCGGGCACCTGAACGCGTAAACCGGAATGTTTGTGTATCTGATTGCCTGAGCACATTGCCCTTCAATAGATACTGAACGTAGCGCAGGTAGAAGCCTCGTTCAATGGACAGGTGCTGTTCCGGTTGCAGCAACAGGGAATTCTCATTGGGTAACCAGGTGGCTGCTAATCGCCGGTGTCTTTTCCATTGAGAGTCAAGCGCACTTGAGCCGGCATTTTGAATAAACAAATCATCAAAGTCTGTATTTTTTTGCAGCGGCTCGAGTTGTAGTGAACCAGGCTGACTGGTAGTGACTATTCGTTGGCCCTGGGTGTAGTAGTTGGTAAAATAAACCCAGGTATCACGGTGAAACAAATCGGTTAACAGTGCGTAAATGTTTTGATCGACATTCATGTACACATAAACACTTGAAACCTCACCCTCTGGCTTGCCGATCGGGTTATCGATCAGAATTTCGTGAGAGTAGATAAAACCCAAGTCCAGTAATTGTTCAATATAGACTTTGCAGTCGCTGGATTGGTTCTCAGGCAAAGGGCGAGAGTCTGCGAGCTTTAACGAAGGCATTGCCATCCGCACGCGCATCAGCGCCTCAGAATGCAGGGTAGGCTTCGGACTGGCTTTGCTGGATTTCATATTTTTCTTATTTTCTGCAATTTGTGGGCAGGGCCATTGGCTACTACACAGAGAGTTGACCGGCTCGGTAAGCCATCAAGCCCGGTGCTATATTACAACTATAGGCTATTTTTCGCTCGACATTGGGCACGTGACGCCTTTGGCAATGTGCACAGGATCATCAATGTCAGACCATGGTTGATTAGTCATTTTAACGGCTCGGCTCCAACGATTTTCGCGCCGCTGCGATAGCGACGGCTGCAACCACATTCTGCCTCAGGGAATTACTGTTTCAATGAATAACACGTCTGTAAGCAAGTTTCGCATGCTGGGTGTCTCCACGATTTTGGCGGTTTACCTGCTGATCCTTGTGGGCGGCGCCGTGCGGGCAACGGGTGCAGGGATGGGCTGCCCGGACTGGCCCACCTGTTTCGGGCGCTTTATACCTCCAACCAGCGAGCAGCAACTGCCGGAGAATTATCAGCAGATCTATGCGGATCGTGGCTATGCTGAAACCCGTTTCAATGTCAAAAAGACCTGGATTGAGTACCTGAATCGTTTGCTGGGTGTGTCGATCGGCATCGCCATATTCTTGACGATGATCGCTTCACGAAAATACCGCAAACACGATCCGGTGGTTACAGGAATGTGTATTGCGGCATTTATTGCCGTGGCCTTTCAGGGCTGGTTAGGGTCGCGCGTGGTTGCCAGTAACCTGGAGCCTGGAATGATCACCGTGCATATGCTGATGGCGCAGGTGATAGTGGCGATGCTGATCTACGCGATAGTTCGTTCACAACGCGCAATTGCCGACGGGGCAGGGCTCAAGCAGCTGCCGGCGGTTTTCCACAAAGTGCTGCTGGTGGCGATGGGAATGATCTTGCTGCAGATGGTCATGGGCACCCAGGTTCGTGAATCTGTCGATATTATTGCGAAGTCATTATCCAATGAGTCGAGGGAGCTTTGGGTGGAACGGCTCGATCTCATCTTCTATGTGCACAGATCCTTCTCCTCAATCATTCTGTTTACCAACTTATGGCTGGTGTGGAAGTTGTGGTCGGTGTTGCCAACCGGACACGTGATTAGAAAATTCGCGATGGCGCTGGCGCTGCTACTGGTGCTGACGATCCTGCTGGGTGTAACCATGGACAGGCTGAATATCCCCGCTTTCGCGCAACCCTTGCACCTGTGGTTTGCTTCGCTGATTTTTGGTGTGCAGTTTTCAATTTATCATCTGTATCGAAACGGATTGAATTTCGGAGGTGGGCAAGTTGCTGCCGGTTCAGCGTTAACTGCGGGCCCGATCACAAATTGATCAGCAATGAGATATGAGTACCACAGTGATCTGCTGTCGTTGCTGATGGCAGATCTGTGGTCAACCGCAGATAAACACCATCCCTGATGCCGCAGCGCAAACCAAATAGCTAGGTTGTCACAATAAAATTCAGCCAGTTTGATTAGTATCGGGCTCGATTGCGGCGGGTCTGCCAGCTGCAGCACCTTATGGTTTTGGCTGGGGGTTTCATTGTCCTATCTTGTCCTTCTACCTTGTCTTCTTTTTGTCTTTTATGCAGTAAAAAGAGAGAGATACCCGGCTGTATTTTTTGTGACGGGCACTTTGCTTCTTGCGGTACTCATCGCAAGTTCGGGTATTATGACGCCTGGTGCAGATACGCTGCTGGCGACCAGCCTGGCGATGTGTGGCTTTCATCTCGCCAAGTGGTACTGGGGGCCTGCAGCTCAGGACTTCAGCGAGTCTTCAGAGGAACCTGTGGAACAAGAGGCCAGGCCCTTTTGTGCGCAACGCACGCATGACTTTGCACTGTCATCATCTGATACCGATTTTGCAATTGACTTGTTAGAAGCCGAGCAATGGGTTGAGCTGACAGATGCACTGGCAAAGCTTGATGATGCCGAGCGTCAGGGGTTTTATGCCAATTTTGATTACAGCAGGTTATCCTCGTTATCGCCGGTGCAGTTAGCAGAGCACGGTGCTGATGACGGAATTGCAAAGCCGGGTAATTGCCTGATTAAATTTACCAATGCACAACCGCATAGTGCCGACGCGCATGTGCTGTATGGTCACTATCAACTGTGCGAAGCCAAACGGATGGGTTTGCGCCCGGGTATCATCCCTAATGCCGATAGTGCCGGAGCGCTGGCGATTGCATTTCGTCACTTTCGTCTGGCGCTTCGAATAGACCCGGATAACCCGGAGGCGCTGTGCGGGCTGATTTTGGCAAAGGGCTTTACGGGGCTCAGTAGTGAGCACATCGAAAAAAGTCTGCAGCGACTGCTCGAGGTTGATGCACTGCATTTTCACGGGTTGGTGGCAGCCGCTTTTTTCCTGGTGAACTCCACAGCCGAGGCCAATCGTTTTGTCTCAATTGTCGAGCGAACCGTTGGCGAGAAGAACGTTACAGCGGCCTTCGCCAGAATAGTAGTGCATGTCGAGTGCATGATCGGGGTCGATGCCAGGCCATCGCTGCAAACGCGAATGATTGCAGATTTGCACACACAACTGCGTGTATATCACACAGAGTCTGCAAAGCTCGGGCAATGGCAACAAGGCATCTGCAACAACATTGTTGCGTTTGCATTCGAAAGAATCGGGGATGACCGGGAGCGCGCACTGTACCTTGAAAAAGTCAAAGGATTGCTCAGCCCGTATCCATGGCGATGCTCGCAAACGGCTATTGCTGGTGAAGCTGCGTCAGCCGTTAGTTCGTCGTCAACATCAGCCTGATAAATAGTTTTCCCTGCCAATAACCGGAGCCTGTTGTCGGGAGGCTCCGGAATGTTTTCACGCACAGTCTGCTGCTTTGTAACAGTAATACTCAGGCTACGAAATAGCAGCACCCTTGAATACGATGGCGCTGACATCCTCAAACGTTGACGCAAAATGAACCTTCAGCCCTTTGGTGATGGCGGGCACGAGTTCGGCATAATCGCGTTCGTTATCGATAGGCAGGATCACGGTTTTTATACCGAGTCTTTTAGCCGCAATCAGCTTCTCCTTAATGCCACCCACAGGCAGCACCTGACCCGTCAGCGTCAGCTCTCCGGTCATCGCAATGGAGGAGTTAACCGGCTTGTCCAGCGCCAGTGACAGCAGTGAGGTTGCCATGGTGATACCTGCGCTTGGCCCGTCTTTCGGAGTAGCGCCCTCGGGTACATGCAAATGTACAAAAGCGTTGTCGTTTAAGTCTCGTTTAACCTTGTAACCATCCAGTGAAGAGGTTACATAGCTATGGGCTATCTGGGCTGATTCTTTCATCACGTCGCCGAGATTTCCGGTGAGCTTAAATCCGTTTTTGCTGTCATTGATGATCGAAGATTCAATCGGTAGAGTTGCCCCGCCCATCGCAGTCCAGGCAAGGCCCGTAACGACACCGACGCCTTTCAACTGGCGCTCCTGGCGAAAAATCGGCTGCCCGACGAAGTCAGTTAGTGTTTGGTTGTTGATCGATACTTTCTTTTCACCACTGAGCACTTTGACGACTGATTTGCGCAGTATTTTGGCCAGCAATTTTTCAAGGTGACGCACGCCTGCTTCTCTGGCATAGCCTTCGATGAGGAGTTTGATTGCTGAATTGGACAGACTCACCGTGCTCTTTTTTACCTTGTTACGCTTGAGCAGCCGCGGCCAGAGATGCTTGGAGGCGATTTCAAGTTTCTCATCTGGCAGGTACCCGGCGAGTCGAATATCATCCATTCGATCAAGTAACGGCCGTGGAATGGTGTCCATCTGATTTGCCGTGCAGACGAAAAGCACACGAGACAGATCGACGCGCAAATCCAGGTAGTGATCGAGAAACTCGCTATTTTGTTCCGGGTCTAATACCTCCAGCAGAGCGGAGGCCGGGTCGCCCTGAAACGATGCGCCGATTTTATCTACCTCGTCCAGCATAATAACCGGGTTTTCTACTTCGACTTCTTTCAGCGCTTGTACGAGTTTGCCCGGCATGGCGCCAATATAGGTACGCCTGTGACCTTTGATTTCTGCTTCGTCTCTCATGCCACCAAGGCTAAATCGGTAGAATTTTCGGCCAAGAGAGTCGGCGATCGAGCGGCCGATGGAGGTTTTACCCACGCCCGGCGGTCCAACCAGTAGCAGAATCGACCCGGATATTTCACCGCGGTAGGCGCCCAGTGCAAGAAACTCAAGGATGCGGTCTTTGACGTCGTCGAGACCCGCGTGATCCTGGTTCAGTATTTTTCGCGCCTGTTTCAGGTCAAGCTTGTCTTCAGAGCGAACGCCCCAGGGTACGTTGCTAACCCAGTCGAGATAGTTTCTGGTCACCCCGTATTCCGGTGATCCGGTTTCGAGAACTGACAGCTTGCGCACCTCCTCATCGAAACGGGTTTGAACCTGCTCCGGCGGGTGACGCTTTTCCATGCGTTGTTTAAATTCTTCAATGTCTGCGGTGCGATCGTCCTTCGCAATACCGAGTTCGCGCTGAATTACTTTCAGCTGCTCACGCAGGAAAAAGTCGCGCTGGTTTTTGTGGATCTTGCTTTCGACCTCCTCGCGGATTTCCCCCTGCAAGCGAGCCATCTCGATTTCCTTGCGGAGCAACAGCAGAACCTTTTCCATTCGCTGCAATATCGGTATCGTGTCCAGTACCTCTTGCAGCTCGTTGCCAGGTGCCGTGGTAATCGCAGCGGCGAAATCGGCGAGCGGGGAGGGCTCATTCAAATTAAAGTGGTTGAGGAAGTTCTTCAGCTCCTCGTTGTACAACGGATTCAGCGGTATCAGTTCTTTGATGGCCTGGATAAGTGCCATAGCGTAAGACTTAACTTCGTCGCGTTTCTCATCAGGTTCTTCAGGGTATTGAACTGACCCGACAAACGGTGGGTTTTTCCGCAGCCATTTTTTTACCGTGAATCGTTGCAGGCCCTGTGCAATAAACTGGATATTAGATTCCTGTTCGACGACATTGTGCATTCTGACCACACAGCCAGTCATCGAAAAATCATGTGTCCCCGGAATTTCCTCAGCGCCATCGTCGACATGTACCAGCCCCACGATATGTTGTTTGGTTTCGCGCAGGTGGTCAAAGGTACTTTGCCAATGATCTCTGTCGACTACCAGTGGCTGAATTTGCGCGGGGAAAAAGGGTCGTTCGTAAACCGGCAGTATCAGGAGCTTTCCCGGTAACGCCTGTCCCGGAAGAATCAGCCCCGTGCTTTTGCCTTCCTTTTTTTTAATTACTTGTGGATCGTCTGTGGTCATCGCAAATGATTGTCCGGTTCTCTGATAAGAGGATAGCTTATAAGGCGGCTCCTCTTGAAGCAGGTTGGCGAGCAGCAGAAAATTTCGGAGGGTGTTCGAATCTGATACTGTGAGCGTTCAGTCTCACTATGTATGCCGCAATTGGTTAATTTCAAGATACGCTGC
>CALGNZ010000111.1 GCA_937957915.1 uncultured Granulosicoccaceae bacterium | reverse complement strand
CTATACCGCAACCGATCCGATGGGGATAATGCTGGCGCATATCAGCGAGCCAGTGCCGGAGTTACCGTCTGCGCAGAGCGGGTATCAGCCGATATTAAACCGGATGATGGCAAAGCAGCGTGATGATCGATACGCTGATGCTAATGAGTTTCTGGCAGACCTGGCGACGACTGAACAATCCCCTGTGGCAGGCAGAGCAGCTGTAACCGGCAGCGCCGCCGCACATACCGCAGCCTCAAAAACAAACTGGCGTACCGCAATGGTTGTTGCAACCGCTGCAGCATTGGCTGTTGTCGCGCTGGTCGGGTGGCAGTTCTTCGGTAAAACAGAGGAGAAGCCATTACCGGTGGCGGTACCATCAGCCGGTCTGAATGAAGAAAGTCACGACAAAGTACAGCGGCTGCTGGATTCTGCTCAAATGCACGAAATTGTAGGGCGCTTTGTCGCACCGCCCGGGTCGAATGCGCTGGATGCGTACAAACTGGTTGTAGAGATTGACACGGCAAATGCGTTTGCGCTGGAAAAGATAAAACGCCTGGAAGCTGAGCACAACTAGAGCGCATCCGGCAGCGAGGGTGAGCTTGTGGTGATTGCTTCACTATTTGCTTCACTATAACAGCGCCGTCAATTGCGCTCTTGCGATGCTCGACGTATAACAGTGCACACCAGTTTCGTATCACTCAGCTTTAGAAGGAAATAGATGTTGAGCCCGAATTCCATAAAGTACCTCAGTGCAAACCCCTGTGGTAGTCGTGTACTGCATTGGTCGATTGCCTGTGCAATCACCGTGTTGACAGGCTGCGTTGCAGCCCCTGTCGACAATGATAGTCAGGCCGCACTGGAAAAGGTTGGCAGAGACTCCGGTCGGTTGCTGGTGGTGGATTGCCTGCTGCCGGGGCAGGTGCGGCAACTGGGTACAAGATTGACCTATCAAACCCCGCGCCGGCCCGTTAAAACTTCAGCCAGTGATTGCGAAGTCAGGGGCGGTGAATACGTTGCCTATGATCGCGCTAACTTCTCAACATCGCTCAACATTTGGCTGCCGCGTGCAGAGCAGGGTGATCCGCAGGCGCAAACCTATGTTGGTGAAATTTTTGAGCGCGGACTCGGCACTCGGACTGATTTTCGAGCTGCCGCCGCCTGGTATCGCAAGGCAGCGGACCAGGGGTACTCACGTGCTCAAATTAACCTGGGTTACCTGCTGGAGTCAGGGCTTGGTGTAGAAAAAAACCTGACTGAGGCGATGAACCTGTACAGGGTAGCGTCTGGTGTCAGCGATGGTGAGCTGGAATATGTGTCATCGGCCGAAATTGTTAATCGCCAGCAGGCGAGTGCCGAGCTCAGCAACCTTCGCGAGCAAGTCACAACGCTGCAGCAAGAGCTTGATCAAAGACAACAACAGTTGCAAACAGAGCGTCAGTCAGTGGCGCAGCTGCGGGTTGATGTAGAGCAGGAGCGCAAGCAGGCCATAGCGGCGCTTCAAAACTCGGAAGCTCGTGAGGTTATCACCATACCGGCAAAAACACTGGCCGAAATTGAGTCATTGAAATCAGAATTAACGCAATCCCGGTCGCAGCAGGATCAACTACAGGAACGACTCGCGCAACAGTCTCGAGCAACGCAGGAGGCACGCAATAAATTTGCTGCTGCGAATCGCGATTTAATTGAGTCAACCGAAGAACGCGATCGTATCGAAAGCCAGTTGCAGAGCACACAGCAGCGTCTGCAGGCACTGGCATCAGACAGTACAGGCCAGCAACCGGCTCTGCAGAAAAATGTCACTGATCTGAATGCGCAACTGCAACAGCAAAATGCGCTGGTTACCAATCTTAAGGCGCAGCAGACATCGAAATCGGCAGCGCTGGAAGAAGCAGTCAATCGAGCTGAGCGACTCACCGCTGACACGCAATCAGCACTCGATCAAAAAGCCCGCGAGGTCGATGCGCTGCAATCAACGATACGTTTGAAAACGGATCGATACGAAGCAGAGATAGCGTTGTTAAATAGCAGGCTTGAAAGCTCGGAGCAGGCAAATGAAGATCTGGCGCAGAACCTGGCCTACGCCAGTTTATCTCTACAACAGCTGGAACAGGAAAAAATCAAACTCTCCGCTGAACTCAGTCAACAGCAGTCGGCGAGTGAGCGCGCCTCTGCAGAACGCAAGCAGCTTGTTAGCGAGCTAAAAGCGGCGGAGGCCAAATCGGAGCAGAAAACCGGTGAAACATCGGCTTTGATATCCAGGGTGGTGGCAGCTGAACAGCAGCTCAATGGATCACAGCAGGAACAACTGAGGCTTCAGGACAAACTGCTTGATCTGGAACTGGCGCTGGCCAGTGCTGACGCCAATGCGAGTAACCAAGCTCAGGAACTCGAGGCTGTCATCGCGCAGCGTGAAGAAACTGTCGAGCAACAACAAAGAGAAATCGAACGCCTGAGTCTGGAGATGACGGATGCTCGAGGCGCGTTGGCGACAGCCGTCGATCCTGAGGTCCTTAATGCGTTGCAGGGTCAGCTCGATAAGCAGCAGATTGCGCTGGAGACAGCACAAAATGAACAGCTACGCCTGACTGATAAGCTGATGGACGTTCAAATTGCCAGTAGCAAAGGCAAGCGAGAGGGGGCAGTGCGCCTCGCCGAGCTGGAGTCGAGGCTTGCGGAAAGCGAAAAGGCATTGGCAAGCCGCGAAATTGAACTCGCGAATTTTGAGGGGCAGGTTACGCAGGCCGAATCACAAATTACCGGCACCAATGCTGATCGTGTCACCAACGTTTTGGCACTTGGTCCGGCGATAGAAATTATAGAGCCGCCTCAAAGGATAACTCGCGGCTTGCCCAGTTTGCCATGGAATTCAAAGCGCGAAAAGCTAACGATCATTGGCAAAGTTAAACCGGCACAGAATATCCTGAGCCTTAGTATCAATGGCGAACCTGCAAAATTAAACGAGTCTGGCGTATTCCGCTATCTGCATGATAAAACTGCTGGTGCCACATTGAATATAGTCGCCGTAAGCAGCGACGGGGAACGCAACCAGGCTGACTTCTCGCTGGAGATTCCTACACTGGCGCAAACTGCCGCCGCATCACAAACCACAGAGCAATCAACGCAGGGCAGTCGCAACCGGAAACCGAAACAGATACCGGGAGTTAACTTTGGTAACTACTATGCACTTATTATCGGCAATAACAATTATCCGAATTTAACCAATCTGCGTTCCGCTGAAAACGATGCTGTTGTCATAGAGTCGATACTGAGAAACAAATACGGGTTCAAGACCGAGCTGTTGCTAAATGCTACACGGGTTGATCTGCTCTCCGCGCTGGATTCTCTGCGCAAAACATTAACGCGCAAGGATAATCTTATTATCTATTACGCGGGCCACGGTGAGCTTGATCGTTCCAGTCAGCGAGGCTACTGGTTGCCGGTAGATGCGTCACCCTCTGACAGCAGCAACTGGGTGTCTAACAAATCGATCACCGATAGCATCGATGCCATGAAAGCAAAGCACGTAATGGTCATTGCAGATTCCTGTTACTCGGGCACGTTAACCCGAACGGCCGTGCCGAGGCGTCAGCAGGAACTGTCAGTTGACCTGACGACACGATGGTACAAAGTGGTGAGTAACTCGCGTGTTCGAGTGGTGCTGAGTTCCGGGGGGGTACGCCCGGTCTACGATTCATTAGGTACGTCCAAACACTCACTGTTCGCCAAGGCGTTCATAGATGAACTCAGCAACAACGAAGGTATTCTGGAAGGCTATGACCTGTACACCAATGTGCAAAGTAAAGTGGCAGCTGAGGCCAGAACCTATAACGTAGAACAAGACCCGCTCTATGCTCCAATAAAACACGCGGGCCATGAGGCTGGAGAGTTCTTCTTTCTGCCGCAAGACAAGGTAGCATCATTACAGTTGCCGCAGCAGCCGTCCGGCACATTGCTCGCTGATCTGTCAACAGATTCAGTTGGCTATGCACAATATCGCAGGTTTCAGCAGCTCGGGTTTCAGAGGGAGTAACTGTGCTGTTAAGTGTGGTAATTTACGCCGCACCCTCATTGACAGCGCATCCGCAGTCAGCTGATCACCTGTGTGCCGTTCAGCGGGTTGGCTGATACTATTAAGATTTCCTGATACCGCAAATTGTAGCGTCGCTGGTAGAGCGTTTTCAGCGAAGCGAATACCACCGCTCGCCTGTCTGCACCTGGCACTGGTTGCCGGGTGCCTGCACGACGTATAAAACCACACCCCCTGACATAGTCGTTGAGATCGGAATACTCGTTAATGAGCAAAGAACAAGTCACTCGTGTTGCGGCCTATGGCTTACTGCAGCGCGAAAACAAAATGTTGTTGTGCCGTTTGTCGGAGCGTGTCGGAATGAACCCCGGTCATTGGACTTTGCCCGGTGGTGGTCTGGATTTCGGTGAAGACCCCGAAGTCGCTGTAGTGCGGGAATTCATGGAAGAGACAGGGCTTGTGGTTAAAGTGGACAAATTAGTAGGTATTGATTCGCTGTGCGACAGTATGCCAGGCTGGTCTGCCATGCACAGTATTCGCATTATCTATTCGGTGACTTATGTGTCCGGGGAGTTACACTTTGAACACGAGGGAAGTACCGATCTGTGTGCCTGGCATACACATACGGAGACACAAGCGCTGCCGCTTGTGGATCTGGCGAAGCGTGGAATAGCGCATACGTTCGGGTAATGTCGAAGTTCGGAGGGCTAACTATTTGTGCAGTAATCCACTAGTGCATGTCATCAGAGTGCGGCCTGTTGGCTACTCACACGGGTATTTTTTCTCGATAGCAAGCATTATCCATACACCATAGGCTTTGGTTGCCAGGGTGGTGGGCGGTTGATTCTGCATATACTCGGTCACATACTCAAGGGTGTCCAGCCAATCAAGACTGGCTGACGGCATGCAGATTGCCGGCAAAAGGCTGTTATCATTTTGCAAATGGTAGATAACCTGTACGACACTCTTTATTGAGGCCAGGCAATTGGTTGATCTCGCATTAACTGTTGTGGGTACGTCTGTTAACTTCCCGACAGCCCTCGCGTGCATAAATCTACAATCCTGAAGCAGCCCTAAGCCATCGTCATTATGAAACATTGGAACGTCGTGTGTCTGCGGTGTGTTGGCCAGCGTTTGTGTGGCGGCTCCAGTGATAAGACTTAAAAATATCGTTAGTAAGGAAAGTAAATAGTTAAAATGCAGGCCGTGTTTTGACAAGATTCTTTTTCGCTTAATCATTCTTTACCAGTCATCTGTCTCATTGTGTGTTCTTTGAGAATTATGCTGCGCGCCATAACTGCTTTTGCACAGAATGCCGGATCCGGGTTTTAAACGCCGTAAAAACGCAGTGATTATTCAAAAGCGCTTATCGCAAGCTGTTGCCTGGCGAGCTATTTCTTTTCAGGTTGATCCTGGTCTTCCCTTTCAAGTTTTGCCCAGCGTTTTTCAATGATGAGGCGGTCAAACGCGCTGAAGTCATCTTCAACCTGGTTTGGCAGAGGGGCAGTATGCTGATTCCGGGCGGATGCATTGACTGCAGTCGCGTCAGTCGGGTTCGCTTGTGTAATGACCGTGGCGTCGTCGGTGGAGATAGCTGGTTCTGAAACCAGAATTGTTTCAGACAGCGTGTCGATGTGTTCTGTCTTTGAATGAGGTGAGGTGCGAGCCACTGTTGCAGGTGTATCGCCTTGAGGTGGTGTGGCAAATTTAGAAGGGCTCGAGGCGGCTGGCGCTGGCTCGTACGTATTTGTTCTCTCATCGGTTGGGTGTGTTTTCGCCTGGCTATTGGAACGGCTCTTTTTGCTTCGAGTAAGCGCAAAAAATATCAGGGCTAAAATGCTGATTGCGCCGAGAATCAAAAGCACAGTCGTTGAACGTTGTTTACTGTTGTCAGCGTTGTCCACATTTGCCGGGAGTTCGGTTTGTTCTTCAAGCTTCAGTTCAACCGTAGTGTTGTTTGTTTCCTCCGGTGTATTTTTCACTGACTCGCTGTCTGACTCGGTTGTTGCTACCTGAATTTCGAGAGTCGCTGTTTTCGAATCGTTTGTAGCGCTCTCTTCAGAGTTAACAGAAGATGCCCCGGCTTGCTGTGACAGCTTGATACTCTCTGGTGCGTCATTGGTTGAGTCACTGATTTCTGCATCTGCATCCGTCGTTAAATCAACGTCTTCACCTGAGTTTTTAGTTGCTGGTGGGATGCTTGTGATGGTCATGTGGTCAGACGGCAGCGAGGTGATAAGCTGCTCGACTTCAGTTTCTGTGCCTTGTAATAACTGCCTGCCTTTCTCTCCGAAGTGCGTGACAATGGCGTCAATCAATACCTCATTGCTCGGCTGTGGGGTAATCAGCCGAAAATCGGGGTAACGCGCGGCGATATCCGGTAACAGTATGTCACTGGCCCACATCTGAAAGCGCTCTTGTTTAGATGTGTTATCAGTGCCTGCAGTCAGTTTGATCTCGCCACTGCTAATGATCCGTATTCTGGTTGTGTCTGCCGCAGATTCATCAGCCATTGCGAGGCTACGCTCTAACAGTGCAGCGATATTCCCGCTGTCGCTGTGGTTTAGTGTTATTTCCGGAAGTGCCGCCAACAACGCTTCGGCTGATTGGGGGGCGATCACCGTTCGGACTAATTCGTCGGCGATGACCATTCCAAAGCTGTCTTCGGCAGCAGCCTGACTCAGTGTGGACTTGAGTAATTGTTTGCTGGCATTCAGGCTTTCTTCGGAAATACCCAGATCTATACCGATAATTGTTGTTGTGGCAGCAGTGGCAGTGACGGTTTGCAGCAGGCAAAGTAGTAACAGTGTCGCGCGACCGATAGATTGAATGCGCCGTTGTTCTGTTGTGCTTTTCATGGGGCCTCCGTTTGATGGCGCTATTCGCTGCCCTGATGTCAGATCTGCCGCGCAACCCGGAAACTGTCAGGCAATCCAGTACTGTGTCATGCTGAGCGGTGAGAGCCGTATTTAGTGCAATGTGACAGCCTGTTACTCAAAACGACGAGTCGGGCTGCTGCAGGAATTCAAGCTCTTCAGGCGTTGACTCACGACCCAGTATGCTGTTTCGATGAGGGTATCTTCCAAACCGATCGATGATAACTTTGTGCTTGATTTCAAAGTCGATGTTATCTTGCTTGCCGTTTTTTTCAAACAGCGTAAGTGCTACTTCGTGCACGGCTTGTGATTCGCTGTGCATATAGGGCATGTACAAAAAAGTTTTTTGTACGGTTGTCAGTTCTGCATCAAGGCCCTGGCTTACGGCCTCTTGAGCAAGTGCAAGAGACATCGGGTCGCTTGCAAACGAGCGCGGTGTGTTGCGGTATAAATTGCGTGTGAACTGATCGAGGACAATTATCTCTGCTAATCGCCCTTCGGCAGTGCCGCGCCAGGTAAAGAGCTCTGATTTTTCCGCCCGAGCGTGCAAGTTGCCGAAGCGTGACATCAATGTCTGGTCAAACGCATCGTCTTTTTTAAACCAGGACTTTGGCTCGATTTCTTCAAACCAGAACGCGATGATCTCTTTGTAGCCTGAAGTGCTCATGGCCTTTCCCTGTAAGCAATTGTGTTGTGGTTGTGTTACGGCGCTGCGTAGCGGCTGTTGGATTAGCAGCGAGGCGATACCCGGCTGCTAATGCCGATACTACATCGTTGCACCGACCTGCCATGGAACAAACTCATGGTCGCCCAGGCCATGTTTCTCACTGAGTGACATTTCACCAGACGCGACGTTGATCAACAGGTCGAAGATTTCCTGCCCGACTTCAGCGATGCTGGCGCCGTCTGACACTATTTTGCCAGCGTTAATGTCCATATCGTCGTCCATGCGTTTATACATTTCCGTGTTGGTGGCAATTTTAATACTTGGCGATGGCTTGCAACCATAAGTTGATCCTCGACCGGTGGTGAATGCCACCAGATTGCAGCCACCGGCTACTTCACCGGTAATAGAGGCCGGGTCGTAACCCGGGCTGTCCATAAATACGAATCCGTTGCGGTCAATTTTTTCGGCGTAGCGGAACACACCGTTTAATCGTGTGGTGCCACCTTTCGCCACAGCGCCGAGTGATTTTTCCAGAATGGTAGTCAGGCCCCCGAGTTTGTTGCCCGGTGATGGATTGTTGTCCATCGAGCCGCCGTTGCGGGCGACATAGTCTTCCCACCAGAGGATTCGATCTATCAGTTTTTTACCGGTATCTTCATCAGTTGCCCGACGTGTAAGCAGATGTTCCGCACCGTAAACCTCTGGTGTCTCCGCCAATACTGCGGTACCGCCCTGTGCTACCAGCAGATCGGCCGCATACCCTAAGGCCGGGTTAGCTGTTATGCCGGACCAGGCATCCGACCCGCCACACTGCAGCGCGAGCTTCAACGCTGATGCAGGGCAGGGTGTGCGCTTGACGTCGTTTGCCTGCTCCAGCATTTCCTTTATGCGGGCAACGCCTGCGGCCACCGTTTTTTGATGGCCACCAACTGACTGTATATTCATTGTTCGCAGTAGCTGGCCGCGTTGCATTTGATATTGTTCTACCAGTGCGCTGATCTGGTTTACTTCGCAGCCGAGGCCGACTAACAGCACCCCTGCGACATTCGCATGTTGTGCATACCCCCATAGCACGCGCTGCAGGTTTTCGAAGCCGTCGCCGCTATCGGCAAGGCCGCAACCGGTGCTGTGCGAAAAGCCGACGACGCCATCTATATTCGGATAAGCGCTAAGCATTTCTGGTGTAAAGGCGGCGGCAATGTGCTGAACGGCTGTGGCTGAGCAATTGACACTGGCGAGGATGGCAATGTAGTTTCTTGTGCCTGTCTGGCCGTCTGCGCGCTTATAACCCATAAAGCTGGCCGGTTGCGTGGCTTTGGGTGGTTCTGCGTTGTCTATACAGTATTCGTAGTTATGCTCGGTGGCTCGGAACTCGATATTGTGGGTGTGGATATGATCGCCTGCGGCAATGTCTTCGCTCGCGTAGCCGATAATCTGCGCATACTTGATTACCTTTTCGCCTTTGACCATGGGTTGTAACGCAAGCTTGTGGCCACGCGGCACATCATTGACCAGGGTAATTCCGTCTATCGATTCGGCGCTGTCGAGGTCGCGCAGTGCGATGCCGACGTTATCGCTGTCAGTCAGCCTGATAAAGCCTACATCCTTTGAAGGGCTTTGCATCCATGAAATGGGCGTTATGTTATCTGTCATTAGAATTACCAGTGGTTTGTCAGCCAGGGGCTTAGTCGGTTTAGTGTAGATTATCTATATGCATGTCGCTTCTACTCCTGGGTTTAATCGACAGGATTAATCAAGATAGTCGTCGATATAGTCGAGCACGATTTGTTCGATTGAGCTGTCCATGGGCAGGCCCAGTTCCTGCGCGCGGGTGGTGTCGACCTGCTTAGGCCAGCCGGAGCAAATAGCAACAATCTGATCATCTTTTTTCATGATGTGCTCACCGAGGTGACGATTGCCTGCAGCCTGCTTTAGCGCATCCATAAGTTGTTGCACGTTGGTGTTGAACGCCGGTAATCCTACGGCCCGGTCTGTGCCAAATTTCTCGGCCGGTATTTCCGCCAGCTTTATTATTCCGTTGACGATAGAGCGATAGCCCAGCACCGGCATTTCCTGTGATGCATCCACCGGAATAACACAAGGTTCACCTGACAAGGGCTCTCTGAACAATCCGCTGACAAAACTGGATGCCGCCAGATTGGGTTTTCCCGGTCGTACAATAACGGTGGGTAGTCTTGCGCTGCGACCATCGAAGAAACCTTTACGGCTATAGTCGTTAATCAGCAACTCGCCGATGACCTTGGTGACACCGTAGGTGGTAAGTGGTGTTTGTTTGGAGTAGTCGCTCAATTGTTCCGGCATGCTGTCGCCTCCGAAGGCGGCTATAGAGCTCGCGAACACAACTTTGGCATTGTTGTGCTGTGCTCTTATGGCTTCAAACAAGTAGCGAGCACCGTCGAGGTTGACCTTCATCGCCAGGTCGAAGTCTTGCTCGCCGTGTCCACTGACAATGGATGCCAGGTGAAATACAACATCGAATTTCTGATCGAATACCGAGTTAACGTAGGCTTCGTCACTGATATCACCAAAGCTGGTGGTGATGCGTGAATCGTCGCGCAAACCTTCGTGCCAGAAGGGTGGCTCAGCATTGTCTGTCAGTACGATGTTTTCAATGGCATTCGATGGTTTGCCATCGATCTGCAGATTGCCTCTTTGCAAACACTCCATTGCAACGCGCTGCCCGATGAAACCTGCGCCGCCGGTGATTAAGATATTCATAGTTGGTCCTGTCTATAAGCAGTGTCAATTAACATGGCTTCTGCTTTTTTAAAATGGAGTTCTCGCTGTCGAGTACTGATACAGAGCTTGATAGTCTGGCCCTGTCAGCCCGTTACCGGGAGCCTGTCCGCTAGTGATTATGCCTTGGCAGATCATCGACGACGCAGTGGTAAGCCTCGGACAATTCGATGCACGCACCGGTGGCGAGTTGGCCAACGGTGGTTCGATAAATATTTTGCCAGGGAGTCTGGTCTGCCGGATAGTCGGTTTTGGCAGCGGGGCGCCGCCTTTCGAGTTCGTCGTCGTCAACCAGCATATCAACGCGCCGGTTATTCATATCAATTCGAACAATGTCATTGGTTTGCAGCAGGGAAAGTCCGCCGCCTGCTGCTGATTCGGGCGATGCATTCAGGATAGACGGGCTGGCAGAGGTGCCTGACTGTCTGCCATCACCGATGCACGGGAGCTCCGTAATGCCCGCTTTTATCAGTGCATCAGGTGGCTGCATGTTGACTACCTCGGCCGAGCCTGGCCAGCCAATCGGGCCTGCACCACGCATCACCAGCACACAGTTGGCGTCGATATTCAGAGAAGGATCATTCAATCGATCGTGGTAGTCTTCGGACCCTTCAAAAACGATAGCGCGTCCTTCAAATACACCTTCGTTGCCCGGCTGGCTTAAAAACCGCTCGGCAAATTCATCGCTGATGACGCTTGACTTCAATACCGACGAGTCAAACAGGTTGCCTGACATCACGAGGAACCCCGCTTTCTCTCGCATTGGCTGAGTGTAGTTTTTGATAACGCGTTCATCGGAAGAATGCTGCTCTTTCACATTGTGGCCAATGGTTTCGCCATTAACGGTCATCGCACTTTCTTTAAGCTTACCTGCGCGTGCCAGCTCGCCAAGCACAGCCGGTACACCACCGGCACGATAGAAGCTCTCGCCAAGGTACTCGCCCGCTGGCTGCATGTTTACCAAAAGTGGAATATCGAAACCGTAGGTCTCCCAGTCCTGAATATCCAGCTCGACATTCATGCACTTTGCTATGGCGTTAACGTGAATGGGCGCATTGGTTGAACCGCCGATGGCTGAGTTAAGTGCGATCGTATTTTCAAATGCTTCGCGGGTCATGATTTTTGACGGGGTCAGTTCTTCTTCGACCATTTCAACAATGCGCTTACCTGTTCTGTACGCAATCTGGTAGCGTTCTTTATACGGTGCAGGGATTGCTGCGCAGCCGGGTAACGACATACCGAGGCCTTCGGCCAGTGCGTTCATGGTCGAGGCTGTGCCCATTGTGTTGCAGTGGCCAGGTGACGGCGCCGCTGATGCGGTGATTTCAAGAAACTCGTTGTAGTCAATTTCGCCAGCGGCCAGTCGCAGTCTGGACGACCATACAATGGTGCCGGAGCCGGCCAGTTTGCCGTCGTGCCAGCCGTCGAGCATCGGGCCGCCGGAAAGTACTATTGCAGGCAGATTGACCGTCGCTGCTGCCATCAGACAGGCGGGCGTTGTTTTATCACAGCCGGTGGTCAGGACAACGCCGTCGAGCGGGTAGCCATGCAGAATTTCAACCAGCCCCAGATAGGCAAGGTTGCGATCGATTGCGGCGGTTGGTCTGCGCGATGTTTCCTGAATCGGGTGGACAGGAAATTCAATGGCGATGCCACCAGCCTCTCGAATGCCCTCTCTGATACGCCTGGCGTTTTCCAGGTGGGCGCGATTACAGGGTGACAAGTCACTGCCCGTTTGTGCAATGCCTATCACCGGCTTGCCGGATTGCAGCTCCTCGAGCGTCAGGCCGTAGTTCAGATACCTTTCCAGATACAGTGCCGTCATTGACGGATTAGCCGGGTTGTTAAACCACGCCTGGCTGCGTCTTTTGAATTTTTTTGGCTCTGAACTCATCTTTGCTCCGACTGTATCTGTTCTGGGCGGGGAAATATCAGAAGAGTAGAGTACCAGTGACGTTGTCAATGCGACAATAGTCGGTGTGGTGTGCAGCGGCATTACTACCGCGGGAGCCTTCTGTTTCCCCGTCGGATGCCACGAAGCCGGCTATGCCGCCAGCCTGTTACTATTGCAGTTACTTCTTACACCGACAGCGGAGCAGCGGGTAATGCACACCCATCCCGATCTCGATTTACAGGGCCACATCAGGCCAGGCCTCGATATTCTGGCCAACGAAATAATCATCGCTCTGAAGAAGCGCACCCGTTTTCGCTGTAACCCGTCGGTTTATGAGCCCGGCCTGGTTGTTGGCTATCCAGCTGAGTCGCTGCTGCGTTATGAGCTGGCACAAATTGAACGCTGCCATGCGGAGTTGGGTCGCTACTCGTTTGCATCGCAAGACGCGTTTAGCGATGTTAGTAAGGTCAGGTCCATCGTCGTGCGCAGTAAGCCGGAAAGCCCGGTTCGCGATATGGCAAGCGGGGTTGGTGACCGAATTATAGCGTTCTATCGCCAGTGGGTCGGCCAGGCCTGTGAGTCCGGCAGCGAGGAAAGTACATACGGAGAGACAGTGACGGCAGATGTCGTCGCGCTGCTGGCAATTATGGAACGGGTTAATCTGGGGAAACTGGTTGCCGAGTCCAAATATCTGGAAAACCCGCAGGCATTTATGGATAGCAAGGGCGACCGGGACACGATGCTCGATCTGATTGTTCGCCGCGACAGAGAGGGCAAGGTGCTCGATTTGGCAGCGACCCTCGCGACTCACTACGATCTCGAACCCGCCAGCGCGGTAGAAGTGTTTCAGTTCATGATCGAAGTCACCAAGGATATCGAAGTCGATTACCTTCGCATGAGGATTGCCGAGAGTTGATCAGGCAATGAATGCCTGAGTGCCACCTATTTTAGGTGGCACTGTTCACACTCAGCTACAGATTGGCCGTATTTTGGCGGAAATGACGCCAACCATTGCCTGATGATGTTGGCAAATTGTGTAATATGAAAGGACTATATCGCTACGGCTTAAAGGTGGCGAGAATACAAGCGAACAATCACATGGAGGTATTTCTGTGTCGCGGTTTTTTACTGCTGTAGTCGATTCAGCTATCAAGGTGCCTGCACTTTCGAGGTTTTCCCGCCATCGGGCTGCCAGTGAACGTTCACTATGGCCGATAGCGTTTCTGCTGATATTCGCGGTGAGTTGCTCCATTAGTAAAAGCGCGGTCGCGCAACCGGGCGGATCGATATTTTTCGCGGTAACTCCAGACAACTATTCGTTCAGCGAGGTTGTGTCGTCTGGTGGTCAGCTGTCCGCTATCGCTACGTTCGGACTGACAAACGACAACCAGGTTACCGACGAGGGTGACTCCGCAGTTGATATCGTCTTGAGCGGGGTAAGCTCGAATGGCTCGTTCCAGCTGGAGGCGCTCGATTGCGCTACTGAAATCCATCCGTTCGACGAAAGTTCCTGCGTCGTCGATATTACATTTAATGCGCCCCTTGTCGAGCCGGGCAGCAGCATCACTGTCACTGAATCTTTTGATGTTCTTTATCGATCATACAACGGTCGAATCGGTCCGCAATACTCATTACCGATCACGCTTAGTGCAAATGTTGAGGGTGAGGCACTGCCCGATCTATTATCTGCGGATGTGCAGGTCAGTGCTTTACCCGCGTCGATTGACTTTGGCGATGTGTTGGTTGGCGGCTTCATTAGTCAGGCCCTCAGCCTGTCACTTGAAAATCTGGCGGGCAACGAGGAGGAGGATGCACTTACCGCAACAAACGTTCAGGTACTGCTTGGCGATCCGGACGGTGGATTCAGTGTTCTACCCGCGACCTGTGCGGATGTGCCGTCCTACTTTTTTACCGACGTTACTGTCGAATGCGATGTTCAGGTGGAATTTAGTGCGACCAATCCGGGAGAGGTAATTACAGATTTGTTTGTTCGCTATAACGATGGCACCGGGCAGTCAGTGATTGCCGACACTCGTGTAGCGTTGAAGGCAAATGTTCCAGAGGTTTCAGTTGATCCTGCCGTTCTGTCAGTGTCTGGCATCGATAGTACTATTGACTTCGGAACGATAGGGTTTGGCGATGAGCCGGTGCAATTTACGTTTGCGTTGACGATAGAAAATGTTTCAGGGATCGGCGATGCGTCAGGGGCGTCTGCGTCATCCCTGTCCTTTAGTTCATCCAGCGGTGAGTTTATAGCGCTGGCAAGCGCTTGTCCGCTGCTTGTAGAGCCATCGACAGTGGAGCGTTGTGAGCTCGATGTGACGTATGATCCGCAGGCGATTGGACAGCACAGCGGTATTCTTGAGCTGTCTTATGCAGATGGTGTGGGCGGGTTGGTCACTGTAAAGTTGGCAGATTTGATCGGTGAAGCAGAGGACAACGCGCCGGTTGTTGCTGAACTGACCACTACAGCGTCTCCGCTATCGATTGACTTTGGCGAGACACAGATCGGAACCTCGATTGAGCAACAGCTGGATGTAAGGCTGACGAATACCGCAGCTGGTAACGCGCTTGATGCATCCAATATATTTTTTTCTTTGAGTGAATCCGGCCCGTTCGATTTATCGGGTGAATCCTGTGACGGCAATTCTATTTCGCCGGGTGCCTCTATCGATTGTTCGTTGATTGTTACCGCTACTCCGGTAGCAGAAGGCCCTGCCAGTGCCGACGTTGTAATCAGTTTTCAGGATGGGACTGATGGATTTGGAATTGCATCACCGGATGTGCCGTTACGAGTCATTGGAACAGTTGATCAATTGCCAGCAGACTTGATGGTTGAGGCCTCGCCATCGTCTATAGATTTCGGCGATATGTTGCTTAACAGCAATGCCTTTCAGTCAGTGGTTCTTAAATTAAGCAATCCAGCCGGTGAGGTAGAAAATCCCCGGCTAACAGCAACCGATATTGTTGTGTTGCTCGACGATAGCAGCGGCGGTTTTGATATTTCTCCATCGACCTGTCCCGACGTACAGGAGTTCGGTTCTATTGATTGTGAAGTGTCAGTGGAATTTGTAGCGAGTGCTTCAGGACAAGCCACTACCGAACTGTCGGTTCAATACGACGATGGCACCGGTCAGTTAAAAACAGCAAGCACCCGTGTGTCACTGCAGGCGAATGTTATTGACCCGATTTCTATGGGTGTTTTCCCGACCGAAGACTCCCTGGATTTTAATGTCGTTGAAGTGGGGGAATCAGCGGTTTTACCTTTGACGATTGTATTTCGAAATGCTTCCGAGGCTACGGTGCCTGTGACCTTGTCATTGACTGACAGTGCGTTTGCCACAGACCCGGCGAGTTGCGCTGATGTGCTGCCCGGGACCACCATTTGTGAATTGAACGTGATTTACAATCCTTCGGTTGCGGGAATTAACACAGATAATCTGAAGTTATCTTTTGACAATGGCCTGGGAACGATTGTAACTACAGAGCTGGCGAGTCTGACTGGTGAGGCGACGGAACCCGATCCGGTAGCAGCGGTGCTGGTGGTAAATGAAGGAAACGGTTTAGATCTGGACTTCGGCACCGTGACATTGGGAGAAGGTGCGGCCACATTACCGTCGGTCACGTTGGCAATCGAGAATATAACAGCAGAAGGTGAAGATGCGTCAGGGCTGGTTTTAACAACGAGTAACAATGCGTTTTCGATCGTATCGCAGAGTTGTAGTGAGTTGGTAACACCGGAGCTGTCGGGTAGCTGTGCGGTAGAGTTGTCTTATAACCCTGCCACTGCAGGAGAAGACGAAGGGCAGCTGGAGTTAACTTATGACAATGGCGTTGAAGGAACAAGCTCTTTGGATGTGGCAACGCTGAAAGGTGTGGCAGTACAGCCCGATCCGGAACCCGCAACGCTTGAAATTTCTGATAGTGACGCGACACTGGAATTCGGCACTATTGTACTGGGTGAAGCGGCAATTACGTTGCCTTGGACGCTGGTTATTGAGAATACTTCTGGTGTTGATGTGCCTGGATCCACGGCGACCGGGTTGTCGCTGGCAGCGGATAACAGTGCTTTTTCAGTTGAATTGATTGATTGTCCGAATATTGAACCTGATGGAGAAGAGAGTTGTGAGCTGGAAGTAACTTATGATCCGTCTACAGTCGGGTCTGATAACGGAAAGCTGAATCTGTCGTTCAACGATGGGTTGGGCGGCACTTCATCGATTGCGGCAGTAAACCTGGCTGGTGTAGCAGAACAACCGGAGCCGGACCCGGAAGCAGCAGTGCTTGCAGTTGCCGCGAGTGATGCATCGATGGACTTTGGCACAGTTGTACTCGGTGATGCTGCGGTAACACTGCCACTGACACTGGAGATAACCAATAACTCTGGTGGCGAAGTGCCGGGTTCAGTTGCAACAGCGCTGTCGCTATCGACGAGTAACACTGCATTTGCAGTAGATCCGCTGGGTTGTCCGAATATAGCCGCAGGTGCCACAGAAAGCTGTGTGCTGGAAGTTACCTACAACCCAACGACTGCAGGGGAGGACGTCGGATCACTGGAGTTATCATTTGATGATGGCATTGGTGGGTCGGTAGCACTCGATGTAGCAGAGCTGCTTGGTGAAGCAGTAGAACCGGAGCCAGACCCGGAAGCAGCAGTGCTTGCAGTTGCTGCTAGTGATGCATCGATGGACTTTGGCACAGTTGTACTTGGTGAGGCTGCGGTAACACTGCCGCTGACACTGGAGATAACCAATAACTCCGGCGGCGAAGTGCCGGGTTCAGTCGCAACGGCGCTGTCGCTATCGACGAGTAACACTGCATTTGCAGTAGATCCGGTGAACTGTCCGGATATAGCCGCAGGTGCCACAGAAAGCTGTGTGCTGGAAGTTACCTATGATCCGGCGACTGCAGGGGAGGACGTCGGGTCACTGGAGTTATCCTTTGATGATGGCATAGGTGGATCGGTGGCGTTAGATG
>CALGNZ010000110.1 GCA_937957915.1 uncultured Granulosicoccaceae bacterium | reverse complement strand
TCATGCGCACGTGTCTGCATCTTGTCAGTGTTGCGTCCGTATGCTGACCTGGCCTGTTGGTGTCTACTGAATCAGGCAATGTTATCGGTTAAGCAAATGTGAGCGGGGGTAGTACTGCAACAGTGCTGCAGGCTCCACCATCGTGGACGGCAGGCGTTTACCGCTTCTCCGAGATGTACAATTCAAAGAAGGGTTAGCTGTTGAACAGAGATCTGGTTCTGATTGGCGGAGGCCATACCCATGCTCTGGTGATTAAATCTCTGGCAATGAATCGGATTCCGGATGTTCGCCTGACGCTTATCTCGGAGCAAACACTCACTCCCTATTCGGGGATGTTGCCAGGCTATATAGCCGGACACTACACACTGGCCGAAACTCATATTGACCTTAATAGATTGTGTCAGTGGGCGAATGTGCGATGGATCAGAGGGCGCGTCACCCATATTGACCCTGATGCCCGGCGGGTAAGCATTGACGATCGTGGTGTTGATCGCAGCATTGATAGCGGCGTTGATCGCACTGTCGAGTACGACAAGCTAAGTATTGATATTGGCTCGACGCCTGACCTGTCGGTCCCGGGTGCTGCACAATATGCAGTTGGGGTAAAACCGGTTAGTCACTTTAATCGTGCCTGGGAGAAATTACTCCAGCAGGCGTCAGCGAGTAACGTTGGCGACGGTAACCTTCCTGATCCAGACACAGCAAAAAACGATAGCTTTACTGAGTGGGGCGTTATCGGTGCAGGTGCCGGCGGGGTTGAGTTGGTATTGGCGATGGCGCATCGACTGCGCAAGCACTCGTCACTGCGTTTTCATCTTATCTTTTCCGGTAAAACTGTCCTTAGCGGCTATCCTGCTCGCCTGATAGCAAAAGCCGAACAGGCTTTGCAAAAACATGGCGTGCAACTGCACCCGGAATTTCGAGTGTCGCAGGTTTTGCAAAACGGGCTGCAATCTACCGATGGTCAGATGCTGTCGCTCGATCAAAGTATTTCCTGTACCGGGGCAGCCGCTGCTCCATGGCTCCAGAAAACAGGTATAGCGTTATCGGACAAAGGCTTTCTGGCGGTCAATCCGTTTCTACAAACGCTCAGTCATGACAATATTTTTGCTGTCGGTGACTGTGCTGACATGGTTCATGACATGCGTCCCAAAGCGGGTGTTTATGCTGTCAGACAAGCGCCGTTTCTTGTTAAAAATCTTCATGCAGTTTTTGGCGGTACGCCGCTCAAACGAGTCAGTTTGCAGACCGATTTTCTGTCGTTGTTATCATTAGGCGAGCGGCGCGCAGTCGGGTGCAGAAACGGTTTTGTAGCGTCTGGCAAATGGGTGTGGCGATTGAAAGACCATATCGATCGCAAGTTTATGTGTCGATTAAATGAGCCTGCATCTGACAGCGGTATGGAAATGGTAATGCCGCCGGTTGACAGTGATATGCACTGTGCAGGGTGTGGCAGTAAGCTTGGACCAAATATCATCGCCAACAGCCTTGCTGCTATTCCTCACTTCCCGCGCGATGAAGTAATTCCGGCGCTGGGTAAATCAGAAGATGCGACTGTCTGGACTGTGGCTCAGGGAATGGTTGCCGTGCAAAGTATTGATGGCTTCCGCAGCTTCACCAGTGATCTGTACCAGTTTGGAATTATTTGCGCCAATCATGCATTGAGTGATCTCTACGCAATGGGGGCGGAGCCTGTCAGTGTGCAGGTTTGGATTAATCTGGCGTTCTCGCATCCGCGTCTGCACCAGCGCGATCATTTGATGATCATGTCGGGTATTGCGCAGTCATTGCAACAACAGCGGGTGACGCTGGCCGGAGGTCATAGTACCGAGGGTGCGGAGACCCATGTCGCAATCGTTGCTAATGGTCAGGCTCATGCGCAGAATTTATGGAAAAAAAATACTCCGGCGGCTGATGATGTAATCGTCTTGACCAAGCCTCTTGGAACCGGCGTTATTTTAGCGGCAGGTATGCAGGCAAAGGCAGACGCCCTGGCGACAGAGGCTGCCACCGACAGCATGTTGCAGTCTAATCAGCAAGCTGCAAGCGTACTTGCCGGCTATAACCCGTCTGCAGTAACTGATGTCACCGGATTCGGGCTGCTTGGGCATTTGCTTGAGATGTTTAGTGACACAGAACTGGGTGCACAAATAGATACTGCCAGCATGCCGCTGTTGCCAGGCTCACACGAGCTTGCAAAGGCGGAGGTACGCTCAACGCTCTATCCACAACTGCAGCCTTACACCCTGCAGTGCGATATTGACGCTAGCGTTGACAGCGCACTGGTAGACTTGTTGATTGATCCGCAAACCAGTGGAGGTCTTCTTATTACTCTGGGCGCTGCGGAGGCTGAGCGATACTGTGCGGCGCTTGATTCAGCGGTAGTGATTGGTTTCGTAACTGAGGGTAATACAGTCAATAACCAGCGTATTAAGCTGGTCTGACATCTGCTGCGGCAGTTAACTTTCTGTGCTGTCTTCTGTATCAGGCAGCAGTATGAGTGAGCCCGCCAGGTACGTAGGTATACTCCACACGGTTTCTATGAATTTTTGAAATTACATCGTCAATGTGAGCCTGAACCATCGACAGGAAATCAGTGCTGGTGCCAACAAAACGCAGTTGCGTATCGAAACGCTTTTTACCGTAGTGATCTTTTTTACAGTCGCAAACTATAACCTCCGCTGCGACAGCTACTTGCCGTTGGTTGAGTCGTAGTTGTAACCAGAGACGCTGCGACTGCTCGAGTTGTTCAGTATGGTCAAATCGCAGCCCTTCACGGCTGAGTCTGACTACATGCGTGGGTATATCGGGAAGGTCGCGTTGCGCTGCCGTAGACAGGTCTGTATGAGACAGGCGCATAGCGAGTGCATCGGACGTGCTTTTTCCCCGGCTGCTCTGGCCGTGGTTAGTCTGGCCGTGGTTGGTTTGTAGGCTGGCACCTTTCGGGGCAACTGCTTTTGCAGCGGCGATATCGTGGGTTTTCAATTCGGTTTGCACTGACATTGTGTTGTTCTTAACTTACCTGGCAACGTCCTGGTCGCGGTAACGGATTTTCGTAACCGCAACTTGCAAGCCAGTTGGCTGCCAGACTACTGAGTTATCACCTGAACTGTGATCTCGAACTATACCGTTGAGCACGTATGGTACGTGTTCAATCAATCGGTTGAGTACGGTACTCCGTTAGGAGCATTTGTTCCAAAAAACACGTCAATCCTTCCCTGAGCGTAATCTGCCTTTTGACCAGCCGACTCTGAACAACCGCAACCGGATAAAAGTGTAAGTTTCCTGTGCGCAGAGTCAATTGCTGAATAGTTTTAAAATGTGATAAGTGACACAGTTCGCATTTGGAGAGTCACGAATATAGACACTCATGACTTCCCGCAGTGCGTAAGGCGTATTCGTGTGTCAGGAGTTCGCACACCTTCGTCGCGCGCCCGCACTTCCTTGAGCGCCTGCCCTTCCTTGCGCGCTAGCGGAGCGCGAAACACATTGTCCATGGCCACAACAGGAGTGACCTGATTAGCTGCAATCAGGCGAGGGAAAAGCCCGGCACCCATTCATAGATCAGTGCGAACAACACAGCTGCCAGACCGAGTCGATACACCATAAAAATCCACAGACCGACGCGCTTGACCAGTGCCATCAGCAGTGCAATTGCCAGCAATGCTGCAAAGAACGTTAACACTGCCGCCCAGATTGCGTAGCTTGGGATACCGCCACCGATTTGCACTGCCTCGATGGCGGTGAAGCCACCGGCCGCGGCTATCGCCGGAATGCCGAGTAAAAAAGAAAAACGAGCGGCTTCTGCGCGTTCGAAGCCGAGGAATCTTGCCGCGGTCATTGTTGCCCCTGACCGGCTTGTTCCAGGGATCAGAGCCAGGGCCTGGCAAAAGCCGATGATAATAGCCGGTGCCAGTTTCATGTCTTCCATTTTTTTCAGTCGGCTGCCTACGGTGTCCGCAACCCATAGCAGTATCCCGTAGATAACCGCCGCCCAGGCGATGATCTTGGCCAGTGTTACAGGGTCTGCGCGCAGTGCATCCAGTGTGCCCGACAGTTTCAGGGCAGCGCCAAAAGCCAGCGCAGGGATAGTTGCCAGCGCTATATAGCCCGCCATCCGTGAGTTCTGCGTATTCCTGAAGCGAATCATATCCCAGGTGCCGCACAACAGATTCCAGACATCTCGCCAGAAATACGCGATCACCGCGAACAGAGAGCCGACGTGCACCATCACATCCGTGATAACGCCCTGATCAGGCCAGTCAGTGACAACCGGTATCAGTGCCAGATGCCCGGAAGAAGACACGGGTAGAAATTCGGTCAGGCCCTGGATAATGGCGATGACGATTATTTGTTCGATACTCATGGATTAAAAAAATAAACCTGCTTTTAGCAATTAGAAATTATTTTTAGCCGCATACAGTTGTTCGCAAGATGCGGGCTAGACGCGAAGCATGTGGTAATTCCGAGCTGTACAGCACCGCGGTAACAGCTACCACTGTTTATAGTTGATTTTACGCATCGGCGTGAGAGTTGGGCGTAAGAGATGAATGGTGTCAGTGTCGCGGAGCTTCTGCTTCGCAGGGTGCTGGCGCAGTGTCTTACGATATCGTGCACTACACAAGCAACAAATCGTGACAACGCAGATGGTATCCTGTCATTGTGTCGGGTTATTGGCGCGTTGTCTGTGCCTGCGTCCGGTGACAGGCCCGCTGCAAATTCTGTCGGAATACTCGGTATGTGTACCCAACTGCGTTATGCTGTCCGGCAAATTTCTGCCGCGCCGTATTTTTGCGCAATACACTGATAAACAATAAAGAGATCAAACTATGACTGGGTCAATTTTGGTGACTGGTGCAGGCGGATGCATTGGTGCATGGGCGTTGCGGCAACTGGTTGAAGACAATCAGCGTGTCGTTGCATTTGACCTGAGTAAAAATACCCGCCGGGCATCGTTGCTCATGACTGAGAAACAAATGCAGTCTGTTCAGTGGGAAAATGGCGACATAGCCGATGTCGAAGCCCTGAGAGCGGTAATCAAACGGCACAATGTCGAAGCCATTATTCATCTGGCCGCATTGCAGGTGCCGTTCTGCAAAGCAGATCCAATGAATGGCGCGCGGGTAAACGTACTGGGTACGGTCAACGTATTTGAAGCTGCGCGAGAATTTGGCATTAACAGATTGACTTACGCCAGCTCTGTTGCAGCCCATGGTATGGGAGAAACGCCGTGGTTAAAAACGCTCTATGGGGCTTATAAAATGTGCGACGAAAACCTGGCCGAGGTCTATTGGCAGGACTGGCAGATACCCAGTATCGGTATTCGGCCGGTAGTGGTTTACGGTGTGGCCAGAGATCAGGGCATGACATCGCTGCCGACACTTGCCATTCTTGCCGGCGTGCTGGGCAAACCGTTTGAAGTGCCCTTTACCGGGACCGTTGGATTTATCTACGCGCAGGAAGCCGCCATGGCATTTATCGCCGCGGTGTCGAAACCGCAGCAAGAAGCACACGTGTATGATCTGAACGGAACTCCGGCAACAGTACAACAGGTACTCGACATTACCAGTCGCGAATGTCCAGGTGCGAGTCTGACCTGTACGGGTGACCCGCTTCCATTTCCTGGGGAGCTCAGCGATGAGCCACTGCGTCAGGCAATCTCACCGTATCCTTCGTGGACCATTGAGCGCGGAGTGGTTGAGACGATTGAACGGTTTAAACAACTGGTCGCAAGTGGCGCGCTGAGCGAGAGCGATCTGATTCCGGGTAAAGGCTGATCGCATAAAGTCGGCGGCAATTGGGGGAGCAGCAGATATGACGAAATTAAATGGCAACGCGACAATTTTTTTTGTCGATCGCCTCAGTAGTGGAGAGCATCGCAATAACACGGCTTTTATAGAGGCTGACGGAAAGCAGCGTTCAATCACCTATGGTGAACTGGCCGACAGCGCTGCACGTGTGGGTGATCTCTATCAGCGCCATGGCATCAATCGCGAAGATCGCGTCGCTATGCTGATGCTTGATGAAATCGAATTCCCCATTATCTTCTGGGGCAGTCTGCGAGTTGGCGTAGTACCGGTGGCAATAAACACCTTGCTGGCAACTGATATCTACCAGTCAATACTCAATGACAGCAGGGCGCGGGTATTGTTCGTATCAGCGGCCCTTTTACCGGTGGTGGCCCCGCTGCTCGACGATCATCCCTGGATAGAAAAGATCTTTGTCACAGGTGCAGATAGTCAGTATCTCGACTTCACGGCAGAGCTGCAGCAATCAGAAGCGGTAGACGCGGTTGATGTGAGTGCTGATGAAACAGCATTCTGGTTGTATTCATCAGGGTCAACCGGACAACCCAAAGGTGTGCGACACGTCCACAGTAGTCTGAAATTCACCGCTGATACCTATGGTAAGTCAGTGCTCGGTATTGAGTCGTCAGATGTCGTCTACTCCGCAGCCAAATTCTTCTTTGCCTACGGGCTAGGCAATGCGTTGACATTTCCAGGGTCTGTTGGTGCAACCACTGTGTTGCTGGCTGGGCGGCCAACGCCTGATGTAGTAGTTAACATACTCAATACCCATAAGCCCACAATATTTTGTGGGGTGCCTACATTGTACGCGGCCACTATCGCCTACCTTGAAACTGGCAAGGCACAGGTCACCGCAAAGTTGCGCCGATGCATTTCAGCGGGAGAGGCGCTGCCTGCAGATATAGGTGACCAGTGGCAGAACATGGTTGGTTGTGAAATTCTCGATGGCGTAGGTTCAACCGAGATGCTGCATATCTTCCTGTCCAATGCGCCGGGAGATGTAGTGTATGGAACCTCGGGTGTCGCGGTTCCCGGTTATCAGTTGCGACTGGTCGATGAGCATGGAGAGGAGGTTGCTGCAGGTGAAGTTGGTGAGCTGCTGGTCAATGGTGACTCAGCTGCCAGTGATTACTGGAATCAGCGCGAAAAAACTCGCAACACGTTTGAGGGAGTATGGACAAGAACCGGTGATAAGTACGAGCGCACCGAACAGGGAAGGCTGGTGTACTGTGGCCGCACCGATGACATGTTTAAGGTCAGCGGTATCTGGGTATCTCCTTTTGAGGTTGAGCAGGCACTGGTGTCACATGCCTCCGTGCTAGAGGCGGCAGTGGTGCCCGCCAAAGATGCAGATGGATTGGAAAAACCCAAGGCATTTGTCGTGCTGAAGGGTACCCCGGAAGCGGAAAATGGCGAGGCAGCCCTCGCCACCACGCTCAAAGACCACGTTAAAGAGCGCATTGGTAAATGGAAGTATCCGCGCTGGGTTGAAGTGGTGGACGAACTCCCCAAAACAGCAACCGGCAAGATACAACGGTTCAAGCTGCGCGATACAGAAGATGTGGGTTAGGCTGCCTTGAGCACGGTGACTGGTTATAGCAGTGACACCCGATCTATTGATATCAACGGTTGTCAGCTCGAGGTTCAGTACACGGCGCAATTGAATGCTGAGTACCCTGACAACACACCGGTTATTGTTCTGTTGCATGAGGGTTTGGGGTGTGTCGAGTTGTGGCGACAGTTTCCGCAACTGTTGTGCGAACGCACGCATTGCCCTGTTGTTGCTTATAGTCGTGCCGGTTATGGGTCTTCAGATCCGGTTGCGTTACCGCGTCCACTTGACTATATGACGCGTGAAGCAATCGATGTGTTGCCTGTGGTACTCGATGCTATCGGCGCTCGCCGATACATACTGGCCGGGCACAGTGATGGTGCCACTATTGCAGCAGTTAACGCCGGGTCAACCACTGACTACAGAGTTCGCGGACTGGTGCTTCTCGCACCGCACTTCTTTACCGAACCCAAAGCCGTTGCGGCGATCCAAAAAACCAGAGATCAATATCAATCCGGTGATCTTCGTGAAAGGCTGGCGCGCTACCACAAGCATGTGGATGTTGCGTTTAACGGGTGGTGCGATGCCTGGTTGAGCCCCGGTTTTGTTGAATGGAATGTTGCCGACTGTATTGACTACCTGCGAGTGCCTGTACTGGCTATTCAGGGCACTGCGGATGAGTATGGAACGCTCGCCCAGATTGATGAAATCAGATCACGCATCTATGCACCATTTGAACAAACGATTATTACTGATTGTGGTCACTCGCCGCATCTTGAAGCAACAGAAACAACGTTGTCATCAATAGCCTATTTTGTTGACAGGCTAATCGCGATTGAGCAATTGCACTGACATCGCGCCGACATGGCGTTGACGAAAGATACAGCGATTACGCGTCGACCGGTGTCTGGAAAAAGTAAGTGACAGACTTAGCAGCAGAACTGGAACTACCTCAGTACAAACATCTGCCAGGGAGCAATCCTCGCCCCGATTGTTCATACCTCGAATCGATTGCGCGTCAGGCACACTCTTTAACCGAACATAATACCGCCAACACAAACATTGCATGGCATTACGGTATTCGATTGTTGAACAACGGCTACTACTGGGAGGCACACGAAGTATTGGAAACTGTATGGATGAATGCATTGCCCAACAGTCGCGAGCGCTTTTTATTGCAGGCAGTCATACATCTTGCCAATGCCCGCCTCAAGGCAAACATGGGCCGGCACCAGGCGGTGTCGAGATTGTCCGCGCTGGCCATGGGCTGCCTGGAGCGGGCCTATGCAGCTTGCGCCGTTGGACCGTTGATGGGGGTGGCTTGTAATGAGCTGGAGCACTTGCTGCTGCAGGCAACCCAGGGGGAGCATGCAGGGTGTATAAAGTTGATTTATCAGCAATAATGTGCAATATATTGCGCGTAATGTATCAATATTCTGCCTGCCCTTGATTTTATTTAATTTATAATACAAAATATTTGTGAAGTGTAAATCTTTACAAAATCTAAATGGACTGTTGCTTTGATTGATTTCCGTACCGACCCCACAACGTACAAGCACTGGAAAATTGAGTACGCAGGCAACGTCGCTCGATTGGCGATGGATGTTGCCGAAGACGGTGGTCTTTTTGACGGCTATGAACTGAAGTTGAATTCCTACGATCTGGGCGTAGACATTGAACTCGCCGATATCGTGCAGAGAATGCGCTTTGAGCATCCGGAAATTGGTGCGGTCGTATTGCACTCAGGCAAAGACCGTGTTTTTTGCGCTGGTGCGAATATCCGAATGCTGGGTGGGGCAGAGCATGCGCACAAGGTCAATTTTTGCAAGTTTACCAATGAAACCCGCAACACCTATGAGGCAGCCGCAGAAGACTCGGGTCAATCCTATATCGCTGCTATTCGTGGTGCCTGTGCTGGCGGCGGCTATGAACTTGCGCTGGCCTGTGAAGAGATCTACATGGTGGACGATGCCTCCACTTCAGTAGCGTTACCGGAAGTGCCCTTGCTGGCGGTACTGCCAGGCACCGGCGGGCTAACCCGAGTTACTGACAAGCGAAAAGTTCGTCGCGATATAGCCGATGTCTTCTGCTCGATGGAAGAAGGCGCTAAAGGCAAGAAAGCCGAGCAATGGAATCTGGTTGATAAAGTATTGCCTAACTCAAAGTTTGATGAGTTTGTTACCGAGCGCGCAGCAGAAGTGGCCGGTAAATCTGAGCGCCCGGCGCAGGGTGTTAGCCTCGGCAACCTGCAACGCACCCTGCACGATGACGGATCACTTGAGTACGATCATGTACGGGTCATGTTATCTGATGATAAAGGCGTCGCTACTGTCACTATAAGCGGACCGGATACCGTCCCCGCCTGCGTTGATGATATACACCAGCAAGGTGCAAAGGGCTGGGCACTTGCCGCTGCGCGTCAACTCGACGATGCAATTCTGCATCTGCGTTTTAACGAGCTGCAGACCGGTGTCCTTATCTTTAAAACAGAGGGTGACCCGGCTGCAGTCGCCGCTTATGAGCAGCTGTTGTTGCAACACCGTGCTGAAGACTGGTTGTGTCGCGAAATAATGCTGTACTGGAAGCGCGTACTGAAACGTATCGATGTGACATCAAGGTCACTGGTTGCGCTGGTCGAACACGGATCCTGCTTTGCCGGCATGCTTGCCGAGTTACTCTTCTCGGTTGATCGCAGTTATATGATGGAAGACGAGTTTGAAGATGACAATCGTGCAGAGGCTTCCCTGCTGCTGACCGAGGGTAATTTTGGCAGCTATCTGATGTCCAACGGACTAACACGATTACAAACTCGCTTTCTCGGTCAGGCAGATTTGCTTGACGAGCTGAAACAAAAAATCGGTGTGCCGCTGGTCGCAAGTGATGCCAGTGAATGTCAACTGGTGACATTTAACTACGATGATATCGACTGGTTTGATGAGATTCGCGTTTTTCTGGAAGAGCGCAGCAGTTTCTCGCCAGATGCTATGACAGGCATGGAGGCTAACCTCCGCTTTGCCGGACCAGAGACAATGGAAACCAGAATTTTCGGTCGTCTTACTGCATGGCAAAACTGGATTTTCCAGCGCCCCAATGCAGTTGGCGAAAACGGCGCATTGCAACGATACGGCAGTGGATCACGTGCCGAGTTTGATCGGCGTCGTGTGTAGTTGTTTACTAAAGCAATTAATAGCCGGGTTGATACAGACAGGTTCCAAGCACACTCGTCACTCGTCACATCGACAGGCCAATCTTACTTTGCCCGCGTATGTATTACGTCGACAAAAACTATAGTTAATAAGGAAACCGTATGTCAGGCAACACTGAAATCAGCTATGACTCAATGATCCCTAATAACGTGGGTCTGTCCAGCGACAAACGTGTGTTAAAAGCACTGGAGAAATGGCATCCCGGTTATATCAAATGGTGGAACGATCTGATCCCCAAAAAATTTCAGGAAAGCCGAGTTTATCTGCGCACAGCAGTCGGTGTTGACCCGAAGGGCTGGGCCAAATTCGATTACGTCAAAATGCCTGAATATCGGTGGGGTATTTTGCTTGCCCCACAGGTCGAGGGTCGAACCATACCCTGTGGTGAGCATGTGGGTGAGCCTGCGTGGCAGGAAGTGCCGGGTGAATATAGAGCACTACTCAGAAGGCTTGTTGTGATTCAGGGAGATACGGAACCTGCATCTGTCGAGCAGCAACGGTTTCTGGGTCAGACCGCCCCTTCTCTCTACGATCTGCGCAACCTGTTTCAGGTCAACGTCGAAGAGGGCCGGCACTTGTGGGCCATGGTCTATCTGTTACATAAGTATTTTGGTGCCGACGGACGCGAAGAGGCAAATGATCTGTTAAGACGCTCTTCCGGCTCTGAAGAAGCGCCACGGATGCTTGGTGCTTTTAACGAAGAGACACCTGACTGGTTGTCGTTCTTTATGTTTACATACTTTACAGATCGCGATGGCAAGATGCAGCTGGAGAGTCTGGCGCAGTCCGGCTTCGACCCGCTCTCTCGCACCTGTCGCTTCATGTTAACTGAAGAAGCGCACCATATGTTTGTTGGTGAAACCGGTGTCGGTCGCACCATTCAAAAGACGCTCGAAGTGATGAACGAAGCGGGAATCACTGATCCCTTCGATATTCAGAAAATCCGGGAGCACGGGGTAATTGACTTGCCCACTCTGCAAAAAAAGCTGAACCTGCACTACACCTTGTCGCTCGATTTGTTTGGGCAAGAAGTATCAACCAATGCGGCTAATGCGTTCAACTCGGGCATCAAAGGTCGTTACATGGAGCATCGAATCGATGATGATCACAGATTGTCTGATGCAACCTACCCTGTCTCGCGCTTTACGGGCGACGGTATTCAACTTGAAGATGTGCCTGCACTCACCGCAATGAACATGCGCCTGCGTGATGACTATACCAAAGACGCTTCCGGCGGTGTCGGGCGCTGGAACAAGATGATCGAGAAGGCTGGCGTATCGTTTACACTGAAACTGCCACACGTCGGATTCAACAGAGAAATCGGTGCATTTGCAGGCCAACCTATTTGTCCTGAAGGCAACGTGCTGAGCCAGGAGAGCTACGACAGTCAGGTTGCTGACTGGCTGCCATCTACCGCTGATGGAGACTACATTCAGTCACTGATGGTGCCTGTCACAGAGGCCGGAAAATACGCCAGCTGGATAGCACCACCCAAGGTGGGCATTGATAACAAGCCGGGTGATTTTGAGTACGTCCAGCTGCACATGGCTTGAGGCTATACCGGTATGGCTGGGCATTTCTTTCGTTTGTTCGAGTACAGTTGGGTTAGACAGTGACTGAACCAGTTAAGCAGCATCTTATAGATCCGGAAATTTGTATACGCTGTCATACCTGCGAAAATACCTGTCCGATTGAAGCAATAACGCATGACGACAACAATGTTGTCGTCGATGCCAGTAAATGTAATTTCTGTATGGATTGCATTCCAGTGTGCCCGACAGGCTCTATTGATGAGTGGCGGGTAGTCAATACTCCTTACACGCTGGAGCAACAATTTGACTGGATGGAGCTGCCGGAACAGCAAGACCTGACAGTGTCGGGTAGTGAGTCTGCAGACGCAGGTGCGACACAGGCGGCGCACCCGGAAGCAACGGGCCCCGAAGTAATCGAGGCGCTCGACGACAATATAATCGCCCTGCTTAACGAGGCTCATTCCGGTGCGGGCGGTAAGGCACGAGCGCCGGCGACTGCCGGTAAACCTGGTATTAACCTTTATAACAAAGGGCGGCCGGCTGATGCTGTTGTGCAAGGCAACTTTCGCTTAACCAGCCAAACGTCAGACAGCGATGTGCGTCACATCATTCTTGATCTCGGGGCGCTGCCTTTTCCGGTACTGGAAGGGCAGAGTGTTGGAATTACACCCCCGGGGGTTGATGACAATGGCAAGCCGCATCTTCCGCGCTTGTACTCGATATCCAGTCCGCGTGATGGCGAAAGGCCAAACTACAACAATATTTCGCTAACCATTAAACGCGAAGAAAAAGGCTTGTGTTCCAACTACGTTTGCGATTTGAAGCAAGGAGACACTGTTCAGTTAACCGGGCCATTCGGTGCAACGTTTCTGATGCCGAACGATAACGATGCAAAATTGCTGATGGTATGTACCGGCACGGGTTCAGCGCCCTTTCGTGCGTTTACTATGCGCCGTCAGCGTAGCGCACCGGCAGGCTCGGGTAATATGATGCTGATTTTTGGTGCACGCACACCAGAGTCGTTGCCCTATTTCGGTCCATTGAAGAAAGTGCCGGACAGTTTGCTTGCCAAGCATCTGGTTTTCAGTCGCGAAGAAGGTAAGCCCAGGCGCTATGTGCAGGATGAAATTCTGCATCAGCAGGAAAAAGTTCTGGAATTTATCAATGATGGTAATTGCCATATCTATATTTGTGGTTTGCGGGCAATGGAGGAGGGGGTAAACAAAGCATTTGCAGAGATTGCAACTGCCTCTGGCCTGAACTGGGAAGACCTCAAGCGCCAGATGCGCGACAGTGGTCGCTACCATGTTGAAACTTATTAGCAGTACGATGGGCAAAGTACGTTGTATTCATGCCAGCTCCCCTGCCACAACAGATGTAAATATAAGCAGTCGATCAGCCCTTGACTAAAAGCCATAGTGAATTAGCGTTTGATCAGATGGAGCAAGCAGAATCAAATGCAGAGCGGTTTATTCAATCGCTCGGCGCAAAAGTGCTCAAGGCGCGCAAGACCGCCAGAATTTCGCGGCGGGTATTATCCGAAAAGTCAGGTGTGTCGCAAAGGACCATCGTGTTGCTGGAGACTGGCAAGGGTAATATCTCGGTTGGTTTGTTGTTCAAGGTTGCCGAAGCGCTTGACCTGGATATTGCGGGGCTGTTCGCCGATGGTGAATCGAGTCTATCCAATCGGGTTGCACTGCGCTTTGGTGAGGCGGACCGATCGGTACAGGAGCAGGTTCTATCGCTGCTGGTGCCTGAGCAGCTGATGGCCAGAAAACGCCGACGTGTTTGTTTGATTGGATTGCGTGGTGCAGGTAAATCAACTCTGGGTCGATTGTTAAGCGATTCACTGTCGCTGCCCTTTTTCGAGCTCAACCGCGAAATTGAAACGCTATGCGGAACAACAGTCGCGGAGCTCATGAGCTTATATGGACAAGAAGGCTATCGGCGCCTTGAGTTTCTGGCATTGGAAAAACTGGTCGATACTGATGGCCCCCTGTTGTTCGCAGCCGCAGGCGGTGTTGTGTCAGACCCGGACACCTTTAAGTTTCTACGGGAGAATTTCTGCACCATATGGCTAAAGGCTACGCCAGAGGTTCACATGGCCAGAGTAATACGTCAGGGAGATCCTCGTTTAATGCCAACAGCTAACTCTACCGCGATGCCCGAATTGAAGTCTATTCTGACCAGCCGCGAGGCGTTATATGCGGAGGCAGATTTCATGGTTGATACCAGTGATAGCTCGGTGGATGAAGTGCTTGAGGAATTGCTCGATATTGTTGGCCCGTTGTATTCAGAAACAGAAGGCTAGACAAACGACTGCAAACCGGCGGCAATCCACAACAATTGTTATAAAACCGATCGCATCAATCTTTCTGGTTAAAGATCCAGGCTTAGGTGTCGAAACTCAACCTCTGTGACCAGCGGGTGGTAAACCGCTCCCCATCAAGGAACAGAGGAGACTTGCATGCCACGTTACCTGGATTTTTCTATTCGCAGAAGAGCAAGGTTTTTTGGTAAAACGGGTGTTTGTTTACTGGTTTTACTGGTAGCTGGCTGTGGCGGCGGAGGGGGTGGGTCGCAACCAACGGGGTCTGTGCCGGCAACCGGTCAGGCGCTCGCAAGTTCAACTGATTCACGGTCGTTGTCACGCAGGCAAAGCTTTTCTGATGATGACATCAGGCACTTTCTGAACCGTACTCATTTCAGCATCGAACCTGGCAAGGTCGAGTCTGTGCAGGCGCTGGGGCTGGAGCTATACATCGATCAGATGCTTGAATACCCGGCGCTCGGTACCCAGCCCTATGAGATAGAGGCCGCCACACTGCTGGCTGACGATGATGATCCGGTCGATCAGGTTGGCAAGTTTCCGGGTCGTTCGGATGTGGTCAACTGGAATACCAGTCTCTTAATGACAAACCCCAATGCCTTTCAGGAAGTGATGGGCATGTTTTGGCAAGATCATTTCGGTGTCAATGTCGAGGAGCTTGATAACGACGAGCATCACTTGATGGTCCATTTTGTCAATCTGTTGCGAGACAGGGGAGTAGGAAACTTCCGCAATCTGATGGTCGATGTTTCTCGTCATGGTGCGATGCAGGTGTTTCTCGATGGTGCGAACAATAATAAGTTTGCGCCCAACGAAAACTACGCCCGCGAGTTTTGGGAGCTGTTCACGCTGGGTGTCGACAACGGCTATACCGAGAACGATATCATCGAATCATCTCGGGCGTTCACTGGCTGGCGTCGCCAATTCAGCCCGGTAACGGGCCTGACCCAAATTGTATTTGATCCTGAAAATAAAGCGGTTGGCAGCAAAGTGCCAATGGGTATACCCATCGCTCACGATTTGGCAGAAGACGACTACGCGACAATGGTTGATCTGACGTTCTCGCTGGCTGATGAAAACGGGAACAACCGGGTTGCAAATTTTCTCAGCCGCAAGTTACTTGTCTATTTTGCACAGGAAACCCCCGACCAGCAGTTGGTTAACGCGCTCGCAGCAGAGTTACTCGCCAATAATATGAATCTTTCTCCTGTGCTGAAAAAGCTGTTTCTGTCAGATGCGTTTTACTCGAATGCCTCGCGCGAGGGGCTTGTCAGGGACTTTTATGAGCAAGTGGTTGGTCTGGTGCGAACCACCGGTCTGACAGAATCCACGTGGGTTTACCGCACCTATCTGAGCAATATGAACAGTGTGCCATCACAACCGCCAAGCGTGGAGGGGTGGCCGGAAGGTGATGACAAAATTAACGCTCAGGGCAGCGGTATCGAGCTACCGAATTTTGTTAATGAGCTGTTGACCAATCGTCGTGATCAGAACGAAGCCGGTTACGACATAGGTGCTGTTTTGCAGCCTGAAAGTGCGACCGGCCCTGTTGAAGTTGTTGACTACGTCGCAGAGCTTTTAGGCGTGACACTGGACGAGACTGAGAAGGCTGAGCTGGTCGCGTTCATGAATGTGCAGATAGATCGTGATGGTGAGGAAACACCATTGACCTACACCCCCCAAAACCAGGACCACCAGAATCGAAAGTTGCGAAACCTGTTGTGGATACTGTGTCAGCACCCAAGCTTTCAGATCAAATAGGACATGACAATGACTAACAATACGCAGGGATTAAGTCGCCGTAATATTCTGAAGTTTGCACTGGCCAG
Organism: uncultured Granulosicoccaceae bacterium; assembly: GCA_937957915.1. GTDB lineage: Bacteria > Pseudomonadota > Gammaproteobacteria > Granulosicoccales > Granulosicoccaceae. The sequence continues at coordinate 26,052 of CALGNZ010000110.1, read as the reverse complement.
TGCTGGTATCAGCGCGCTCGGGCCTGTCGGTAATCTGGCTTTTGCCGAGGCTGATAGCCGTAAGTTTCTGGTGCTGATAAACCTGGATGGTGGCAACGATTCACTCAATACCGCAGTGCCGTTGAATAAAGATGCCTATTACGATCGCCGCCCATCGATTGCAGTGACAAACCCGCTCGAGCTGAGTACAGGGCCGGCTGCTACTTCAGAGCTTGCATTGCATCCTAACCTGGGTAGCTTTCAGGAGCTGCATGCCGAGGGGTCATTGGCACTCATACAAAAAGTAGGTTACCCCAACGCCAATCGCAGTCACTTCACTAGCAAGGATATATTTCATACCGGTGATGCCAGCAGCATCAATGCAAATGACAAGTCGGGCTGGGTTGCGCGCTATGCCGAGTTGTATAACAACCAGACGCTGGGTTGTGTATCCATAGGATATAACGCCAAGGCGTTGCAAAGTCCAATGGTCAACCTGATGCAGGTTAATAGTCTGTCATCAATGGCATACAGGAGTGACGGCAGTTACTCTGGTGAGAGTCAGCGGCGTCTTGAAGTGGCCAGAACAATCCTCGATCGGTACCAGGGTAGCGGCAACGCTGCTGAGGTAAAAAAAGCATTGCAGGTGGGGCACGAGAACATAGACCGGATCCAGGCTGTGATCAACAACTACCAGGCCAATGTTGAATACCCCACCAATACACGGTTTAGTCGCTCCATGGAGAGCATTGCGCAGTTGGTGCACGCCGGAGGTCTGGGTACAGATATTTACTATACCGGGCTTGGCGGTTTTGATACTCACAGTGGTCAGGGCGGCCGACATGCCAATCTGATGAGTACACTGAATGCGGGTATTGATGCCTTTAGTCGAGACATGAAAATGCTTGGCAAATGGGACGATTGCGTGATTGTGGTATTTTCCGAATTTGGTCGGCGTAACTTCGAAAATGGCTCCGCCGGAACAGACCACGGCATGGGCCAAACCATGATGGTCACCGGTGGACTGGTGAAGGGTGGAGACTACGGCTCTGCGCTATCTGACAATGATATCCGCGTTGAGCAAAATCTGCCGATGGAAGTGGACTTCAGATCTGTTTTTGGTGAAGTGATTGATCGACATTTGGCTAAAGATTCAACCCAGGTCTTTACCGACAGTAGCCAGATCTCGGGGCCGCAGCAGGGCTTTTTGTAAAGCGCAATTTGTTGTGTTGTTGATGATGCGGTAACCGGCTGTTGATCAGGATGGCGCTGTTGAATCGGTAGCGCAATAGTAAAAACCGGACTATAGATATCGTCCGAGCCACAGCGCAAGCATAGTCTTGCGCTGTGTGTCCCCTTTCCATTAACAGCTAAGAGAGTCAATGATAGACACTCGATCTGTCGTATGCGCAAACACTGGATCAGTCAAATGGGGGGTGCAGGTAGCGCTGGCCGCCTTGATAGCCAGCACTGTCGTGGGCTGCGGAGGGGGATCCAGTCAGCCGCAATCTTCTATGGCTTTAACTGCGGCGGCTTTAACTGCGGCGCAAGGCCTCGAGCAACAGGCCTATCACTTCCGGCAAGGCGCGCCTGTTCAAATCGACCTTACCGAGTTGATCGGCGCTGCAACACAGTACACAGTCTCCCCTGGTTTGCCATCCGGCCTGGTGCTTGACCCGGTCGGCGGGCAAATATCCGGAGAGGCCAGGGTACTGAGTGAATCCACTGTTTATATGCTCAGTGCAGTGGTGGACGGCAACACCGAGTCCGAAGTGCCATTTGTACTGGGGCTGCACCCGGAGCTACCTGATGCCATTGAGTTTTTAGACAACAGATATTCGGCCCGGGTATTACTGGCGAATGCCTCAGTCCCGGTCAGAATGGCCTTGGCACCCGATGGCCGGTTGTTCTACGCTGAATTGTTAAGCGGAGACCTTCGTATCATTGATCGAGACGGCCAGTTGTTGCCAGCGCCGTTTGCGAGCCTGTCCATTGAAAGTGGTCAGGAAAAGGGCCTGTTGGGTTTAACGCTTGATCCCGAGTTTGAGACCAATGGGTTCGTGTACGTCTATGCCACCGTGCCATCTCATAACGGCGCCGAGCCCCATGCGGAAATTGTTCGTTATACAGCAATGCAAAATCGCGCAGTGGATCAAACGGTAATTGTGGATTATCTGCCGGTGGCTGATCTCCACAACGGTGGTGAGTTGTTATTCGATCAGTCTGGCCACCTGTTTTTAGGGAGAGGCGATACTGATGAAGTCAGTTCTGCTCAACTGGAAGGGGGGCTTTCCGGTCGTATTCTTCGCTACACCCGTGACGGCGCTATTCCCGAGGACAATCCGTATCCGGGGTCTGCGGAGTGGAGTCGGGGGTTACGAAACACATTTGCGATGGCGCTTCAGCCTGAAACCGGTGATCTTTTTGGTGCCGATGCGGGGGCCGCCAATGATGATAAATTAAACTATTTGCAGCCGGGTAAGAATTTTGTCTGGGGAATGGAGCAGGAGCCGCAAGGCAGTGGTATTGGTTTTACGGTAAAGGTTTGGGAAGACGTTATAACACCGACCGCCATGTTTTTTCACAGTGGTGCAGGCGACTTACCGGTGCTTAAAAATCGGCTGTTTCTGTCGAGTTATAACGATGCAAATATTCGGCAGGTTGTGCTGGCAGGGGATAAATTTACAGACTATATTCGTGAAGTGGAGTTCGCGGCACTGAGCGAAGAGAATACCAATAACAAACCGTTGCATATTATGGAAGGCGCGGATGGTGAAATATATCTGTCGACGTTTGATGCCATCTACCACTTGTATCCGCACTAGAAGTTTCTTATCGCAAGTTTATTAACTTAAGTTTGGCACTGGATGTATCTGACGTATTCATCGACGTTAAGTACCGCGTATTCATGGTGCGGTACGTAACTATTAAACGGGTATCACTGCGTCATGTTCAGGTACATTTCTGCATAGCGTTTGCCGAGCTCTCTGAGGCCAGGGCCATCAAAGTGAACGGGTACCGGATCAACCGTAAGTGTGGTTAAACCCTCGGCGCTTACACAGCCCGTGCGTGGGTCGCCGTCAGTGTTCAGGGCCATTAGTACTTCATTGACAGGCGCGATTGCCGTTTCACCGCAGATAAAATAGGCGTTGTCATTGACCCATGACTGGCCTCGAAAGTCGGCAATCAATGAATTCAGTTTGTCGCGATAGTAGTTCGGTTGATTGCGCTCATCACCAAAAATTGTCGGGTCTGAAGTGCCCCGTGCCTGCCAGTCAGTTTCACCCTGATGCCAAAGTACCGCGTCAAATTCTGTCTTGATACCCTGTGCGTTCAGGCCGTCAAGAGCAGCTTGCTGTACTTCATAGAAAAAGTCTTTGTCGCGGTCCCAGTAAGATATTCCCTTGCCGGGTGCACTGATAACAACGTAACCGATAACCCGGGTTGAGTCCCTTTCCGCCACCACTTTACCGAAGTGAAAGACAAAATTATTATGAGGCTGGCGCGAAGCATCCTGCAGTGATCCGTTACCCGGCGCCCAGTTACCATCCCAGGCGTTGTACAGGCTCGATACGCGCCATTGACCGTCCGCGTTGAAGGCGAATGCCTGTTTGTCTGGTGCGTCCAGTGAAGCGTCGTACTCGCTGTTACTGCCGCGCACATTCGATTGGCCGGTAACCAGAATAAGATCGGTAATATCGCTGGCCTGTGGCGTTAGCCCACTCCAGTCAATCGGCGCAGGGTCGGTTGTGCCACCTTCAGTTTTCGGGGGCTGCTCAGTCTTGTCGATGTCTTCTTCGTCAAGGGAGCTGCCGTTGCAGGCCGCCAGCAGGGCGGCGATTAAAACTGTGGTGCAGGCCGCGCTTTTTCTGCTGCGAGACCAGAAATTTGAACGGCATTGCGTATTGGTAAAGCGGGTTCCACGCATTGGTACCACTCCAGATCGGCTGTCTCGCAACGAGACAGCGCCAGGTTATTATTTTTTTTATATGCCATTGAGCATGCGCCAGTTGGCCGCGTCATGTTTGTTGGCACTGGATATCAGATCGCGTGTATCGGCGTGGAGATCGTAAACTTAACCGTCGCCGCTCTAAGGCAACGATCCGGTAGGTATCTTGCCGGTCTGTTTTATCTTTTTCATCACCACGGTCGAGCTGGTGCGGGAGATGAAATTCCTGCTCATTAGTTTGTCTTCCAGAAATCGATAGTAAGCCCGCATGTCTGTTGCCAGCACCTTGAGCTGATAGTCGTACTCGCCGGTAACCGCATAGCACTCCAGTACTTCCGGTGATTCGTTGATCAGGCGAGTAAACGCCGCTGTGGTTTTTTCGCTGTGGGTGTGCAGGCTCACATGCAATAAAATTGTCTCTGGCAAACCGAGCTTGTCAGGCGCCACAGATAAGTGAAAGCCGTCAATCACCCCGGCCTGTTCCATCGCCCTGACACGACGCCAGATCGATGAGGCGGAGCTGCCGATGCGATCTGCGATCTCCTGATTGCTGAGCCGGCAATCTGCCTGCAATTCGTCTAGGATTTGCCGGTCAAGCCGGGTGCTGGTGAATTTTTCGTTCAAGATTTGGCCAATTCCTGCAATGATTCGTTCAAGACTAGCACTGTTAGTGGCGAAATTGGCACAACAAACCGTTGGAAGTTTTCTAGACTTGTAGCTTGCTGCTCGCGGAGACAATGCTATGAACGCTCCAGTACAACCACTTTCCGTCTATCAACTCGCCGATCGCTACAGCCAGTCGCAGGGCCGGGTGTTTATGAGTGGCACTCAGGCACTGGTCAGATTAATGCTCGATCAGGCGCGACGCGACACCCGGGCCGGCCTCAATACAGCGGGTTTTGTGTCGGGTTATCGGGGGTCTCCGCTCGGTGGCGTTGATCTGGAGCTTTGGCGTGAGCGCAATCGTATCGCGGAAGCCGGCATCGAATTTCTGCCCGCGGTTAATGAAGATCTGGCTGCGACCGCAGTGCTTGGTTCCCAACAGGTTGAAATTAATCAGGACAAGACAGTCGATGGCGTCTTTGGTCTGTGGTACGGCAAGGGCCCGGGGCTTGACCGTGCCGGCGATGCACTGCGCCACGGCAACGCTTACGGAGCATCACCGCATGGCGGGGTTCTCGTAGTCGCCGGTGATGACCATGGCTGTGTGTCGTCTTCCATGCCGCATCAGTCAGATGTCGCTTTTATGACCTGGTTTATGCCGACGCTTAACCCGGCTTCGGTTGCCGAGTATCTGCAGTTTGGCGAGTACGGTTATGCGCTGTCACGATTCTCGGGCATGTGGGTTGGCTTCAAAGCGATATCTGAAACCGTAGAGTCTTCCGCCTCGTTTGATCTGCAAGAAGATCGGCACTTTCAAATGCCGAACTATCAGGCGCCGGCTGACGGCTTGCACTACCGCTGGCCTGACTTGCCTGGTCCGCAAATAGAAGAGCGTCTAGTTCATAAAAAAGAAGCCGTGCTGGAATTTGCCAATGCGAACCCGATTGACCGATCGCTGTACAACCTGCGATCTGCGAGCTTTGGCATTATCACTACCGGTAAAGCACATCTCGACCTCATGGAAGCGCTGCGCCTGCTTGGTCTGGATGAAAGTGCCTGTCGTGAAACAGGGCTCGATATCTACAAAGTAGGAATGGTCTGGCCTCTTGCGCGACGCCAGGCGCTGGCCTTTGTTCGTGGCAAAAAAGAAGTGATGGTGATAGAAGAAAAACGCGGCATTATCGAAAGCCAGTTTAAAGAGTACTTCTATGACTGGCCGGGTGAGAAGCCGGAGCTGATGGTTGGCAAGCGCGACGAAAACGGCAATCGTCTGGTGCCATGGACCGGAGAGCTGTCACCGAGACTACTGGTTCCATTAATCGCCAGACGCTTAAATCGTCATTTCCCGCAAGCGCAGCTGATGGCGAAAGCTGACAGAATTCTCAACGACAAACTAATCTCAATCAGTGTTGATGGCGCCACCAGAACGCCCTACTTTTGCTCTGGTTGTCCGCACAATACATCGACCGTTGTGCCGGAAGGGTCAAAGGCACTGGCGGGTATCGGCTGCCATTTTATGGCGAGCTGGATGGATCGGGAAACCACCTCGCTTATTCAAATGGGTGGCGAAGGTGTGAACTGGACTTCATCATCACGCTTTACCGGTAAAAAACACATCTTTCAAAATTTGGGGGAGGGCACCTGGTATCACTCCGGGTCTATGGCAATCCGCCAGGCACTTGCTGCCGGTGCCAATATCACCTACAAAATTCTCTATAACGATGCAGTGGCGATGACGGGCGGGCAGCCGGTTGATGGCCCCGTTTCAGTGCTGGCTATTGCACACTCTGTACGTGCCGAGGGTGTTGAGCGTATAGCGTTGGTATCGGACGATCCGGAAAAGTTTAATGCCAGTGATTTTCCCACTGCTACCAGCATCCATCATCGTGATCAGCTCGATAGCGTGCAGCGCGAGCTGCGTGAAATAGAGGGTGTTTCAGTACTGATTTACGAACAGGCTTGTGCAACAGAAAAGCGCAGACGCCGAAAACGCGGCACCATGCCAGTGGTCAACCGCACGGTACTAATCAATGATCGTGTCTGCGAAGGTTGCGGTGATTGCTCGGTGGCATCCAACTGCCTGAGCGTTGAACCGATTGAAACGCCGTTTGGCCAAAAGCGTCGGATAAACCAGTCTTCCTGCAATAAAGACTTTTCCTGTGTAAACGGATTTTGTCCGAGTTTCGTCAGTATTGAAGGCACCGCTAAAAAGCCCGCAATTGCTGATGTTGCACTGGATGATCTGCTGCCCGACGAACCGGTATTGCCCTCTTTGAATGAACCGTGGGATGTGATGATCACCGGAGTGGGTGGTACCGGTGTAGTAACCGTCGCCGCGCTGGTGACTATGGCCGCGCATCTGGAAGGTAAGGGTTCAACCGTGCTCGACTTTACCGGCTTTGCACAGAAGTTCGGACCGGTGATCAGTTATGTGCGTATTGGTCAAAGCCCGGCTGCGATAAACCAGGTTCGCATTGATGGTGCCTCTGCAAATGCATTGATTGGCTGCGACATCGTGGTGTCGTCATCGCCAAAAGCGTCTGGCAGCTACCGCGCAGGTATGAAGCTCGCGTTGAACACAGCAGAGATGCCCACCGGCGATATCGTGCAGCGCAGAGATGCCAGCTTGCGTGTAGACAATCGTCTGGCTGCCATTGCCCGTAAAGCAGGCGTTGAAAACCCGCCCTGTATCAATGCCAATCAACTGGCTGAAAGTGTTTTTGGTGATACCGTATTTTCCAATATGATTATGCTCGGCTTTGCCTGGCAGTCGGGGCTGGTGCCGATCACTGAAGCAGCACTGATGCAGGCAATAGAACTCAATGGCGTTGCCCTTGAAAAGAATCGCAAGGCAATCGATATAGGCCGAATAGCAGCCGCTAAACCAGATGAATTACAGCGTCGCCTGGCAACCACAGATGCCTCAGTGGTGGTGAACGAATCTGTGGAAAGCTGTATCGACAGGCATTGCGGGTACCTGGTTGATTATCAGTCCGCGGGCTATGCCAACAAGTACCGTAAAACGCTATTAAAATTTAGCGACAATCTGGGCAGCATTTCAACAGCGCAAGCCGAACCACTGATCCGACATGCTGTCCGATATCTGTATAAGTTGATGGCCTACAAAGATGAGTATGAAGTGGCTCGCCTGCAAACCAGTGCGGATTTTTCCGCAACGCTCGATGAGCAGTTTGAGCCAGGCTATCGGGTGAGTTACCACCTGGCACCGCCGCTTATATCTTTTACCAAAGACTGGCGCGGTCGGCCGAAGAAGCGAGAATTTGGCAGCTGGCTGAAGGGCCCGATGGCCGCTCTTGCAAAGTCAAAGCGACTGCGAGGAACGCCACTAGATATATTTGGATATACCGCAGAGAGAAGGCTCGAGCGAAGCCTGATTAACTGGTATCGGTCTTTGCTGGATCAGTGCGGTCAGAATGTTAGCAGCGAAAACCTGTCTGCGTGGCAGTCTATATTATCCATGCCCGAAGGTATAAGGGGCTATGGCCCGGTTAAAGAAGAGTCGATCGGTGTAGTAAAGCGCAAGGTGGAAGCGTTGTTGGTCGAGATCACGGAGTAGTCAACCAACGCCTGCAGACACAGGCGTTGGCGTTACACTACCGTATATACAACAAAGACTAACTGACCTTTACCACAACCTTGCCAAAGCTGTTACCCAAAAGCACATCGTTCAGCGCTGCCGGTGCGTTTTCAAGGCCGTGTACAACCTGCTCCTTGTACTGAATTTTTCCATCGTCAATCCAGCCTGTCATCTCTTTCGCGAATTCAGGGTACAGGCCTGGAAAGCTATCGAAAATTATAAAGCCCTGCATCTTGACTTTCATGCGTAGTATTGTTCCCATGATCATCGGGCTGCAGTCGGGGCCTTCCGGCAGGCCGGTCAGGTTATACCATGACACGATGCCACATACGGGTATGCGCGCGAAAGCGTTAAGGAGTGGCAGCACCGCGAACAATACTTTACCGCCTACGTTTTCAAAGTACACGTCAATACCATTCGGGCAGGCGGCTTTGAGATCGGCCGCAAATGAATCACTCTTGTGGTCAATGCACGCATCGAAGCCCAGATTATCGACGACATGAGCGCACTTCTCGCTACCGCCGGCAATACCCACGACGTGACAACCTTTTATCTTTGCAATTTGTCCGACCGTGGCGCCAACGGGTCCGGCAGCCGCGGCAACAACGACAGTTTCGCCAGCTTTGGGTTCACCAATTTTCAGCAAACCTGCATACGCGGTAAAGCCTGGCATTCCCATGATGCCCAGTGACCATGAAGGGTTGGCCGGGTTCTTACCGAGTTTCAAAACCTCTTTGCCGTCGGAGATTGCGTAGTCCTGCCAGCCATTGCCGCACAGCACGTAGTCACCATTACTGAAGCCGTCTACTTTTGACTCAACGACTTCAGCGACCGTGCCGCCCACCATCGGCTCGCCTATCTGTACCGGGGTTGCGTACGATTTCGCATCGTTCATACGGCCACGCATGTAAGGATCCAGAGACAAATACTCTGTGCGCAGCAGCATCTCGCCATCTGCCGGACTTGGCATTGGTGCGGATTCCAGTTTTAAGGTTTTGTCGCTGGGCAGGCCGGATGGTCGCTCTGCCAGTACAACACGCCGATTGGCAGTGGATGATTGTGTCATTGCTGGGTTTCTCTCTGGAGGGTGTTTGGTACGAACGTTTATAAAATTTTGCGGTTTTGAAGTGAGCCGGAGCGCTTGCCGTTGAGGGTGCAAGTGCCTGGAGCAACGCGATGGTTGCAGAAAGTGCAATACCTAAAGTGGTGTATTCACTTTTACCAGTCCGCGTTTTAGTCTGTACCCCAATTGCACTATTGAATCTTGCTTGTTTATCTGTTGTTGGGCAACCTATATATTTTTAATTGTCAGATTTATCAGTCAAACACGCCCGAATTATCACCGTTAAGGTAATTCAACGCTGAATCTGCTGACAGTGGCTACCAATTAGCCGACAATCGGTTCATAATTTTCTTGCCGCCATTGAAGGTGGCCTATTGTATTGCTCACTTTGAGCATATGTAGATTAAACGGAGACTTAACGATGAAAATTCTATCCAGGCTTGTTCTAGCCAGTGTTATTCCTGTAGCCACGGTTCTTTCATTTACATCTGTATCCTTCGCGGACGAGCATGCGCCAATTTGTGCAAACGGAGATTTAACCGACCCTGACGGAGACGGGTGGGGGTACGAAAATGGTGTTTCGTGCCTGGTAAATGGTGCCGTCAGTGGTGGCGATATCTGCGGCAAAATTTCCTACAATCAACTCACCACTGCGCTGCAGCAGGCATTGGCGGCAGGTAACGGCGGGCTAGACTTTGCGATGTGGGCAACACTCGTTGATCGTAGTGGAGTTGTTTGCCACGTAACCAAAGCGAGCGGACTTGTGGGTGACGACCCGTGGCCGGGCAGTCGAGTAATTTCAGCGCAAAAAGCCAATACAGCGAATGCATTTTCTAACCGACAACTCGCATTATCAACAGCCAACCTTTACGCGCCGGTTAGAGACGGTGCGTCGCTGTTTGGTTTGCAAGCGAGTAATCCTGTAGATACACAGGTGGCCTATCGTGGAGATGGCAGCGCCTTCGGTACCGCCAACGACCCGATGCGTGGTGGCAGAGTGGGTGGTGTTAATGTGTTTGGCGGCGGTGTGCCTCTCTACTACAATGGCGATGTTGTTGGTGCCATCGGTGTCAGTGGAGATACCTCCTGCGCAGATCACAACATAGCGTGGAAACTGCGTGAGTACCTCAGTGCCAGTGACGACTACACACCCGCAGGAAGCGGTGTTGGTGGTGTCGGACCTGGCGGCACGGATGATATCATCTTCGATGCCAGCGGTGGTGACGGCAACGGTGATGTTGATGGCTTTGAACATGCCGCCAACTGTCCCGGTACACCGCTTGATTTTGTCCCTAATGTTGCTTTAGAAAGTGGCAGTTAACACGGTAGTAACATAGCAACGACCGGCACGGATTTTTGACCGAGCCAGTTATAGATAAGGCCTCGTTAGCAATCAACGAGGCCTTTTTTGTTGGCAGCAGTTGTTACAGGGTAAGGTGCTCTGAGTGGTGGGTGCTCTGAGTGGTCGGCGCGAAGCGCACCAACGTTCTGCAGCCGAAAGAATTGCAACAAAGTCGATCGATCCTGGATCACCGAATTGCGCGCTGGCAGTACTGTGGTCAGCGGCAAAATCCATTCGCTTGCCAGTTGATCTGGATCCACATCCAGTAAGTTGCGCGTCGGGTCAACCATCAGTTGATGTGGCCGACTGTTCAGGGCGCACCTGGCATTGACGGTAACGCTGGTCGCGACCCGTCCCTGCCGCTTCCACTCCTCTTCAAGAAAGTGCGAAAACTGCAGAAGCATATCTGGAATACATACCATTTTACGGTGTTGTTTTCTTGTCAGGTATCTGGCGGGGTTAACCTGCCATTGTTTATCTGCAGTCTTGACGGTAAAGACTGCGCTGCCTCTTTTTGATCTAAGCTTCATCCGCCAACTGAATCGATGGCCGTCTTCATTCCACGCAACGTTGCCAGGTAGCGTCCAGTGCCGCAGCGGAACGGTGATCTGTAGCATTAGCCAGCTGCACATTAACAACAGAACAACCAGGTGTTTTAGCGAAAACGATTGCTGAAACGCTATGGTTTCTACCGTAGCATGCGGGGTTTTTACGAACCTGCCGGCCAGTTTTTTTGGCCAGTCAGGGTCAAGAAACAGTGTGCTGGCAAACAGGGTAAACCACGGGAAAATACCAATGTTGAAAACGTAGTGGTTCATTGTGTGGAACAGGCAATAGACTCCGAGAACCCACAGCCGCGTTTTCCTGAACAGCAGTAGCGGCGCTCCCACTAAATGCAGAGCAATGGCGCCGTATGCACCAATCGTGATGCCAATATCGCTGGTCAACGTGGTAAAGAAAGGTGGGAAGTTCGGTCTTGCTTCAATCATCCACATGCGCAAGGGTTGTAGATTCAGCCAGTCCGGGTTGAGTTTTACCAGGCCCGCATACAATAAAATAATTTCAAGCTGTATGATCAGTACAACAATAGCCCAGCGCGGAATGGTGTTTGATGCCAGCGAAGCCTTGCGACGTGCATCGAGTGACCAATAGGTGTTAGCGGGTAAAAACAGCATGATGATGCAAAACAGAATCACCATGTAGTAGTGATTCAGGTATAACGCTTCATCGAGCAGAAAGGCGTAGCTGAAGCCCACAGTGAAAATGAACAATGCAAGTCGATAGTGATAACCCAGCATCACAGCGATGGCAGCAATCGTCAGCACTGACCAGTGCACGTATAAACCAATGCCTGGCCAGGGTTCAATCCATTCAAAGAATCTGTATTTAAAAAGGAATGAGGGTTGCAGATACTTGCAGGGCAGGCACAAAAAGAACTGGTTTATGCTGTCGAATACAAGCAGAGCGCCGAAGCCGATTCTAAATACGGCGAGTGAGCTTGCATCAACCTGATCAAACAGTTGTCTGAGTAATTTATGCATGATCAGTGGTGCCTGGTCTCCCGATCAGCTTCTTTGTTAAGTCGAAAGCAGATCATCGGTCAGGTGGCTGGTGTCATTGAATAACACAACTTGCGGTGAACGTGGCACATCGGCAGGGTTCACCGATGTCTGATCTTTAGTGAAGCGCAAATGCGTCAGACTGGTGTTGTGTGTCACTTCAGAACCGTAGCCTGGCTGATCGGGTGCCAGGTTTCTCATCAGCATTCTGATCAGGTCACCATGGATAACGCATAACACGGATACTTCTTTTCCGTAGTATCGCTCGTGCAACTGCTGTACAACACGTGCGGTTCTGGCTTCTGCCAGTTCCGTGGTTTCTCGTGGTTTGCTTTTCCACCAGCCGGCGTCGTCGATATCCGGCGGAATAGCATACCCGGTGAACTGCTGTGCTATCTCAGTTTCCGTCATCCCTGGTCTGCCGGTGGTTTGGCCGGGCAGATGTCCGTCAAAACAGCCTCCAACTTCAAACAGGTCTGTCCAGATTTGCGGGCGCACACCGGTTAGCTGAGTGGTCGGGTAAATAGTTTGCATGGTTCGCAGGAATGCACTGGTATAAACCCTGTCGAGCACGTGCGGGTTTTCAGTATCGCTATCTATGGGGCTATTTGTATTGCTATTCGCATTGCTCATCGTACAGCTCGGGGGGAAATGAAACTGATCCCTGAGGCGGTCAGCCAGATGCCGTGCCTGTGTTTGCCCAAGGTCGGTCAGCGGTGGATCACATACGCGTTGCGACTGGGCCACAGAGTTATTGTATGACTCTCCATGCCTTACCAGGTACAGATTAAAAATGTTTTCCATGGGGCTCCGGATAATTGCAGTGTGCGCGGTAGTCTGGTGGACCACCACAGATCATAATTCAAATGCTGGTTCATTGTCTGGTGATGCAAGACGCTGGTGTTTTACACGTGCTTGTTCACCACGGTAGTTCAGAGCCATCCCATGACCAAAAACGCCCGGTTTGCTCCGCTGATAAAGAGCCGATTATGTCGATAAGTTTGTCGGCGGTATAGTTGCTGCTGAACAGTGCGTTTGCGGCAACATTTTTTTGGAATGGTTTCGACAACTGGGTGTCTGTTGTGCCTGGGTGCAAAGAGGCGACACAAACATTGGGCAGTTGTCTCTGCCACTCGATAGACAGATTCTTCAAGCTCATATTGAGTGCTGACTTCGAGGCGCGATAGCTGTACCAGCCACCGAGTCGATTGTCTTCAATACTGCCGACCTTCGCAGAAACAGTGGCAAATATCTTAACCGACGCTTCACTTTTTTGCCTGCGATAAATAGCAGTGGCATGTTTTGCAAGCAGCAGTGTTGGCAGGCAGTTGACCTGAATGTTGTGGTAGAAAAAGTCTGCGTCAAACTCTCTGATCGTCTTTTCCGGCCCCTTGTCAGCGTTGTGGAGCATACCGGCACAGTTTACCAGCCAGTCGAGTGACTCAATTCCACCAAGCCACATTTTAATATCAGATTCAGACGTCAGGTCAGCTTTGGTCCAGCTGATACGAGGGTTATCTAACAGTGTCTGTGTTGGTATTGAATGGTGGTAGCTTGCGTGTATGATCGTGTCTGGTTTGCTTGCCAGCATTCGTTCAATAAATGCCTGCCCAATCCCGCCGTTGCCTGCCGCTATCACTGCAATCATTGTAAACCCCTGTGATGATAAATCAGATCAACTGTTGCTGGTCATCATTGAACTATCGTTGGTATATTTGCCTGGCGTGTCGTGCACTTCAGCTGTCGCGCTTGCCTCAAAAATACAGATGTTTTTGTGACAGTCAGTTAAAATTGTAACAGTCGCAACTTGCATCTGTCAGAAATTGCGACAAGCCAGCTCGCCTTCAGCATTAGCTGTAACCGGGCGTCAAAATGGTTGCCTTCCCAACTACCGGTGGATACACAATCGAGACCCAGAATTCCAGTGTTCGTTTGTACGGTGCGTTTGCGCTGGGCTGCGTGTTTTTCGCCTACGGCTTTATACATCGGGTAGCGCCGAGTGTAATGACCGACGAGCTGATGAGAGATTTTGCCGTTGGCGGTTCTGCTCTCGGCAGTTTGTCTGCGATGTACTTTTATGCATACGTGGTGCTACAGATTCCCGTCGGTATTTTAATGGATCGCTTTGGCCCACGGCGGTTAATGAGTGGCGCACTGGTGCTTTGTGCCATCGCCTCGTTTTGCATGGCGGGTAGTAATTCTTTATTAATGGCCTCTGTCAGTCGGCTGATTATCGGTGGCAGCGTGGCTTTTGCCTTTGTCGGCACTTTAACGATTCTGACTTACTGGTTCGCGCCAACGCGGTTTGCGATGTTTGCCGGGTTGCTGCAGTCCAGTGGAATGGTCGGTGCGATGCTGGGGCAGGCGCCACTGCGATTTGCAGTTGAGCACTATCAATGGCGCGGAGCTGTTTTTGGTTTGGGTGTGCTTGCGTTGCTGTTGGCGATAGCGGCATATCTTGTTGTGCCGCGTCGGCAACGGTCTAAACCAGTGCAGGTTACTGAAGGCAATCGCCAGTCCACCAATAGTTTTCTGTCAATGTTGACTCGCCGAAACTGGCTGTGTGCGCTGACCGGCTTCGGGATGGCAGCGCCCATGCTGGGTTTTGCGGCGCTCTGGGCGGTGCCCTGGCTAACTACTGTGCATGGCTTCGGCCAAACGCAAAGTGCCGGAATTGCCTCCATGGTGTTTATGGGCTGGTTGCTAATTGCACCAGTGGCAGGCTGGTTGTCAGATCGGCTGGGTAAAAGAAAGCCGGTTTTACTTGCAGGCAGTGTGCTGAGTCTTGTTGCCTTTGTGACGATACTCCATGTGCAAACAAGCTCGGTGCTGGTAATGAGTTTGTTGTTCTTTTTACAAGGGGCGGGTGGCTGTGCGATGGTAATTTGCTTCGGTATGATGCGCGAGTACAACGCGCAGGGTCACACCAGTGCGGCACTTGGCATGTTGAACACCTGCGTTGTTGGTTCCGGTGCAGTAATGCAGCCTCTCATCGGGCTGGCACTGGACAGCCGCTGGCAGGGTGCTCTGGTAGAAGGTGTACGTGTGTATAGCAGCAGTAACTATGACAGCGCTTTTCTATTACTGATTGCAGCAAACGCAGTCGCCATAGTCTGTGGTGCTCTATTGCCAGAAACTGGTGGCCGTCAGGCTGTAGCTTAGGCAGGGGTACCAGCCGCAATTCAGGCAGTGTTGCAGCTTGTAATGTTGCAGCTTGTAATGTTGCAGCGTGTGATAAAGACCGCTGTCATTAGACTAGCTTGTTTGCGGTATTGGTCAGTTGTAGTTGCCAGCTGTAATGTGTGCTACTGATAGATTGCCAGTGTATCCCTTACTTTTGCGATGACTGCTTTACGCAGTGATGCTGGTGCCTGCACTTCCACATCAGACCCGTGCCGCATGATATCCATAATCAGTTCGGTTGCGTTCGCGTAGGGCACCTCAAGCTGATAATAGCCCCCTTTGATGAACTTGCCCTTTTGTTGCGGGTGCCATTGTTCAACCGCAACGTAACGTGCCGATGTCGGGTTGAATTTCAGCTTTGCCCAGGTTTGTCTGGTGCCGCCAAAAATGCCGTATCCGCCATCGTAGTATTTGGCCAGCGTGGGCTCAGCAATACTCTTCGCAGGTGTCTCAAGCACTGTGCATTCAGTGATAGCGTCGAGTGAGAAAGTGCGTATATCGTTTGCACGGTGGCACCAGGCACCCAGATACCAGTTGTCCCGGTAGTGAATTAACCGCTGCGGCGACACTACCCGCCGGTTTGCGCTACTCGGTTTTTCATCGGCATTAACACTGGTGTCAGCATCGACACTGCCACTGTCGTTCGGCCGGTGTCGGGTGCCATACACCATATCCAGACGCCGCCTTTTAACCAGCGCCGAGCCTACGTGTTTAAAGTGCTCCAGGTCGTTTTTTCTGGCGCTGGTCGATACCAGCCTCACTCGTTTTTTAATTTCCGCGGTGGAGTCGTTGTCCTGCCCGATAATGCTGTTCAGTCGGCCCATCAATGGTTCGAGTTGCCTGCCAATCGGTCCACCCTTGTCAATTGAGCCCAGCAGATACTGCATAGTTGCCAGCGCGTGCAGCTCCTGTTCACTGAACCAGAGGCCGGGTAGCTGGAACTTCGGGCCGATTTGCACGGCATCCTCGTAGCGATAGCCGCGCAACTCAGCGTCCCAGATGATGGGGGCATTAAACCGGTCTCTCAGGTACTCAAGGTCGCGCTTGAAGGTGGCGAGCGATACCCCGAGTGCCTCCAGAATATCGTTGCGCGGTGTCGCTCGGCGCTGCGACAGCATTTGCTCGATTTTGTAAATGCGTTCGATTCTTTCCACAGTGTTTGTGTGGCTCATTCAGTGAGCCATCAATCTGCCACAGTGCCTGCAGCTGTTCAACTTTTGGATACGATTGGAGCTTTGGGTTTTTGGTTGGGTTTTGTAAATGGGATGGTTTGCAAGTAGTGCATCCCAGCCGGGGGCCTTCATTTTTGAAAAGACAAAAAACAGGCAAAAAGCCTCTCTACGACTGGACGCAGGGTGTTGCTGAGTGACGCGAACCGCGCCAACCACAAGGGTGCCGCGGCATTTTGAGATTAATCGCTGAAGTGGGGCGCGCAAACAGCCATCCGTGGCTGACAACGCCCGCTGCCCCATCTATGGCTCGCCTCCCGATCTCCTCGAGCAATCTCAAAGCTGATAAAACACCGATAGATCAATAGCAGCTCACACCCCTTTGTAGTGGGCGCGTTATCCCATTCCCATGTTAAAACCCGAAAGCACGGTGCCTGTGACCGACGCCAACCCCGCCAATCTTCAATCCTTCGCGGGCCCGCGTTGGTTTCAAATTAGCTGTTCTGCAACCGACAAACGTCGGGTAGGTTGCCCATGGCGTGCGAAGATATGCGATGATGCGGGTAACATTTTGGTGGTCGCGCTCGGTGACCTTTGAGGAGAGGCATTGGATCCATTCCAGTTGTTGGTTGGTGGCATCGCAAACGGTTGCATTTACGGGCTTGTGGCGCTGGGCTTTGTGCTTATTTACAAAGCAACGGAAGCGGTGAATTTCGCCCAGGGCGATCTGATGATGCTCGGCGCGTTTGTCACCATGACCTTTGTCAATCAGGAGTGGTGGGACTTTCCGTTTATCCCCGGTTTTATACTCGCCATGCTGGTGATGGGGGTATTTAGCTATCTGCTTGAATTCGTCATCATCCGCCGATTGTTCGGTCAGCCGCAATTTGCGGTGGTCATACTTACCATTGCGCTCGGCTTTATACTTCGTTTTATCGCTGGCGCCATTTGGGGTCACGACCCTCAGTCACTCGAGTTTCCGCTGGCCGGCGAATCCTTTCACATCGGCTCCATCGTGGTGGGCTACGACGAAGCGTTCGTCATTCTGGTTACCGCCGTACTCACATCACTGCTCTATTTGTTCTTTGCCCGCACTCGTTTGGGCATCGCCATGCAGGCTTCCAGTCAGAACCAGTTAGCTGCCTATTACATGGGTATCCCGGTAAAGCGGATCAGTTCGCTTATCTGGGCTTTATCAGGCATGACCGCATCGGTTGCAGGTGTATTGTTTGCCGCCAAGGGTGCTATCGACCCTTCCACCGGCTTGCTCGGTATCAAGGCATTTGCCGCTGCGGTTATTGGTGGCTTTGGCAGTTTGCCCGGCGCGTTGGCGGGTGGACTTATCATTGGCATCATCGAGCCGATGGCGCAGTTCTTTGCCCCCAGTGGCTACAGCCAGATTGCACCGTATGCAGTTATGCTGCTGGTGCTGATCCTGAGACCGAACGGATTGTTCTCTCAGGTCTTTCAGAAGAAGGTGTAGCCGTGATTGTCTCTGTAAGCAAAGCACCGGGCAATGTGTTTGTTTTTGAAGCATCTGCCCGTCACCCTGGTTGTTACTTTTACCAGATAGCCAGAGTTGCCTGATGCGTATTCATTTTAAAACAGACTACCGGCAAGACCTGCAACTGTTTGCCGATTGGCAAACGTTCTGTTACTACCTGATTGCTTTTGTTGCTGCAGCGTCAGCACCGTTCTGGCTGGGTGAATACCTGCTGGGCGAAATGACCTATGTGCTGATCTGGGTGATCGCCGGGCTCGGCCTGATGATACTGGTTGGCCACACCGGGCAGGTAAGCCTGGGGCATGGTGCCTTTCTGGCCTGCGGTGCCTATATGCAGTACAACCTGATCGAAGCGGGTGTGCCGTTCCTTATTGCGTTTCCGCTGGCCGGGTTGTTTGCCGGTGTTATCGGTGCACTGGCGGCGGTACCCGCGTTAAAAATGAGTGGTATCTATCTCGCTATTGCCACGCTGGCGTTTGGTATTATCGTTGAAGACGTCATCATCTTGCTTGAGCACTGGACCGGCGGTATTGAAGGCGTTTATATCTCATCGATCATGATTTTTGGTATCGACTTCGATCGCTATGCCGGCGGCCTCGAGCCCTACGCCGTACCCGGTCATAACTTCTACTGGCTGTGTCTGGTAGTTGCATTGCTGGCCACACTCTTCTATCGCAACCTGCTGCGTTCACCCACTGGTCGTGCGTTTATTGCAATAAGAGACAGCGAAGTATCCGCTCGCGCTATGGGTGTGAACATAGCCCGTTACAAAACACTCGCCTTTGGATTGTCGTGCTTTTTTACCGGATTGGCCGGTGCGCTGCTGGCGCACTTTTTAAGTGCCTTTAACTACGAAGCCTTCCTGATATTAATCTCCATTCAAATGCTGTTAATGGTAACCATTGGTGGCCTCGGGTCGATTCACGGCGCCTGGTTCGGTGCCATCATTATCGGCATGTTGCCAGTGGTCATCACCATCATGCGTGAGGAAATTTCCTCTGCCATGGGCCTGGGTAACTTTACTATCCCCGGTCTTGATCAGGCCGTGTTTGCCGCCGTCCTGATTGCATTTATCATGATAGAGCCGCTCGGTATCTATGGCCGCTGGTTGAAGATACGTACCTGGTTTCAGTTATTTCCGCTGGCGAAAAAAGATATGTTCAAGCGCCACAAGTCATACCTTAAAACGGAGCGCATGCGTTGAGCCTGTTAACCGTTCAGGATTTGTCGATCCGCTTTGGTGGCATCGTTGCAGTAGACAACGTCAGTTTTTCGGTCGAACCCGGAGAGGTGTTTACCATTGTCGGTCCCAATGGCGCCGGCAAGTCGACCATCTTTAACCTGATCAGCCGCTTTTATGAGCCCAGTGGCGGGTCACTGCACTTCGACGGTCACGACATCACCGGCATGAAGCCCGAGGAAATTGCACAGCTCGGTATTGCCCGAACCTTCCAGAACATAGAGCTGTTTGAGCACTCTACCGTATTGCAAAACCTGTTGGTGGGTCGTCACTCAAGCCGTGCGACAAACTTCCTGCAGGACATCTTTTTTACGCCGGGTACCCGGCGTGCAGAAATAGAACATCGCGAGCACGTTGAAGAGGTAATAGACTTTTTTGATCTGCAACCCTATCGCAACAGCCTGATTGCAGGGTTGCCCTACGGTGTCAGAAAAGTCGTCGAAATTGCACGTGCCCTGTCGTCATCACCAAAAATTATCCTGCTCGACGAACCGGCTTCCGGTCTGTCTGTAGAAGAAACGCAAGACATGGCATTCTGGATTGAAGATATGCAGAAAGACATGGGGCTAACCGTATTGATGGTAGAGCACGATATGGGGCTGGTATCCAAAGTCTCTGACCGCGTGCTGGCACTGGCTGACGGCAGGCCGCTGGCGCTCGGCACGTCTGAAGAGGTGCAGAAAAACCCGGATGTTATCGAGGCATATCTCGGTGAGCCTGAGTCGGCCGGTGGCACGCAAACTACGGCGTCAGTAGTGCCTGCAACTGCTGCTTCTGCGACAGCAGGCATCGGCGTCGGTAATCAGGGCAATGCCGAAGAAAGCCATAGCAACGTTCTTGAACTGAACAATATAGAAACAAGCTACGGGCCGATACTGGCGTTGCGCGGTGTTAGTCTGAATGTGCCGCAAGGTCAGATCGTCACCATTCTGGGGGCCAACGGTGCAGGTAAAACCACACTGCTAAAAACCGTGTGCGGAGTGATGGACCCGACCAAGGGTCAGGTGCTGCTTAACGGCGAAGAAATCCAGGGCCGCGAACCCGACCATATCGTTAAGGCCGGTGTTGCGCACGTACCTGAGGGGCGTGAAGTATTTCCGTTGCTGAGTGTCGAGGAAAATCTGATGATGGGAGCGTACTCGCGCTCTGATCGCTCAGAGGTAAAGCAAGACATTGACATGGTGATGACCTACTTTCCGGCACTAAACGAACGTCGACAGCAAACCGCCGGTACCCTGTCGGGTGGGCAGCAGCAGATGCTCGCAATCGGCCGAGGCCTGATGACGCGCCCTACCGTGTTGCTGCTTGATGAACCGAGCCTTGGTTTGTCACCACTGCTGGTGCAGGAAATATTCGGCATTATTCGGCGGCTCAACAGCGAGCAGGGGGTAACCATGTTACTGGTAGAGCAAAACGCCTCGGTGGCTTTAAAAACCGCTCACTACGGTTACGTACTTGAGATTGGCCGCATAGTAATGGCAGGTGAGGCGCAAAAGCTCCTTGACTCGCAGGACATTCAGGAATTCTATCTCGGTGATACCGGCACTTCACAACGTGATCAAAAGCGCTGGAAAAG
The DNA here is from genome assembly GCA_937957915.1 of uncultured Granulosicoccaceae bacterium. Classification (GTDB taxonomy): domain Bacteria; phylum Pseudomonadota; class Gammaproteobacteria; order Granulosicoccales; family Granulosicoccaceae. The sequence continues at coordinate 5,287 of CALGNZ010000110.1, read as the reverse complement.
AAAAAAGACATGGCGATAACAATGTCGACAACTGAAAACGCAATACCACCAGAGCAAACCATCGCGGTCGATGGCCATGACACTATTCCCGCGTTGTTTAAGCATCGGAGCCTGCAATACGGTGAGCGCGTTGCCCACCGCGAAAAAGACCTGGGCATATGGAAAGCCTATAGCTGGACAGACTACTACCAGCACGCCTGTTGGGTGGGCGCTGGTCTGGCCAGTCTGGGCCTGACTCGCGGGCAGCCAGTGGCTATATTGTCTGAAGACAATCGCTACTGGCTCTATTGTGACATGGGTATTGTGCTTGTCGGTGGTGTCTCTACCGGTGTCTACACCACAGACTCTGCTAATCAGCTTTCGTACCTGATGAACGACAGCGGTGCGCCGTTTCTGTTCATAGAAAACGACGAGCAACTCGACAAATACCTCGAAGCCCGCGATGACATGGCCGGCCTGAAAAAAGTAATCGTATTTGAGCGCGACGGACTGCGCGAATTTCGCGACGACAAAGTAATGTTCATCGATGAGCTGCTTGAGCTGGGCAAAGAATATCTGGCGCAACATCCTGACTTTATCGATGGTGAAATAGCAAAAGCCAGTGCTAATGACACGCTGATGCTGGTGTATACCTCTGGTACAACCGGTCCGCCAAAAGGCGCCATGATCAGCCATCGCAATATGATGTACCAAATAGCCTATGCCGTGCCCATGCTGGAAATAGACGGGTCAGACGAACAGTTGTGCTTTTTACCGCTATGCCATATTTACGAGCGCCTGCTATCGGTTTATGTACAGCTGGGTGCCGGAACCACAGTTAACTTTTCTGAAAGCGTTGATACCATCTTCGACAATATGCGTGAAGTATCGCCGCACAGCTTCGCCGCTGTGCCACGTTTCTGGGAGAAAGTGTATTCGCAAGTACAAATTCGTCGCAGCGAGGCGACTCTGGTCGGGCGCTGGGCGTTTGACCGTGCATTAAAAACTGGTGGAGAGGTGGTGGCGCAGGCAGAAAAAGGCAGTGTCACGCCACTGTTAAAGCTGCGATACAAAATGTGGGACTTTCTGGTGCTGTCTAACCTCCGACACCTGCTGGGTATGAACAGAATGCGTCGTGGCGGTAGTGGCGCGGCCCCGATCAGTCCGGAATTACTGCGCTGGTTTGAAGCGATTGGCGTGCCGCTGCGCGAAGGGTATGGCGCAACGGAGTCTGCCGGGGTTATCAGTACCAACCTGGCTGATGACAACTCCATCGGCACAGTCGGCAAGGCATTGCCGGGCACAGAAATAAAGATAGCCGACGACGGCGAAATACGAGTGCGAGGGCCAAATGTATTTCAGGGCTACTGGAATCAACCTGAAAAAACCGCTGAAACCATTGCGGCAGATGGCTGGCTGAACACAGGTGATGTCGGCTTTCTGGATGAGCAAAAGGCGCTGACCATTACCGGCAGGCTAAAAGACATCATCATTACCGCTGGCGGTAAAAACATAACGCCTGCCGAATTTGAAAGCCAGCTTAAGTTTTCGCCTTATGTGTCTGATGCCATCGTAATAGGAGACAGACGCAAGTACCTTACCTGTCTGGTGATGATCGATCAGGAAAACGTCGAAAAATTTGCGCAGGACAATCAAATTCCATTTTCCGATTTTGCGTCGCTGTGTGCTGCCAGTCCGATTGTTGAGCTCATTGGTGCGGAGGTCGAATCAGTCAACAAGAAGTTTGCGCGGGTTGAACAAATAAAGGAATTCCGCTTGATAGACGTATTGTTAACTGCAGAAGATGAAGAGCTGACACCAACGATGAAACTTAAGAGAAGCTTTGTCGAAAAAGCTCACTCGAAGTTAATAGACTCTATGTATGCAAAGGCAGGTTAGCCTGGTTTTGCGAGCCAACAAATAATTACTGACGAATCACGGTGCCGCACAAAGTCACCAATAACTACCACACAAAAGAGAGCTGGGAGAGAAACTATGACTAAAACGAAAACACTCGTAAAGGCACTGGCGTTCGCCACTGCATCCACCGTTGCAACCACTGCCGCGGGTATCGCTGGCGCCGCCACACAGGGTGTATCCGATACTGAAGTTGTGGTAGGCAGTCTTAACGATCTGTCTGGTCCATTCGCTGCATTTGGCGCGCCGGCCACAAAAGCCGCGCAACTCTACTTCGATGAAATCAATGCCGCCGGTGGCATACACGGCCGCACAATTCGCTTCGTGGTAGAAGACCATGGTTATCAGGTGCCAAAGGCGGTGCAGGGCGTTAATAAGCTGGTCAACCGCGACAAAGTGTTCTCAATGCTGTTGTCACTGGGTACACCGCACAATATCGCAGCCTTCAAAGTGCTCGACAAAAAAGGCATCCCTAACGTGAACCCGCTGACCGGCGCGCGGCAGATGGTGCAGGATCCAATCAAGTACAAGTTTGCCGGTACTGCCAGTTACTACGATGCGGTACGAGCCACCATTGGCTACATGGTAGAGAACGAAGGCAGCAAAAATATATGCGCCATGTATATCCCCAGTGACTTTGGTAAAGAAATTCAACTGGCTGCAATTGATGAAGCCGCAGAGCGTTCGCTCGAGTTCAAGGCTGAAACCACACACAAGCCAGACGAGTCTGACTACGTGGGCGCGCTCGGCAAGCTGAAAGAAGCAGGCTGCGACACCATCGCCATCGCACTTTCAGTACGTGGCGCTATCACTGCAATCGCCACCGCCAAAAAGATTGGCTGGACAGATGCCAAATTCGTTGGCTCAAGTGCGTCATTCCACACCGCCATTGCCAAAGTACCTGGTGGTGTCACCGAAGGCTTTTTCGCCGGTGCTGGCTGGCAGGATCTGGCATCACGTGCCACCGAGCCTGAAGCGGCTGCATGGATAAAATCCTACACAGAAGCCACCGGTGAAAAGTTTCCGGGCACTGGTGCATTGTTGGGTCGTTCAGCGGCTGAAATCTTTGTAAAGGCGCTTGAAGCCGCTGGTACAGACTTAACTAACGACAGCTTTGTTGCGGCAATGGAGTCACTTGATTTTGAAGATAAAATAGCAGGTAACAGAGTCAGTGTTGGTGAGGATCACATTGTTTCGAATGAAGTATTTATTTCGAAAATTGTAGATGGCAACTGGCAGGTTGTTGGTACGCGTTAACCACATGCGTTAATCAACTGCAGTAAAACTGATGGTCTGAAGGCCGCGCATGAACGTCCATGCGCGGCCTTTTTTATGCGCTGTAGCCGAGGGCCTTTATATTTGAAAAGACCAAAAACGAAGCAAAAAATCTTCCTACGACCGGAAGTAGGGTGTTGGTGAGTGACGCGAACCGCACCAATCCCAAGTGTACTTGCGGCATTTCGAGATTAATCGCTGAAGCGGGCCGCGCAAACAGCCCTCCCTTGCCGACAGCGCTCTTGGCGCCATTCATGGCGCGCCGACCCCCTTCCTAGATTAATCTCAAAACTGATTAAACACGGCTAGATCAAGATCAAAAGCAGTTTGACCTTTGTGCGGGCGCCTGGTCCAATATCTATAATGGATCTGAAGACAACTGTAGGGTGGCATAAGCGCCAGGCGCATCCACCATCATTACATCATATGCCGGGGGCCTTCATTTTTGAAAAGATCAAAAACGAATCGAAAAGCCTCTCTACGACCGGACGTAGGGTGTTGGTGAGCGACGCGAATCGCACCAATAGTGCGAATGCGTTGTTTGTTCAGTAGTCTCGTAGTGATCGTGAATACCGCATTGTCAGCATCCGTTCGATGCGGTAGATGCTCGGTGTGCAATCTTCGGGTTAACCATTGGTGGAAGCAAAATCAGTCTAATGGTTTAAAATATCATGGAAGAGTTTTCATTGTGGAGAACATCAGAAATGTCAAAATTTCAGATCTAAAAAACTTCCTTGACGAAGACGGGCAGATTGCTCAAATGAATCCAGAGGCGAATAAGTTTGCGCGGTTTCTGACGGAGATTATTGAATCCGCTTCAGAGAATTATTCGATGCCACTATTTTTTGCGAATACCGAATGCGTACAAATTCAAAACAAAACAATTTGTAACGGCGAGGTTGAAGTGGGGATATACGCCGAAGACAATCGCATTGGATGGGAACGTGTAGAGTGCGAGGCCACCGGAGTTATATCTAATTGGGAAGGCACAATTTGGGACAAGAGAGACTATACGCTTCACTAAATCTAAACTTTGGTGTGTTTGCTAATTTGGCTGACGATTCTAAATCAGCCGAACTACTATAATTTTATGGCAGACTTTTTACATCACGGCTATGCAGGGCCGAGCCCGAATATATCGACCATTGGGCTGCGGACTGCATGGCCACCTCGATTAAGAACGTGGGTGTAGATTTCGGTAGTGCGGACATCGTTGTGCCCCATCTGTTCCTGGACAGTTCTAATGTCGGCGCCATTTTCCAGTAGATGAGTGGCAAAACTGTGTCTGAGTGAATGGCATGTTGCTGGTTTGCTGATTCTGGAAGCGCGCACAGCACTTTTAACAGCACGCTGGATGGTTTGTTCTTTCAAGTGGTGTCGGCGTTTCTTGCCAGACCGAGGGTCAATGCTATGTTTTGCAGCTGGAAACAGATATTGCCAGCCCCACTCATATGGTGCATTCGGGTATTTTCTGTCAAGCGCATTGGGCAAGTACACGCCAGCCCATCCGTAGTCGCGTAAAGCCTGATCTTGCTGAAAGAGAATTTCAACAGATTTCAGATGCGGCAGGATATGTGGAACCAGGCCAGGCGCAAGTGTCACCAGTCGAGACTTGCCCCCTTTGCCCTCGCGCACACTGACTGTTAAGCGATTAATGTCAATGTCAGACACGCGTAGCCGCGCTGCCTCCATAACGCGCAATCCTGAGCCGTACATAAAACCAGCGCATAGAAACGAAGGATTAGAAAGATTGCCCAGCAAATCACGTATTTCACTTCGTGTAAGTACAACAGGCAACTTTTTTGGCCCGGACGCCCGATGGTACTGGCTGAAATCACCGGGGTCGGTGTTTAATACATGCCGATACATGAAAACGAGCGAATTTAACGCAACCTTTTGCGTGGCGGCTGCAACATTACGCTCGATAGCAAGATAGTCGAGAAATTGACAAATTTGAGTTTCACCCATGTCTCGAGGATGTTTCATTCCATGAAAACGAATGTAATTGCCTATCCAAAACAGATAAGTTTGTTCGGTTTTGATGCTGTAGTGTCGTGCTCGAATGATGTCTCTAATGGAGCGGAGGAAAGGCGACTTCATAATTCTAACCACAAAT
>CALGNZ010000109.1 GCA_937957915.1 uncultured Granulosicoccaceae bacterium | reverse complement strand
CACCACGATCCGTGGGAGCACAACTCCGTTGCACGATCTATTTCGTGTTCATGTCTTCTGCTTTTTACCGAGTGCTATAAGAGTGGCGCTACGCTAGAGTTCGCGGATCGGGGATCTGCTCCCACCGATCACGCGGCTTACTCAATGATCGCATCACCTCGATCTGTGGGAGGACAACTCCGTTGCACGAACTATTTCGTGTTCATGCCTTCTCCTTTTTACTGAGCGCTACAAGCGTGGCGCTACGCTAGAGTTCGCGGATCGGGGATCTGCTCCCACCGCTCACGCGGCTTACTCAATGATCACATACACCACAATTCGTGGGAGGACAACTCCGTTGCACGAACTATTTCGTGTTCATGTCGTACTGCTTTTTACTGGGCGCTGCAAGCGTGGCGCTGCGCTAGAGTTTACGGATCGGAGATCTGCTCCCACCGTTATGCTAAAAAACAGGCACTCACTCATCAGCCGGGCATGCTCGCAAGATACCGAAGAAACGAAAGGCTCGGCATAAAGTAATACCCGCCGCCACGAACTCGGCTGTAGCTCTGCAGGTTGTTTAACGTGATGGTACCGCTTGCCGTGGGGATGCTGAATTGATCAGGCTCTCCTGTGCCCAATAGCGGGTCTGCCTTGTCATTCAGCCCGTGAAAGCTTTGACCATTTATCCAGGTTTGTTGAACAAATTCAAATTGGCGTTCGAGGTTTGCATTCATTGCGACAAACAATAACCCTTCAGAATTTGATTGTTTACGCGCGCCGCCGTCATTCTGCACACCCCGACCATCATCGGCCTGTTGCACCTGACTTTCGTCGCCGTTAAACCACACTTTGTGATACTTGCGACCGCGACGCAAAATTCGATGTCTGTTTGATATCTTTAATTCGGTTTCTCGTAGCGGACCTAGTGAATCGCGCGGGTTTGCACGCCTTATGTGCGCACCAAGCGGACACCGGTTGCCCTGAGGATCTTCGTTTCCACCGTACAGAAAATCATTTAGCTCATGTGCCGGTACTTCAGCGTATTTTTTCCCTGCATGGGGATCGGTAGTCGGGTATCGCACAAGCGGCGCGCCGGATGGCCACCTGCCCATGATTTTTGCTTTCACCGCCTCTTCCGGCAGCCCGGTTTGTTCACTTTGATACGCTATCTGCCCTTCAAAGCCGGAAGCGTCCAGTTCAATCTGACGCAAGACAAGATAAGTACCATTGCGCCCCAGATCGCGAGGCTCTGTCGCCTTGTTACCAAACGGCACAAATAACCCTGGATCACCCTGCGGCATATCCGGCAGCCGGTTTCCTAAATCCTGCGTTGCCTCTACCTTGGGTGTTAACGGGAAGTATTTCTTGTTGTCTCGATAACCGAGAATAATTTCCCCCGGGTCCATCACGTCACGCTCAGGCACCGGGCTCGAGGCATGCCTGTAGGTGCCTTTGACAACTGGCTGCGATATGCCATCGCGAAAACCCATTATATTTGCAGCGTTATAATTTTCGCCGCCGACTTCCGGCTTACCCGTTCTGATATGAACCACTTCTTTCGCACAGTCTTTCCAAACACAAGCCAGGCTGTCAATGCTGTGCGCCAACGCCTTTGCTGAATGCGCCATTGGAAACAACATCACGTCCACGTGACGGTCATTGGCAACCGGATTATCTTCGGCCTGCCTGGTGCGTTTAACGTTATCAAACCACTGCCAGTGCTCGGGGTGCTGCCGACCTGTATCACCAAGTATGTTGTACCGGTTAGCCATGCCATTGACAAACGCAGGCGAGAAGCTCGACAGACCGAAGTTTTGATCTGAGTCTTGCAGACCAAGGCAACGCAACCCATGGTGCGAGAAGGCGATATAGAGCGCACTATCCGTATGGATTTGATCTCCGAATGCCAGGGGCGGAAGGCCGCTGTTCGGGCTTTCACCCTTATCGTTGGCAGCAGAGGCAACCTCGCTAAGGATCGCCTGCAGCAAACGCTTGCGAGCGTGTCGCTCATCAATGCCGTTCTCATCACCTGTAAAGCGAAGGCCAATACAGGCAGAGTGTTGCAGCCGCTTGTTGGAATTAAAAACGAGAGACTGAACTTCCGCGTCTTCAATGCAGCTGTCCGTTCCCGGTTGAGACCCAAAATAGCTAAGCCAGGCACGCGCTTCTGATGTGGTATTCACTCGAGCCAGTCCATCACGAATCATCGCATTTCTGCGAATATGAGCATTAGACAGATTTGGAAATCGGCTATACCAGAAATTCGTTCTTATCTGTTTACTGCGCACCCAGCGTTTAAAGTTATCTCCATCATTGGCACCATCGAGCATCATAAAGCGCGTACGCGGGTAACCCTCGCAGTGACTCCATACTGCATTTTGCCCTTCAAAGGCCTTGTTCGAAAAATCCTCAAGGTAACTCTCCCAGCTGCCATCAAAATTAGCCTGAAAAATGAGCTGATCCGTACCCGCAAGCCTGAACCACTTGGCTTGTCTGATGGTGCCAATATCGACCACAAACCCGGATCGAAACCAGTGCAACACCTCGAGCTTTATCACCAACAGTCCAAGTGACAACAACGCCAGCCGAAACCTCCCCTTCTTCAGCGTATTGACTGCTGTTAACTGACTTTGAATAAAAGCAGGCTGGTTCTCGTAGTCCTGAATCCTCTGAACGTTATCGGGCTTTACCAGGCTTTCATCAACAGCATCGCTCTTCTCTTTACTTCGCAGCCTTAAGGCCAGGAAGCCGAATACACCAACTACCAGCATTGCAAAAACAACCGCAAGCGCACCGGTTAACACCACAGTGCTTGCGAGAATTTTCCAAATCGATGAGTGCGCTACGATAGAGTAAACCAGGGCGATAAGCATCGGTATCCAGACTACAGCACTTAAGAGCAGCCGCACCTTCGGTAAGCTCGCATAGTCAGCAAGGGCCTGCAAAAACGATTTGTCGGTATGAGCGGCAACTTTCGGTACGCGCCCTGCCGGCCTGTAGAGCATCGGGCCAAGACCCTTTAACTGCTCAAGGTTTTCGTTAAGCTCCAGGTATTCTTCATCGTTGGTAAGGTTTTTCAGCTTTGAACGCAAGCCACCTGGCGACTCCTCCGTGCCGAGCATAAGCGCCCTTAAATCCTGCACCAACTGAAACGCTGAATCACCGCCCTGGTCAGGCAGGGAAACAACACGTTGCACCACAGGCTCCAGCAGAGTGTAAAGCTTATGCTCCTGCTTTATCTGCCTGGACGGATAGTCGCCAATACCATTGAAGCCCAACCCGATATTGCCCCATGGGCGCTGGCGCAGCTCAGCCACATGCTTGTTCAGATAGGCGCTTAAGGGTGTACTGGCACCTTTGCCGAGTAAGTCCATCAATTGGCGAAACGCAGTCGGACATTGCTTGTCTATGGCGTTAAATACGTCGCCCGCGTTGCCATCAATATTAAACTCAAGTAGAAGCGTTGGCGCAGGCTTGCCTTTCCGAGTCAGATCTACAACACAAACACTCGCGTTGTGTATCAACTCTATATTGTGGAATATATTTGCTACCTCCGACTGATTAGCAGCACTAAATTCTGCCTCTTCACCACTATTCTGCAATCTGCCTTGAAATTCAGGGCCACCAAGAATCGCCTCTACTTTCTTGCGTTTTTCTTCTGAAAAAGGGATTCCTACCGTGACCATAGACTGCTCAACTGGCGTATCCGGCTTAAACCCGACCTGATGCTTCCACGGAAAAGGCCCTGCCTGCTCCACATACTTGTTAGCCTTTAATTCAACATCTGCACGGGAGAATAATTGCAGAAAAAGCTCGGTCATTACTTCCGCCGCCATCTGCATGCCAAGGCAGGAATGATGGGCATGCCCGAACATATAGTCAGGTTGTGCCGGATGGCCTGGTTTAAACTCTTTCGGATTCTCGCGGGCGTGAGGATCCATCATCGCCTGCGGGGTGGACAGCATTACCAGATCACCCTGCTTAAATTCATAGTCACTCCTGCCTTCACGGCTGAAGGAAAACTTCGCAGGTACGATTCTGAAGTGGCCGGGGTCACCTGCAGGTTTAAACCTTGCCGCCTCAAGAATGATATTGCGCACGGCTGGCTTGTCGTTGCCTGCTGCGGCTTCAGAAAGCTGTTCAGCCCATTCGGGATGGTCGCCGAGCGCTTGCAGCAAATTGCCAGACCCAAGGCTTGTTGTCGGCACAAAGCCACTGACCATACCCGCGACGATTGCTCGAATTCTATCGTCGGACAGGTAGGCATTCGGTGAGGTTTTTTGTAAAAGCGCTGACACTTCGTTATCCGCTACTTCAGGAAACCGGTCTTGCTTGCGCAGATCCAGAAGATACCCTAGCAAGGTATCCTTTGACGGGGGCGTTTCGCTGTGCATTGAGTGCTCAATACAATTGCGGATATTACGGCTTGCAGCAGCCAGCTGTTGCAGCTTTAACTTTGTTGTGCCTGTCGGGCTTGCGAATATTTGAATACTGACAGCGATGTTCCACTGTGCGAAAGCAAGCGGATCAGAACAATCCAGTCCAAAGCGTTTCAGACAGGCCTCTGATATCAACGGTACAGCATACTCGGACATCGCATCAATGCGACCCCCGCTGTCGTTCAGAATATACTCAGCTGACTTTCCCAACGCAGCCCATGAGTCTGGCCCGGAAATCTCACGGTCATGGCGCATGTACATTTCCATAACTGCGCGTTGCATTTTATGTTCGTCGTTATCCAGCCCAAGACCAAACGTCTCCGGCCCGGCTATCGCCTGCATCTCTGGCCCAAATGGAACCTTGAAATTTACATTGTCTTCAAATGCAGACTTAACATCGGAACTTCTGGCCAATATTTTGAACGGCAGTACTCTGAAATTTATCCAGCCGGTGTATCGTGCTATCCGAAACACCAGCTTGAACAACTTGCCAGCCACACGGCCAATAAACGTAGACTTTGATAGATAGACGGAAAAATCAAAAACCGGGTGGTTCCAGTTGTCCTCCAAAAATTCAAGCTCCGGCTTGAGCTTTTTCGAATACTTTGAGCTAATAAAATCGAGAAACTGCTGGTACTTTGAGCCAAGAAACTTGCGCATATCCATTCACCTCAATTTACTGCCTGCCCATCCACAATGGAGTCAGTACTTTAGTTCAGCCAGACGCGTTACTCATCGTCGAGGTCTGATTTGTCTACATGGGATTTTAGAACGTCAATCCACTTATCATCTTCAAATGGCACCCAGTCGAAGTAACGTGCCCCCATATTCAGGCTCCGGCTTTCGAACGCCTGCTTTGCATAATGATACTCATCAAAACGCTCGAGCCTCTGTAGCGCCTCAAGTCTGATCAGGTGCGGGTACCAGTAGTTGGGCCGGTAGACAAGCGCTTGTGCTGCACAATCAACCGCCTCTTCAAACTGCCCGACCATCAGCTTCGCCATCGCGAGCTCTCCAAGCGGAAAAAACAAGTGCAGATCATTCGGACTTAAACGTATCGCCTCCTCAAGAGAGGGGATAGCCATTGCAGCGTTGTCCGTCAGGTAGTAACAACAACCGAGCTGCTCATGCGGCTTGGCTAAACTCGGGTTAAGTTCGATTGCCTTTCTAAAGTAATCGATTGCTTCCTTGTGCTTGCGCAACCACAACTGAGCCATGCCGAGTATGGTAAACCCGCGACTGTCACTAACATTCGCCAGTTGAGCGCGGCGCAAGTGCGGCATTATCTTTAAAATATCTTCTGTGCTGCCGCGGTTAACCCACAGCTGTAACAAATGCCACATAGCACTCTGGATAAGCGCCTCCGGCTCCTGCGGATTCTCGGCCAGAGCCAGATCAAAGTACTTGCGCGCCTCTACGGAATCTTCCCTTGTGAGCTTGTTCAGATACCAGCGGCCCCGCCAAATGTTCTCGTTGTATCCGCTCGCCACATAGTCAGGGTTTACACTCATGCGCTGCTCAAATTGATCAATGCTGCTACCGAGCTTGCCAACAATCTCGTTAAGCACCCGATTAACATCTGCACTATCCAGCGAGCCCGGTAACGTCAAAGTGTGAGTCCAAACGGAGGAGCCATTCTCCATGTTGTTGAGCTCTACACGGACCTTGTAGCTGGAATCAGCAACAGATATTTCGCCGTTCACCAGGTAGCGTGATCGAAGTCGATCACTGATAGCGAATAGATCAGGTGACGACGAACGGTAGGCAAATGTTGAACTGCGTGAAATTACAGGTAGCCAGCATTGACGTGACAAACCATCTATCAATTCTTCGGAAAAACCATCAGCAAAGTAGTCAAGCTGTTTGTCACCAGTGTGATTTACCAGCGGCAACACTGCTACAGCAAAATTTTTCGGTGCATGTAGATTGTCGGCCGCCCGGTTAATTGCCGCGTCTACGACCGGTGATAGCACCAATGGGTCATTTACCAGCGTGGCAGATCTCTCACCAGCGTAACTGGCAATTTCCGAACGTTCGTTCTGAATTTGACGATCAGCAAACCGGGCGGTGAAGCTGTTAAACCAGTATTCGCGTTGCTCGCGCAGCCAATCCTCGAACTCGATATCATCGACGTCGATGCCCTCAAGGAACTGAGGCACTTCCGAGGAGTTAACGGTTATTTGATTGAAATGCAAAACGTCGACAACCAACTGCGAAGTATCCAGCCGCACAACTGATTGTTCGCTGGTCAGTAAGTTTTCATGAATGCCGAGCTTGCGACGGATCTGGAACACCGCCTGGCGCAGGCTTGTTGCACCGAGTCGCTCGCTGGCATCGCTCCACAGGCGGTCTTGCAGCCACTTCCTGCTGCGGCGTCCGTTCGGTGCCGTTGCCAGCATCGCCAATAAAGCGCACCACTTCTGCGACTTGGGCGTAATTTCTTTACCCGCAGCCGTTTGCAGGTACAAAGGCCCCATCAAACGGAGCGTGCACTTTTTTTCCATACTGCCGGAGACGATAAGCATTTTGATACTCGATCTTACACGTGCACCTACGCTAGTAGAATCCCTTTCTTTCGGCGAGCTCAATTCAATTTGCCAGGAAAGACAGCGGACGGTTAGAAAGCACCAATAACGCTGGCCGTCGCTAACGTTGCCTTTTTCCGTGGAATAGCGCATCCCCCAAACGGGTGATTTTTCTATTTTTTACCCGAGCCTTCGAGGCACAAGCGCTTTAGCGGTTAGTATTATCAGCCCAACCACCGGGAATATCGTCATGCGCAACAAATCTGGTTTGCAAATCGCTGACACTGGCTATGCGCAACGCAAAGCGACCAGGCACAACCACACGCGGCGACGACTGCTAAAGTCGTTATCTGCTCTCGTGGCGGCATGCGGCACTACGCCCTTGCTGGCAAACGCCTCGTCAGCGACAAACAATTATGCCCGGCCCGCCGGGGTAACAGACACACCCGACCTGTCAGATGCAGTCGAATTTCGTTTCATCGACAGCAAGTCCATTGCCGGACTGACTGCGCTGGGCCAGGGCACTCTCATCAATCGTTCGGCAAGCGAGATACTCGTAACGGATATCGCCCCCACTATATTGGTGACCAATAATGGCCGCTACCATGTATCTGCGTATCTGGCAGAACATCCGATTCGACTTGCCAGCGGACAACAACATCATTTCTGGGTCAGGCCGCTGGAATTCGCCGAGACATATAGTGGAAAACAAAAACAGCACGACATGCACGGCAGCCTGCACCCGACACATGCTCAGCGCGCTGCAGTGCTGGCACGTATCGATAATCCATCAATCGGTGTCGCCGCGGACAAGCGTGTGGTTGAGTTTACAATTACCACTGAGCTTACATAAAGCGCTCGTAAAAATTCGGCGGGCATCTCGTTCGCCGTCACAGTAGACTGCTACCAGCCAAAGCCCGGGCCAGCCACGATTTTCCAGTCGCCGAGTATAAAACCGGGCATATTGTGGGAGTAACTACTGTCGCAAACGTGTAGTCTTAAATTCCCCCTCCAGCCACAATTCCCCTTGCACAACAATCGCCAGTTACTGACTTCGTTCGCTCTCTTTTTTGTTGGCACTTCCCAACTTATGTACCTGCATCTGCACATCCGGGAAGCTGGCCTGCTGTCTATCGTGGCACTACTCGCGCTTTTGATCGTGACAGTAAATCGCTTACAACTCAGGGAGCGAGTACTGATGTCGCTCGCACTGTTATTGTCAGCCGTCGCGGCGCTTCAGTTTAACGCGCCTGTTGCTCTATTCGAACGGGCTGGTCTGCAAGCGGCTTTTCTGACCTCATTTATGGTGTTGCTATCGTTGCTTCGCGACGGCGCGGTGACATCACCCTCGGTCCTTAATCTGGGTAAGTACCTCACCAGTCGCAGCCCAGGCCGTCGCTACCTGGCTATCCATAGCGGAAGCCAGCTACTGGGTATGGTATTGAATTTTGGCGCACTCACGTTGCTGGGGCCTTTAATTCAACGGGGAGCCCGGTCTGTCGAATCAGTTAATAAGGAGCTCGCTAACTGGCGTGAGCAACGACAGATATCAGCCTTGACGAGAGGCTTTTCGTGGACCGTCGCCTGGTCACCTGCCACGGTTTCCATGGCGATAACCGTGAGCGTCGTAAAGGATGCAAACCTGCTGATGGTTTGCCTCTACGGTACTTTAGCGGCAGCGGGGTCTTTAGTTACCGGGTGGTTGCTCGACCGAAATACAGGTCGGGCTGCACGTTCGTCGATGGCTACTGGCAATCAACCGGCGGCAACGGCAAGAAACGATAATTTCCCATGGGTGGCTGCTCGTCGACTTGGATTAGTGTGTATTGCACTTTTTTTAGTCTGCGCAACAATGGTTGTTTTTAACCAATCGCGGATCGTACCTGCGCTGATGTTGGCCAGTCCGGTTGTAATGGTAATCTGGTTAGTGGCCCAGCATTGGCAGGCACGATCCGACACTGTCGCTTTTCGTGCGAGACTTCGAGACATTGCTGTTAATTCTGTGCCAGCAGGTGTGCCCGAAGCAATAACGCTGGCAAGCGCCGGGTACATTGGCGTTATTGTCGTCGCCCTGGTCAATCCAGACCGAGTGGCAGAGGCAACTGGCATCACTGAACTCACCGGACCGTGGCTATACCTGCTCTTTATGGCTTGTGTACCTTTACTGTCAAACCTGGCTATGCCGCCAATACTATCGGTAACCGTACTGGGCGGCCTGTATTCCACACTACCTTTCGAGGGAACCAACCCTAATCTATTGGCGTGCGCACTTGTTTGGGGCTGGGCGCTGAATCTGACAGCATCTCCCTTTGGTGGTGTGCCACTGATTTTAGGACGAATCACCAGCATACCGAGCACTCACCTGTCATGGCGATGGAATGGTACGTTCTCGTTACTGATGTTTCTATGGTGTTCAGTATGTATGGCAATACTTGCGAGCATGTGAGTAGCTGCAAGGTAGCGTGAGGAGCACACCTTCTGTCAACTCAAACGACCAGCTTTACAACATCCATACAAGGTCTCGAATACTCGTGAGCAGACTAAGCAACATCCCACTTTGGAGAAAATTCAAAATCACACAGCCTCTTGTTGTTCTTTCCAAGGCCACTTATTGCTTTCATGTCCTCGTCAGCTAGTACGAAATCAAACACATCCAGATTTTCCACAATACGGCCTGTGTTGGTTGAACGCGGAATGGCAATGACGCTGTCTTGCTGAACCTGCCAGCGCAATACGATTTGCGCCGGTGTTTTATTGTATTGTTCCGCAATTGCCGCGACCGGGTCGTTGGCGAACAATTCACCGCCACGAAACAACGGGCAGTAAGAAACTACCGCCATTCCCTGAGCGCGACAGGCACCTAAAACGAGCTCCTGATTTAACATTGGGTGATATTCAACTTGATTGCAAATCAACGGGCGCTCCGAGATTTTCACGGCCTCTTTAAGCTGTGAAACAGTGAAGTTTGAAACACCGATATGCCGTGTTAGCCCTCTGCTCGCTGCATCATTAAGTGCACCTATTGTTTCCTCGAGCGGTATGGTTTTCGACGGCCAATGCACAAGCAACAAATCTACTGCATCGACCCCCAAACGCTTGAGACTCGATTGCGCGGATTGTTGAAGGTCGCCTTCTGCAAGATCAGCGTGCCAGACTTTAGTGGTCAGGAAAAATTCATCACGCGGTACAGACGAAGCTTTGATCCCCCTACCCACGGCTTCCTCGTTGTCATACATAGCAGCGGTATCTATATGTCGATACCCGGCTGCCAACGCATGCTCAACCAAAGTGCTCGCCTGGTCTCCCTTTAGTGTCCAGGTACCAAACCCGATAGCGGGGATATTCGCGCCGTTTGCTTCGACCGTCTGCATTGTTTTTCCGGTTGTATATTTTCAATAGGATAGAGCGGATCCGCCACTATGCCCTGCATCAACGATGTTGTCACCAGCCCTGCTTGCGCCACGCAAGGTTTATCCAGAGTGACGGATTTTTACTGACACGCTGTAAATCTGCGCTGTAGTTTCTGACAGAATATTCGTGTTGACTGAATCCATATGAGCAGATATCGATTAAGGGCTGAAGAGATCAATGCCCGCAACAGGCTGACGGACCCGACCGCCTTCCGGAAACAAGACTACCGAGCAGCAGCAAAATATCTGCTGCTGCAATACCCCAATCGCATTTACCCTCGTCACATCAGCCTGCGAGAGTCCTTGCGCTGCAACTCAAACCACGACTAGCCTGCAATATTCACGGGGATTCGGCGTTCAGAGGAAATCAGGCTAGCGAGGGCTGCAACTTTGCTGTGCTACTTCATCCCAACCCCAGCCACCGTTCACATCGGCATCGGTGTAATCACAGTTACCAGTAACCTCAGCCGGCGGGCAACTCTGCCTGGCCACCGGATCCCAGCCCCAGCCACCGTTACTTCCGGCATCAGTGTAGTCGCAGTTCTGCGGCTCGGAGGTGGGTTTCAACCACTCAAAGTGCATACCTTTGGCTGTGCGATTCGGAAAGCCTTTCCAATAGGTGTGAGCATCGGTAAAAACGCCGTCAACAGCATCGTAAACACCATCGTTAGAGCCTGGCACCAGCTCCAGATAATCGTCGGCTGCACCATCGCTTTTCAGGTACTTCGCGAGCCACGCGCTAACAAAATGCTGTGAAATATTATTCAGACGCTCGGTTTGCCAAACCGCATCGGCATAGTGCTCAACCAGATTAAACCCCAGCCGCTCGTTGAACATAAAGCTTTCGGCAGGCGGCGGCATCGGGCCACCGGCATTATGGTTAGCATTGTCGAATGTAAGCAACGCACGCTCGACACTTGTGGCACCCTGCCATATGGCTCTGGGGCCGTTTTCGTACCCGGAGACATCATCTTCAGAGCCCGCAACAAATAACATTGGAATACCGATACCTGCCAGCCCTTCTGCATCCCAGAAGCCGAAGTTCATTCCCCAGGGGGCAAATGCAACGGCCGTTCTGATTCGTGGATCGATCAGTGCGCTGTGGCTGGTGCTACCTCCCTTGTGCACTGCTAGCTGGCCATGCGGAGCGCCAAACGACAGGTCGATTGCTGCCTGGGTTACACCAGCACCTGCGGTGATCACTGCACCATAACCACCCATGGAATAACCGACAACCGCAGTATTAGCGGTATCAACCAGTCCACTCAATACGCCTGAGCCATCAGCCGACTGGCGCTCCATTTCATTGAGCACGAAAATCTGATCGAGTGATCGATTGACCAGCGTAGATCCAAATGCTGCCTGAGTACGGTAGGTTGAATCTGTGTGATCAATGGACACCACCACATAGCCCTTTGACGCGATATTGTCGGCTAAGTGCGACATCAAAAAGCGATTGCCCGGGTATCCGTGAGACAGAATTACCAGTGGAAAGGGCCCGTCGTTCATGATCGGCGCAGCATCGCGGATGGATTGGCCCTGCAGATCAACTTCAGTAACTGCATCTCTGAGGTAGGCGCGCAGCGTCGTGTCTCCGGTTGCCGCTGCGTCTGCCGGGTACCATATCTCAAGCGTTAACGGACGATCATAGACAGGCAGCGGCTCTGGCAGCGGCTCGGCATTGTCGAGCTGCAGGATATCGATTTGATTCGGATTGACCACATCGAGGGTCATCACACCGGTTTTATATTTCCCATAAGCGGCGAGTGCAGGGGCGCCGGGCAACTGTGTATCTATTCGGTTTTCAGCTGAAGCGACTGTGCTTAATGCGGCGCCAAGGCAGATTGCCGACATTATTAATCTGACGGGCCTGGTCAACGGTACAAGCATATTTTTTTCCTCAGTAAAGATATCGTTACATTGTCTGATAGACCAGAAATACACTACCACATTAGCCAAAGGGTTTTTTGGAATACAAGCTATGCACACTCCCCGTGGGGGTAAATAACCAACCCGCGAAAAGGTCGCTCAACACTGAACCATTGAGTAGTATCGCAAACTATATCGGCGGATCGCTATGGTAAACTCACGATGCATTATAGCTGCGCCAATTAAAAACACACGAGAGCAAAAACAAGAGCAAAACATGATTACCGGTGGATGCCTGTGCGGCAGAGTAAAGTACGTATACGACGGCGACATCAATGAAATCGCGATGTGCCATTGTTCACAATGCAGAAAAGCCCAGGGCGGGCCTTTTGCCACCAACAGCCCAATAACAAGCCAAAAAATTGAATTTAGCGGACAGCATTTTATTCGCGAATATCAATCAAACGATGACAAGGTGCGCGCATTTTGCAGTCATTGCGGCAGCCCGCTCTATAGCCGACTGAACAGTAATCCGGATATCAAACGGCTAAGAATCGGCACGGTTGAATCTCCAATCCAGTGTACAAAGCGGTACCATATTTTTACCGCATCAAAAGCCGATTGGGACACCATCTCCGATGATTACCCGCAGCATAAAGAACGCTGATCGATTGTTACTGAGTACAACGAGAGACTACGCCTGCCCTCTGTTAGCGCTGCCGCCATCCCGCACACAGATAGCTGCAGCACCTCCGGCAACATAACCATATGCGACGGCTGTCAACAGCCCGTTGCCCGACAGGTAGCCAGACACCTCCGGACCAGAGACACCGCAAGCCGCCCCTCCACCGGCAAACAGATTCTGCATTACTGTGCCGTCTGTGTTCCGAACTCTGCACTGATCGTCAAGCACCAGCCCACCCTGCGTATGAAACAGCGCACCGGTCACTTTCACCGCATACCAGGGCGCATGCAGCGGCTTATCCCCACCAAACCCACGACCGAAAGGATCAACACTGTCATTCGATCGATAGTCGTCGACAGCTCTCAGGGTATTGTTGAGTTCTCCCGATGGCACACCGGTTATCGATGCCAGCGCTTCAATGCTGTCTGCACTCTTTATTGCGCCTGCGTTGCAGGCCTGAAGGTAATCCGGAAACCCTTCGGCAAAACGATGAATGCGATCATCGTAGATATTCCATACCAGTTGATCAGTTTGCGCCAAAACGTTTACCGCCTGCTCCGAGTAACCACCGTGCTCATTCGAAAAACGCTTGCCCTGAAGGTTAACCTGAATACCCCCTTCCATCATCAGAGCCCAGCTTATTAGCATGCCATGAGGATGGGCAACCGATCCGTGCCCCTGATAGCCGGAAAGATGCTCAAGCTCTGCGCGTAGTTGCTCGCCCCACACTACCGCATCACCGGTATTACCCGGGTGTCCGAAATACAAACCGTTGGCAATCTCCGGAATATAACGCTCAACCATTCCCTGATTACCGCCGTATCCGTTGCACGCAAGAACCAACGCCTCACAGCCTATTGATTCGTGTTGACCATCGGGCCTGGTGATTTCCACACCGGTAATCCGCTGACCGTTTGAATTAAACGCAGCAACATTTGTTGCACCGGAATTTCCCTCGCCCGTGCTTGCTGCATCGGTATACAGCGTGGTTACCCTTGATTCGGTTGCCACGGGTATCTGTTGTTGCTGTACTGCGGCCAGTAGTCTGGCCTGCAGCGCCTCCCCGGTTTTTTCCGGTACGGCGTGCATCCGATGAAAGCGATGCCCCGGATACAGGAAATCATCGAGCACGATCCAGGGCACTGAGTACTCGTCTGCCAGCCACTCCATTGCCCCTGCAATATTCTCGCAGGCCAGTTGCACATGTGAATGCAGAGACTGCCCATGTGACTTGGCCTGAATGTCTTTTGCAAACTCTTCTGCACTGTCAGCGGACTCGCCAGCGGGCTTTTGAAAGCGGGTACCACCGGCGGGAATAAAACCCGATGAGAGCGACGTAGATCCGGAAGGCGAGCTGTCTCTCTCGAGAATAAGCACCTCTGCCCCTTCACTGGCTGCGCGAAGTGCAGCGATCAAACCACACGCGCCGGCGCCGACAACAATCACTTCAACTGTCTGGTCGAAACCGCCTGAACGAGAACAGACATCTACTTTATGCATTTTATAATCAGCCTTGAGGTCGGCTTTTCAACAGCCACACATTTGCGATCGCTGCGGTTTTACCCTTTAGACCGCCCACAAGCGGCCCACTGGACAGAGACACTACCCGATAGTGATCGTCATAGTGACTGTGCACCTCGTTGTTGGGTACGCTGAATGGCGGCCCATTCATTAACTGCTGGTCGTATTCAAAGGTAATTAATAACTGTGGCGCTACACGGGATATCGCCGACAAATGTGCTGTGTATTGTTTACGCATCGGCTCAGGCAGTGCAACCAGTGCGGCCCGATCGTAAACCGCATCTACCTGCCCCACCATTTTCGGCGTCAGATCAAAAATGTCACCAACAAAAATATCGATACCCCGGGCGTGATAGCGTGAAAGCCTGCCCGCCTCTGTGATACCTGGCTCAATACCAAGATCCGTAAATAACTGCTCCACCGCCAACTGACTCAGCTCTGCACCGACGACGCTGTACCCCTGCGACAAAAGCCAGCCTATATCCAGCGTCTTTCCACAAAGAGGCACAAATACACGACTACCACCAGCAAGCTCTAGTGACGGCAAGTGTGTTACCAAACTCGGGTTTACT
Organism: uncultured Granulosicoccaceae bacterium; assembly: GCA_937957915.1. Classification (GTDB taxonomy): domain Bacteria; phylum Pseudomonadota; class Gammaproteobacteria; order Granulosicoccales; family Granulosicoccaceae. Next base: position 5,570 of record CALGNZ010000109.1, on the reverse strand, counting down.
GCACTCTCGTGAAAACCGATCTGATTATTATGCCAACGCTGATGCCAAAAATCGGGTTCCATAGTTGTTCCAGTGTCTCTACTGTTCAGTGACAGAATTTTCTATTATCTGTCGAGGATAAGTGCAATGTGGAGATCAGGAAGACAACAACGCCACTGCATCCTGACAACTGCACACCTTAGCGATACTCGACATATCAGCCAATGACGATTGATGCGCACTCTCGGAAAATGCAGCACACCCATCAGACAACACAGTGATATGAAAATCACGAACGTGCGCATCCCTGACTGTTGATGCCACACCACCATTGGTAACAATGCCACAAACCAGAATGTTCTCGATACCCGCCTTCTTTAGCACCCACTCCATACGGGTCATGTAAAAAGCGGAGTACGCCACTTTCTCGACCATGATGTCGGCTGGCTGCAGGCTGTCAACCAGGCCATGGCCCCAGGCGCCAGGTTTAAAATCACCAGTGGTCAGGAAAGGCCGCAATTTCTGCAAATGTGGTGATATAAATGGTACATCTGCCTTCCCAGGCACCAGCGTAAACTGCGTCGAGACTATCCAGCCCCCCGCTTGCCGCATAGCATTGGCAACAGGTAAAACTGACTCCGGTAACGCCGCAATAGCTTCGCTCTTTTGACCTGCCCTCCCGTAAGCGCCATCAGGGTGTAGAAAGTCATTTTGCAAATCAACAATTAAAAGTGCAGTGTTTACATTGTCTGAGTTGTTTGTCATAGAGGCGCGGGAGTGTTTAATTGCACTGAGGGTTGCATGACAGATCTCCCCACATTATTGCAGAGAGTTATTGCCGAGAATTAGCAGCCACTATACCATGAGTCCCGTGCTTCGGCTTTGCAGCAAACCTGACCCGGGTTGCTCGTCGAGCGGCGGTAGCACAGCCCAAGCCCGCGCAGAAACTGGCGAGCAAAAGCGAATTAGCAGCACACGCACAACGTTTATTATACGGACGGACCTATGCCAGTCATACAGGTAACACTCATTGAAGGCTACGATGACGACACGCGCTCGTCACTCTGCAAGCGGCTGACTGATGCAGCCAGAGCCACCATTGCCGCGCCACTCGATGGCATCACAGTATTTATCAACGAGGTACAGCCACACAGCTATATGCGCGGAAGAACAACCCGCATACCGGGCAAGCCATTGCCCACACCAGACTCTATTGTAAAATCATACCTGCAGGCAATGGAGGCACGCGATATTAACAAGGCTGAATCTTTTCTTGGCCCGGACTTCCACATGACATTTCCCGGTGGGCAGAAATTCACCAGATTACAGGAGTTAGTCGAATGGGCTAAAAGCCGCTACACAAGCGTTACTAAAGTATTCGAAAATTTCGATGTCTGCGGCTCCGATCAGGGATCGATGGTTTACTGCACAGGAACATTGAATGGCACCTGGCTTGACGGCACCGAGTTTTCATCAATCCGATTTATCGACCGCTTTATTGTCAATGAAGGAATGATAATAAAACAGGAAGTATGGAATGATATTGGCGAGGTCACCAGTCAGTAGTAAATTCCTGAGTATAAACTGCGTAGAGACGGCCTGTTCTCCTCGCAGGTGTTTCCTGTCACCTGGTGCGCTTTACCTTCAAAGGTAATCCAGCACATAACCAAACATTTATTATACATTCACCTGTCAGCGGTACAGAATTCTGCGACAGAAGCAGGAGATCTGTCTATGGGCGCGGCATGTGTAACTGTCACTACACAAATACAGTCATAATTGCACCACGTTTGGATTCGTGTTACCAAGACCCCTGACCTCGTATACCACCAAAATGCCAAGCCCATGAAACTCTCCGATTTTTCAACACTCACTTTTGACTGCTACGGTACACTCATAGACTGGGAATCCGGCATGTTTGCGGGTCTCAGTCCATTGACGTCACGCTTGCAGCAACCATTAACCCGCGACGAGATTCTGCAGGCTCACGCCTACCACGAGTCCACCCAACAGAAGTGGACCCCTTCAATGCGGTACGCCGATCTTCTGGCTATTGTTTACAAACGACTGGCGGAATCGTGGGGATTACCTGTAACAAGCGACGAGTGCGATACGTACGGACAATCGGTAAGAGACTGGCCTGCTTTTGCAGACTCGGCCGAATCACTTCAATACCTTAAGCAGCACTATAAACTGGTAATACTGTCAAACGTTGACAACAAAAGCTTTGCTGGCAGCAACGAGCGTTTGCAGGTTGAGTTCGATGCAGTGTATACCGCTGAAGATGTTGGTTCGTATAAGCCATTTGATCGCAACTTTGAATACATGCTTGAGCACTTGGCACATCGCGGCATTAACGCCCAAAGCGTATTGCATACCGCTGAAAGCATGTTCCACGACCATGTACCCGGCAAGCGACATAATCTGGCCAGTTGCTGGATTTATCGTCGCCATGACAAAAAGGGCTTTGGTGCAACCATGAACCCGGGTGAGCTACCACAGGTTGATTTCCAGTTCACTTCAATGGCAGGGTTGGTCGAGGCCCACAAAGCCGAGTTGGCAAATACATAATACCGAACGGCTGGAAAGGACGCTTCGGCAAAGAGTGCGATATCGCGATGCCAGCAACTGCAAGAAACGCTTCGTGGCAGATCTTTTGGGGTGATTTTTTGGGATGGTGCGGTTCGTTTCCCTCACCACACCCTACGTTCAAATGGCATTGGTAACATCACATACGTTAAGCACAATTAGGAAGTTGGATGCCCTGAGTGGGCCGAAGCTCAACGCTCGCGGTGGCTTTAAAAGTTTTCATAGCAGCCATTGGCCTGCCACGACAACTCCAGCTGGCTATAAAAGCTTTTCCCAGGTAAGCGGGGTTCCCGCTTTCAAATTATGGCGAGCAGTTTTTCCAATGACGAGATCCCAGTAACGGCATTCGAGACCATCAGCTGGTCGGATGATTTTCAGGTTATCTTCAGTAAAAACATCGCCCACTGCAACATCTTTTTGCAGGTAGATAGAACGCTTGTGCAAGCGGCTGCGGCTTTCCAGTTCACCAAATCCGTAGCTGACCCTGCCTAGCGACTGAAAGGCTCGTTCGCATTCCTCAACCAGTAGTGTTAACTCTGAGGGTTCGAGAGAAAATTCTGAATCGACCCCGCCGTCAGCACGGCTCAGGGTGAAGTGCTTTTCTACAACGCGGGCACCCAGAGCTACTGCGGCCACCGATGCGCCGATGCCCATGGTATGATCTGATAAGCCTACATGACAACCAAGTGTTTCACGCATGTTTGGAATCGTTTGCAGGTTAGTATGCGCTGGAGATGCCGGATACGTACTGGTGCATTTGAGCACTATCATGCGTGTACACCCGGCATCAGTCAGCACCCCAACAGCTGTTGCAATCTCCGCCAGCGTTGACACCCCGGTAGAGACTATAACCGGTTTGCCTGTTGCGGCCACTTTTTGCAGCAGCGGCACATGGCTATTTTCAAAAGAGGCAATCTTATAAGCGGGCACATTCAGTGTCTCCAGAAAATCAACAGCGCTCTCGTCAAACGGGGAACTGAACGCCAGCATTCCAAGCGCCGCTGCACGATTGAAGATCGCCTCGTGCCAACTCCAGGGCGTGTGTGCATCCTGATACAGATCATACAGATATTTACCATGCCACAGCGAGTCAGGATCAGAGATTCGAAAACTCTCATTGCGACTGTTCATCGTTATGGTATCAGCGGTGTAGGTTTGCAGCTTTAGTGCATGGGCCCCGGAGGCTGCTGCCTGCTCAACCATTTCAAGCGCACGTTCCAGAGACTGATTATGGTTGCCAGACATCTCAGCGATGACAAACGGCGGATGCTTGTCTCCAATCACATAGTCGCCTATGGCTATATCCTTTAGCTCAAAGCCATTCACAATTAACGCCCTTCGTTTCAACGTTCTTCAAATCAATGCTCTTGTAACCTTTTAAGCAAGACAGGTGTCAGCTCATTAAGGGTTTTAATAGTGATATCGGCCTCATACTGGTCAGATTTACGGACTGCTTTGTGAGCACCCGTCAGCACTCTGATTGTTCTGAAACCCAGGGGCTTGATGCCGACAAAATCCTTTGCGGGGTTATCGCCGATGTAAACGATCTGTTGCGGTGCTGCGTTCTCGGCCTCTGCAATTAGCTGAAAACAGTATGGAGAGGGCTTAGCCCTAGCAATACCAAAGCGATGGGTGACCATTACGCGCTTAAAATGTGGCTCCAGACCCAACGCCACAACCTTCTCATGCTGCACCAGCCTGTTGCCATCGGTAACCAGATACTTGGGCCAGTCTTGAAATCGTTTCAGGCAACGCTCACCGGCCTGGTGTAGTGCAATCGATGGAACGTGCCGCCGATACACCCCTACACATTGTTTAATATTTTTTTTCGATAAACACCCGTAAGACAAGAGAACCGAATCAAATACCTCGCCACGACCCTTGCTTGACAGTGTGTCCATAAGCCGGTCGTAAACTTCCACGGCATCCTGTTGCCACTGGCCTGAAATAAAATTTGCGACTGCTTTGAAACCACTTTCAACATATTGAATTTCGTTGTACAGCGTATCATCAAGATCAAACACCAGAATCATGCGGGTGTCACTTTGTCAGCGGCATATCTGACCTGACGCAACGGTACTTCAGCCAGATCAACACAGATACCCGTTAAGCTATCCCCTGTTGACTCAAGCATAAACCAGTAGAAACTATCTAACCCGGCTGCCACACTAAGCGTGGATGCCCCACCGAATCGGCAATTGCACTCAATGACCTGCGGCTTTGAGTCTTTATCAATAATAATCTGAAACATCACATGTCCACGCAACGCCAATCCTCTGGCCATCTCGGCGCACAGTGACTCCAGCGACTCATCGCGAAAGGTTGTAGTCACCTGTGACTCGCCATTAACCACCTTATTGCGACGCCTGAGCACTACACCTTTGACATCACCACATTGACTGACATAGACGTCAACACTTATTTCCTCCCCTGCCACATAAGGTTGAAACACCGGTGCTGCCAACTGTTTTGAATGGAGCAAGGCCTGATCATCGCTAAGACCAATACCAATCTTGTCAGCTCCTGCTCCATTGCGCTCCTTAACCACAAAAAGATCACCATCTATCTGGTTACAGTGCTCGTCTGTAGAAATTGCCGGATAACCCAGACTCCGGCACTGCCGATAGAACGCCAGCTTGTCGAGGCAGAAGCTGACGGTGTCCGCATTAGACACCATCACCGAAATACCGTTTTCCTGTAATCTGCCACGGTGCTTTGCCCAGAACACAAGCTCGCCATCTCGACTGGGGAACACCACCTGAACACTATTAGCATGACACCAGGCAATCACATCTTCGACGAGTAGATTTTCATCACGTGGCATAATCCAAAACCCGTTTACAAAGTACCTGCCCAGACAGTCTTCGTTGGCATCAGCACCAAACACACGTCCATCAACAGACAGCCTGGATAGCGCAGTGGCAACCGCTTTTGCCATTGACACTTTCGCGGATACCGAGGTTATTAATACTGATAGTGATTCCATTTCACCCGCTCCGGAA
>CALGNZ010000108.1 GCA_937957915.1 uncultured Granulosicoccaceae bacterium | reverse complement strand
GGAAACCCGACGCGTCAGCGAGACCTTGCTCACATAAACAGACTTGATATGCAGACTTGCTGACGCTGCGGGTTTCCATTCACGTCAGAGATCTAAGCCCACGAACACCGCAACATCCCCAACTCCAGCAACACCCACGTGGGACCAGATCTCCGATCCGGGAACTCCTCGCTTTGGCTCTTCCCACGATATAAAAACACGATTAGCAAGCACGACAGGTTCGCTCAACGGAGTTGTTCTCCCACAGCAATGCACGTAGCACTTATACGTAACATGGTGGATGCGCTCCGCTTATCCCCCCTACAAGTGCAAGCTCACAGGAAACCCGACGCGTCAGCGAGACCTTGCTCATATAAACAGACTTGATAAGCAGCCTTGCTGACGCTGCGGGTTTCCATATACGTCATAGATCTAAGCCCACGAACACCGCAGCATCCTCAACTCTGGCAACGCCCCCGTGGGACCAGATCCCCGATCCGGGAACTCCTCGCTTTGGGCTCTTCCATCGATATAGAACACACGGTTCGCAAGCACGACAGGTTCCCGCAACGGAGTTGTTCTCCCACAGCAATGCGCGTAGTACCTATGCGTAACCTGATGGTGGATGCGCTCCGCTTATCCCCCCTACAAAAGCAAGCTCACTGGAAATCCGACGCGTCAGCGAGACCTTGCTCATATAGACAGACTTGCTGACGCTGCGGGTTTCCATGTACGTCATAGATCTAAGCCCACGAACACCGCAGCATCCTCGACTCCAGCAAAGCCCCCGTGAGACCAGATCTCCGATCCGGGAACTCCCTGCTCTGGCTTTTCCATCGATATAAAATACACGATGCGCAAGTACGACATGTTCGCGCAACGGAGTTGTTCTCCCACAGCAATGCGTGTAGTACCTATACGTAACATGGTGGATGCGCTCCGCTTATCCCCCCTACAAGAGCGAGCTCAATGGAAACCCGACGCGTGAGCGAGAACTATTCCACACACGGCCTTGCTGAATGAAATAAATCAGTGGGCATCCAGCCATTCACGAATAATCTGACGATGGCGATCTCTGCCGTAGCTGCCGAAGTGACCACCGTGAACGGTATCTACCGGAATATCAAACAAGCGCACCATACTTGCATAGTAGTCTTGAGCATTAGCATGATAGGTATCCTCGATTAACGGGCCGTCATAGACGATATCGCCACTAAACAGCGTCGCGGTTTTAGACTCCCACAGCGCGATCCCCCCTGGAGAATGACCTGGCGTGTGTATCACCTCCAGGCTTCGATTACCCAAATCAACAACATCGCCGTCTTCAAGAGTTCGGGTTGCCGGAGCGGCTTTTACCGCATAGGTTGACGACAGGTAAGGCTCCGGTGGCAATCCGGTAAAAATCTCATCGGTAACATAAGGGTCAGCAAGCGTATTCACACGTGTGGGGCTGGCCAGCAGGTCTGCCTCTGCAACGTGCACACAGCGACTCTCAAACTCGTGGTGGCAACCAATGTGGTCAAAGTGAGTATGGCTGGCAACCGCAATCAGGCTTTTTTCAGTGACAAGGGGCACGTGCTGACGCAGGCTGACAACCCCCATACCACTGTCTATTAATGCGTCAGACTGCCTGCCTCTGATATGCCAGATATTGCAGCGATAAAACGCTGTGATATAGAGCTCGCTGATCAAGCGAATGTCATTGCTAAAGGTACTGACGCTATACCAGTCTTGCGCATTTATTCGTTGCATATCACTCACTCATTTCTTAACAAAATCACACTGGCCGTATCAATAGTGAGTGGTAATTCGTCACCGCTGGCAACCTTTGCCGCCTGAGGCAGGTGCACACTGAGGTGCTGACCCGTTTGCATTTTGAACTGACAACGCTGGTGCGAACCAAAAAAAGCATGGTCAACAACCGTTCCCTGCCCAAGGTTCATTACGGCGCCTCGATGCGTACGCCCTGATTGAGAAGGCCCTGGTTGCGAACGCTCTGATTGATAACGCTCTGACAGATAACGCTCTGACAGATCGTGCACGGCGTGAATATGCTCCGGCCGCAAACAAAGCAGCGCAGAATCACCAGCTTCAAATGCCGGCTTCGCATTGTGATTAGCCGGTACCTCCAGCATACCGAACGCTGTTGAAACGCGAAGAAACCCTTCATCCGCAGATTCAACGGTACCCTCTATCAAATTTGCCTCCCCCATAAACGCTGCCGAAAAAGCAGTGCGGGGGTTCAGATAGATTGACTCCGGTGAACCATGGTCTTCAACTTTGCCCTTGTTCATCACAATGATCTGATCGGCGATAGCCATCGCCTCTTCCTGATCGTGCGTGACGTGTATAAACGTGGTGCCAACACGCTTTTGTATTGCTTTAAGCTCGCCTTGCATTTGTCGGCGCAGCTTCAGATCCAGCGCACCCAGTGGCTCGTCGAGCAACAGCACATCCGGTTCAACCGCGAGCGCTCGTGCAAGCGCAACACGCTGTTTTTGCCCGCCAGACAATTCATGCGGTTTTTTAGCCGCCGAGGCGTTGAGACCGACCAGCTCAAGTAATTCCAGCGCTCTGTTGCTTCTTTGCTTTTTCGACTGGCCACGCATACGCAGTCCAAACCCGACATTATCGAGCAATGTCATATGTGGAAACAGCGCGTAGTCCTGAAACATGGTTGTCGTTGCGCGCTTCGCCGGGGCTACGTGTGTTACATCGACACCATCCAGCAACACCGAACCACTGGTCGGCATTAAAAAGCCACCAAGCACAGACAACAAAGTGGTTTTACCACAGCCTGATGGCCCAAGCAGCACAGCAAAGCTACCAGCCTCTATGGTCAGGTTGATATCGGTTAACGCCACAAAGCTACCGTAACGATGACAAACCTGAGCGATGCCTACAGTAGCCGTCACTTTCTATTGACCCTTCCGTTGAATCTTCTAAACACGAGCAACTCTGCCAGCACCAACAGAACAATGGAGATAAGAAACACCATAGAACCCGCAGCATTGGTTTTAGGATTCAGCCCCGAGCGCAACAGCCCCCATATCTCTACCGGCAATGTCACATCAAAACGCGACAACAAAAACGAGATAATAAACTCATCCCATGAAAAGGTCAGTGCCAGAAAAAAACTGGCCAGAATAGATGGCATCATCATAGGTGCGGTAACAAGCCACAATGTCTGCCACTCACTGGCGCCAAGATCATGCGCAGCGCGTTCTATATTGACCTGATGATCACCAAACTGGCTATAAATGATAGCGAAACAAAGCGGTGTATTGATAACAACATGGCCGATACCAATCGTCCAAAGCGAACGTGGCACACCCATCGCGTTAAACATGATTAACAAGCCCAGCCCGATAATCAGATAACTAACGGTTAACGGTGCAGTCAACAGCGCCCGTTGCAGCCCTCGTGCAGGCAATACATAACGAGCCAGACCAAACGCTGCCAGAAAGCCCAGCAACACAGCAACTACCGATGACCCCATCGCCACAATAAACGAGTTGATCATTGAGTCGGTCAGTCGGCTGTCGCTCAAAACTGCCTCATACCATTTAAGGGTTGGCCCTTTGAACGGCATGATCGGAAGGCGGCTGTCCTGAAAGGAAAACAGAACCAAAACACCAACCGGCAAAAATATAAAACCGTATATAAGCACCGCGTAAAAAGCGGATAGCGTATTTACAACGTGGCGCCTGACCCCGTGCATTAACTGCGTTCCATCTTCAGCCAGCGCGCACACAGAACATACGCAGCCGTCACTACCAGCATTAGAATAATTGACATCGCCGCAGCATTGGGGAAATCTGCACGCCGGCCAATCTGCAACATAATCACCTGAGGAAGTACAAGCTCATTGCTTCCCCCCAGTATTTTTGGCGTTATGTAATCACCTACACACAACACAAAGGTTAGAAACCCTCCCACCATGACGCCAGGCAATGTCAGCGGCAATATGATATGCCAAAACGTTCTCAGCGGCCCGGCTCCCAGGTCTGCAGCAGCACGTGCGTAATTCGGTGATAGCTGCCTGAGGTTCGCATAGATGGTCAGGGTTAGCAGCATCACAAAGAAATGCACGAAGCCAATAATAGTTGCATAGCGACTCGACGCGATGGCCAGCGGCTCTGCAATAATACCGATATCGAGCAGAAAACTATTAACAATACCTTGCTTCGCAAGCACCAGCAGCCAGGCGTAGGAGCGAACCACATAGGATGTCCAGAATGGTAGTATCGCCAGTAACAAAGCAGTACGCTGCCATCTCTCGGGTACACGGTACGCAATAATCCATGCCAGCGGATAGGCCAGAAAAATAGAGATAACCGTGACAGTTAAGCCGATCTCAAGCGAATTGAGTAACGCCTTGACCAGATGCGGCTTGGTGAAAAACTCAATGTAGTTTTCAAAATTCCAGGTGGCGACAATCTTGCCGCCAATCCGGTGCCACAGGCTCATCACAACCATGAACCCCAACGGCACAATGAAAAATGCCACCGTCCAGAGCAACGCCGGCAAAACCAGGCGCCAGCGTTTCCAGCTTGATTGTGCGCTCATCACGCTATGCTCTGATCACTTGCTTTGATCGCATGCTTTGATCACTTGCTCGGGTCAAGCGCTCGAGTCAACGGGAAACACCCGAGACAACCAGCTACCCGACCAGTGGTTCTTTCCAATAGCAGCGCACACCTACTGCTGAAGCATTTCAGTCCACAGGTCTTCCATTTTTTCATTGAGCTCAGGACTTACTGACGGGTACAACTGAGCATTGCCCAGATACTCTTTTTGCTGATCCCATCGCAGTGCGCCTTTCTGCTGGTCGTTTAACGCCGAACCGGTTTTCATATTGGCCGGCATCGCCCAGTAACAAGAAGAAGTAGCAAGCGCTGCCTGCCCCTCAGGGCTCAGAATGTACTGCATAAATTTCAGCGCCATATCAGGATTTTTGGCGTCAGCAAGCATGGTCACCGACTGCGACCACATCAAGCCACCCTGCTTTGGCAGCACCCAATCAAGATTAGGCATTTCCTGCGACAGCACACCGGTCAGCCATTCACCACCACCAAACAAAATATCAACTTCACCGGTGGCAAGTGCAGTTTGGCTGGCTACCACGTCAGTGAACTGCGAGGCATTGTCTTTCAACTTAAACAGCGCCTCTTTAATTTCAGGCAAATCAGCTTCAGTCAGCTCGGCGGTTTTTTTGCCAAGCCCCATAGCCACCAGCCCGATCATTGGTGTGTGCCAGTCGTACACGGCGATTCGGTCTTTGTACTTACCACTCCACATGGACGTCATGTCGAGCATGTCTGCAGCATCAACCTTGTCTTTGTTATACGCGATAGTGTTATAACCAAACAACTCGGTCATGCCATACCACTTGCCATCGATCTTGTGGTTCTGCTCAAGCAGTACTTCCGGCCAGATATCAGCAATGGGCAGCGCATCCTCCGGTACACTTGCCAGCAAGCCGTCTTTGGCAAGCGCCGGGACGTCAACACCATCAATAATCAGCACATCCCAGTCACCGGGACGCGACTGTTCAAGGATCGACAGAGCCGCGCCTGTGCCTTCAAACTCCTTGAGGTTAACTTTGACATCGTTGGCCTCTTCAAACGGCTGAATAAAACCGGGGTCGGTATGGTCACACCAAACCAGCGCGTTGATCGAGCCTGCGGCGACGCCGGCGCCATGATAAAACAGGCTGGCTGTTGCCAGTAACGGGATACCGAGGCTTGCCAGGGTCTTTTTTACGGGAAATTGCGGCTTCATGGACAGTCCTGTTGTTGAAAGTGTAGGGTCAATTCGGGAACAGCCTGCAGCCTATACTATCCCGACTCACGCCCACGGTGACACAATATTTCTACCGCAGACAACCTGGCGAAGTACGCCGCCAGAATAGAAATTGACTTCCAGGCGCTGTTACATCCATCAGAGCATTTACCACAGCCCGTAAAACCGTCACACTTCGCGTGTAGCTTTCCGGTCCATGCGTGTGTCCGTATCCTTTCATCAAATAATCATGGAGTAGTTATGATCCTTAAATCACGATTTTCCCGCACCGCAGTGCCAATTGCCCTGTGCTCCGCACTGGCAGTCGGCTGTTCCAGCGACGATGACGACAACACTGCCGCCCTTGTCGTGCTCACCGGCGATGCAGACTTCAGCATGCAATTACTGCACGCCGCAGATATGGACGGCGCCAGCGGCGCGCTCGACAACGTTAATCAGTTCTCTGCGCTGGTTGATCAGTTTCGCTCTGAATATCAGGACAATACCCTGGTGTTAAGTTCTGGCGACAACTACATTCCCGGCCCACGATATTTCGCCGCATCCGCCGACGATATGGCAGCCACACTGGGTATACCCGGCAACGGACGCGCAGATATCGCTTTTCTTAACGCCATGGGTTTCGCTGCCAGTGCAGTCGGAAACCATGAACTCGATCAGGGCACCGGAGAATTCGCGGGTTTAATAGCAGCAGAGACCGATGATACCGGTGCAAACTATACCGGTGCAGCGTTCCCTTACCTGTCGAGCAACCTCGACTTTTCAACCGATGAAAATCTGGCGCCACTGGCCGCCACCGGCGGGCAGGCTGCGGACACCATTGGCGGTCAACTCGCACCATCGACTGTAGTACAGGTCAACGGTGAACAAATCGGTATCGTAGGTGCCACCACTCCCACACTCGCATCTATAACCAGCGCCGGTGCAATTACCATCAACCCCGCAGACACCAACAATACTGCTGCACTGGCCGCGGCCATTCAACCCGCCGTAGATAACCTGGTGGCAAGCGGAATAAACAAGATCATACTACTCGCGCACATGCAGCAAATTGCTATTGAAAAAGCACTTGCCCCATTACTCACTGATGTCGACGTTATTGTTGCAGGCGGCTCAAACTCCCTGCTCGCAGACAGCAACGATACGCTGCGTGCAGGCGATACCGCAGCTGATACCTACCCGCTGCAGTTTAACTCAGCGTCTGGTGAACCGGTGTTACTGGTCAATACCGATGGCGACTACAAGTACCTGGGCCGACTACTACTCGACTTTGATGCAGAAGGCAGAGTATTGAATGGCAACCTCGACGCCGATATCAACGGCGCGTGGGCTGCCACCGATGAACAGGTTTCTGCACTCGGCGCCACACCCAATGCCCAGGTACAGGCAATTTCAAGTGCAGCGCAAGGTGTACTACTGGCACGGGACGGTAACATTATCGGTAAAACTGCAGTCTACCTCGACGGACGTCGAAGCCAGGTGAGAACGCAGGAAACCAATATGGGCAACCTGACAGCAGACGCTAATCTATGGGTCGCACAACAGGCAGACGCGACTGTGTCGGTATCGCTAAAGAACGGCGGCGGTATCAGATCTGATATAGGCCTGGTGCTACAACCACCAGGAACCACCGATCCATCACAAGTGCAGTTTCTGCCACCGCAGGCCAACGCCTCCGCTAACAAGGCCGAAGGTGATATCTCGCAGTTTGATCTGGAAACCGTGTTGCGCTTTAACAACGGCCTGACTCTGCTCACCGTTACAGCAACAGAACTGAAAGACATCATGGAACACGCCATAGCAGCTTCAGAAGCCGGCGCTACGCCAGGTCAGTTTCCGCAGGTTGCAGGCTTGAACTTTACTTATGACAGTTCACTAACGGCACGCGAAGGCACTGACACTAACGGCGACACCACCACCGCCGGCGAGCGCATTCGCAGCATGACCATCGTCGACGAAACCGGCGCAGTTGTCGATACGCTGGTAACCGACGGTGCAATCGCAGGCGACGGTTCAAGATCAATTCGAATAGTAATCCTCGACTTTATTGCAAAGTGCGTTGGCAATGAAACTGAAAGTTGCGGCGACGACTATCCATTAAAAGGGCTGGCCGCCGCCGACCGCGTCGACATCACCACAGACCCGGGACTGACAGCATTTGCTGACGCCGGATCAGAGCAGGATGCACTGGCAGAGTATCTGTTGGCAAACTTCGCAACAGACGGTTACGCCGAAGCAGAAACCCCGGCCAACCAGGACACACGCATTCGCGATTTAGCTCAGTAACAGGCGATGCATGGAGCTCCCACAATGTATTTGTGGGAGCCATTGCAAAAACACGCTTTGTACACGTGGGACCAGATCTCCGATCCGGGAACTCCCCGCTTTGGCTTTTCCATCGATATAAAATACACGATGCGCAAGTACGACATGTTCGCGCCACGGAGTTGTTCTCCCACAGCAATGCACGTAGTACCTATACGTAACATGGTGGTGGATGCGCTCCGCTTATCCCCCCTACAAGAGCCAGCTCCCTGGAAACCCGACGCGTGAGCGAGACCTTGCCCGCCAGCATCCTCAACTCTTGCAACGCCCCGCGTGGGACCAGATCTCCGATCCGGGAACTCCTCGCTTTTGGCTCTTCCATCGATATAGAACACACGATTCGCAAGCACGACATGTTCGCGCAACGGAGTTGTTCTCCCACAGCAATGCACG
>CALGNZ010000107.1 GCA_937957915.1 uncultured Granulosicoccaceae bacterium | reverse complement strand
AGGTTCGCGCAACGGAGTTGTGCTCCCACAAGGTTAGATACATCCACCGCCACTGCAATTTCGCACAGCCCCGGAGGGTGGGAGCAGATCTCCGATCCGCGAACTCTCACGCTTAGCTGTTACGCTTGCCACACAAAACATGAAGCCCCAAAGCGACATGTTCGCGCAACGGAGTTGTGCTCCCACAATTTGAGATACATCAAGCGCCGCTGCAATTTCGCACAGCCTCGGACGGTGGGAGCAGATCTCCGATCCGCGAACTATTCTGCTTAGCTGTTACGCTTGCAGTAAAAATTTTAAGTTCTCAACCGGCAAGTTCACTCGGCGCAAATGGCGACGCACAAACTAGTCATAGCGCTTGTGATAACTGCGTCGTACGCCCGCGCGTTGTACGATCACGCCGATTACGCCACCTAAATCATCTGAAATCTGTATGTCGGGGTATTGTTCATTCAGCGCACTTAGCACCCAGCCTTCGGTCGGCTGTCGCCGAAGTTGCCGGAATACCATTCCCTCTGTTTCGTCTTCAGTTTTCGATCCATCGTCCGCAAGTACGTAGCTGCCATCAGTTGCTCTGCCAGTTGGATCAATAACAATAATACAGCCGCGGCGAAACTCCGGTTGCATGCTGTCGTCGAGCACGCGAAGTGCAAATGGCTCTGCCTCGGTACAGGTGGCAGGCTCCAGCCGGGCTCTGGCTGCAACGGATTTGTCTGCAACTGCCCTGCTCTGCGTCGCGTTTTGTATGGTAGGTAACTGCGGGTAGTACCGCAGTTCGTTTTCAGACATGAAAGGCAAGGCCTGTTTGTTATGTGCTGGGACGTAGGAGCTTAACAGTTGTTGGCTAAATCAGCCAAGCACGACTCCGAGTGTATTTGCGTAAGACAGGAGTCTGCGGGGCGGAAACTCCAAGGATATCCTGCTTGAGAAACCCAACAGACTTAATCACTCTCAAAGTCTACGTTATTAGCTTCGCAACAGCGCACCGCACGCCGGGGCGTAGCGTCCTAGTCTTTCATTCTCCACGGCATCAGCATGTCGGCAACACCCGTACCGACAGCGCGGGTGAAGCTCATATCATCCATCCGGTGATATTGCACGCGCATCGTCAGCGCACTGCCAACCACAATTGAAAACGCCGCGATAAACGAACCCAGCGCCAGCGTAGAGATGCCCGAAATAGCCTGCCCGACAGTGCAGCCAAGGGCCAGCACGCCGCCAAAACCCATTAGCATACCGCCGCTCAGGTGGTTGATCATATCCTGCTTGTCGGTAAATGTTTCAATGGCAAAGGTGCGGGTAAAAATGGCATACAGAAAAGAGCCTGCAATAATGCCCAGCACGATGGCTATGCCAAAATTGATGGTCGCCCCGGTGTAGGTCATGAGGTAGCTCAACGTGTTGCCAGTGGGAGCGACAAAACTCATTCCCTCAATTGGTACCGGATCAAAATCGTCAGCACCGACCAGTCCGGTGACCACCCAGCTGGCAACGATTATCAATCCGATGACGATGCCCGCGAGAATGTTGTCTTTGTTTTCTCTGACAGCAGACTGGCTCAGCGCCCAAAGAATAAGTATGGCAGCAACTATAAGTCCGACTGCCCATCGCAGGGTATTGGTCAGTTCCATACCTGTCCATGCAGCCAGCACACTGGCGAGCCCCTGATCCGAAATACCCTGAGTCGACAGGTCAATGGCCAAGGGTTCAAATGCAGCTACCCTGACCGTGGCGAGAATGCCCCGCAGGGTCATGTATGCCGCGATTGCCAGTACCAGCAATACCACTAACGATTTGAGATTGCCGGTGCCCACACGTACCAGTGTCCGTTGACCACAGCCACCACCCAGGGTCATACCAATGCCAAACAACAGCCCGCCGACTATATACCCCCCCAAACCAAAATTCGCCGTCCGGTAGATACTGCTGCTGATATCGACGGTGCCGGTTAGCTCCAGAATCTGCGCACCGGCCACCGCAACCCCCATCGCCAGTACCCAGGCACCGAACCGCCCTTTGAGGCCCATGTTAACCCAATCACTGACGGCACCCATGGTGCAAAAGTTGGTTCGATTGGCGACAGCGCCAAAGATCAGGGCCAGAACAAACCCGAGCCCTGCCACCAAGTGGATATTCGATAGCTCCACTAGACCTCTCCGAATGCTTTGTCGACCACCCCTGTTGCCCTACCTACCGCTAGTGATGCCCTTGCTACAAACGTCGTTATAACCGCAGCAGCAAAACCCGACATCAGTTTTTCTTCAGTCGATAAATAAAGCTGCCACCCTCTTCCACCGACTCGAGCAGCTCGTTGCCGGTTTGCTTTGCAAAAGCTTCAAAATCTTTTACAGAACCCGGGTCTGTCGCAATGACGCGCAATACTTCTCCAGGGCTTAGCTCTTTGAGTGCCTTTTTGGCGCGTAGAATTGGCATTGGGCAGTTAAGGCCGCTCGCATCCAGCTCTTTGGTAAATTCGCTCAAGTTATTCCCCTGTTTCAGTGTCAGACGGTTCAACAATGGTTGATCTGCAGCGGATGCGATCCTTATTCTCGGACAGCCGCCTAGTCGTGTTCGCCCATCGGGCGCGGTTCTCGTTTTTCTTTTAACAACCGTTCAGCCTGCGCCGGGTCGGTGGCAAACATCATTCGATAGGTTGTGCCAGTCACCAGTTCAGGGGCGGTTCGCAGGTTCCGCACCGTCTGCTTTGCCTCTCTGTAGTCAGCTACAGATTGCAGGTAAGTGAGTTGCTTAAAAGGATTAATTTCAAAGATATGGTAGCCCATAAGAGCAGAGTATAATCCCTATCGCAGGCAATCTATATATCATTGGAAATAGGCTGGGAGAATTCGGCCTGGCAACCACAGTGCGGTTGTGTGGCCCGGCAGGAGCCTGTCGAGTTATAAGGAACGATATCCGTGCCGGGGTGATTCATTTTTAAGAAGACCAAAAACGAAACAAATCGCCGTCTGCGGCCACGCAGCCAACCCGTGAGCGACGCGAACCGCACTGATATTGCGAATGCCTTCAGTATTTATCCGTTTACCATGACAAAGCCGACGCAAATGTCTCGGACAATTCGTTAAACTAACGCCGTATGAAATACCTCTCTGTCTCGATCACTCTGAAAGATCGTAAATGCCTTGTCGTCGGCACTCATCCCCAGGCCATCAGGCTGGTGCATGAGCTCGCGACGCAGCAGGCAAATGTCTTTGTGGTCAGCCATCAGCCCGTTTCAGTACCGGCTACGATCACAGTGCTCGACCGCGAGTTCTCGGAAGCTGATCTCGACGACTGCTGGCTGGTGATCGCAGGTACCGGTTCTGCGGCAGAAAACCAATCAATCAAGCACCTGTGCGATATCCGTCGCTTGTTTTGCAACGTCATTGACGACGTGGAAAACAGCAGTTGGGTGGTGACCGATCAGTCGGCAGAGCACACCGTTGCAACAGCAACAGGTACGGCTGGCGTGTCTGATAAAGGCCGTGTCGGCTCCGAATCGACAACCGGAATGGTTTCCCTGGTGGGTGCCGGCCCGGGAGACCCTGATCTGCTGACCGTACGAGCATTGTCGCGAATCCGCAATGCAGATGCTGTGGTCTACGATCGACTGGTGAGCGAGCCGATACTGGCCCTGTGTAATCCGGATGCAGAATTCGTCTATGCCGGCAAGGCCAAAGCAAACCACACCTTGCCACAAAACTCCATCAATGCGCTGTTGGTCGAGCTCGCGCAAAGCTACAGCCGTGTGGTGCGACTGAAAGGCGGCGATCCGTTTATATTTGGTCGTGGTGGCGAAGAGATCGAAACCCTGGCCGATCAGCACGTCGCCTTTGAAGTGGTGCCGGGCATTACCGCTGCGTCGGGCTGTGCCGCGTTCTCGGGTATCCCGCTGACCCATCGCGATCACGCACAGTCATGCATCTTTGTGACCGGCCATCTGCGAGACGGCAAGATCAATCTGAACTGGCAGGAGCTCACCGACCCGCAACAGACCATTGTCGTGTATATGGGGTTAACCGGGCTAGACGCGATTTGCCAGTCACTCATACAACATGGCCGCTCGCAGCAAACACCCGCAGCACTTATTGAACAAGGCACCAAACCAGCGCAGCGTGTATTGGCCAGCACGTTAGCGGACTTGCCAGATCTGGTTGCGAAAAGCGAAGTAGCGGCACCTACTTTGTTGATCATTGGCGGCGTTGTTTCATTGCGAGACAAGCTAAGGTGGTTTCAACCCGAGCACGACAGCAGCTAACTACAGATCGTTTTTGCAGGGCGCGGTGAGGGACACGAACCGCACCAGATCGAATTGCAACTGGCCTAGCAGCTCTACAATACTACAACTGGTGCACCACTCAGCACACGCTACGATGTATAACAAAGTCCTGCAATGGGGCGACTTTAAACACCCGCGTCATCATCATTTCTGTCATCGCATAAACGCTCAGACACTGCCAGCAATGCGGCCTGTACCCGGGTTTGTACACCTAGTTTCCTTAGTACCTGACGCACGTGCAGCTTGACTGTGCCGTCGACGATACCCAGCTCGCCTGCAATATGTTTATTGCTTTCTCCCTTGGCAATATGACTGAGTATATCCATCTCTCTAGGTGTCAGGTTGTAAGTGTTACGTGAGGGTTTTTCCAAAGCGCTGTCTTTGGACACAGCAGCACGCGCCAACAAACCGGTGAAACTTTTCGCTACCACGGTCTCGCCAGCGTGAGCCTGATACAAGTGTCGAACCAGATCATCAGGATCCATGTCTTTCAACAGGTAACCATCTGCGCCGAGCCTGAGTGCATTGAGCACATCTGCCTCTTCGATGCTGGTGGTCAGGATAATCACACGCTGTTCTGGCATCACCTTGCGAATGCCTCGCAGTACTTCCAGCCCACTGGTCTCCCCCATACGTAAATCCAGTAACACCAGATCTGCTTGCGCGCCGGCTACCAGGTCAACGGCTTCCTCCGCGACACCGGTCATAGCGACAACGTCAAGATCTCTGCGAGTCAGTAACTCGTACAGCCCGGTACGAAAAAGCGTGTGGTCATCGATAATAACGAGCTTTATGGGGTCCACTTTCTAGTCCTCTTCTGACAGTGCAAGTGGCGGTAGTTTCAGAAACACACGTGTTCCTTCACCTGGTTCAGAATCGATAGTTAATATGGCCCCGATAGTTAGTGCACGGTCACGCATTATCGACAAACCAATATGATCGCCCGTGTTTTTTTCTGCCCGCTGTGCCCCAGTCGCTCCCGCAATGGCTCGCGTGGAACCAGCCGCGGTCGCCTCCAGCAGCGAACCCTGCGATGCAAGCTCGTTACAAAATCCGACCCCGTCGTCTTCGATCAGCACGCTTCTGACACCGGAAGGTTCATCATGTACGTAGACGCGAATCATACTCGCTTCAGAGTATTTCTTGGCATTGACCAATGATTCGCGAACAATGCGTTCGATGACCGAGTCTTCCCTGGCGGTAAAGCGAATATTAGGGTTATCGAGTTGAAAAAACACCTCGATGGGGCTGTCACGGTTAAATTCATCAATGACATTTTGAATCGTATCGGTGTAGCGATGTTCTGTCAGTGGCTTGCGGTATTCACCAATCAAACCTCGAACCTCGACGTTTGCCTCGTCTATCATGTTTTCAATCCGCACAAGATCGTTATACACCGGCGTGGTTTTCTGCAGTGTTTCGCGCAACAGGCTGGTCTGGTACCGCGCGGCCAACAAAGTCTGCGCCAGTGAGTCATGTATCTCGGCGCCAAGCTCGTTGCGTTCCCTGATTAAACTGGCATTGTGTGCGGATTCAAGCGCTGACTCACGGGCGACAAACATACTCAGCTGTTCAGACACCGTCTGGAAAATCCGCTGTGACTCCACGCCCGTAAGGTCCTGCTCTTTGGCGACAATTACCTCTACCATGCCTGTTACGGTCTTTAATTTGTAGATCGGAATTTTCAGGCACTGCTCAGTGCTGGCCGTTACTGATGGAATTATCACGCTTGAGTCTCTGGCATGCGGTAAATCCGCGAGCGGCCGATCAGCCGCGAAAACGCGTTTGTCGGCGACGCTTGTGGCTTTCAATTTTAGACCTTCTCCATCTGATACCGACTCGACAAGATAGGCCGCTACTTTTGCATCAGACAACCAGCTGGACAAGTGAGTGCATACCGTGTCGAGCACTGACGGCAGGTCAAGTTCCCCGGCGACATCACTGGTTACCTGAAACAGCAACTCGACAACGCGATTCTGGTTTTCGAGGCGCTGTGTTTGCGTGGCAACCAGTGATTCCATATCGCTAGACAGCTGTCGGAGCGCGGAGGCCAGATTGCGCGTGTGAAAATCAAGCTCCTTGTAATGACGATGCGAGTCGGGCAACTCAATACGTGCATCCAGTTCACCGTCGCACACCTGTTGCAACCACTTGCGGAACGCGAGATCAGGATCGACAAAGTGCTCTTTGCTAATTCGCCAAATACAAATATACCCCGTCACAAGCGTGGCAATGCCAAGTACGATGACGATGCGGGCCACGGTATGGGACGACGGTATTAGCAGCAGCGCATAAACTAACAATGCAACAGTTACAACTGCAAAACTTACCAGCAGATAGCGCAACAGGCGCGACGAATTAACCGCCCGCCCATAGGCCGACAATTCACCACGACGGGTGGTGTAGTCCTTTTCGGGGATGTCAGTTTGCATCACCGCGATTTTCTGATCGGGCAGCTGGTGCTTCTGACTCGTCTTTGGGCGCTATATAGGTCGGGTCATTGGGGTTCAGAAAAATAAACTGTTTAACGCCGTCATCAAGCGCCACAAAGTCCAGCTTCGTGCCGTTTAAAAGTACTTTGTGATCGTTGGCGATCACCACATCAATGCCGTTACAGCCAAACATCGCATCCCCCGGCCCGGCTTCATCAAACCCCATTTGGTAGTCGATGGCACCGTCTTCATTTTTCTGTGCTGCCACCCGCAGCGGCATGTCGTCAAAATCATGGTGCGCCATGCTTTTCTTAAGTTCAGCAGCGGCCTCTTTAGATACGGTGAACACAGTGGTTAGCCTCTTTGGTTTACACGCCGTCAGTCGTTTAGTTGCTTGCGTATTTCATCTGTGGCAACAACACAGCTATCTTTAACATCGCAAACCCGTTGTAAAAATGCGTCCAGCCACGGGTTTGAACGGGTGTGCCGAAAATGTGCGTAGCCGGCGTGCGCGTTTTTATACCTGACGCCGTCGCTCTTGCCGTCGATGCCATGGCCACGCAGTACTCGATACGAAAACTGCCGAGGTTCATCAAAGGCCACTCGCGAGTGATGAAACTCATGTGCATATATGACTCCCTGTGTATTTGCACCCTCAGAGTGTTCACTGCCTGCAGCCTGCAATTTTACATAGCCACGTCCAACCGGCTTTTTGCCCATGGTGACGTCAGCGCCGAAACAGCCAACCATATCAAAATTGCCGTGTTCGAGTTGCAGGCTTCTGCAAAGGTACATCAAGCCGGCACATTCGGCATGAACAACCAGCCCACGTTGAATGGCAGCTAACAATGCGCCGCGAAACTGATGGTTGTCTGACAGCGCTTTTGCATGTCGTTCCGGAAAGCCTCCGCCAATAATCAGCCCGTCAAGATTGTCGGGCAACTCATCATGTATTGGTGATATCTCGATAAGCTCCACGGCTTTGTCTTTCAGCGTATCGAGATCATCCTGGTAGTAAAAATGAAATGCCTCATCTTTGGCGATTCCGATTCGCAGAGGTGCCGGGGCTTGTGTTTTTGCAACGCGCGGCGAAACCGCTGTCTTTACCGGCTTTTTGAGAGCCAACAGATTCTGCGCCTGCGGTGTCAGCCCCTGGTACAACAGCCCCTGGTACAACAGCTCAAGGTCGCAATGCTCGAAGACCATATCTGCCGCTGACTCTATACAGAGATTGGCCGGGCAATGATTAGTCGAAGAGTACTGGCTGGCCGGGTCACCCGCCTGGCTGAATTCAGGTGCGGGCGTCAGGCCGAGTTCTTGTTCACCAATATGAATTGCGGGCAGCTCCGGCATAGCGCCGATCACTTGCGTGTCGCAGTATTCATCTATGGCAGTTCTGATCTTGCCTTCGTGGCGACTGGATTTTATTCGATTGAGAATAATACCGGCAAAACGCGTGCTCGGGTCAAACTGCACAATGCCATTGATCAATGCCGCCACTGTGCGATGCATGCCAGTGCAATCCACAACCAGAATCACCGGCAGATCAAGCAAGCGGGCGATAGCGGCGTTGCTGTCAGAGCCTTCGCTGCACAGTCCGTCGTGTAAACCCATGGTACCTTCAACCAGCGCCAGTGATTGACTGCGTATGTTACTGCGATAGGTCGCGACGAGTTCATCTTCGCACTGTACATATGGATCAAGGTTGTAGCAGCCGGTGCCGCTGGCGGCCGCAAGCCAAAGCGGGTCAATATAGTCGGGGCCTTTCTTGAAAGTCTGTACAGGTATTGACTGGCGTATGGCCGCGCGCGCCAGGCCCAGAGTCAGCAGTGTTTTACCGCTTGATCGCCACGGTGCTGATACAACATAGCCGGTACCAGCGCTTTGAGATACCCGCATGTGTGAGTTCTTGTCTACAGCGTCAGAGCTACTGCCACCGGCGCTATTGTTACCGGTTACAGGCCGCGGGTACACCATGCCATCATCATTCATCGCGTCACGGCCATCGCGTCACGGCGCTTGATGAACAGGCTGGGGCGTGACCGGAAGAATTCTCAACACCAGAAACAACAGTAACAATGACAGACCCACCCCGCCAAAACCAAGCCCCCATTCCCAGTGTGTGGCTGAGTAGGGCGCTATGCCTGCGTCACCAAAGGAGCTGGCAGTGACTGTCTTGCCGGGAAACAACTGTTGTGCAGCCGTTTGAGATCCAATCACAATCAGGTACACCAGCACCACGCCACCGAGCAACGCTGACAGGCTGGCCAGTAGCAGATGATGCGGCGACAGTTGACGATTGTCTGCCGAGGAGAGTTTACGCCGCAGGATCAACAGCAGTAGCGGCAAAGCTATACCCACCCCGATATGACCTGGCCAGAATAGCCAGCCAAGTGCTTTACCAAGGATTAGTTTTTCATCCGCATGATGCTGCGCGACATACAGGTTAGTGAGATGATGGGCGATCGAAAAATACACCAGTGCTATCACGCTCCACAACAACAGCTTACCGAGTGCTTCAACCACCGTGCCAGGCAGTGCAGCATTTTGCAGGTACGCCACTACCGCCATCACCAGCGCCAGTGCTGCGGTGCCTGTTACAAAGGACAGTGCAATAAACAGCGGCGCGAGAATGGCGGAATCCAGTGCACTGCGACCAACCAGAAACCCGAAGATGCAGCCTGTGCCTGTTGTCAGCACGATTCTCCAGGCAAACGCGAGGATGCCCGCCGCTGTAGTAAACCTGTTGAACCTGCGTTCAAACATCATCCACAGATAGATCAGGCAGACCACCATAAACCCGCTGTACAGATAGATATTCCATGAGAATATCGAACGGAAGTTATAGGTGGTTAGTGCGATGACCAGTCGATCCGGTCGCCCCAGATCCAGCACCAGTACAGCCAGTCCACCGGCCAGCAATACCATTGCCAGCACCACCGACAAACGCGTATACGGTTTGTAAAGGCTGACACCAAAAACCGATGCCATGGTCGCACCGTTAAGTGCGCCGGAGGCAGTTACGATCAAAGATATGGCGAACACATGCGGCAGTCCCCAGACAATCTGGTTATTCATGCCGGTAATGACGTGGCCGGTATGCTCCATGTGATAGGCGCAATAGCCACCAAAAACGGTTATTGCCAACAGCGCCAGCAGCAGGAACACATAGCCGGGTCTGCCGGGTTGCAGTAACTGATGTCCGGTGTACTCGGTGTTCATTGAACGATACTCCCGTTCAATGGCAAGCGACGCTCGCTGCCGCCGATAGACGATGATTCAGTCAGGCAGATCATAATCCGTGGTACCGCACACCGGTATTCAGCGCCAGATCAGCGCGCACCTGGGTTGCACCAATCTCGTCTATTTTGGTTCTTATCGGGCTTTGCGGATCATTGAGGTCACCAAACAAGATGGCGCTGTGTGCCTCATCGGTGCAGGCCACCGCACAGGCGGGCTGCAGGTTTGCCTCTGTCTCGCCCCGGTCAATCCGGTGAACACAGAGCGTGCAGCTTTCGACAGTGCCCTTCCCCCTTGGGGCAGACGGCTTCTGATCGGTCAGCACCTCATGTATAAACGACCGTGCTTTGTACGGACACGCCATCATGCAGTATCGACATCCAATACAAGTGTGTTTATTCACCAGCACGATACCGTCGGCGCGTTTAAACGATGCACCGGTCGGGCATACGTCAACACAGGGCGCGGAGTCACAGTGCTGGCACATCACCGGAACCGATGATTCCTTACCGGTCAGGTTATCTTCAAGATCTACCTTTCGTATCCATTGCGCACGGGTTGTATCGTCACCACTGCTGTCGATACCGTGTTCGGCATTGCAGCCGCGCACACAGGCATCGCAGCCGCTGCTGCATTTGGAGGTATCAATTAGCAGCCCCCATCGTTTTTTCGCAGTCACGGCTTGTGCTGTTGGCTGACTGTCATCGGCTGCCTGTGCCTTTGCTGACACTTCGATTAGTGTGTAGCCGGAGCTTACGGTAGCGGCGCTCAGCAAACCAAGCTTCTGCAAAAACCGTCGTCGCGCCAGGCGCGATGTGTCAGTTGCCTGCGGCGTGGTCATCGTCATTTCCGAAGTACTTAGCGAATGAAAGCGAACTGATTGTTGTGCCTTGCTGGTTTAAACTGACAGGCAGTAAACTGTGCGGCCGACCGGCAAGTAACGGTTCAGGCGGTACTGCGTGCCGCGCTGCAGCATCCGCCGTGGTCTGATAGGCAGAGTTGCCTGCGCCCTGATTCGCTGCCTGTTCTGAAGCCTGGTCCGGTATAGCCGCATGACAGCTAAAGCAGTCAATCTTTACCGCTGCATACTGATGGCAGCTTTGACAGAACTGACCTTCGGCATCAATGCGAATGGGGGTGCCGTCCGCAGTTGTTTGCGCATGACAGTCTACACAGCCAACCAGTGAAAACGGCTGATTGCGAATGCCGTCGATGACAGTGTCGTCTCGTTGATGGTTGAGCAGATCCATATGATCGGTACGCATTAATGCGGTGTCTGCAACACACTGGTCACCCTTTGCCGGAGGTATTATCGGCCCGTCAGTGGCTTTTTTTGCTGCAGTTACTTTGGGCTCTGGCTGCTCTGCGTGTGCCAGCCAGGCAATGCTCAGGGCAAGCAATAGTAATAGCCCGACAGCCGACGCTAATGCGCTGCCGCGCTGATTGATAGCGCTGTTGGGCGTGGTTGACTGTGGATGCCTGTTACTCATATGCC
>CALGNZ010000106.1 GCA_937957915.1 uncultured Granulosicoccaceae bacterium | reverse complement strand
GAAAGCAAATAGAAATGCAATTACCTAGATGGACTATGGCACACATAAAAAAGCAAAAACGAGGACATCTATTTATGTAGTGGATCAGTAAATATCTGTGGTAACAAAAACAAGGAGACAAAAACAAGGAGACCCAGTGTTAGTTGTCCAGCAGCAAATAGCTGTGGTAGGATTTAGAATAAGTATTAGCAGTAAGCAGTAAGCAGTAAGCAGTAAGCAGTAAGCAGTAAGCAGTAACGCAATGATCCGAGCCCGAAAGACGTTGATCGCGCTGGAGTCCACCTATTAATATCACATCTGTGTAAGAGCCGTTTATAGAAGCCTCCTATGTAGAAGCCTCCTATGTGGTGAAGATCGCCATACTGTCAGAAACTTCGCAAAGCCAATGCAGAGGATGGTTGCACAGGAAAGTTCTGGGAAGGCAGATTCAAAAGCCAGGCGCTGCTGGATGAAAAAGCTCTGCTTGCGTGTATGGCGTATGTCGATCTTAATCCGATTCGCGCAGGGATGGCAAAGAAGCCGGAACACTCAAGTCATACATCGATAAAACGCAGAATAGAGGCGTTGCAGTCTACCGGACGAACACCAGATGTCATAGCTCACCAGCCGAAACAACTGGAGCGTTTCGTCGGAAATCCACGACAGCCCATGCCAGCGGGTTTGGCGTATAGAGTGGAAGACTACCTTGAGCTGGTAGATTGGACAGGTCGACAGATCCGGGAAGACAAAGGTGGGCGAATAGAAGACGACCAGCCCGCGATATTAGTTCGACTGGGCATTGAAACAGAGCATTGGTTGTATCTGACTCAACATTACCAAAGTAGCTTTAAATCATTGGTGGGCACTGTGTACCGAGTGCGTAAGGCGTGCAGGCAACTGGGCTGGAAAAAGAGCCATAGCCTGTCCATGTGCAAGGCGCTGCTCGGGTAACTGCCTTGCTGAGAGTTATAAGATGAAATAGGCGAATACACGCTGGCGAAACAATGGGTGTCCCAGTTCATCATTGTCACACACAAATGGCTGCCACATGCAATGCGGCAAATTGCGACGTTATGCAAAACCAAAGCGAAGTTATGATCTAAGATTTGGTAATATAAGGTAGTCTATTGGTCATCATTAGCTTTAAGTAAAGCCATGATTCCTACAGTTACAAGAAGCAATAGCCAGGACCAAAAAGCAATTGGTTCTTGGTCTCGATATGCGTCTGAGCTGTAGCGACTAGGAATTTTCCCGCTTAAGTAGCAATTTAGTGTGAACAACATAATGACAGAAAAGCTACCGTAGCAAACTATCTTGTGCCACACGAACTTCCAGTCAATTCTATGCTTAGACATCTAAAACTTCGACTAATAATTTAATACAACTTGTGTACGGCAGTTAATTGGCTATTTTTAGTAATGGTGTGTCATATGTGAATTGGTTCATATTTACTTAGAGTTTTGAAGTGAAGCGAATTCTATGGTACTAAATATGACGAGCAGCATAACAAGTCGGTGTTCGTGCCGAGCTAAATCCGGAACCTTGGGATTCTCAAGTGCTGAGATGAAATTGGTTATGGTTACCCGGTGGGTGAGCATCGATGTTTATTGCAAGTCCCATCTGCCAAAAGCCTAGCCAGCATGGCAGTAGAGAAGCCTGAGGGTAAACCCGGTAACGGGAGTCCGAAGCCAGGTGGATCAAGAGCGGAGGGTCAGTAGAGAGCCCCGAAATATGTATAGTCGTGGTCATTGGATAAAGCTGATTGTGAAGGTGATTGGTGGAAAGCCGACAGAGTGCATAATCTGGAAGGCAACAGTCGTCAATGCGAAGTAAGTATGGCGAGTGTTGGGGTCACCACCGGGTTCTGAGACCTGGTCATCTGTTCAAAGGGGTGGTCCGGGAACTCGGGAGAGCCGAAAGCTTCCCTGTAAGAGAAGGGTTTGACAGGAGAGACCCTGGCCAAACAACTCCCGGCAATGTTGGCGGCTCCGCCGGTATTGAGTCTGTAGAAAAAACGGAGACACAAAACACAGAGCAAAGCAGGGTATCGCGTGCGGAGCGAGAATCGAACAATCACGAGAAGAGCGTTCGGCCGTCTTAGTGGAACGTAGTACCGAAGGTGTGTGTGGTTAGATTGTTATCGCATGCCGGTAAGGTGGGGAAGTGACAACTCTAGCGACCCACTGTATTGAAGGTGAAACAGGGTATAACGAGAACTGTAGAAGAACGTTGGAAGATACTTTGAGATCGCACACCAACTAACCGAATCTGCAGTGAAATGCGTCGGTGACATCAGTATAGTCATCAGGGTAGCAACAGCTATGCGCCAGTCGGTGTGTCGCCTGACTGGTTTGTCGTCGGAAATGACAGGCAACCGAGGAACCGGATGAGGGAAATCTTCACGTCCGGGTCTGTGGGGAGGGCGCCGGGCAACCGGTGCCTTTACCCGGAAAATCGACAATTTACGCGCTGTCCAAATTGCCATGCTCGCGAGCTCGCATTGTATGGCAATTTGGCCATTGCATAAATTGCGATTGAGCTGGGCGTGAGGGCAGAAAAGTTACCGTAGATCAGTAAACACTTCAGGGTGTTGTTCAGCTACACGTAACAAAGATTTTGCAGGGCCTTGCGGCTGTCGTCTGCCTTGTTCCCAGTCTTGTACAGTGCGTATGCTTACACCCATAAGGCTCGCAAAAGCATCTTGTGAAAGATCTAGCTTTTCCCGTATCACGTTGGCGGGTGAGGGGTCTTTTAACTTTCGCGTCACAAGTTTTTTCCATTGCCAGCTTTGTGTGCTTTTATTTCTTTGAGGCCGTCTAGGATTTCTTGGCCAATATCTCTTTTAGTCATTGTCAATTTCCTGTGCAATCTGCTTAAGCAAGTGCGCCGGTATGTTTTCCGTTTCATTCTTGGCGTAGAGCGTTAGCAGCCAGATTTCATTATCTGTATTTTTCCAGTACTAAATTACTCTTATGCCGCCGCATTTGCCTCTGCCGCGTAGTCCCCAACGTACTTTCCTCACGCCACCACTACCAGGCACAATTGGGCCGGCGTTCGGTTGTTCTGGCAGCATCCACTGTAGTGCTGCATACTCTTCGTCACTGAGGTGTTCTTTTACAAGTTCAGTGAACTTTGAGGTTTCAATGAAGAGCATATCGGCAATATACGGCAATGCCGTAGCCATTTCAATGCAAAGTGAGTCAAAAAATGGATGGTTTGGCGTTTTCGTGGGCTGTAGTAAGGAAGGTGGCCTTTTAACTCCATGTGGTTTTTCAGTGGACCAGTTTATGATGCGGGCACCAGGGTGATCGCTCGCAGCCTCACTCGGCTACCCGGTTTTGTCCACGACACCTGCGCGACTGCAGCCCGCTCCGGCAGGTATCGTTACTGAATTAACCACCCAAAAGTGCAGCCACCCCGGTACCCCAAATCGTAGAACCCCATCAACACGTCGTTAGAATAGCTCGGCGCCCACGTCATCACTTCCGTATCTCCGTGCAACCAGAGTGGATCAGCAGCCAGGGACACCGCCTTTTCTTTGGGCACTCTCTTGTAGCGTTTGTCGTAATCTTCGCGGACTTTGCTGATGAACATTTTGTCAGTACCGGTGGTAAGCCCCGCGAGCACGCCCTCTTCATTGAAGAAGAAATTCACATGGCCCGACAAACTACCATCAAGTGAATCACCACTTATGGCGTAGGTGACACCCCCGGCACAGCCAAATTTGTTTTTTAGGTATACCGGATGCAATGCTTGCAGTTCCTTGATCGTGGTTTTGCCAGGCGTCGTGCCAAAAAAGCCCATTGGGCTTGGCTCGATGCCGCGTTCGGACGGACGACCGAGTAACACTTCTCTAAGTCTTCCGGCGCTTCGGCAACTATATCTCTTGTTCAACTTGCAACCGTGCTCGTAGATCTCGAGCGCCAACGCCTTATTTGTCTGGGTTCGACGACCTCTTTCAAACACGATTCCAGCGTTCAGACAGCCAGTGGCTGTACCGAGTTTCACAATCACGATGGTAGAGGGCAATGGAGCGACTACTGGGCTGATTCGAATCCAGTGTCGGAGTTAGCTGACTGGCAGAAGCAACACAGCCTTCGCCCGAACCCAATTCACAAGACCGCACCAAGGGTTATAACGCCCTGTCATAGTCTGCCTGAACACCATTTCCGTATCGGTAGGCATAGCCCAGGTCGAGACAACTTTATGCATCACCTTCATCGCAGGCCTGCTGCAATGCAGCTGGATCCTGAGCCACGGCTTGACTGATGTTGAGCGCATACACCATCAGAGGCACAATTGATCTTGGTAAGAATCTCATGACAAATTCACTGCTTCAGTAGTATTAACGAATTTCCAGGGACAAGAGGGCACGGGTTAGTTTTGAAAAGTTCAGTCCTTCTCTTATTTCATCCAGCCGTTTTTTTAGATCTCTGTTTTGAAGCGGTGTCCAATTAATTTGACAGCTGAAGACACACCGCCTCGATGAGACAATGAGAAATACTCCGTTACCTGTTTTTGGGTGCACAAATGCCTTATACGCCATGCAGTGATTCCTCGCACCCAATGTTCGATAGCTACGATCACAACTTAGCCAAGCCGGGACTTTAGCCCTGTTCACGTATGCCAGGTGGCTGGACAAATTTATGTACAGTCAGTATCTAGCCCTGAAGCCGGCTTCGGCGATCATCATAAAGCCCACGATATTCGGTGTAGGTTCACTGCTGGGTTCGAACGTAAAGTCCCAGGTAAAAATTAATTCGCCTCCTTCGCTGAAGGTTTCTGAACGCGTTATGTTGTTATTATCGTCATAGGCGAAGGTAATCCGAAATACTCTGAACGAAGTTGCCAGATTTACCAGTTGAACCGAGTCTACAAGCCCATTCTGGTTAACCGTATAGTCGTAACCTCTATTGGTTTGCTCCCCCGTATCTGTGTCTAGATAGCGAGAGTTAGTTAGCATGCCGTCTGGTGAGTAGTTGTAGACAATCGTGTTAATCGGTGCGCGCGCCCCATCTGCGATGGAACCGAATGTTCTTGATGCATACGTGCTGTTATTATACTCAAAAGCGTTATAGTTACCCGCAGCATACTCGGCAATGGTGTTATCGGGATTATAGCTCACAACGTTTCCGATATCGTTAAAACGAAGCATATTAAATCCAAACGACGTTACCCGTCCGGCTGCGTCGTAACGAAACTCTGGGAATCTTTCAGAATCATCGTCATCCTCGATGGTGTTGCTCGCCGTGTCGGTTGTAAATCGAACCGTTGTACCTTCGCCGCCGGGTGGATAGCTTCGATATGAACGCAACGTATAGCCTGTTTGATAGAGAAAGGGCATCCCTTCGCCCAAGACAGCGGTTCCCTCTGTGCCGGTTTCACCTGTCGCTTCTAAAGTTCCGCTGTTATTGTCGGTGCTTGATGAGCTGTCGCCGTTTTCTGTGGTATTCTCATTCCCAGAACCGCCACTCTCTGGCGATTCGCCTTGATCGGTGTTGATTGCTCCGTTCGAATCCACGTTATCACC
This sequence comes from uncultured Granulosicoccaceae bacterium, assembly GCA_937957915.1. GTDB lineage: Bacteria > Pseudomonadota > Gammaproteobacteria > Granulosicoccales > Granulosicoccaceae. Next base: position 44,740 of record CALGNZ010000106.1, on the reverse strand, counting down.
CCCTCCGCATGCAGCCAGCAGGGTAAGGGTAAGTAATAAACTGAGTCCGGTAGTTTTTTTTGTACCTAACATCTTCTTCACCTCCAACAAGTTCGAATTAAGGTAACCCGATTGGCGGTGTATTTCAGTCACCCGAACAGACTACAAATAGTTGTTTTACAGGTCCCCAATTAGTGAAGGGTTTCAATGGACACCTGGTTTTTCAAATGCCCCCATTTTAATGATCCAGAAAATTGAACCTGTTCACAGCACACCGTTTAGTACAGCCATGCCAACTCCGAGCGTTGATTTTCGATTGGAGTAACACCGTGCCTAAACTCAGACACTCTTAAGTCGCTGTTGAATCCGCCCCATTACCTCTGTATTTCACGCTGTGTTCGCAGAACAGGTCTCTGCGCCCAAAACCCGATATGAACAGGCAAGATAAAAAACTACTGGCATGAACACCGATAGGTGTCCCCAAAATAGTCAAATGACCGAATTACATGGTATTGGTACAACAATACATAACAAGGACAGTCCCTGTGAAGATGGTATCTGACTCAACATTACCAAAGTAGCTTTAAATCATTGGTGGGCACTGTGTACCGAGTGCGTGAGGCGTGCAGGCAATTGGGCTGGAAAAAGCGCCATCGTCTGTCCATGTGCAAAGTGCTGCTCGGGTAACAGTCTTTCTGGGTGTTATAAGATGATATTCGCGAATACAAACTGGCAAAACAATGGGTGTCCCAGTTTATGCTGTCCCAGTTTATGATTCCAGCTCATGCTTTGTTTGCAATCAGACTTGGGCTACGTGACGACTTAGTCTTCCTTTTCAAACAGTGACTCAATGCGCACGTCATCTTCGTTAGGCGCGTTCATTTCGCGCTCCTTTTTCTTCTGTTCCGCTGAGCTGATCAGGCGGCCGAAATCCATAACAGACCATATGGGGGCGAACGCCATGATACTCGCCACCAGGGCGCCACCACGCATTGCCCAGGCTAGCATGCCGACGGTAATGCTAAACGACATGCCGAGTACTGTTTCCTCTGCCAGTGTGTAGCGCTGGCCTTGTTGTTTATCCATTTCTGCAAAGTCGTTGTCGAGCTGAGCGAGCCCCTGCAGAAAACCGGGGTTGGAAGCGACCTGTTTTGGCGTTGCAACCTTGAGTTCCAATATCAGATCGAATGTGGCGGTACTTACCAGCTGAAGTTCATTGTCAATGGATACTACGCCTTGCTCGCGATGCTGCTTAACGCCAAGCTTCTGGTGCGTGGCAAAACCCGGGTCTGATGCTTGCGCTTGTTGTGGGTGACGAATTTCAACTTCACCTAAGGTGGCGGTACGGCGGTTTTCGTCGGCGTCGGTTGCGAGAAACCGTAAAGAGGAATCACCCGAATCAAGGTCGACGAATGTCTGGTTCTCAGTGGTCGGTTGTGGGCTTCCTTCAATGACACCAGTGGATTCCACCACTGTTTCTTCAGGTTCGTTGGTCAGGTGCTCAACATAGTTCACAGCGGTTTCTTCAGGTGGTGGAATTTCCTCTAGTGCCTGCGCAATCGGTGGGTCGATAGTTACCGTGACGGTAGCGACAGTGAATATGCCATCTTCGTTGGTGACACGATAACTGAACTCGTCATGCAGCACATCTGAGCCATTGTGCACATAAGTGAAGGTGCCATCTGCATGTAGCTCGACAGTACCCTGTGTTGGTGCGGCTTCAATTTCAACCAGAAATACAGTGTTGTTTAACAGACTGCCACTGTCGAGACTGCTGTAACCGGATAGCAGCTTGTCACCGGCAGTGGAGTCGAATGACTGGCCGTGTGTGAGATGCAGAGAGTCCGGACCTAGTTCTACGGCGGCGTCTATCACCTCGTTGACTGTCAGGTCAAAGCGACCCTGCGCTGGCAGTGCGCCATCCTCACCGCCATCCGTTAATGTAACGTCGAAACTGTCAGTTGATGTTTCAGATGCATCGTGACGGTAGCTTAGCGCACCGGTTTCGATCGCTCGAAGGGTAAAGCTTGACCCAGCTGTTAGTGCTTCTCCATTGAGTAGCAACTGACCATGTGCTGGTAGTGTCGTTACGGTAAGCAGCAATTCATCTGGCGTCGGGTCGTCGGCATCGGTACCACCCAGCATTGTGTTGTCGATGACTATGCTGCCCCCTTCGTCCAGTGTTGCACCATTGGCAATTAGCACGGGAGAGTCGTTCATCCCCGCCACATCTATGCTAATGGTATTCTCGTCCGAGGCCGTGTCTTCTCCTCCGAGTGCGACACCGCCGTCGTCCGTTACCGTAAATGTAAAACCGTCGGGAGCAGATCCGTTAGCGTTTAGCGTTGGTTGATATACCAGTTCACCGGCGTCCAGAGATGCAACATTGACGGTATCACCCGGTTCAACTGGAATGCCCTGCATGAACAAAGTGCCGGTCTCGGGCAGTGACGTTATTGTCAAGTAGCTGAATGCATCGCCATCAGCGTCGTCTGTGAATTTAAAGTCAGCACGACTGAATACGTAGTCTGTATCTTCAGCCGTCGAAATTGTACTATTTTCACTGCCTGGCGCGTCGTTTACGCTCAGTACGTTAAAGTATAACGTGCGAACAATCGGGTCCGTATTGAGTGGACCGTATTCACCATTGTCAACCACTCTAAAGCCGATTTGGTCGACGTTGTTGCCGTGGGTATCCGCAGAGGGCTGGTATTGAAACTGACCAGAAGCGATATCAGCGGTTGTAACTAATGCACCGGCCGCAACCACATTTCCACTCAGTGTCAGGGTTCCATTGGCAGGCAGTAAGTCGATATGAACACCTGTCATCGAATCGTTGTCCAGCGCATCAGAGAAACCGAAATCCGCCACCGAAAAACTATAGCGGCTGTCTTCAAGGATAGAACGTGTGCCGTCAGAGCCTGACGGCGCATCGCTAACCGGGTCTATTGCAATTGTCAGCAGGTTGTCGGTTTGTGATATGGGTATTCCCGGCTGGAGGTTATCGTCAATTACTCGAAACTCAAACGATACCTCTCCATTGTCGTCCGGGTCTGGATGGTAAACCAGCTGTCCCGAGTCAATACTATAGGCGGATACTAAATCGCCGATGTCGACTTCGGCATTGTTCAATAGCAGCTGGCCGTAAACAGGCAGGCTGTCTATTTGTACTGCTGACAGTTGATCGGCGGGATCTCTGTTGTCAACGAATCCGAAGTCCTCGCGAGTCAATGTGATATCGGTGTCTTCTGATGTTCGAATCAGCTCATCACTGCCAAACGGTGCGTCGTTGACTGCAGTTACATCGATGGCTATTGTGCGGCTGGTGGTATCGGTGTTGGAGCCGTTGTTGTCGGTGCCTCCGGTATCCTGCACCCGAAACCAGAACGCGCTGTAACGCGTGCCGTATTCATCAGCCGTTGGTTCGAATACCAGCTGGTTGGTAGCAATATCTGTAACGGGTACGGCGCTTCCCTGAAGAACGGGGGAGTTATTTAGCAACAGTTGGCCATTGGATGGCAGTGTACTGATGATAACGGACTGCAGTACATTGCCATCTAAAACATCAGAAAAGCCAAAATCGGCTGGTGCAAAGGTGAAGGCGCTGTCCTCGGCTGTGGTCACCGTGTTGTCTGTACCGATCGGTGCATCGTTGACGCCGGTGATGTCTACATTAATAGAGCCAAGACTGATGGTCGTGCCGCCGCCGATACCTGTGTTACCGTTGTCGACCAGTGAAAAGTTTATATCATCCACAGCATTGCCATGGGTATTTGCAGAACCTGTGTATGTCAGTGCGGCTGTGGTGTTGAGCCAGTCATTGATAGAGGTGACGGTGCCGGTTAGTATCAGGTTACCTGTTAGAGATCCGCTGATGGTGAGGCCGGCGGTACTCAATGCCTGCAGTGTTCCTGCCGAAGTTGAAATTGTCAGCGTCAGATCACCGCTGCCTGCATCAACGTCTGCGATGGAAATTGTGCTGGTGTCTACTGTGGTCGGTGTATCTTCCAGTGCGATGAGGCGATCTGGTATTGTACCGGCGTTGTAAGGATCATCATTAATATTACTAAAGCTGACATTGGCAGCAACGGTTGTGCTGCCACCGTCAGTGTCACTGACAGTGATATCAAATGAGGGTGCCTGCTCTCCACCATCGTGTATGTATCCTATTTGACCACTTGTGAGTTGTGACTGGGTAAAACTTTGAATTTCAACTCCTGGTGCGCTGGCAGCTTCGAATTGTCCGTTTGCGACGTTGCTGACTGAAAACAGCAGGTCCGTGGCAGGTGTGTCAGTGTCCGTGGCTGTCAGATGGAACGGAGTCAGTGTTATTGAGTCACCTTCGTTGATGTTAAAGTTGTTACCGGTCACTACCGGATCATCATTAACCGGGTACACCGTGATAGCCAGCGTCTCATTCAATGATACAGGGTCACTGACGCCGTCGGTGGTGCCGTTGTCGGTGATACTGAAACTGAAAATTTCCGGGCCACCCACGGTATTTGGGTTCGCTTTGAATTGCATGCCCCGTAGTTGCTGCAGTGAGTAAGTGGAGTTAGTCGCTACCGAGGTAGTGCCGTCGGCGAGTACGATAGTGCCAATACCTGACGGAACGCCAGTCACGCTGATTGTTAGCGTTTGTGTTGATTCGTCACTGCCACCGCCCGGGTTATACGCGAGAGATTCCAGGCCAAGGCCAGCAAGGTCACTATTTTCTGCCACAGTAAGGTTGACGACCGCTCCTGCTGTTCGTGTGGGTGCGTCGTTAACCTCGTGTACCACAAACGTTCCAGTGGCATCGGTGTTGTCAAGGCCACCGTCATTGTCCAGTGCTGCATAGGTAAAGCTTGTCGTGCCATTCCAGTCGGTATCTGGCACAAAGTAGAAGAACCGTGACTCGGCGGTAGTCGGGTAGTCAGTATTGATGGAAACAGCATTGCCGAGCGCGGCGTCTGCAAACAAACTGCCGTTGGCTGGCAAACTGGTGACTCGAATAAAGTCAACCGATCCGTCAATATCATCACCGCGAACCGAAATCAGTATTTTGTTGCGATCTTCGTTCCGCGTTGACATCGTACTGTCGGTGGTGGGCAGATCGTTATTGCTGTCTACATTCACTGTTGCCAGATGCACTGTGGTAACAGCGAACTCCGGGTCTGAAAATTTAAACTCCACGGTTCTGCTGGCAGTAGATGGTGATTCGCCATCGGTGTTGTGATAAGTGATGTTCCTGAGGGTGGCACTTGCTGACAGTGTTGTTGCGTTGGCGTTAAATGTAATTGTCAGAGGCATTGCGTTTGTGCCGCCAGAGACCGTTCCGATAACTGTGCCACTGTATTTCAGTATGCCGGCGTTGTAGCCAATTTGATTGACGTTGTCGCCATCGTGTCGTATGGATACAATGTCGTCAGTCGGGTCTGCCCCTGTGGTGATTGCCACCGTAAGTACAGCACCGTTGATATCTGTGTTGTCAATATCGCTGATAAAGGCATCATTGCTCTGGTCAATGATGGTCGCAGGGTCGTCCTCGGTAAATGTCAGCGTATCGCCAGACAGGTTGCCCAGAACGGGTGAGTCATTAACACCGTTTATTGTGATCGTAACAGTCTCGACGTCAGTGTTGCCGCTGCCATCGTCGTAGGTGTAGCTAAAGGTATCGGTAGCTGACTGGCTGCTCGCCAGTGTTTCAAACTTGCCGTCAGGGTTGTAGGTGAAACTGCCATCGGGGTTGATCGAAACGGCTCCGTTAGTTGTAGAGGTGTCAGTCGTCACGACAAATGGTGTGGAGGTCCCCGAGCCAGGACTTGTGTAATAGCTGTTAATAGTCGCACTATCGAGCACCTCGTCGTGAATTACAAAACTCGCAATATAGCCTTCCAGATTGCCGGAATAACCGCCCACTGTCGTCCCGTTGACAGTACCCAGTCCAAACGGTCCGGGTGCCCAGTTGTTCAATGACCGACTGACCTGTACTTCGCGTGAGCCGTCGACCCAGATACTGACAACTGGTGTGCCTGCATCCATATCGATAGTCATGACAATGTGGTGCCAGGTGTCAGGTGTCAGCAGAGATCCCTTGAAGTTGCTGGTTAGCTGACCGCTTTTAGCGACCGCGAGATCAATGCCATTACCGCTGGCTACTAGTGTGATGCCTGTGTCGGTTGTGTTTCCAGTGTCAAAGATGATCTGGTGGCCGTTAAGATTTTCAAAATACATCCAGGTTTCAACGGTTGCGGATGCTTGCGCATCAATACCGGAGAAACCGTGCAGGGCAGGGCCGGTGATGCCACCGCTACCATTTAGCTCGAAAGCTGCGGTGATTCCGACGGGCGGTGATGGTGGGTAGATGGTGTGTGTAACGCCTGTGCCCAGCGACAAATCTCCAGTGCCAGTGTTGTTACTCCAGATGTTGTTGCCATCATTGTCGGCGGATGCATAAAACGTCGCGACCCCTTCGTTGGCCTGTGGTACTCCCTGAGCGTCATTGGCGAGGACGCCTGTTACAGCCGGAATCGACAGGGCGGTATCTTCATCGGTGGTATAGCTGTCTGCAAGCGCGCCCGTCAGGGTGATGGTAAAGGTGGCTGACGCAGCGACTGAACCATCCGCACCATCGTCTGCAAGGCTAAGGTCGAAGCTATCATTACTGGTTGTCGTGCCGTTATGGACGTATATCAAATTGCCTGAGTTTATGTCGGCCTGGGTAAACACTGAAACGGGTGTTGCCGGAGCGCTGTTAAGGGCGAGGTACCCTTCGACTGGCGCAGAAACTACGGTGTAAGTCAGATCTGCGCCATTGTCATCCGGGTCGCCTTCGAGCAGCATGGCAGGTGTCAGCGTCAGTGTGTCGCCAACGCTGATCAAGGCTCCTGTATTGTTGTTGATTACTGGTGAATCATTGACTGGATTCACATCGATGATCAATCGTGTCATCGTGGTCAGAGGGCCGCCGGAACCACTGTTGCCCTGATCATTTATCGTGATATCAACAGTAGCAGTGCCACTGAAATTGATGTCTGGCTGAAACTCAAGTGCAGACAGAGCCGCATTGATATCGGTCATTGTGCCAACAAAAATCAGAGATGAATTGTCGCTGCCGTCACCCGCAGTAAAGTTTAAGCCGCTGGTATTTGACAGATTCATGGTGCCGTTCGCAACATCAATGGATGCCTGTAGCTGAGACGCACCAGCATCGGCGTCTGTAAACACAATCGGGTCAAGTGTGACGCTGGTATCTTCGTTGGTAATGTAGTTGCTGTACTCACCTGATCCTTGATTAGTAAATACCTGAACATCTGCATTTGATGCAGAAGAAGTGATAATGTCAGCATCACCGTCGTTGTCGAGGTCGGCGGCAACAATCTCTCTGGCGCTGTTTGCGGTTGCGAAAGTTGATTGGCTAAACTGGCCGGTGCCATCGTTGTCAAATAGTACGAATTCGCCCGCAGAATCGCGGGTAGCGAGTAAGTCAGAATCACCATCGTTGTCTACATCAGAGGCGAAAATCTGAACGCCACGCCCAACGTTGCTAATTGAGTGATCGGTGAAAACAGGGTTGCTGCCGCCGCTGCTTTCAAGCCAGCCCACTGCACCGGTCAGTCCAATGTAGCCGAGGTCGATATCACCGTCGTTGTTAAAGTCTCCCGGCGCAACGTCAAATGCCTGTGATACGGTATAGGATGATGCGGTAAAGCCGTTGGCGCCGCCATCGTTTTGGTAGTAGACAACTGAATTGCTGTTGCGGAACGATGCGATGATGTCTGCTTCCCCATCCTGATTGATATCGGAAATTTCTATAGAGGTTCCACCAGCGCCGGTATCTATAACGTTTCGTACAAAAGAACCTCCCCCGAGGTTTTCATACCAGACTACTTCGCCCGAGAACCAGAAGTGAGCGGCGATATCAATGTCGCCGTCTCCATCGAGGTCTCCAGTGTCTACCTGGACGACACCACTGGTAGATGTATCCAGAATGGTCTCGGTAAAATTGCCCGCGCCATCATTGCTGTAGAGCAGCAGATTGTCCTGCGATGTGCTGTAGTCAGCGGCGATCAGATCTGCATCGCCATCACCATCAAGGTCAGCGACAGACACTTCCTGCGGCTCATCAAGTGTATTGGTGATGAGCGTGCCTGACCCGAAGTTGCCACTGCCGTCGCCCGGATAGTAAGTAATGGACCCGGTGGTCGACGATGTTGTTACAAGGTCCGGGTTGCCGTCGCCATCGATATCTGCGACTGAAGTGCTGTTTGCGCCTGTGATTCCGCTATCCACAATCCGCCCGCTATGGCCGGGTAGAACACTGAAGACTGGTGCATCATTGACCGCATTGATATTTACCTGGCGCGTGAGTGTATTGCTGTTCGTGATTCCATCGCTGACGCTCCAGCTAACCACACGTGGATCGGTATTCGGTGACTGGGCAGAGTTGGCAATCTGTACTGATCGCAGTGCGGTCTGATAGTCTGCAACACTGGCGGAGCCGGTTAGTGTCAGCATACCGCTGGCGGCATTCCACGATGCTGTAATGCCCGATTGATTGGTAAAGGAGAGAGTATCTTCAAACGGTTGGTAGTTAGCGGTGATCGATACCGTTGCAGAAGCAAGTGTGGGACTGTCAGCGTCAGCAACCGACAGGCCGACATCTGCTCCAACCGGGCCGTTGTCCTCAGTCAGTTCAACAGCGAAAGCTGAGCTTGTGCCAATGATAGGAGACTGATTGGCGGTAATTGCGATTTGCGATTGTGCTATCGGGAAGTTGGTAGCAACGCCATCAGAGCCGGAGACCTCAATGACTCTTGTGGTAGTTATAGGCGTGACGCTCGCGTTATCGTATCGAACTGATGCGATGACTGCCTCCCACTCTGCCAGGGTGCTTCCGATGCCAGGGACAATAAGAAGTTCACCGGTACTGTCATTGTAAAACGATACCCAGTTACTATTTGGCAGCGTGACAGTCAGGCTTTCATCCGTTCCATCGAGCAGGTTTGTTATTGTTATGGAAAGACTGGCAAGGGTCGTATGGTCAGGATCGACAATCGTTAAGTCAGTGTCTGCAATGGCAACAGGCCCGTAGCCCTGCATGAACGTGCCTGTATAGGCGATACCGTCGGCGGTGCTGTTATCAGTGTCAAGATCAATAAGCGGTGCATCGTTAGCTACAGTGATATTTATACGGGCCTGTGCTACCAGGCTGCCGCCCGTAGAGTCGGTAGCCGCAACATTTATTGTGCGTTGCGTGGTATCAGGGTTGTCTGAATGATTTTCATAGCTAAGCGTTCGCAGTACCTGCTGGTAGTCGGCCACAGATGCACTGCCGGAAAGCGTGAGGGTTCCGGTGCCAGAGTTGTAGCTTTGTGATATCCCGCTTACGCCTGTATTCGCCCAAAGCCATTCATCCGTTCCGTCAGGCTGATTGACTATGAAGGCGACCAGACCGGTTAGGTCGGTATCGTCAGCGTCGGTGAGAAGCGCGTCCGAATCGGTAATCACGACGGGGCCGGCTCCTTCTGTGAATGTGGTTTCGAATGAAAGGCCTGCCCCGGAACTGTTATCGGCATCGAGGTCGATAACGGGTGCATCGTTAGTCTCGGTAATACTTACCAGCAAAGTATCGGAGTCCCACTTGGCCCCTCCAGTGCCCTGACTGCCTGAGTTATTGTCGTTAAACGTCAGATGCAGGTCGACGCTTGCTGGTGGTGTATTACTCGAATTGGAATAGGCAATAGATTGCAGCACGCCATTGACGATTGAGTTTGTCGCTGAAGAATTAAACTGCAGTACCAGTTCACCGCCGCTGCTTACGTTGACGGTTCCGACCACCGAGCTGTTGTAAGTCAGGCTGGAGCTTTCGTCCAGCGGGCCCAGCAGGCCGGTAGCAGAGAAGTTGTCGTCGCTGTTGGCGCCACCTGATCTTCCAACATAGAGCGTTGCGTTGCTAAAGTTGTCGATAGCCGAAAGATCTGCGTCAAAGAGGGTAACGTCTGCGTCAAGCACAACGGCAGCTGCATCTTCCACAAACGTGGGGTTGTCGTCCAGATTCGAGAATATCGGTGCGTCATTGACATTGGCAACCGACAAGCTGAATGTTCCTGTAACTGGTGTTACACCGTCCTCGAGTCCGTCCGCGAGGCTATAGTCGAAACCAGCTGTCGTCGTTTCGCTACCGTCATGTAGAAAAACAATTTGTCCAGCGTTAATCTGTGCCTGCGTGAAAGTTGTAATAGGGGTGCTTGGTGCACCACTAATTTCTATCTGACCATTTAGCAGATTAGAAGCAGTATAGGTCAGGTTGCCCGCTGTGTCGGTATCATCAACATCTGTCGCCTCAAGCATAGCGGGCGTAACAGTAACGTACTGTGCCTCTGTGACGGTGCCCCCGGAGTTGTTGATGGTGGGTGATTCATTAATGTCGTTGACAGCGACCGGCATTGTTTCAAGGTAGGTGTTACCGGTTGCATCCGTTACTCCGACCTCCAGCGCATTTGTGGGGCCCGTCTCGTGGTCGAACTGTGCTCCATTGGCAACTGTCACTTCACCTGTGTCACTGTCTACGGCGAAACGACCGGCAGGATTATTGGTCAGGTTAAAGGTAAAGTTTGCCTGGGCGTCCGGGTCAGTGGGCACGACGAATCCAATGCGTGTACCGTTGAGCGGGTTCTCATCAATGTTAAGATCTTCAACAGGCGTACTACTGGTAAAGCCGGCTGCGCTGACGTGTTGAATTGTCAGGCCATTGCTGACCGAGGTTTCATCTGCAATGATGTTTGAAGCATCAAACCCGTCAAATTGAAAGTTGGCGACGAGTGTTGCAGGCAGGCTTGACGGGTTGAACTTGCGTTGATAATTCGATGCGATGTCGCTTGCTGTGCGAACCGAGTCCCACACGCGGATGTCATAGAAGGTTCCGGCAAACACTTCTGATGGAAGCTTCCCGGATGGTGTTTGACCCTGTCCTATGTCCAGCGCCCCGGCCGAACCGAGTACATAACCCGCAGCCAGGTTGCCACTACTGGAGAACTGACCGTCTACGTATATAGCCACCGCACCAGTAGTGTTATCCCACGAAGCGGCAATCTGGTGAATTCCGCCATCACGAAGTTCAGGGTGCGCAACCCCTGTATATGTCGTACCGCCAATCGTTAAGGTGACCTCGTTGGCGCTGCTTAGTGCAATTTCGAATTCTTCTGGCTGGCTCGATGTCCAGAAGGAGAGCAAGTGTGGGTTTGATCCACTGCTGTCATCGAACTGCAGGTTAAACTCGACCGTTCGCTGTGTGGCATCTCCAAATACAGGCTCCGCTGAAATTGCAGCAAAAAAGGCATCGTTGCCACCATCGGTGTTTAATTCTATTCCGCTTGAAAGGTCGGTTGGCGGGTTGTCAGGTGGTGTGTAGTTATGTAGTTCAACGACATCGCCATTGCTTAACGCGCGACCCTTGTACAATCGTAGATCGTCTATGCGACCATCAAACTCCACACTGTTGAAAGCGCCAATCTTTATATCTGCGGTGGTCGACAGTGACCCCATTGCCTGCGTTACGCCCTGACTGTAATACGTGGCACCATCCCAGGTGGTCAATGTGAATGTATCACCAGTACGCTTTGCTGTAACGTGGTACCAGGTATCTGCCGCAAGTCCCGATTGTACGATGTTTGTGGTGTTGAGTGATCCGTCGATTGACCAGACGAGCTGTCCTGCCGGTGTTGTTGATATGAAATGTCCGTTGGCATTGTCATCATGATGAAACATGATCTGACTGTCGAGTGTGTCAGTGTTAAACCAGAATGCAATGGTAAAATCGTCGCTACCGAAATCAAACTGTGCAGCGTTCGGTATCGTCGCTATGGAGTCACCGCCAGAATCAGCTGACACGATCAGCGCGTTGTTTAACTTGCCCTGTGTCGTGAAGGCTGCACCATTGGATAGTGTTGCGTCGGCGTTGCCAACACTGTCGGTAGCTATCGTGCCGCTGGCGTCCTCAAATTGATAATGCGCGACCAGGTTGCTTGAGATGTCCAGTGTTCCCTGCCAGTCATTCTGTAACGCTTTCGACAATGCCAGTGGTGTTTCAACCGCACCATGCACGTGTTCGAGTGTCCAGTCGCCACCGAGGGAATCATGGCCGGTTAAGTTATTGCTGGCTGCAACGTCGGCATCTGTCAGTTGTGCAAGCGCAGCGACAAACTGCTGGCCTGTTGCAGTCGCCGCGACATCGCAGCCATAGATTAGAATGTCAGCATCGCTACTGAGGGCTGTTCGCCACGCCTTTATGGCTGCACCATGTGTTTCCAGTGCTGCGGTATTGAGCAATTGAGTGCCGAGTTGAACCTGACCGTCATCGCCGTGTGAAATGATATGCACCGCTGCCACGGATGAGTGTTTAGCCAGCGTTTCTGATATGAGGTCGAGTCCGTTTTGACCTGAGTCGATAGTGACAAAGTGAAGTTGACTGTCACTGGCGTGTGACTGTATGTCTTGCGCAAACCTTGCAGCGTGTGGTGTAGCAAGATCGACAAACACAATTTCCGTGCGGGGCGACTTCAGTTCCTCTGTGGTGGGTTCCTCAGAGAACGTTTCAATGGAGGCAGGAGTTTCCGGCGCGGGCTGCCGTTGTTGACTGGTGCTGGTTGCAGTTGCACTGTTGAACGACTCGGCAATGCTGTCGTTCGATTGTTTTTCATACAGGATCGGTAAATCAAACAGCCCTTCTGCTGAATACAGCACGCGCTGCTCAAGTACTTCGAGGACAGCGTCAGTGGAGCGATGTTTTTGCGATTTTTTGACCAATACTTCTCAAACCATAAACCATTCAGGGATACGCCCTGGCTGGCTATTACGTAGTTCGCAATCGCGACATTTACGCTCGGCGCCTCCATAGGATTAAAATATTTTGACGCGCTCCAAGACTGAGCTAATGCGCCAAAGGACGAGTGATCACGAGAGTGCAAATCCGGCAACACTGTGGAGGATCAAGATTCTGACCATTTGGGTAAATTGATCGTGATGCAGTGCTCAGTTGGCAGCAAATGAACAGTTAATTAGTGATAGCCCGATCAATTTCAGTGAGTTGACCAGATTTTCTGGGGCATTGGCGGAGTATCTTTGCCCGGCACATTTTGATGCGATATTAATTTTAATGCCGGGGCTGCAGGTTTTTGGCCTGACCAACTACTATCAATTTGAGAATTCTTCGCCGGATTCCGGACATCTGCTCGACGCTCAAACAGTCGCTGGATGTCACCCTCGATGGACAACGCCGTTTTTTATGACCATGTAGGCATTGCCGCCCCTGATTTGCACCAGGGTGTTTGCTATGTGCAGGACAGGCCGGGCGTTGGTATTCCCTTTGGCGGTGTGCATGAATAAATGATGACACACAACCATCTGATGAGACTGGGAGGTTCCGTTTTTCCGGAGGTAATTGCTATCAACCCGGAGGGGCGCGCACCCGACCAGCCTCGAATTTCAATGCTGGATGATTCAATATCTCTTAAAGTAATCTGCCGAATCGCGGTAACATATGCCGCGACAGGCGAATTCGCGTGTCCGACATGGGATAAGAAAGGGAGGTACGTATAAGTGACTTTTCGCACTGATGGCGACGACCCCACTCTGACTGATTTCCTGCGGCAACTGGGACTCCCTCAACTGGAAAGCGTTTTTGCCTGTGAAGATATTGATCTGCAAGTACTGGCCAGGCTAAATGGGGCTGACCTAAAGGAGCTGGGGCTTTCACTAGGGCACAGAGTTCGACTGCTTGACGCAATTCAGGGATTGAAGGCGGACAGTAAGTCCGGGGTGGTGGATACTCCGGATCCCCGGCCAATTGAGTCTGTTGATAAAACATTAGCGGAAACAACCTCTCGGTTCGAATCTGTGGCTGAGCGCAGACAACTCACTGTGATGTTTGTTGATCTGGTTGACTCGACCGTTATGGCTCAACATCACGATCCGGAAGATCTGGCCAAAATCATCCGCCGTTATCAGTCGTCCTGCGAAGCAATTGTGTCCAGCTACAGCGCTTTGATTGCGCGGTATTTCGGTGACGGAATTCTGGTCTATTTCGGCTACCCGACTGCACGTGATAACGATGTCGAACGTGCGTTACTGGCAGGGCTGGACATGCTGGCGGCAATCGAAAGTCTGAACGCCCGAGACAAAACAGATCAGCAAACGTCGCCATTAAAAATTCGCATCGGTGTTGCCACCGGACTTGTAGTTGTGGGTGAAAGTATCGGCGACAACATGTCACAAGAGCAAGTCGCACTGGGTGAGGCCCCGAATCTTGCAGCCAGGCTTCAATCGATCGCGGTTTCCGGCTCAATGGTGATTGCCAACAGAACCCGGCAGCTAGCCGCTGATGCCTTCGAATATACCGATCTGGGCCTTAACCGTATAAAGGGCTACTCCGATCCTGAGCATTGCTGGCAGGTTATGCGCTCGCGCTCCAGGGCGATGCGTGATGAACTCGCACAGTCGACAGCTGATCAGTCGATGATCGGCCGTGATGGTGAGTTGCATCTGCTGCTGTCGCGATGGAAAAATGCCACAGACCGGGATGGTCAGATCGTGTTGTTAAGTGGCGAGGCAGGTATCGGCAAATCATGCCTGTTAAGAGCGTTGCGACAGTCGGCAGCAGTTCGGCAACATAGCGCACTAACCTTTTACTGCTCCGAGTATCATCAAAATTCGGCACTTTATCCGGTCATTGGGTTACTCAGCCAATTGACACAAATAGATTCCGGCGAGGACAAGGAGACAGCCTGGAGCAAGTTACGAACGCGGCTTTCTGCGGATTCCGGTATTGCGGATGATGATTTGATATTGATCGCCAATCTGCTGGATATTCCAGCCAGTGTCCATGGTAGCGTGATGACGATGAGCCGGCAGCTGATTAAAAACCGAACGATGGAGGTGCTAACCGAGTACTGTCTGAGGCTTTCGAATATTCGCCCGCTGCTGATCGTGTTCGAGGACATTCATTGGGCTGATCCGTCAACCCAGGAGCTTATCTCGTCACTGGTGAACACCTGCAACTCTCACGCGATCATGTTAGTGGTCACTTATCGTTCCGGATATCAATCAGCATGGGAATCCAACCCTCAAGCTTCGAGAATCAGCCTGACCAGATTGACCGCCAGCCATAGCGAAGCGCTGGCAAAAAAGATCTGCGGCCCTGAAGCGCTTGCACCCGACACCATCAGTACGATCATTTCTCGTACCAATGGTATACCCGTATTTATTGAGGAGCTTACCAAATCCCTTGTTGACTCCGGCCTGATTGACCATTCGAAATCCAACAGTGGCTTGCCTGGCGGGCAGATCCCGGTAACCCTGCATGATTCGCTGCTCTCGCGTCTAGACCAGATTGCTTCGGCAAAACGGGTTGCTCAAATAGGTTCAGCGTTTGGCCGAGGCTTTGAGTTTGAGGATATTCAGGAGGTTACTGATTTCGGAGACTTAACACTTGCGGATCAGCTGAGCCAGCTGGTGGACGCCGAACTGCTGTATCAACACGGCGATCCACCCCATTCAAGTTACCGTTTTAAACATGCACTGGTTCAGGATGCCGCTTATGAATCGATGTTACTGGCTACACGCCAAACGCTGCACAGCCAGATTGCCAGAACTTTATCGTCACGCCAACAGACATCCCCCGAGCTCATAGCCGAACACTACGAACGCGGTGGAGAAAAGACCATTGCCGCGCAGCATTGGTTAACTGCAGGCGAAAATGCAAAAAATCAATTTTCGTTGATCGAAGCAGATCGTTCATTGAAGCGTTGCCTGGAACTCACTTCAAGTGCCATTGAAAACCATTCAGATAACGCTGACGACATTTCTGCACGGGCATTCGCATTGTTAGGAGATATTGCCGGGCTCCACGATGACCTGGAACTTGCCAATCGCAATTATTCCAAAGCACTGGATTTAAATACATCCGACGAAATTCGGCACTGGGTTTCGAATAAGCAGCATATCCAGAGAACTGCTCTGCGTGATGGCGTAAAACTCGCCTATGATGTTCATGGCAGTGGATCAGAGACGATTTTACTGGCAACCGCCATTCTCTACGGGTTGGGCAGCTTGCAACCGGCACTCGAGATTCTCTGCCAGAAGTATCGGGTGATCACCATTCACCCAAGAGGAAGTGGACGGTCAGGTCCGTTGGTTCGACCGTTTACAACGGCAGATCAAGCGCAGGACCTGGCAAGTATTATAAAGGACGATGCCGCAGGCCCGGTTACCGCAATCGGGCTGTCCCGCGCATCAAATAACCTGATTACGATGATTGATGAATATCCTTCGCTGGTAAATAGACTCATTACTGTGGGTTGTCCTGCCAAGCCGGAATTTGGTCTGGCACAAAGCAGCAAGCCCGAGGCGGTTGAGCGCCGCAAACAGGCTTACGAAAACCGTAACATTGAGGCATTAGTGGAGTTTCTTCAGGGCAATATCTTTACTGAACCAGGCACAGATCAGCTAAAGAACAGAACTATTGAATTGCGAAAACAATTGCCCGCTGACACCATCCTGAGTTTTTTTGACCCAGCTCCCGACGTGGACGTTTCCGGCATTTTGAATTCAATAAATATCCCGGTACTGGTGACCCACGGCGGTAAAGATCGACAGGTATCCATCGAGTCGTCCAACCTCATTGCCAGAACCATTCCGCAGGCGAAATTGCATATATTCGAGAACTCAGGGCATATTCCAATGGTCACCGCAGCTCAGGAATTTTGTGCGGTAGTGGAGGAGTTTATTGGAACCACCAATATTGAATAGACGCCTAAGTCAACAGGCGTGCATTGGCTGGATTTTTACTCCTGCTACTATTTTTGCAAAATTTCGGGGGAAATCTTGACATAGCACAATGGGTGTTCCCTTAACAACCACACTGGAACCGCCGGAGCAGGCAAACAGAGAAGTGGTGCCCTCCGTCGCCGCAACCATTCGTTTAAGTGCTTTCGGGCAGTTCAAATCGGCGACCGAAACAGCGCACCTACGACCGCAGCCAGCATCAACAGGACAATCGCGACAAACGACACCATAAAACCCATGCCGCGCGACGACGGATCTTTAACATAAGCGAGCCAGTAGAGCGTGCGCCCCACCAGATACACCACCCCAATGGCCGCCATATAAACCGGCGGCCAGTAAATCGCCGCTACAAACAGTGCCGGTAGAAAGCATACCAGTTGCTCCAGCGTATTTGACTGCACACGGTACAGCCGGTCGAACTGTTCATGCCCCGACGTGGCCGGCGCCTTGACGCCATATTTTCCCCGACCATTGCCCACCTGTATCGCGAAGAACATAAATTGAGCGATGGCTAGCATGGCGACGATGTGTACGAAGTTCATAGGTGTTTCCTGTGAATCAGTGAAAAATCAGGTTAGAAATAGTTCGGCAGGCCCATAGCGCGGTCAGCCACGCAATTCTACCGAAACCGGAGATGCTTTGCTGAACAAACGATGCAGAAGCCGCTCCGCTAACCCTCCGGCGATACCCACCCGAGACAATTTGGCAATCTATCTGACGCCGGATGGATCTACGTTCAGGTTGGCGGACTATCTGGCACTGGTGGATTGGACCGCGCGTCAGATCCGAGATAACAAACGCGGATCAATAGATTTGCTCTTTGCCGCATAAGAAGCTCGCCTGGCACAGCGAGAGGCGCAGAGATAGAAAGGGATGGCATCGAGTGATAGTTAAAGCTTGCGCCACTTGGGCATGAGGATCTGCTTCTACAGCTAACTGACAACGAATCCCAGGTAGCCTCGAGCCGAAACTTACACCAGGAATCATGCCTCAGTTTACCTGTTACGTTGCCTGGTTTACGTGCATGCCTGCCGTGCCGTGGTAAACGGTAAACGTTATTGTCATACCTAAAACTGGGTATAGGCTATATGGCGAGCAAAGAATAGTATGACCGGCCTTATGAGACTCTCACCACACGACATTCATCTCATCAACTCATGGTAGGGCAAGTTATGAATTTTTCTGATTTAGGCCGATGTGGTTTTAAACTGGTGTTTACCAATCGGTTGGGCGGCGTCCGATGGATTTCCTTTCTACTATTGAGCATCGTGCCTGTGCATAGTATTGCTGGCAATACTGGTTACATTGGAGGTAATGGTGGCACTGCAACCAAAACGGTTAATTGTCCGAGTGGCGAAAGAATCACCGGGCTGCAGGTGAAGAAAGGATCTGTAATAGACTCAGTTAGATTCAAATGCAGACCAATGAACGGTCAGGGTGGATGGGGTTCCGGCTCCAGTTACACTAGTTGGAGTGGCGGCGGTGGAGGCTCAAGCACACCGGTCATCGAGTGTCCTACAGATTACTTTGTGTGGAACCTTCGAGGGGCGACCGGTAAGTATGTTCAGATCTACACCGTAGTTGCTGGTATCCAGATAGGTTGTGCTGAATCAGACCAGGAAGGTAAAGCCACCGGCAACACTACAAATAAATATGTTGGGGGTGGTAGTTGGGGGTCGTGGAAAAAGTGCCCAGGTAATAATCTGGGAGCTGGATTGGCGAGCGGCGCTGATGTGAGGTATGGCAAAGTAGTGGACAAGCTTCGGTTAAAGTGCACTGATCCGGTTAAACGTCTTATAATTACTCCTCCACTAAAAATGGTACTGCCGAAAATAACTCTGCCGACAGCAAAACCCTGGGGCTGGTCGAACGGATTTACACAGGCAGAATTGAGCAAATACAATTTGAATGCCAGCATGCTTGGTAAGACGATGAAAGATGTTATACAAGGAAACGTTTCCGTGCGATCAGATGGAAAGAAATGTAAAGAATGCCATATGAATGGTAACTATATGGGCGGAGTGCAGTGGGGCAACACTACCCCGGCGACACTGTCTATCTTGTGCAATCAGGATAGCGACGATAATGATAAAGTCGATTTTGGAGTTGGGTTTCAACATGCATGGGGTAAACCGGCGAACATAAAAAAGCTGATGTGGGACTGGAATCAGGTTAATTGCAGGAATTAGTTGAATGAAAGTCCCCCGGCAAACCCGGGGGTTGGAATACGGGGACATGCACAGCAAAGGTAAGAGTCATTCGTAAATTCAAGGTAGAAGAGAATGCAGGGACATGCATCGTACTAAATAAGAAAATACAAGGACAGGCTCTGTAACAAATAGCAAGCGAATAATCGAATGGGGTATTTAGAGGGAAGCTCCAACTGAAACCTGGTAATAGAGCTGCTTTAGGGTTAATTATGAACTTGCTGCACACTGAAAAGCAGTGTTTCCGGTGTCAATCCAATGCGAGTGCATTTTCACTTTGTTTCGAAGTGGAGGCTGGTGTTGCAGATGTTGATAGTGCTCGATCCGGGAATAACTAATTGAGCAATAATTTACTATTGCGGTAATTTATCCGTCGTTGTAATCCGAACTTACTACATAGTGCTTTAAGGGAGTGAACCGAGCCGACCAGACCTTTGAATCGACTTTCAAAGTGAGTGCACAAATGAACCCAGTGTTCTGGTGCTATATCCAGTCTGTCAATAATGGGGGGTGCGTCAGCGTCAATGGCACCACGCTTATCGTCTCGTATCTGCCTGCCGGTCCAATCGACCAGCTGTATATACTCAAGTAAATCAAAAGCAATACCCTCTGGTATCTGTTCTCTGTGGTTTCCGGCAAACGGGAACAGGTTTGAGGGTTGTAGATTGTCGCCGGTGTCGACAGACTCTGGAGGTGATTCTCCGGTTTTTGATTTCCAGTAGTCAATTCGCGTTTTAATGCTGGTGTATTCGGATTGTTCGGGCGTGTTTGCCATTGCAGCCCTAACGGGGTTAAGGTCAATGTACGCCATGCAACTCAGTACAGCTTTATCATCAAGTAGAGCTTGAGACTTAAAGCGAGACTCCCAGAAGTGACCGGTGCAATCATCTTCTGCATTCGCTCTTCTTGAGATTCCTTCATTGAGAACTTTCATTATCCAGCTGATATTGTGTAAACGGGAGCGCCAGGTATCAATCATAGTATCCAGTGCAAGCTTCTCATGCGGTTCAAGCGGATCTTTCTGGATAAACTTGCGAGATAGTTCGGTTCCTTTGAAAAGCTGATGCCATCGTTTAGCAATCGATAGTGGTGTTTCCGCTAGACATCTTTCACGATCAATGTGCAGGAGAAGGTGGTAGTGATTGGGCATAATAGAAAAGGCCACCACGTCAATAAAGAATATCGACGGCAATCGTAATAGATCGTCCTGAATCTGTTGTCTTCGATGCTCATAAGACCTGCCAGTAGAGGAATCAGAGCCACACAGATAGGCGCGTCTGACACAGCGCGATACGACGTGATAAAACGGAGTGGCATCAAGTGAGATTTGTTGACGTCTAGGTCGGGTCACAGCTCTACTACTTACATCTAAAATTCAGCGTCCAGAATGCCGCAATTTGCGACATTGCTATGTGAAACGTTTCACACAATTCCTTTCCAGTAATGCCTGTCCTTTATGCCACTATGCCTGTCCATATTAGTATTATGCCTGTCCTTTTTGCATTACTGGCTTGCAGTTCCCTGGTGCCCGCTGTTTGCTAAACGAGTTTCGCCAACTGTGTTCTGAGTTCAGCGGAGAGTTTGTCATCAGACAGTTTGCCGTTTTCAGTATCGAACGTATCGTAGAAATTTGGCACGGACAGACTGCCACGTATATCCGCCGCAAAGAATCCGGCAGAGTCGTTTGCCGTCTTTAGCACATTCGACGCTCCGTACGGGCCCGGAGAGGATGACATGATAATCATTGGCTTGTTTTGGAATACCTCAGCGTTAATTCGTGAACACCAATCAAACACATTTTTAAAAGCGGACGAATAAGAACCGTTGTGTTCGGCATACGAAATTAGCAGCGCGTCAGAGTCACCAATGGCTTTGAAAAAAGTCTGTGCCTGCTCGGGGATACCTCCAGCCTGCTCGCGATCAACACTGAATATTGGCATTTCAAAATCATTTAGATCGAGTGTCGTGATTTGTGCTGAGGGAAGTAGTTCTGCTTTAAGTACATTGGCTGCATGGGTAACCAGTGATTTGTTGATGGAAGTGCTGCTGCTACTTGCTGCAAAGGCAAGGATATTTTGGGGAGTTGTCATATTACTGTTCCAGTGTGTTTGTTTGCGGTCAGCGTGTAGTTTAGCCAAGGCGACCGTTGGCAAGCCAGTGGGCGCATTCTTCACCCAGTTCTTCTACAGCGCGCGCATTGTATCGGGCAACTTCATCAGCGCTGAGTGTGTCTGCCCAGCGTCGGTTCTCGCCTTTATGCAAAAAGCTGTCAGAGCCCCCGTCCCATAATGCACCTCCCAGCGGTGCGGTTAGATCACCGTGATTTTTCATCCATTCGAAAGTGCAGTATTCAACCAGGGCAGGCCAGTCATCTTCGTTGTGCTTGACTTCAAGAAACGTGGCGATGCGGCGCATCTCTCCTTCAAGATCTGCTTTCATATCGGAAAAGTGGATCGTCATGACATTGTCGAGCTGTCGTATTGCCCACCATGTTCTGATGTTCTCCCAGAAAGGCCAGAACGGATATCCGTCTTTCTCAAACCATGTGGTGTAGTAGGCATGTGCGTCAGTGCCTTCCGCCATTCTTGGAAACTCTGGGCCAACCAGACCAGGTGTGTCGTTGAGCGCGCTGTACCAGAAATCATTTCCCTTCAGATGGTGGTTGTACAGGCTCCAGGCGATATCTCTGCCATCACGTCCGACGTAAACGTACTTCGCTTTGTCAGAGAACACTAACGCATCAGTCGGCAGGTGCGTCTTTACGAAGCGACGGTGCTGTTGTGCCTCGATCTCGGCAAGCTTGACTTCTTTTGGTGGCACCCTGAGATCCAGCCACGGAGAAATAATGCCGGTTTCAAGTTCGGCATCCGGTCCCATCAGTAGCTGGGCTATGATCTGCTGTGTCCAGGTAGTACCCGATTTTCCATAGGTGGCAACGATGACATCGTCGTCACGAAATTTAAAATCATTCCAGATGGTTGAGTCGAAGTGATTGGTTTGTATTTCGCGTACCTTTTCCGGCAGTGAGGGTAACCCGCTAGCAGCTGTGTTGTTGGTCATCTGTATGGTCTCTTGTCAGGAGGATATTGATCGATCCTATGCCCCATGGTGATACAGGTAATCTCTAGGGTTTAGCACAGTCGTCGATGACATAACCCGCTTCTTCCCATGCCGCCACGGCTCCGGCGTGATATTTCAGCGGGTTCGGACCACACATGCCGGATTTCTTGACATCCACTATGCCGTAGCCAGCCTGCTGGGCAAACGGGGCTTTGATTCTGAGCCTGTCGAGTGTGTCGATATGTGCTTTGGTGAGTGCCCTGGCAATATCAAAAGACATATTTTTATTCACGACATCGCCCCCGATAGTTGCCAGTCCTCTGAAAGTATCGTCCTCACTGAGTACAGTAACACCTTCACCTAAGCTCGCATCAGTGACTGGAATTGTATACGGCGCCGACCCCGGTGCGTTTAAATACTTTTGAAACGGTACTGACTCAAATTTGTCTTTAGGTGTTGACCACACGGTTATTTTGCCTGAGGCCAGCGCTTGAGTTATGCGATTATCCGGAAATAAGACCGGCAGTAAAATAGCATCAGCAGAACCATCTGTAATGGTTTTTACGGCCTGTCCCCAATTCGCCTGTATGCCTTTGTATCCAGTGCCATCCTGCAGGCCGGTTGCTAACTGGATGATAGAACGTGCATTGCTTAGTGCAGCGCCACGTGGTGGCCCATTGTAGATTTTCCTGCCTTCGAGATCCTCCCAGCCTTTTAACCCCTTTGAGTCGTACGCATAGAGCGCGAACACACCGATGGTATAGGGATATAAAGCGCGAAGGTTAGCCGCCAATTCAGCACCTTTTTCTGCGCCCAGTTTGGAGTAGGGGCCTCTGCCGGCTGACAGCAGGAAGGGCAATATGTAGGGTGCTCCGGCAATGTCTGTTTTGCCTTCCGCGACATTTTGTACAGAGTTGGTCAATGTCTGGCTGGCAGCTACCTGAATGTTGGCAATGTCTGTTTCAGCAGCAACTTCCGCTAAGTGCAACAGGGCCAAATGTATTGATCCACCGGGTGGGCCGGTCTCCGCAGTCAGATTTTCGGCTGCCTGCACAGAGCCGAACAACAGAGTTGCCAGGCTTAAAGCGATGATTGATTTCATGATAATCCTCCAAAAAATGTGGTGCCGCGAGTCACTAAATACGTAAGTTCAGCGTGGTGTTATGCTTGCGGACGGTCTCGTTTTATAGTTTTCTCGAAGTACGGTACGGGTGCAATCTTCGCTCGTATGCCTACCACCTCATGATCCTCCACTGTTCTGCGTTGTGAGTTGGGCTCACCCCACATAAGTGTTACTTCCTGACCCATGGTAACTTGCTCATTGTCAATAAGTGCTGTGGACAGCACTGCACCGGCATTTGAGGAGTAGCAGCTCCATTGAGATATACCGATTGGTTTGTCGTTAAGCAGTACCTGATCGTATTCAAATGTTGCATACATGGGAACCGGCAGCGCAATGAATTTGGTGCGCGGCCGCTCGTTGCCTATAGAGCGCCTCATCACCTGAAAAACATCGTCGTTGTTCCATTGAAGTGTCACTTTGGTGCGCCGCTTCTCGGCGCGTTTTTCAAGTGCTTCCCGGCCTAGAAAATCGTGGTCAAAGTGCACTAACGGTCCATAGCCCAGTTCAAAAGGTTCGACTTGATAATCACCTATGGCGTTTGATACAAAACTGCCCCCCAGGGAACTGACACCCTCAAAGGTATTTGCAGGCAGCCACTCCCTAAACCCCTGCATTTCGGGACTCTGGAAGATGGCCGGAAACGGTCTTGGCATCCATCCCGATTCCTGTGCTGCCGTTGGGTATGTGATAGCACCGGCCTTGCGCAGATCGTAGGCAATACCTGCCTCTTCGACTCGAGCCCTGACAGCACCCTGTGCATCCCACGGTCCATAGATCTCGAACCCCGGACGTCCGGCCATACCGTGACGCAAGGCGCGGACGGTTTGACCTGCTATTTTGAATTCACCGATATGGAAAAACTTGATATCCGGCAATTCACCTTCAACTATTTCCTGAAGTAGGGGCAGGGCATTGGGGCCTTGTAGCTGAAACCGGAATACATCGCGGCTGTCCCTCGGGATAATCATGTTTTCATTGCGTGTGATTTCTATATTTAAATGCGTTTTGCCGGCGTTGTACTGCAACCAGTTACTTGCCGTGGGCGGGCCGACGACACGCAGGAAATCTTCAGCTTCGCAAAACACGATACAGTCTGAGATTAAATGACCGCTGGAATCAACCATGACCATTTGCTTGGCACGCATTGGTGTAAGGTCACTGAATTTGTTGGTTGCAAAGTCGGCAACAAACGCTTTGGCGTCTGCACCTTTAATATGCAATTCGGTCATATGATAAGACTGTTCAAACAGTACAACCGATTCTTTCCAGGCGCGCTGCTCG
This sequence comes from uncultured Granulosicoccaceae bacterium, assembly GCA_937957915.1. Taxonomy (GTDB): domain Bacteria; phylum Pseudomonadota; class Gammaproteobacteria; order Granulosicoccales; family Granulosicoccaceae. The sequence continues at coordinate 20,266 of CALGNZ010000106.1, read as the reverse complement.
TCGCGCCAATTTGTGAATTCGGGCGGTATACCTGGAAAGATCACAGAGCCCAGGCTGGATGATCGCATCAGAGATAACACACCACCATTCGCCTTGAGTTTTTCATCCAGGTTATTGTACGCCGGCATCGTATTTTCGCTTTGCATAGAAGTATCTCTGTTTATGATCGATCAATAAGGCTGTGGCCACGACCACCATGGTGATAGGGAATAACGGTGATGTTTCCACCGATCTCAATGCTCATCAGGTCTTCTGCCACTAGCAGTGTTCCATCATACTGCGTAGCTATTTCGGCAGTGACTTCACTGATGGGCATCGGGTCTGGCGGCAGCAATACCACGTGCGTCAACATGGCAAGTTTGGGCTTTGTCTGGGCAAACACTCGCCCGACATCGGTTGGCGATGCGTGGTGATCAATGGCCACTTTAACGCGTGGATAGTTCGCCAGTGTTGACGGCTTTGCGGCAGCCACTTCATGCACAAATACATCTGCGCCCTGGGCTTGTTGAATTAGATTTTCGTTATATCGTGTATCGTGGCTATGCACGAACACGTGACCATTATATTCAACCCTGAACGCGTAGGCCGGTTTTATAAACTCGCCATGGTCAACATCAATTGCCGTGATTTTCAAGCCGTTACGATCAAAGACAATTCCTTCCTGTTCATACACCCGCGGGATTATTCGCATGTGCTCGGGGTCGATCTCGCTGTCGGCCACTCTTATCTCTCGATCCGGTTTGGTAGCCAGCCAGGCGCCTTCTGCGATGTCGACAACACCGGGAGGGCCAACAACGTAAAGTGGGCCGCCACGATTGGAAAAAGGCTGCTGAATAGTGCCGGTCATTAGCAGATCGAAAATGCCGGAGTAGTGATCGGAGTGGTAGTGAGACAATATCACTGTGTCAATGTAACCCAGAGGGAAACCCATTTGAGCCATGCGAATGACCGTCCCGCGACCACAGTCGATCAACACGCGCTGGGAGCCAGCTTCGATCAGGGTGGCTGTGCCGAACGCATTGATGTCTGGATTGGGTATCCCTGTCCCTAACAGCGTAATTTTTAGAGTATCGCTATCGGTGGCTATGATTTGTCCCCTTTTTTGTAAAGCTTGCAACAGATTCAGCAATATGTAAAATTCGTAAATCAGCACCTCTCATAGATAAAGTCTATACCTGATGGATGCAAAATACCTGATTCAGTTGGCCGTTATTGTTGAACTTGGCTCTGTGACTAAAGCTGCACAAAAGCTCAACTTAACCCAACCAACGTTATCTCGAACGGTAAAAATAATCGAAGAGAGAATTGGCGGCGTAGTACTGCGACGCGGGCGGTACGGAGTCCAGGCAACCGAGATTGGCAAACAACTGGCCGCGGAAGGTCGTGAAATCCTGTTGCATACCGATCGTGCGCGAACAGCAATTCAGCAATGGAAGCACGGTTTTTCGGGAGAGATACGAATTGGGGTCGGTCCAATGCTAGCGGCCACCATCATGGGCGATTTTTTTGCACAATCGCTTACCGATCGTCCGGGGTTTGGCTTTAAAGTCTTTTGTGAAACCGCGGCAAAGCTGGTTGATCGTTTGCACAATGATCTGCTGGACGTGGTGATTATTCCTTATGAACTGAACCACAATGAAGATACTTTGCATCGCGAAATGCTGTTTCAAGATCGTCTCTCGGTCTTTGTCGGCGAGGACGACCCCCTCGCAGGCAAAACAGGCGTTGCCGCACAAGCGCTGTCACAGCATCAGTGGATCTCTATCGGTGCGACTTCCGGATTGTTTGGCAGCACGCGTGAAACTCTGGATTTACTTGGTTTACAGGATGTGGTTCCGGCCATTGAACACACTGGTGATGTGAATATGATTTTCCGAATGCTGGAGAAATCAAATGCCTGTTGTGTCTTGCCTTTCCGGCAGCTAGGTGTATTTCAGGAACGCTTTAAAATCGCACCGGTTGATCTGGACATTGAATTGGACGCAAGGAACGTTGGTCTTTGGACAACTATGCACGGCCGTGATCGGCCAGAGGTCGTTGAATTGCTTAACCGCCTGAGTGAATATTTCAGGGGCATGGGGTTAGTGTAAAGGATTTTTAAAGGCCAGGAAAATACAGGGATAATCACTGTAGTGCTGATATGGACCTTGCAATACGGTTGTGTAACAGGTGCTGTCGCTTTTTTTGAGTTGCTTGCTTATGTCTATATTTCTAAGCAGGGCAGGTGATCGAAAGGCGCCATATTTTGCTGGTAGCGTCAGTGAAATCAATTGGTTTATGCGAGTGGTAAATAAAAAGGATAGCCCGCCGCGTTTGGTGGATGCTCGTCAGGTAAGTCTGCCCAGCAGCGTATACTTTTAGCATCACATCAGTGTAAGGCCACTCGAGGAACTTTCCTATTTGGTGAAGACCGTTACACTTGTAATATCTTTGACTACCGCAAACAAGTTGCTGTTGGTGTCAGGCTAAAGAAGCAGGTCCGATGAAAGACTCCATCTTTACATTAAGTGACGAAAGAAAGTTAGGCTTTATCGACTATGGTAGTTCTGATGGTGTGCCAATATTTTTATTTCATGGTACTCCCGGATCCAGGATATTCGGTCTGGAGAATGAGCCTCTTGTTGATAAAGAAAATCTAAGAATCATTACCCCCAAGAGACCGGGCTATGGTTTGTCCAGTCCTGTGAAGGGTAGGCACATCGAGTGCTTTACAGCGGATATCAAGGAGTTAGCCGATGATCTTGAAATTCGTGAATTTCACGTCGCTGGGGTATCTGGCGGTGGCCCCTATGCGTTAGCGTGTGCCTCGAATCTGTCGAGTCGAGTATTGTCAACCTCTTTAATCGCAAGTGCCGCGCCGACGGAAATGGAGGGCTATTTCAAAGGAATGTCCATCGGAAATAAACTGGCGTTTGTAATGTCAAAATATTTCCCCTGGATACTTAAGGCTATTTTAAAAAGTGTAGCAAGCCACTCCCGGAAAAAACCGGAACGGGTGATAGATGAATTAAGATCGCAGTTGTGCGAATGGGATATAAAAGTATTGGATAATATGACAAAAAAAGGTCAGCTTGAATGCTTGGTAGAGCATATTAGAGAGGCTTATCGACAAGGTTATGCGGCCCACTATTCCGATCTATTGTTGGTGTCACGTCCTTGGGGAATTGACTATTCGAGAATAGAATCTCCTATATTTATGTGGCATGGTGTGTCTGATACATTGATGCCTATACATCCGGCAAGAATGTTTGCTGATAGACTTCCGAATTGTAAAAACTATTTTGTCGAACGTGCCGGTCACTTGTTACTCGAAAGTGAGGAAATTGGCGGTCGTATTGTACGGACAATAAAATCCGCCTGACGTTAAGTTGTTGAACCGTCAGAGCACTACCGCAGTTGTTGGCTGATGGTGTCTCCAGCGCTCAATTGGCGCCCGATAGATACAGTTCGGCGATACGACCGCCGAGTATTCTCAAACTCTCAGCAGAGAAATGATTGTGATAAGGGTCGCTCTGGCGTGTTGGCAGGTCGGATGCCCGGGCACAGGATGTGCGATCATCGCCATCATTGTTTAACGCCATCAAATGATGATTGAGGTCTGTTTTCTTTGTTTCGCCACAGATGAACTGCGCTTTGTGTCCATACCACCATTCGCTGCGCAGATTCGCTATCAGTTGATTTAACTTGGTTGGATAATAGTTGCGGTAGAAATCTGAATCTGTGGACGAAAAGCCGGTTGCATCAGGATCAGCCGTACCTTCGGCAAGCCAGTCAGTTTCTCCCTGCATCCAGATCATCGCATCGACGGTCTCTTTTTGAGGCAATGCGGCTAACGCCAGAGCCACTTTGTTTCGAATTTTCTTATAGAACGCAGAGTTGTAGTCCCAGTTCCTGATGCCTTCACCCGGTGCTGCAACCAGTATGATGCCGACGACCCGATCGCTTTGGGCAGACAGTGACTTGCCTGTCTGAAAGACCAGGTTATTGTACGGTTCTCGACCATCCGCCACTAAGGCATAGTTCGACGGCAAGTTAGCATCCCAGAACTGATTCAGATTTGCCGGCCGCCACTGACCATCTTCGTTAAAGGCAAACAGATTTTCATTTCCTGCATCAAGTGTTACATCGTAGTCGGTTTCCACACCCGCAGCGTTAGCCTGACCGGTTAAAACAATGACGTCCGTTATGTCTGAAGCCTGCACACTCAATACTGGTTCGGATGGTACTGTGGGCTCGGATGGTACTTCGGGCTCAGATGGTACTGTGGGCTCGGATGGTACTGTGGGCTCGGATGGTACTTCGGGCTCAGATGGTACTTCGGGCTCAGATGGTACTTCAGGCTCAGAGGGCACTGTGGGTTCAGATGGCGCTGCAGGCTCCGAAGTCACCTCAGGCTCAGATGGCGCAGCAGACCCGGTTTGCTGATCGACAGCCGGCACTACAACATCAGTAGGTCTTTCAGTTGCCGGTGCCGGTTCCACGACATTGGCAGGTGTATTCTCGGCGACGGCTTCACCGTCCACAATAATTAAACAGGTTTTGTTGTTTTGCCAGCCATAACCGTCTCCGTCACTATCGAGGGTGTTGCTATGACATGCGGGAGCCGGTTGTTCTGTTACTAATTCATCTACAACCGGATCAACGGTGTCGGTTGTATTTTCGGCAGCTTCGGTTGCAGCACCTGCCTCAGGTTCCGAGGCTGAATTGGCCTCGGTATTGTTTGCAGCCGGGTTATCGGTTTCAACTTGCGAGTTGTTTTCGACGGCACTAAACGCCATTGCCTGTTCTTCTTCTTCGAACAAGTGATACAAACCGTATTCACAGTCAGCAAGAGAAGCCGGTGCTCTTTCGATGCAAGCCAGTTTGCCCTCGGTTGTCTCTTCCACAGCTACAAACCAGGTATCTGGCTGGCCGGACAATTGGTATACACCGTGATTTACGGATGTGGCACCAGTGTGCACTGCGCCCCCCAATGTCAGAGAGAAGGTGGTCTGATCCACATACAAACTTTCACCTTCAAAAGCCTTTCCTGCACCAACCAGGTAAGTTAATTGATCAATTGTTCCATTACTACCTGTGTTAGCACTTAGCGTAGCGACAAAATGAGAGATCGCCTGATCAGCGGTCACCGCTGCCCGGTCATCTCCGTAGACCTCGTAAACCACGTCTGCGACAGCGCTGTTATCAGTGGCATCGTAAACAACAGGATCAGTAAACACCGAAGCTGTGTCTTCGGAAATATGAATACCGTTTTCAGGGTTGCCATCTTCATCGAGTGACTGCAGAAGACGTGCAATATTAACCACCGATGGATCATGGATATCGGGCTCGATCCCCATGTCCAGAGGGGTCACCATTTCGGACGCTACTACAACCGGCAAGGCCAGTTTGCCGATGCTAAATATCACGGTCTCGCCCTCGCGATAGCCAAAAAGGCCTTCGGCACTGGTAACACCACTGGTGGTTGGAGTCTCGAAGTGTATCCCGCCTACCGGGCTATCTGAGAACATCCCGACCCGGTGATCACCGTCGCCACCGCAGGAAGCTACTATTGCAGACATCGCCAGGACGCCGGTTAAATGGGTTTTTATAGTATTCACGCAAAACTACCTTTGCACTATCTCAACTGCTATTGACGGCTATGGGTTGTTATTGATGAAGGTTTCTGGCCACTAATTTAACATCGTGAGACCTTTTGTCTCGCACTTTGGAGCCACCGTCTCGAAACTGAGACTGGCAGATTTCAATCCCGCAACAATTGGTGCCTGACTGGTTCACACTTGCCTCACAGAGTAGTGATGGCATTCTTCTGTTTGTAAAGCCAATCAGAGGATACGCACTTATGTAGCAGCGTCGTGCGAAGTGAAATATTGTTTTGGCTGGCTTCGATGAGTCAGTACAATTTCAGCACTCCTCAACGGTAAAAAAGTTGTTAGCGAAAGGGGGGAGGTGAGAGCCCGAATAGTTGGCAATTCAATGGCTGGTTTGTATTTCTTTGTTTGGTTTTATTGCTTTTAACGCTCTGGCGAGTGTGCAGGTTAAGCAGGCGCGATTGTGAATAGGATTAACGTCGGTGGTGGTTGCCTTTCAGTAGTTAATGTATGCAGGGGGTTCATAGAACTGCGCATGAAGTTAGAACTTTGTCAGTGTATTAATGCTGATTTTTCGGTGCTACGGTAAGGCTTTTGGGCTGATTCTACTGGTGCAGCTTTATGGCTGCTCAGTAATGACTAATTTCAGCATCTTGTCTGTGGGCAGTTATAGGGAAAAAGAAATGCAAATTCGAACGCTAATCGAAGAGGACATAAAAGACCTTGTTGAGCTATATGGGCACCTCAATCCGGGGGACCCGGTACCAGATGAAGAGTCAATGCAATCAATATGGGAGAAAACCCGTAAAAGTAGTCTGATCCAATACATAGGGCTGACCATCGAAAGCCAGCTTGTATCTTGCTGCCAAAAGGTTGTCGTGCCAAATTTTTCCAGATCTGGTCAACCGTACTGTCTGATAGAGAATGTTGTGACTCATACTGACCATAGAAACAGGGGGTACGGTAAAAAACTATTGAAGTACACTTTATCGTTGGCCTGGGATGAGGGCTGTTATAAGGTGATGCTTATGTCTGGGAGAAAGGAGGAATCAGTCATGCAGTTTTACCGGGATGCCGGGTTTTCGTCAGATGAGAAGCGTGCATTCGTGGTCAGGCGTGAGCATGAATAACAGCTCCATCCTCGTGCCGCGAGGTCGTGGGTTGTTTGGAAAATTCGGTAACACGGATCGAAGCTACAGCCGCCATAGCCAACATAGCCGCGTTGGAGAAATTCGAGGCAGGCCCTGGTTGGGACAGGAAATTTCCAGTTGCGCTCACGCCTGAACAGTCAGCGGCAGTCAATATATACGGCTTGGTATAAAAATCGATCCTCGATGTCATAACACAGCTTAAACCGGCGTTCTGATACTTTGAACAATCGTTCTAAAACGGGTTCTGTGACTGCGCCGGCAAGCGTTGCCTGAACAGCTGTACAGTTTTCGCCGCAGTCAATTGCGCCATCGACGCTGGTAGAATCGCCCGGCATCCGGCTTTCCTATGGTCAATGTAGCTGTGCTTGGCGGAGTTTCCGTAAAATCTGTAATGAAATGACCCAATAGGGTGATGGGTCCGTTCGCAGGCTCTACTACACTTGACAATGTCACGTGTGCAACAAGCTGATTTGATTCCAAATCTGTAGGGAGGCGAGCTGAAAACAATTTCACGTAAGAATGGTGCGGTAAAGCTGACAGTCCCTGACTATATCGAGGAGCCAGGGCGGGTATACCGATCTAAGTCCAAAAAGCGATCAAAGGCTAAGAGCCGATCTGCCAGCGCCGTCAGAGATCTACTGACCGATGCGCTTTGGAAAGACGTTAATGCTGAAAACGGATTTGTATTGGTTGATAAGTTTTCGCTCGACCTTCCTGATGATAGATCGACCACTCGGGGAACAACACGATCGTCAGTTGATACTGTCGCTATTGATATTGAACTGGAGGCCGATGAAAACGCCGCGCTGCTGATTGAAGTTGATGGCGTCTTTGAGTGGCACTACCCGGATAAGTCTGCGAGTGTGAGATCGCAAAACAGAAGTGGCCGCCAGATAAATAACGTTTCCTTTTCTCTGCAGATTGGAGACGGGGTGGCGGTAAAGACTACTCGCTCAACTACTCGCGGGTTAGTCGAGTTTATAAAGCAATCTATTTTTGGCAAAGTGAAGGCATTTGTCTTCAAGTTTATCGCACGGACTGTTACAGGTGTGCTCACTCAAAAGCTGGAGCACAGTGTAAAACCGGGGCCCATGTTGCTGGTATCAGAGGGCGCCACCTTTGCGTGGAAGGCTGTACCGCAGTATCCGGCAGACAAGTTGCCGAATGACAGGGATGCTCGAATTCTTTTATTGGTACATGGCACCTTTAGCAGTACACAAGGTAGCTTTGGCGCATTGACAGAAACAGCCGAGGGAAAGGTATTTCTTGCTCAGGCCATGCAACACTATGATGTGATTGTCGGCTTTGATCACTACACATTGTCGGAGACACCAGAGCAGAATGCCCGTCAGATTTTTAGCAAACTGGTGGAGCTGCAGGGTGAACGGTCGTTCAAGCTTGCTTTTGATGCAATTGCTTTTAGTCGTGGCGGGCTGGTGTTAAGAACATTGACGGAAGCTGTTGTTCCACAGGAATCGGCAACACTTTTGTTTAATCGTTGCGTGATGGTCGGCTGTACCAATGGCGGAACTGAACTTGCCAATGAAGAGAACTGGCACGGTCTAATCGATCTCTATACTAACCTTGCTGCAGGGGCAGGGCGATTGCTGGGTGTGGCTTCGTCACTGACTGCTGTCAATGTGGTTATCCAGAGCATCGGCTCACTGGTCAGGCACATTGTGGTTAACGCGGTGAAGGAAAACGGTGTACCCGGGCTTGCAGCCATGCGGCCCTCTGGTGACATCGTGAAGCAACTTAATACCGTAGATAGCGCCAGAGGCCTGCCTGGCTTTGCTGAGTACTATGCGATTGGTTCGGACTTTGATGCCGATAGCGGGTCATCATCCAGCCTTGGCAAAGGTATGTTGCTGAGAATCGGAGATGGGCTTGTTGATCGATTGATGGGAGAGGCCAACGATCTGGTCGTCAACTCAGAATCCATGTTTGTAATAGACCCACAGCCTGCGGCACGTCTCGTGGAGAGTCGCCTGTTCTCCAATGACAACACCATCTACCACACGGTTTACTTTTTTCAGTCACGGGTAGCCACGCTGCTGAGTAACTGGCTGGCGGGTGCAACCCGCACAAGCCAGGAAGGCAGGGTAACCGTGCCGGCTATAACACAAGGGCCTGACAATGAATCGCGTGTAGCTGAAGTGCTGGTGCCCGAGGGTACCAGGGCAGAGACAGAAGCGCGCGGGTCAGCTGGTGCAATATCGAAGATGCCCAGCTCAAGTGATGGGCCAATTCTGACTGTTGAAGTGGTTTGGGGGGACATTCGTCACGGCGATGGTGATATTTTTTGCTGTGGGCACTATGAAAATGTTTTACCTGCTCAATCGGAAAGAGCCCTTGATACGATCATATCATCGGCAAACTGGAAAGCGCTCCCCCGTATTGAGCCTGCTGATCTGGTGTTGAGGCAACTTTCACAACGTGGCCTGATACGCGGTGCGATCGGTGATGTCTATTTTTATCCCAGAGCGGATGAGCCGAGGAAGCTGGTCGCAATTGCAGGGATGGGAGTGCCGGGTGGTTTTACTAAAGGCGGGTTGCGTTCACTGGCTCGCAGTTTGGCCTGGACTGCCGGTAGTCTGCCGAATATCTACTCTCTCAGCACGGTGCTTATTGGATCTGGTACCGGCGCGCTGTCTGTAGAGACCAGCGTAAACTGTCTGTTGCAGGGTATGTCTGACGCGCTGAGTAGCGGACTGATTTCGAATATCCACAAGGTACAAATAGTAGAACTCGACTTAAGCCGTGCCCACCGGATTCAAAGCGTTGTGTCTGCACTTGATTCGGTGGATTCCGCTGTCAGGATACAGCCCGCCAGTGCGCTGGTAACCGGTACCAATGGCGTAGTGAGTCAGGAGTTGGCTGCATCGGTGATTCTTGCATCCGGTGTTGAAGCGTTAAAATCATCAGACGGAGATATCTCACTACAAAAATTGATGAGCAGTTTGTCTCTGTCCGAAACAGAGCAAAAGGCGGCAACGGGGTCGATCAAAAAATTGCAGGGTCAGCTGAGTGCGGCTAACAGTGATATTGCAGATAGCGCTACCGACTCTGGCCTGACAATAGAGCAGGTGCTGGAGCGATACTCACTGTCGCTGGGCTCTGAACAATCGTCAGCGCAGGCGGATTACCAGCGAATATCTTTTACGCGGCTGGCGAAGAGTGTTCGCGTGTCTGCAATTACCGATACGGCGGTAATACCACAGGAAGAGCTGCGCACAGACTTTCCGATAATAAAAGAGCTGATAGCTCGTTGTGTCGATCCCGATACCGAGTTGATGGGTGAGTTGAGCTACCTGCTCAGCAATTTTTTAATACCGGAGAAATTTAGAGCTATCTTTAAAAGCAACCGCCCTGTTGTTTTTGATCTGGATCGAAGGCTCGCCGGTGTGCACTGGGAGATGCTATCAACCAACGATAGCAAGGACTTCGATGCTGGAGATCCATCGTGCCTGGGGCTTAATGTTGCGGTGGCCAGGCAATTAAAGACTGCCTACAGTCCGGCCTTCTCGAACCTGGCGCCGAGTGGAACGGCGAGAAAAGCCCTTGTGATAGGTGATCCATCAGGCGATCTGCCTGCGGCACGCAGTGAGGCACTCAGCGTCGCCGCACTTCTGAAAAGCAACGGCTTTGATGTCACTCTGCTTATTGGCCTCCCGGGTCAGCTCGGCCGCTCTGATTCGACAGGCACTGATTCGACTGGCACTAAAGCGGCAGGCCCGGGTTCACCAGTCTCTGAAGCCGCCACGCGATTTACTGTGCTCAGATTGCTGGCGCTGGAAAAGTTTTCACTGCTGCACTATGCCGGACATGGTGATTTCGATGAAGACGATCCTACCCGTGCGGGCTGGTTGTTTGGTAGTGAACTGCTTACGGCGTATGAACTTGAAAACCTTCGCAATCCGCCTGATTTGATTGTGGCCAATGCCTGTCTGTCCGGACGTACGTCGAACCGTTTGCAAGGGCGTCGAGAAACCGATTATGAAGGGGCAGATGCCGGATTGCTTGCGACACTTGCCGATGAGTTCTTCAAAAAAGGCGTGCGAAACTATATTGGTACGGCATGGGAAGTGGATGACCGGGGTGCAATGGACTTCGCCGGTAGCTTCTATAAAGGCATTCTGGAAGACAGTTTGTCGCTGGGAGAAGCGCTGCTGGTGACACGAAAGTTTCTCTATGAGCGTCGTGCCAGTTACAAGCACTTGTGGGCAGCTTACCAACACTATGGTGATCCACTGGCGCGGCTCTAGACTCAGACGCAATTGTCACCACCACGGCTGCTAATGGCGCGTGTGCGAAATTGGCTGGACGCCACTTAACAAACCCTATGGGCGAAGGGGGTGCTCGATTTAGTATGGCTTGTGATTTTTTCAGTTGGTTATAGAAGAATGCGCGACTATTCGGCTGCTGATCCAGACTATCTGCGATACGACCGACGTTTAAATAATGCAGGCTAGTCCAGACGCCGCGTGCGATAAATCATGCTCAACAACGCTCGTGCTCTACTCATCCCTACGTAGTTGAGCGCATGTGTATTCACGCTATCACTGGGTGGTTCCAAATCCACAACTATGACTACCTCGCTCTCAAGTCCTTTGAATTGTTCAATTCGTGCGAAGCCAATGCGATCACGGTTCCCATAGCGAGGGGATGATTCGTCCAGAACAGAAACCAGTTTTTGCAACTGACTGTCAATGGAAGACGCCCAGGACTGTGCAAATGGCACAGACGACAGTATTACCAGATCTCCCGGGCTAAAACCCTCTGTCTCCAGTAGTGCCAGCAGTTCCCGGTTCAATGCGTTGACAGCATCACTGGTGCTTGATGCAGTATAGACGCGAACCTCCGGGCCATCGCCCACGCCGGCATGACCCAAATCTGCACCTAGCTGACTTTGGATATGCTGCAGTATTGGCAGAGAGTTTCGACAATTCGTTGTTAGTGGTACTTGCGCGGAACTGGCGCGTTCAAGGTGTTCGTATGCCTCTGGCAGATAAGTGCCACACAGGCCTGACTGATTGTTAAGATCGTGGAAAAAGCACCACCGACCTTCATTTATGCCACCGTGCAAATAGTCGCCCAGTAACGTCAGGGCCTCCCTATTTAAAATATCCTGTCCTTCATCGACGATCAGCGCATCAAACTTGTCTATACCTGCGCGCCTTGCGGCAACCCGTATGCTGTCAACCAGACTAACAACCAAACCTGTGGTGGCATGGCGTTGCAAAAAGCGTTTTAACCAGGGGGACTGGCAGACCAGCGCGACTGATATGTCACTGGCACGCCAACGCTTTGCCAACTCCAGTGCCATCATAGTCTTTCCGGTTCCGGCACCACCGGTGCAGATTACCCGAAAGTTTGCTTCGACTATATCCACCAGCTTCAGCTGGTCTGTAGTCAGGTGTGTAATCCGCTCTTCAACGGCATGGGTTGATTGATGCAAAGGCGGCACTGCTTCAAATTCAGGCCGCAAGTGCTGCTGTAATTGATCTAGTTGCTCAGACGTTGCGCACTTGACGTAATTGGTCTTTTTCTGCCAATGCTCAACTAATTGTTGCAGCCAATGTTCAAAGTTGTGGAAGTCACGAGCATCGGCGAGTACCGCTCGCTCCCACTCGGCGCTCTCGGGGAGGTTTTGTACCTCCGGTATGACAACGCCGTAGCCGATCGTGAAAGCACTGGAAAGTGCGGCAGGCAGCCGTTGCTGTAGACCGTGCAGTGCGCTTTGAGCTTGTCTAAACGGGGATTCGCGCAAGCGCACACTGTCGCCACGTCGGTTCGTGGTCTGCCATATGCCGTCACTACAGGATACACCTCCGCCTTTTACCTCAAGAACGAATATGCCCGGTGGCCCTGCAACAATAAAGTCAATTTCGGCAAAGCGTTTGTACTCATGCCATGGCAGATTTAGCGAGTGCAGAGCGAACCAGGTATGATATTCCGGTGCTGAAAATGCTGCACGGAGTTGATCAAACACCTGCAGCTCAGCACGACTGCCTGTGTTCAGTGGTTGTGCGGGTATCATCCGCATACTTATGCAGCCCCGTCGGGTTCTTCCTCTATGGCATGCAACGTAACCAGCTTGTCTCTCGCGTCTGCCTCTATCTGTGCAGGCAGGGGTGGCCATTGGCCAAGCCACTGTAGAAAATTTTCTTCGTTTAATTTGGTTTGAACGTTGATCAAACCCGGTAACACCAACTGCCGACCCTGACGGCTGAATGTTTCCGGTAATGCTTCATCCGGCAGGGTAATGTGAGATTCGATGCAATTGTGCCAGTCGCACTGACTCGCAATGTCTATAGCCACCGCGGTTACTTTGTGATTAAACGTTTCGTGGGAGGTAAAGTACGCGCGAAGCGGTACTGGCCATGGTGTCGCACTGGTGTTGAGTTGACTGGTTATTCGGTGTTCCGCTGCTGCCATCCTGTGGCTGACGTAGCGGGACAAGTCGCTTCCGCGTAACTCCGCTGGCAGTTGCAACCAGCCTTCTCGCACGCCAAATAAAATGCCTGCCAACAGCACCTCGGTATCGCTAACTAACGGATGAGAAAATTCCAGCAATTCGACGCAACTTTCTCGCAGGCTAAATAACAGCAACGGCCTCGAAAGAGACCCATTGTTCTTTTCAAGCAACTCGGTAATCGTGCCGCCGCCGAGCCCGCCGGCACCACGAATATCGCTAAGCAGGTTTTGTAGTCGCTGGCGGATTTTTGGATCATTGATTTGTTCGTGCTGCGCCTGCAGGTAGTCGATCGTAACGTCAATGGGTGTTTTAGTGCTGCCTGCAGCACGATTGTCAATCAGTGAATTGACAACACCCCAATACAAGCGGGCGCGTGAATCGGCCCGTTCTGACACTTTGCCCTTATGCAACCAGCTGGAAAACTCTGATAGTACCGGGTCACTGCACCCAGGGTCACTGCACCTGGAGTCACGGCCATCTGTTGTTTCCGGGTCTGTGATCAGCCGAAATGTCGCAAGCCCCGCATCGCTTCGATTAGCCAGGTGATACAACATTGCGATAGCACCACCTACCGCAAACCCATGTGCTGGTATGCGACTGTCGCCAAAGAGGCCGGCGTTATCTCCTGGTAGTGGCCAGGTTTTGTCGTCTTGCACCTGAGCGAATAGTGGCTCCGATACCTCAACCCGTAAACAGGACATGTCGATGTTTGCAACATCGCTGGCGGCAGTGGTGAAAGCTTGCAATTCCTTGTCTGAACGAAAAGAGATAGCGCTTAGCAAGGACAAGGGCAGCGGTGCGGGAATCAGCGCTGCAACTTCGCTACTGCCTTTTCTTTGAGGCAAAGACTTTACCTTGCGAGTGCGCGTTTTACCCTTGTGCGCAAGCATGGTGAGTTCCCCGGATATGTCGTTTAAATTGAATGATGCGATACACGGTAGTAAGTGTGTGCGTTCACTGACAGAATGCATTAAGGCGTCAGTCGGGATGCCTGCTTTGTCGCGAAATAGCGGTATTTGCCCCGGGTAGTCTTTTAGCGTATCAGCGTAGTATTTGTTACCAAATCCTGCAGGCTCCATCACCATGCCTGCAGCCAGCATATAGAGCATATTCTGATGATTGGTCACCAGATGCCAGAGACGCTCGGTTGGTCGTCTGGTAGATGTTTTATTTGCCATTTTCTTGGTAGCCATCATTTATTTTCTGACCAGAAGCGCCGGATCTGACGGAAGCAATCCGTCGACGACAGGACAGGCGCGGCCGCTTCGAAGCAGCACTAGCTGCTCGCGCGCCCGTGCGGCCATAACGTAAAACCGGGCTTTAAGCGTGTGAGGGTCGCGCTTCGGTTGGTGTTGATCAATATCTGCAAGAATAGCGATATCAAACTCCAGCCCCTTGCACGACTGGGCGTTGATAATCATCACGCCTCCCTGTGCAAAGTTGAGCGGGGTGCGCTGGCCGGAACCAAATGACTGCACGGGTGGCTTGCCATGATCCAGAGTCGGGTTGGCCTGATGCAGCGCTGTTTCGAATTTTTTGCGAATTTTATTATCCGGTGTAATGATTCCAATCAACTTGCGCGGGTTGCGGTCACTCAGCTGTAAAATGTTGTCTGCCATCTTTGTCAGTGGCACGGTGTCAGCGGTATCGTAGGTCCAAAGCTCCGGTGCGGTGACCGAAGTTTCGAGTTCAGGCAGAGCCGGCTTCGGGCTGGCGGGGTCAGCCGGATAAAAGTGTTGTGCCAGCGCGGCAATCGGCTGTGTATTGCGGTAATTGATTTTCAGTTCCAGTGTATCTTCCGTGGTAATTGCCAGCAAATTTTCAATGTCGCGGCGTGAACTACAGCGGTCCGGGTGAATTTGCTGGTTTTGGTCTGCGGCAATATAGAAGTTCTCAAAGCCCAGAGCGATCAGCGTCTGATAAAAAGCCGGTGGCATATCCTGACCTTCGTCGATGACGATGTATTTATCGCTTTGCATATCAACGTCAACCACATGCTGCACCTGCTGTACCACCGCATTCCAGTCGATAGCCTGGTAGCCACCGGGCTTGTCTGACGCCAGCGTTGGTATGGTTGTTCCCAGTCGACGGTGAAAATGTCGCCGGAACCAGCTGTCCCAGGTCATTGCCGGAAAAGCATGGTCGCCACCAAACAGATGGCGATTGGAGTGATGCAACAGTTGGTTGTAAACCAGCGTTCCATAAATTTTTTTACCCTCACTCAGCCTTCGCGCGCGCAAAAGCACAACCACTGATTTGCCGGTGCCAGGACCACCGATAATCAGATGCTGCCCGGTCACAGGCAAGGCCAGTGCTTCGTCCTGGTCTTTGTTCAATTCATGGATGCCGGGTAGGGTGAAGCGTCGTGTACGGTCAATGGACACGTCTTTGTCATCCTGAAACACGTCTAGGTCAACCCGAAAAAAGAAGGTAATCCGAGGCTGGCATCACCCTTGACGAAGGCGCGATCAAGCAAGGTATTGCCATAGTCGCAAGCAGGCTCCGGCACCAGAGCACAGGCATGGCATGCCGCCCGGTTGAGCAGGTTTGGCCCCTGGCCCTCGTGCTCGGCGCAAACCGGGTCAAGCGAGCACCAGCGCGAATGTTCCAGGGCTCGAATCAACAAGCGTAGAAAGCGGCGCGGCTCGCTTAACTCGGCCAGGCCGCCCAGTGAACCGGCAATGTCGGGAACCGCCACATGAATGAGAATTCCGGCCATTGGCACGGGTGCCCTTGAGCAATAGATGCGTTCAGCCAATGATGCCGCCGGGTAGCCGCCCTCGTACTCGATTTGCCGTATGAGCAAGTGCGAAAGCGTGTGCAGCAGCATAAACCGGGTAGTCAATGGGTTGGGCTGTCGCTGTCCTGCGCTGGCCAACCGCAGGCTAAATTGATGAAGCCGTTCTTCTACAACGGGTAAGTGTTCCCAGTGACTGAGTCGACCTTCATCGAGCGCAACAAAGATTCCCTCACCATATAGCTCGACTGCCGGTAGCCAGTCTGACTCGCCTGTGATACACGGCGCTACGGAGTCACCTCCCAGTCGGCTAAAACCTCGATATACTTTCACCGCCTTCAGGCGGTCTACCCGCACCAGGTGGCGCACGCCGGCTACTATGTTTTGCTGCTCGCCACTGACAGTTTCAGATGTCGCAAGTGCGCTCCATATATCGCTGTTGTTGCGGGTGACCAGATCTTCGTCATCGCGCTGATCAGGCAGTATCTCAAGAAACGCTTTGAACTCACTCTCCAGTAACTGACCTGGTGTGGGGTTCTCGCCGTACAGTGGGTAGCCTTGCTCGATATCGGTTATCGCCGTCTCGATATCGGTAGTTGAGCATCGATATTCTTCGGCAAGGGTGCGCATAACACTCTTTCGCTGCAGAGGCATACGTGCATTATCTATTTGGCTGCGTACCTCGGAGTTTCGGTACAGTCGATCAACCACAGTTCCTTTCCGTACCCGGGACTCCGGTGGAATAACCAGGGCAGAATCAGCTTCCGGGGCGTAAACGCGGGTATCATTCACTGCCAGTACCTCAGCTAGCTGCTCGGCGTTACCGTCAGTGACCGGCGATGTGGATACATGATCATCTTTGGTCCAGGGTTGCATCCGTCTGTTGCCGAAGAAAACTCTCTCGGCGCCGGTAAACACTTTTGTCACTTTGCACACACCGCACACTAGCGTTCGATTTTCGTAGCCTCGCTCAACCAGGCGCAGTTGGTCGCGGTGTTTGCACTCGCGTTGCTGCGGATTTTGCGCGTCGGCATGTGTCAGAACATGCCACGGGACATCGGCAAGGTGTCCGTCCGTGTGTGCCAGCACCCAGGTCACCTGTTCCAGTTTTGGTCCGCGTTTGCAGGCCTCGCGATCACAGCGAGGCTCGTCATTGGGCGGTTTTGCCTGCCACGGTCGGTAATGCAAAGCACCACAAGCCGGGCAGTGCATCCACGATGGAAATCGGGTGGCCGGCACCACAACGCCGTCAACCTGACCGTTGGCCAGTTCCTTTGCTACCGGTGGCTCGCGGAGTTCCTGATCGATGTCCAGCGCTGCACGTACACGATCTACATAGGGAATCGTTTTACCGGTGACATGGCCATGGCGATCGGTCCATTGCCGGGTATCCTGTACCACAACCAATCCGTTCGGCCCCCGCACAATTGCGCCCACACCACTTTGACCCAGCAGGTGTGACAGTCGAATCGGAATCAACTCATCTGTCATCGTTCAGAGCGCCTTTAACAGGGCAGTATTTTCAACATGGCGAAGCGACTGCAACGTTGCCCACAAACCGGGTATTCGATCACCATGATTGTGTAGCAGGCGATCCTGACGGTTGTCATTGTCAGGTGCCTGGTAGCTCAGCTGGCGCTTGCCCGAGCTGCAACTGTCAACTTCATTTTGCCAGTCGGTCAGTAGCGCCTGAATATGTCTGGCAATTTCATCCTTCTGATCCGGTGCTGAAGCAGTGCATCGTCTGTTGAATAGGTCGGTTGCGTTTTTGACAGAGGCGCGATTGATATCAAAGCTGCCTGCAGCGCTGTTGTCCAATAAGCTGTCGTCGCCGTGTCGCATCACAATCACCAGCGCTGCGTGCAGTGCACGCAGCCGCGCCTGATAAGTAAAGGGTGTAACACTGGTGGGCTCAACAAAGCGATAAAATGCATCGTGGTAAGGGCGAAAACTCTCGTAGTGAGACAGGCTGCGTGCCTGATCGCGATAGTAGTTAGCGAACACAACACCCGGTGTGTCACTGCGCCCCACACGGCTGCTCGCCTGAATGTACTCTGCGGTTGTCAAAGGCTGTCCGTTAATCACCATCAATGCCAAACGCCCGACATCAAGGCCGACTGAAACCATATTCGTTGCCAGCACTGCATCGAGGCAACCATCCTCTGTACGGGGGTGGTTCAGGCGTGCAAATATATTAGCGTTTTGTGCTGCCGACTGCAGGCTGGTTAGCTGTGCGATGCTCGGCGTTGTGCGGCCAGGTTTATTTCTGTTTTCGTCTTGATTGTCTGTGCCAGTGGTTCCGAACAACAGCTGCATAAAATCGCGCACATCGCTGGCAAATGCCGTGTGGCTGTTGCCGACGCCGGCAAGGCTGCCGTGATAAACCACTTGCGTCCACCATGCGTCGAGTATTGATTCCCTGTCTGCTGCATCTTTAAACAATTCATGCGGTGCCATTAACAGTGCTGCGGCTAACGGCGCCAGGCATTGCCGACGATTGAGCAGTGGCGCTAAATAGCCAACGTACAATCGGCCGGGCCGCTGCTCCAGCGGCACCGTGCGTGCAAAATAGGAATCATCGCAGTCGAGGCCCGGAGGCGGAAACACCGCAACATCGCGGCCATACAGTCGCTTTACCTGCTGCTCTGCCATGCGAATTGTCGCGGTAGACGCAATGTACTTTGGCTGCACGCCACGCAATTGTAAGACGGTGTCGATAGCCGCTTCATACAAACCTGCGACAGAGCCGAGCGCGCTTGCAATCAGGTGGAGTTCGTCCTGGATAATCAACTCGGGCGGGCGTTGCCTGTTGCCACCAAAGAATGCATTGGCGCGCTGCTCCCAGGCGAGTCTGGCAAACTTGTCCACCGTGGCAACCAGCATGGTGGGTGGGTCTTGGTAAAGCGCTTCGTCAACAATGTTGCACGGCAACGCACGCTGTGGTGTCGCCGCGAAGTCGCACCCTGGATTGCGGCAGTGAAAATGAAATTTGCGATCGGAACAAACATAGTTGCGCGCAGCTGTAAAACTATCTCCGCACCAGGGACACTCTTTTATTACCAGTTCGGGAGCCTCATCAGCATCGATCGCAGTGCGGATCTGTTCGGTTGCTTTTTCGAATGTGTTGGGGCTGGTGGCATCGCCAACCCACATGCCGATACTGATCGGCTCGGCTCCGAGGTCGTGGCGTTGCAAGCGGATAAGTTCCAGTGCGCAGATCAAGCGACTCGCCCTGATAAACTGATCGCGAGTCAGTAATCGCAGTGTGTAGCGCATAATAACGGCTGTGCCGCCGCCAGTATCGGGGTGGCGCAGTCGTCGCAGCACGATCTGAAAGGCGATAAGTCCGAGATAGGCTTCGGTCTTGCCGCCTCCGGTGGGAAACCAGATCAGGTCAACGGTATCGCGAAATTCATTGTCTTCGTCGGCCGCTGATTGTAGCGTGGTTAACAAAAAAGCCAATTGGAACGGCCGCCATCGATAGACATCGTCATTGCGATAGTTGTCCTGTACAAGATCGTGCTGGCGCATCTGATCGAGCATAGCGCGATTGGCCAGTGCAAACGCAAGCCTTACCTCTGTATTATCGCGCAGCAAATGCAATCCACCTCGCATCCGTATTACGGCTGTGTTCATGCGCTCAACGATGCGTGCAGCAGCCGGCTGATCATCGGTTGCCCGATTACCGATATCGCTCTGCTGGCTGGCAATCCACTGGCGATAGTCATTAACGAATTCATCTAACTCTGATTGCAGAGTATCGTCTGCCTGTTCAATGTGAGCCAGTGCAGACAACGACAGCACCGCATTGCCACCGGAGTAGGTATTTGCCGTCATCTGCGGCACCTCCACTACAGGCATAGGCTCGGCGTGCAGGCTGACCACAGTGCCGTTGGCATCAACCTGCCAGTTGGCAGCACACCCGTGTCCGATTGCATAGATGTTGCGGCGCGCGTACTGTAGTTCGAGTTCCTGTTCCTCATCGTCGAGCAGGCTGCGATCAACACGCGGATAGACCCCGATCTCGCCTGCATCAATCACACAACGCAGGCTTGCCTCGAACAGTGTTTTTTCTGCACGCTGACGCAAATACTCAGCGCCCGTTGAGGTTCGGGCCATCGTCTGTGCGTTGCAGAGTGCGATCGTAACAATCCAGCCATTGGCAAAGCGACGCCACTGACTGTCGATAGTTGCCGTTCCGTTCAGCACTTCGATGCCTTGTCTCTGCTCTTTACCCGGGCACCGAATAATGTCGACGTCCTCTTCATTGGCATGCAAAACTCTGCGCTTCCACTTGTTCTTCTCATAT